>JAWSUT010000027.1:0-40539 GCA_033549345.1 Bacillota bacterium | reverse complement strand
TGCTGCTCAAGCTTGACACGGGGCACAAGGGCCCTCTGCTTGAAATAAAAAGACTGCTCCACACCTGCCTTTATCTCTCGTATCAATTCTTTGTCAAAAAGCTAAAGCGACAACCGACACGGAGTTCTTTAGGGCGACGAAGTACGGACTACGAGGCGATATTTCAAGAAACTTATAGGCAGGTGATGGCCGGCGAAGCGGATCATTTGGACGATTTGACCTATGATCCCGTAATTCTGTAAGTAAACATACTGGCAAAATGTGGATGAGGACTACCCTTTACCGGCTCTAGTCCTTTTAGCCACAGGCGAGAAATGCCTTTTACATATATTTCTATAATTAGTGTAAACTTACATATGCTCGTTGTGGGGAAGGCGCTTTCATTTTTCAAAAAAATTTAATGCAACTCTAGTGAGTTAAACTAAGTTAAACTAAGTAATAGGCAGGTGGTTAAATTGGGTGAAAGAACAACAAAAGTAATAGGATTTTCCGTTCCCCCTGAGATATACGAAGAAGTGGTTGGTTATGCAAAGAAGGAGAAGATGACAAAAAGTGAATTTTTTCGGGAGTTAGTTACTGTTTACAGGGCAAAAAAGGAAGAAGAAGAAAGAAATAGGTTAATTAAGCCAGAGGGGGTACAGGGAAAAAGTCTGTTAAGTTTTTTAGGATGTATGGATGATAAGAGTTCCAAAGAAATTCAGGAGGCCATTGAAGAGGCTTGTGAAAAGGTAGATATCGATGAGTGGTAGATATTTATTAGATACCAATATAATAATTGGGTTATTTAAGGGTGATAGCCTTATCAAAAAGAATCTTGGTTCAGTGCAGGAGGCTTTTGTCCCAACTATTGCTCTGGGAGAACTATATTATGGTGCCTTAAAGTCAAAGCGGCATGTAGAAAATATAAAAGTAATTGAAGATTTCTCATTTAGTTTCTCTGCCCTCTCCTGTGATAAAATTACAGCTAAATATTATGGAGAGGTAAAAAAAGAGTTATGGGAAAAGGGAAATCCACAACCCGAAAATGATGTTTGGATTGCGGCACTGGCATTGCAACATGACTTAATATTGGCATCTCGAGATAAGCAGTTTACAAACATTCTTCAGCTTAAACTAGAGAACTGGTTGTAGATATGCAGGGGGGAGCTGATATGAAGAAAATAATTATTACTCTGACAATAAGCTTGCTCGCCATCATCGGTGGCTGCCGCACATTCGGAGAAACTAATGATTTACAGGTTTTTACCCTAACCGGGCGCTATCTGGAAACGAATACATACATCCTGGCTCATCAGAATGAAGCAATTGTCATTGATCCCGCATCAGAGGAGATAAACCATTTCCTGAGGAGAGAAAACCTAAAACCGGTTACAATCCTCCTTACCCACGGTCATTTTGACCATATCGCAGAACTGGCCACGTTGCACGTGGAGTATCCTGGTGTTAAAATCCTCATACATCCAGGTGACGCAGAAATGCTCTCAGATCCGGAAAAGAACCTCTCTGTTTACTTTAACCAGATAATTTCAGCCGATGTCCCCTGGGAACCACTTCAGGATGGAGACCTCTTACTTTTTGGTACGATAGAAATTGAAGTAATAGCAACCCCCGGCCATTCCCCGGGCAGTGTTTGTTTCCATACCGGTAACCTACTATTTACAGGGGACACACTGTTTAAAGGAGGCACGGGAAGGACGGATTTTCCCGGTGGCAATGCTCAGTTACTTGCCGAGTCCCTGGAAACGCTTTATCGTTTGCCAAATGAACTGGTCATCTACCCTGGACACGGAGAAACGTCCACCCTGAGAAAAGAAAAAGGCAGTCTCGATTCCGGTTTGGGAATGAAGGGTTATACAGTGCCCGAATAAAGATGTGTTTGAATACATGTTGAAAATTGAACATATCATGGAAAAGGATGTTCATGGATTTTTTTCATTATAAGGAAGGATTTCTAACGGCTTCCGAAGAAGGAATAATAAGCCTATCTTTTTGACCATTAGTGCAGGTCATACTCGACAGAAATTGCACTTGGGTGGGAACATTTCTCTAATTTAAAATTAGAGAAAAAAAAAGGGGGTAAAAGAATGAGAAAAACATTTGTCGGTTTGTTGATCTTGATGTTAGCTCTGTCATTGATAGTGGCAGGCTGCGGCGGCCAGCAGGAACCGGACGGCCAGGAGAATCAGAATGAAAATCAGGAAGGCGAAGTTGACGAGCAGACTGGTCCTGTTAGATTGCTTATGGCTACCGGAGGTGTAGGTGGGACATATTACCCGTTGGGCGGTGCTATGGCTAAAGTATGGAGCGAAAACATTGATGGTGTTTTAGTCACAGTACAGTCTACGGGTGCATCAATTGAAAACATCCGCCTGTTGGCTACAGATGAAACCGAATTGGCTATGGCCATGAACGGTCCTGGTCAGGAGGCTGTTAACGGTGGAGACAATTTCCCCGAACCTCTGACCAATTTTTCTGCTATCGGTGTTATTTACCCCGAAGTAATGCAGGTTATTGCTCCTAAAGGCAATGGGGTAGAAAAGATTGAAGACCTGATAGGCAAGCGCGTTTCTATTGGCCCTCCCGGTAGTGGTACCGCTGCATCAGCAGAAAGAATACTTGAGGCTTATGGTATTGACCCGGATAAAGACATTACTAAGTTCCAGGACAACTTTGCCGATGCTGCCGACAAACTAAAAGATGGACAGTTGGATGCTGCATTTGCCGTATTGGCTGTACCGGCAGCAAATGTGATGGAAATTACTACTTCTACTCCGGTAACCGTAGTAGACATTTCCGGTGAAGGCCTGGATAAACTTTTAGAAATGGAACCTGCCTTCTCACCGTACGAGATTCCCGGCGGCACCTACGAGGGCCAGGATGACACCGCTTACACTGTATCCCAGTGGGCCGTGCTTTATGTGCAAGATGATATCTCCGAAGATGTGGTCTATAACCTGACTAAGGTAATGTATGAAAACACAGACCAGATTGCTGCCGCTCATGCTCGGGGTGAACAGATTTTACTGGAGAACGCTGTTAAGGGTATTGCTCCGGTAAAGTTCCATCCCGGTGCTGCCAGGTTCTATGAAGAAAAGGGCATTAGCATCGACTAAATGAAAAAGGGTGAAATGAGCACCGCTCGTGGTGCTCATTCTCTTCCCATATATATTTTACTCATACTCATACTGCTTGGCGGCACGTACTATGTAACCAACCAATATGTGATCTTCAATGTACGTCTCCACGATACGGGAGACACCCTGTACCAGAGAATACTGCATAAGGATGAACTGATTACACTGCACTACATTCATTCTGTGACCAATCAACCGGTAGAAGAAATTTTCTTTGTAAAGGATAAATCTACTATGGCTTTGAAAGAAATGCGTTATGATTCGTTTGGTGCTAATCTGCCTGTTGGTCCTGAACAATTGGCTAATGAAACAACTACATTTATAAAAGAGGACGGTTATTATAAAGTTATTTATGAAAATAGGTCCTTTGACGTAATTCCATTACGGGTAGGACAGGTAGTCGCCAATCATACTTTAGTTTTTAAGGATAATGACCGCGTACCCCTGTTGGATATTGCCGAAGGAGGTTCCTATATAGAACTTTTTGTGTCACCTGTTATATTTTAGTTGCTGAAAGGAGAGTTGCATTTGGCATCTAAGGAAAACGAACCTCACAGCAAAGATGAGCATGATGTTACGGAGCCTCAAGTTATTGATCCCCACGTAATTGAAGAAATAATTGATACTACAGCTATCTTGGAAAAATATGATACCGGCAGCGCATATCGGAAAAAACTTCCTAACTTCTGGCGTTGGATAATTTTCAGCTTAGCGGTATTTCTAAGCTCATTTCAGCTCTATACTGCTTATCGTGGCAGTCTTATAACTAACCAGCAGCGCGGATTGCACGTGGCCCTGGCGTTAGCCTTAATCTTTCTTCTTTATCCGGGTGGTAAGGAGGACAAAAAGGTAACATGGCTTAATTGGGGTTATACATGTGTATTTTTAGCGACCATTGGCTACTTTTTCTACCTTGGAGAATTATCTCTCCTGCCAACAGCAGTAGCTGCCGTTGTCATATTGGTACTGCAGCTATCCAAATACTATGATAGAACTTACTTTAGTGTACCCATTCCCGATGTTCTCCTGGCAGTATTGGGATTTGGTGCCGGTCTTTACCATGTAATCTTCTTTGAAAGCATTATCGCAAGAGTCGGACTTTACAACGAAATCGACCTGCTGATAGCTCTTTTGGGAGTGATTTTGGTTATGGCCGCTTCCCAACGGGTGGTGGGCACGCCAATTGCCATGCTGGCCGGTTTCATGTTGTTATATGCTTATCTGGGCCCTTACATGCCTCAGGGTTTTTTGTCCCACCGGGGCTTTAGTATCTCAAGGACCTTTACTCACTCATTTTTGAGCATGGAAGGTGTATTTGGCATCCCTATCGCCATTTCTACCCAGTTTATTTACCTTTATCTGATGCTGGGTGTTATCCTGAGTAAAACCGGTTTGGAGGAGTACTTTACTGATCTGGCTATGTCCATGACCGGTTGGATGACCGGAGGTACAGCAAAGGTAGGTATTTTAACCAGTGTTTTCTCCGGAATGATTACGGGTAGTTCTGTTGCCAACACTGTAGGTAACGGTGCCTTTACCATTCCTATGATGAAAAAATCCGGTTACCGGCCGGCTTTTGCAGCGGCAGTTGAAGCAGCTTCTTCAACCGGGGGACAGATTACACCACCAGTTATGGGGGCAGCTGCATTCTTAATGATTGAATTTACAGGCTTAAGCTACTTTCAAATCATAAGAGCTGCCGCTATTCCGGCCCTGCTGTTCTTTGCCGCTCAGTTTATTGTCATTCATTACGAATCGAAACGACTGAACATCCTGGGTGTGGACCGCAGTGAGCTGCCCAGTGTCATCTCCCTGCTGTTGACCAGGGGCTACTTACTCATTCCCATTATTGTTATTTTTGTGATTTTGGCTATTGGCCTGACGGCCCAGAGGGCTGCGGTAATGGGGATATTTGCAGCTTTGGCAATGAACCTGATCGTAATGCTAATAGCTTATTTTCTGGGTAAGTACGAAAAAATTAAGTATAAACTGACGTTTAAAGTATTCCTGGAAATTCTGGAGGAATCGGCTATTGTAGCGCTGCCGGTCATCGCCGCATGTGCTGCAGCAGGTATTATTTCCGGTGTAGTTACATTAACCGGTCTCGGCCTTAATGTCGCCGGTGCCATCTTGAGGCTGGCCCAGGATAGTCTGCTGCTGACCATGTTTTTTGCCATGATCGCCAGTATTATCCTCGGTATGGGGCTGCCGACAACAGCTACGTATGTGATTACTGCGACCATGACTGCTCCGGCGCTACTGGCCTTTAATACCGGCAGTGAAGTCGTTGTACCGCTAATCGCGGCCCACATGTTTGTCTTCTATTTTGGCATTATGGCAGACATCACGCCGCCTATTGCTTTGGCCTCTTATGCAGGGGCGGGGATCGCCGATTCCAACCCCTTTGAAACAGGCATACAGTCGGTTAGGATTGCTATCGGTGGCTTTCTGGTACCCTTTATGTTCGTATTGTCACCGGAATTGGTAATGGAACATACATCCACAGTTGCACTGCTGCTGGCGTTAGCATCCGCACTGATCGGGATGTACTGCATTGGTATCGCTGTTATCGGTTACGTGGAGAAAAATGTTAACATTCCCATGCGAATACTGCTGGCAGCCGCCGGTTTGATGCTGGTTTACTCCGATTGGAAGACCGATTTATTTGGCTTAGTAGTTGTTACCGGAACACTTATCCATCAGAAACTTTCCACCAGGGAAGTTAGAAGACAGCAAGCGGAAGCTAAGCGTATGAAACGAGAACAGGCAAAGCTTACATCCTGATAAAGTGCAAGGCAGGCCTAAGGCCTGCCTTGTTTTCTGTGCTATTCCAGCAGCATGTTAATAAGTTGTACAGGGGGGAAATAAAATGGCAGATCATACACCAGGCCCTGCAGTATCACCCCAATATCCAAAGGAATACGTTGATATGGAGAAGACAGGTAAATTAAAACCGATGCCATTTGGTTCATCAATACTATTTTTTGGAATACCAACAGCTGTTTTTTATTTTTCTATTTATGTAGTTCTCCCTTTTTTGGGGAGAAGTGGGGTAGCTCCGATTCTAAACTATTCCATCACGCTAATGGGCCCCGTTGTTCATTTATTTATTGCTTCACTGGTTGCTTTAATCAGGGAAGGATACAAGTTAAATTGGGATTCACTAAAAAAAAGATTCCGACTAAAGCCAATGAGACGAAAAGAGTGGATATGGGCTTTTGGCTTATTTGTATTTATGGTCTCCTCGAATGCATTTTTGCTGTTTACGAGAAAATGGTTATTAACATTTCCTTTTTTTAATCCACCTGATTACTTACCATCTACATTAAATCCAAATGCGGTTGTGGATGGTATTCCACCTGAATTTATAACCACCCCACTCGGGTTATTGGTAATGTTTCAACTGCTTTTCCTCTTTTTTAATATATTTGGGGAAGAATTCTGGTGGCGGGGCTATATATTACCCAGACAGGAACTTGCGTTTGGTAAAAGAGCCTGGGTTATCCATGGAGTTTTATGGACGTTATTCCATATCTTCTGGAAATGGAACTTAATAATTCTCTTACCAGGCGCATTGGCTGCATCTTTTGTTGCCCAGAAACTAAAAAACACGACTGTATTAGTAGTCGTTCATTTAGTTGTAAACACAATAGGCGGTACTATCTTACTCATGTTAAGCGGATAGTATCGTTTCTTTCTCGGACGAACTCGGACGATATTGGTTCTGGCCAAATTTGAAATCACTATGGCGTTTGATATAATTGAGGCAGAAAGGAAAAAAGATCCAAGGATGCGAACTGTCTATGCAGTTGTGTTAGCTGAAGCTGCCATACGGCATTGCAGGAATTTGCAGGTAATGTGAAAGATATTCTACTTCGGACCAGCGAAGAAAGTAATAAGGAGTGATTTTTTGTGTTAGACATATTAAAAGCACGCAGAAGTATCAGAAAGTACGAGAAAAGAGCCGTTGAGAAAGAAAAAATAGATACGATCATCAAAGGTGCTCTTTTGTCGCCGTCTTCAAAGTCCAGGAGACCGTGGGAGTTTATTGTGGTTACAGAGCAGGAAACGTTGCAGAAACTTTCACAGTGCAGGGAACATGGTGCTCAGTTTTTGGCGGGTGCTCCGCTCGGCATTGTGGTGATCGCTGATCCGGAGGCATGCGATGTGTGGATCGAAGATGCATCCATTGCTGCAGTCATTATTCAACTGACAGCCCAATCCTTAGGGCTTGGCTCATGCTGGATACAGGTGCGGGAAAGGTTTTATTCTGAAAGTGTTAGGGCGGAAAATTACATCAAAAAGCTCCTGGGGGTACCGGGCAGGTATCATGTTGAATGCATGATTGGTATTGGCTACCCTGCAGAAGAAAAAAAGCCATACAATGAAAGTGACCTGCCGTATCAGAAAATTCACTATAACATATATAGTGACCAGACACATAAATAGGGCGTTGTGCGACTAATTTTCCCGTGGTTTTGATTTTAAGAGCATATTAACAAAAACACACCTCTGTTGTTGTATGGTAAAAGCAGGAGGTGATATGGAATGGAGCATACAAACGAGAGACAAGCTGTTATGGATTTTATGGAGAGCAGTAAAAATAAGCCGCTAACCACAGATGCAATCAAAAACACCGCCCTTCCCGAAAAAAATACAGATTATGTTTATGAGCTCCTTAGTGAGGTTGCCGATAAGGGTAAAATTGAAAAAATTGAAGTGGATGGCGACACCAGGGAAACAACAAACTGGCGTTATCTGGGATAACACGGGTTAACACCCGTGTTTTTTTTGTGGAAAAGTGGCAGGGAGCAATGCGGCTTCAATCAGGGTGGGGATGTTTTGGGCTTTCTCTTCAACATGCCTGCTTGCTTACCGGGTTAGGCCTTTTGAGTTAAATCACTGCCACCTTTTAAAGGGATATGTGGTATAATGTGGGAAACTAACTATAGTATTAAAAATAAGTGATAATATTGAGGTGCCGGGGGGCATCCGCGAGCTCTATGACGAAGGTGAGGAGTGAAATAGAATGACCAAGACGCTTCCGGATGTAAATACGTTTAAAGAATTCATGTCCCGTCTGCGTCGCATCCTGGCATCCAGCATGGGTCTCATCCTGGTTTTTATCGCAATTGTTGCCGGAATTGCCTTTTCATTTGGCCAAAATACCCAAAACGGAATGACCGTAACCAAAGTACGCAGCGAAACAGACCTGCAAGCCTATCTATATGATCAGATTCCCGGTCTGAGGCGGGCCGAAGCCATGGGGCAGGTTAGCTCTCCGCAGCTTGATTTAACCTTTCCCGAGCTGGAAGCCGATCTGCGGATAGAAAAAGTCTGGCATACACGGGAGATGGTCTACATTGTTTATTCACTAGGCGGTGAAACCACGCCCTTTGATATCCGGGCTAAGATGCAACACGGACGGTATTGGCTACAATCCAACTGGGTTAACGGGGGTGCTCGCTACAAAGAGCGTTTTTATTCATACTTTCCCTTATACAACTTTAAAGAATCTGGCAGCCCATCAACGGAAAAAACAATTCTTGAATATGATTTTAAAGTGATTTTTTCATTTGGGGAAACTATAGATGACCGTCACATCCCCACAGAAACTGTTACCTTGCCTGTAATGTATGACCCTGCCTGGGAAGAGCCGGTTATCTTGTCGCTGTCGGGAAACTTGCCGCTTTTGGAGGGAGAGTTGATCCTCCACACCATGGAGGTCAGCCCTACCCAGACATATCTCTATCTTGACTATAAACATCCCCTGGAAACGCCGCTGGCGTTTCTAGCCGGTGTGCTAATCATAGATAATGGTGAACAACTACCATTTGAGAGTTACGCAGAAGCAAGTGGCAACCATGCAGCATATCGACTTACTCTTGACGCTCTTGATGTCATACCCGAGGGAAATATCTCCCTGGCAATCGACCGCGCCGTATTGGTGGGTGACGACAAAATTGATTTCTCAATTGACGCAACGACATTTAAAAATCTTGTAGAAAAGAAGAAAGAACCAAACCGGGTGTTAAAGCAGGTTCATAACACAGATATTATTCTCGAAAAACTTTCACTGGGCCATGAGGAACTTTGGTTTAGCCTGTTATTTAAAGTAGAGGGTAATTTGCAGGAACCCTATACAGCAGTAGTTGCCGGAGGGATTGAAATCTCTCCCGGTTTATACCGGACAATGTTCCACCTGATGGATGCGGCATATCTTCCCGAGGAACAATCATTCTACCGACGTTACCCCTACGTGGTTCGGGCTGAAAATGAAAACGGAGTCCCGGCAATCTACAAGGGAGGCACAGGCTCAGGCCCCGGTGAACGACTCGGTATCTCATTTGACCAGGAGTTCGTTGATTCTTCCGAGACCATCTTTGTAAGCATTGAAAACCTGCCATATATGTTGGCGGGGCGTTGGGAAGGAGATATCCTGATTACACCCAGATGATCAGATATTAATGTTTAGGCAAACAAGAAGTGCTGCAGAGAAATTGTCCTCTGCAGCACTTTTTACTTTTTAATTTCCCAGTAACAGGCTTTGGGCGAAACGATTTTCTCTTCCTTTTTCAACGTTTTCATGACTTTATCCACTTCTTTTTTGTCAATCCCGGTAGCCGCAGCGACTTCCCCTGCCTTAACCGGCTTTTCTGCCTTGGCAAAATAATCTAGAACAGACTCATAGTTATCCATGTAAAACCTGCCTTTCCATGTTTTTTCATTATTACTTTACCACATTTGAAGCTGTTTATCCATAACGGTTTTGCCCGGTGATCGGTGAAATTCCCGGTGGCAAGTGCTGTCTTTGCGGGAGGCTTGTGGTTTACCTGTACTTCGGCGTATGTAGCGGTCAACCGTCTGCCGGAGAAAATCTACGTCAAGAATCACATATGAGATGCCGTCAATGAGGGTTGACGTTCCCCGCAGCTGCACTGTATTGATTTCCGCAATGTCCTGAGAGGCCACCGTTGTTCCCAGCGAAAGCAGCCGGGCCGGCGGCAGATCGGTACGCACATCATCGGCCAGCTGTTCCAGAAGTGCCGGCAAGCGCACAATCGACTGCGGCTGCATCATGCGCGTGGCAATTGCCTTCAGGATTTGCTGTTGGCGCCGCATCCTGCCAAAATCCCCTTTAGCATCAGAGCGAAAACGAACATACGTCAGCGCCTGACTGCCGGACAGGTGCTGCGGGCCCGGCTCAAGAATCGGTATGCCATTTGTACCGATAATTTCTCTTTCGACGTTTACCTGAACACCTCCCAATGTATCAATGATCTTCTCGAAACCGGCAAAGTTTGTATAAACATAGTAGTGCAGCGGAACATCCATAAGCTGCTCCACAGTGGACCTCATCAAATCTACACCGCCCAGGGCCATGGCGTGGTTAATCTTATCCAGCCCATAACCCTGTATTTCCACCCGTGAATCTCGGGGTATGGAAACCATCGATACGTCACCCGAATCTGTATTTTTACTTAGAATAATAATACTGTCGGCCCGACTGGGTTCATTATCTAGCTGGTCAATGCCGAGAATAAGTATATTTTTGATTGGCTCACCATCGTATGGCCTCCTTTCCGGTGACCTTTCATAAATCCGCAACCAGACGTACCCCAGCCAGGTCGCCAGCGGGAGTAGTATGACGGCTGAGATGAGCACTATTTTTTTATTCCTGTTCAACTTTGTCATAGTAACAGTCTCCTTAAAGGACGTTAATATACATAGTGCCGCATGGCTCTGCTTTTATACGATACGTCAAAGTACAATTCTACTTTATTTAATCAAAAGCAAAATAAAGGGAAATTATTGGGAATCGCGAAATAGAGTGGTAACAGGAAGGGGGTTACTATGATTAGGAGTTATAAACTGTGCATGCTGCTCTTTATAGTACTGTTTAGCAGTGGCTGTACTCAAACTAACGATACAAATGTTTTGCCTGAACCTTCGGCTATTGTAAAAAACATTACGCAAGTTGCTGAGTCGCTGGAAAGCTTTTCTGTAGAAGTAATCGATGTTATTAATGAGAATGAAACGTATGTCTACAGAATATGGGTCCAGGGTGAGCAGTCCCGTTTTGAAGGGACCCTGCCCCAGTTTGGCAAAGTAACACAGGTGTCCGATGGCGACGAAGGTAGGTTGTATTTGGAAGACCGCAATATAGTATTTATTCATGAACCGGGTAAGGCTTATACAATTCAGTCAGAAGGCACGCCCAGCGGAATTTCGGGCGATTCTGCCACAGATTGGACTTTTGCAAAAGTTGAGTACCCACTCATACTTGATCTAAACGGGTTTGACGTGGAAGTAAAAGGAACGGAAGAAATAGAACAACAACAAACAATTATCCTTTCACTCACAAACCAGGCAACCGGAATAGAAGAGATAACCTGGTGGGTCAATATAGAAACATGGATCCCGGTACGCCAACAGATTGAACAGGTGAATTACTCCCGCCTGGTTACTTATAAGAACGTAAAAATTAATGAACCGCTGGACAGTTCCTTATTCGAATTAAACCTGCCTGCCGATATATATGTCACCGAAGACATCCAAGAATTATTCTAACCGGGACAGGGAAGAGGTGTTTTGTCCAACCATCTTGCGAAAAAATTAATATATGGATATTCCGGGCAATGGGACTCTACCCTTGCCTATATTTATTATTGACATATATCGACCATCTATATATAGTTAATATATAGATGGTCGATATATTTTGAGAGGGGGACAGACGATGGGGATTGATAAAAGTTTGCTTACCGGCAGTACCAGCATGCTTATTTTAAGGTTGCTTGAAATTAAAGAGATGTATGGTTATCAGATGATTGAGGAACTTGCCAAACGATCAAACAAGACGTTTTCCTTAAAGGCAGGGACCCTTTATCCGCTGCTGCACAATCTTGAGCAAAAGGGTATTGTAACTTCATACGATGACGATGCAGGCAGCGGCAGAGTAAGAAAATATTACAGGATTACGAAAAAAGGGAGGGAACTGCTCTCCGAAAAGAAACAGGAGTGGGATGTTTACTCAACTGCTGTTAATCAGATTCTCCATGGAGGTGCAAGCATTGCCACAGTCCTCTAAAATAAACGATTATCTGACCGTTGTGTGTGAACAGATCCGTTGGCAAAAAGCACATGATATAATTGCCGGGGAAATAAAAGACCATATCATTGATCAGAAGGATTTTTTTGTTACAGAAGGGCTCGATGAAGAGACGGCAACGGAAAAGGCGATTTTTGAAATGGGAGACCCTGTTCTTGTTGGCGGTGAACTCGATCGGACACACAGGCCTAAAGTGGAGTGGAGCATCATAATTTTTACGGGAATTGCGCTGGCTCTTCGATTTATTATCCAAATAGCTATCACCAGTGATATATACGTCCCGGGAGGGTTAGCGAAGAGCTTGATGTATACAATGTTTGGCATTGTTATTATGACGGCTGCGTATTACATAGATTTTACAATCATCGGTAAATATCCAATGACTGTGTTCAGCGGATTTATTATTCTGACGCTGGGTGCAGCGTTTATATCACCTACAATAAATGGATACCGAATATATATACCGTTTTTACTGCTGCTTTTTCCCACAGTTTTTGCCGGAATAATTTATAGTATGAGAAGCAAAGGATACTTGGGGATTGTTCTAAGCGGGATACTCACTTTAGTCCCTGTCCCTTTGGGTATGCTGGCTACTCGCATAACGGGTATCGCCCCAAGTGTGATTTGCCTCATCCTGATGACACTGGCCATAGTAAAAGGTTGGTTTCATGTGAAAAATAAGGTGTTGGCAGCACTGCTTACTTATATACCGGCAGCTCTGGCTGCGATGTATTTTCTTTTTTTCCTCGTCGTGAAAGCACCATATGCTATGCAGAGAATTTTGTGTTCATTAAACCCATCATTGGATCCAATGAATCACGGGTATATGGGGACCGTAATTCGTGATTTGCTACAAGGGGCCCGGTTTTTTGGTGAAGGGAAGATGTCCGTTCCTCTCCCTGTTGAAAAAGTTCTCCCCGAAATACACTCCGACACGCTCCTGACATATTTAATTCATAGATTCGGATGGATTTCATTTATTGTTATCTTCGTAGTCGTTACAATATTTATTGTTCGCGCTTTTGTTATTTGTTCCAGACAAAAAAGTATTTTGGGAACACTGGTAGCAGTATCTGTCTTGTTGGCATTTACCATGCAGGTTGTCTTGTTTTTTATTTTCAATCTGGGTTTACCTGTGGTTTCGATGGTCGCCCTGCCGCTTGTTTCCTTCAATGGTACAGCCACCATCATTAACATGCTCCTCATTGGAATTTTGCTTTCTGTGTTTAAGTCGGGAGACATTGTGCGGGATAAACTAATAATATCATCCTCGAGAAAAAATAAACGATTGGAATTCACTGAAGGGAAGATAATTATAAACCTGAACTAAATCCGCAGCCAAAAAGCAAGCACATTAATGTGCTTGCTTTTTGGGCTGCCCTCAACTCTTTATTAAGGCGGTTTAATCGACCTAGGCGCACATTTTCAAATTGGTTTGCTAAACATTTTTATATCAAAGGAAAGCCCGGGGAAACTCGGATGATTGAAATTACCCGTATATGATCTTACTATCGGTACATACTGCCCGTCCCGTAATTCGTAGGCCTTTAATTTACAACAATAATTAACAGATGTCAACGCAAATTAATTATGGAATCAATTGTCTGTTTTTATAACATCAAATAGCAAACCGTACTGCTGACAGGATCTTGGTATGTGGACGATTTACTTAACATGCTGTAAAATCATAAGTGTTAACTACGGTGTCAGTAGGCATTAAAAATAACAACTAAACGGCGAGGTCCAGGCATAAAACCACGGCCATTTGACCATATTGCTGAACTCTGACATTACATGAGAGAACTTGAATTTCTGGATGCTTTGGAAATAGTTTTTTGGAGAAGGTTTTTATATTACTCAGAGAGGAGTGTTTTAGAAGTGGCGAACCCGATCTATCAGGTTGATTCTTTTACAGACAAGCCGTTTTTAGGTAACCCTGCAGCGGTTTGCATTCTTTCGGATCCCGGCGAAGAGAACTGGATGCAAAATGTGGCACGGGAGATGAACCTGTCTGAGACGGCGTTTCTTTCTCCGCATGGAGAAGGGTATAATTTAAGGTGGTTTACTCCGACAATTGAAGTTGATTTGTGCGGGCATGCTACACTGGCTGCCGCACATATTCTGTGGGAACAGGGTTATCTAAAGCAGGATGCGGTAGCCCGGTTCTATACAAAAAGCGGAATACTTGCCGCAAAAAAAGATGGACCGTCGATTGTGCTTGATTTTCCTGCTGAAGCTCCCGCTAAAACAGATATCCCTGACTACATAATAAAGGCACTTGATGTTTCAGCCATATATATGGGGAAAAACCGATTGGATTATATTATTGAAGTTGATTCTGCCGAGACGGTGCTGCAGTTGGCGCCGGACTTTAGTCAGCTTCGTGATATGGGGCTGCGGGGTGTGATGGTAACCAGCAGGGACTACAGCGGGAAGTATGACTTTATATCCCGGTATTTTGCGCCGGGTGCCGGAATTGATGAAGACCCGGTTACCGGATCTGCGCACTGTTGTTTGGGGCCGTATTGGATGAGTAAACTCAACAAGAACAGGTTAAGGGCGTACCAGGCTTCAGCAAGAGGCGGTTCTGTTTTGGTGGAGATTTCGGGTGACCGTGTCTATTTGGGCGGTCGGGCCGTGACTGTAATGAAGGGTGAACTTCTGGGTTAGTCAAAGAATTGTATTAATTTACGGGGTGAAATACAAAAAAATCGGAAGTATAGTAGGAATATCTGAACAAATGTAGAAATAAAGTCTTTAGAAAATTCAGTTAATTGTTGTGCCAGCGATGTGCATCCCCGGGGAATATTCCTGTTGGGAGATAACACAAGGGAGGCTAAAGGATGAAAAAGGTTAGTTCGGACATTAAAAAGATTTCTCAGATTAAGTATCAGGAAAAAAAGCTGGAATATTGGGGGCCAACGCCTGACGAGGCCAGAAAGATTATGGTTGGTAAGTCAAAAGCTCTCAAGGATAAGCGGACAACGTTAAAAGATGCTGTAAAAGCACATTTAAAAGACGGGATTAATCTTGGTATCGGCGGCTTTGTGAACACCAGAGTGCCTTTTGCCGCTGTCCAGGAAGTTGTAAGGCAGGGCGCAAGAGACTTAACGCTTTCTTTTCAGTCCAACTCGATCTGTGTGGAGTTAATGGCCGGTGCGATGATTCTGGATCCCGACAGGTTTTCTATCAAAAGAGCGGAGTTTGCCTGGTGGGGGTATGAGATTATTGGTATTGCGCCGCTTTTGCGTTATCTTACAACAAACGGGTTAATTGAAGTTGATGATTATACAAACTATGGGATGTCTGTCCGGTTTAAGGCTGCGGCCATGGGAATCCCCTTTATTCCCATCAGAGACCATGGCGGGTCAGATATGGAACTGGTCAACAAAGGCACAATGATGGAATGCCCGTATACCGGCAGAAATGTATATTTGGTGCCGGCGTGCCATCCGGACCTCGGCCTTGTTCATGTCAGCGCCGCAGATATGAACGGGAACTCCCGGATTATGGGCGCACTGTGCACATGCCCCGAGATTGCCATGGCCTCCACGCATACAATTGTTACGGCTGAGCGAATTATTCCGGAGGAGAACATCAGAAACTTCCCCAACCTGACTGAGATTCCTCATCCAGCAGTGGATGCTTTGGTCGAGAGAAGTTACGGGGCATATCCGGGAGCCTGTTACGGTTTCCATTGGTTTGATATGGACCATATTAAGATGTTTAGGGCCGCAGGTGAGGAATTCAGAGTTACAGGAGATAAAACAAAGCTCAAAGAGTATTATGACAAGTATGTCTTTGGCTGTGAGGACTATGATGATTTCCTTGAAAAAATATCCTATAGGACACTAAATAAGCTGAACCAGCTTGATGGCGGCCAGCCCATTATCCTGACATAAAAATACTCAATGAGGAGGCAATAAGATGCCAGAATATAGTCATGTGGAAATGATTGCTTTTACCGGATCCAGAGTTTTGGAGGATGAAACGATTGTATTTGTGGGGACAGGGCTGCCGATTGTCGCTGCGGTACATGCGCAATATACCCATGCACCCGGTTTGCTCATGATTTATGAAGCAGGCTCCCTGGCACCCATGCTTGATATGGGAATGCCGTTATCTGTAGGAGATACCCGGGCGGCACGTAAGGCCACATTCTTAAAAGGCCTGTGCGGCGCGTTTGAATTGACCCAGAGAGGGTACGCCGATTATGCCTTTATCGGTGGTGCACAGATTGATATGTACGGCAATGTGTGTTCAACTCTGCAGGGTGATGACTACGGGAAACCGCGGGTACGGTTCCCGGGCAGCGGCGGTGCCGGCGCTATGGCGGCAAACTGTGAAAAGACCATTGCCATTATGGCATTAGAGAAAAGAAGGTTTGTCAAGCAACTGGATTTTGTGACAAGTATTGGTTTTGGCGACGGTTCTCCCGATTACAGGGAGAAGGCGGGTGTTATGGGCTCCGGCCCTTACAGGGTCATTACAAACCAGGCACTTTTTGGTTTTGATGAAGAGACAAGACGCATGAAGCTTCTGGAAGTAAAACCGGGAGTAACGCCGGAGGATGTTCAGGAGTTGGTCGAGTTTGAACTGATTATTCCCCCGGATGTCAAAGAGATGGCAGAACCGACAGAAGAGGATTTAAGGCTTCTGCGGGAGGAAATTGATAAGGAAGGATATTTCCTAAAACGTCAGATAAAAAAATAAGGGTGGATCAATATCCCCGAAGCGCTGAACATTTTGTTCAGCGCTTCTATTGTATAAACAAAAAAGTTGTTCATCCAAATAAAAGCTATGTCAGGAAAAGGAAATAGGGCCGGCCCGGAGAAAATTATTTTCTGGTAAAAATAAAGGGATGGATGATATATTTTAAAATAAAATGCAGTTAATGCAGAAGTCTGTCCCAAAAAGTTTGGATTTTTGACGGGTTTTGTAATACAATGAAGTTTAGAAAAAAATACAAAGGAGTATGTGATATGCCAAAACGTGAAGACATCCACAAACTATTAATTATCGGCTCGGGACCGATTGTGATTGGACAGGCTGCTGAGTTTGACTATTCGGGGACCCAGGCTTGTAAAGCGCTGCGTAAACTGGGCTATGAAATTGTTTTGGTAAATTCGAATCCGGCGACGATTATGACGGACCCGGGCATGGCTGACGCTACATATATTGAACCGCTCAACGTAAAAAGGTTGACAGAGATTATTAAAAAGGAGCGGCCTGACGCACTGCTTCCTAACCTGGGCGGGCAGTCTGCCCTTAACCTCAGCATAGAGCTGGAAAAGGCAGGAATTCTTGAAAAGTATGGTGTTAAAGTTATTGGGGTTCAGCTTGATGCGATTGAAAGAGGCGAGGACCGCATTGCTTTTAAACAGAGTATGAAGCAGCTGGGGATTGAGATGCCCAGAAGTGAGCCGGCATACTCTGTGGAAGAGGCTGTGGATATAGCCAAAGAACTGGGTTTCCCTGTCGTTATCCGGCCTGCTTATACCATGGGGGGGACTGGTGGCGGCCTGGTTTATAATGTTGAGGAGTTAAAAATCGTTGCCAGCAGAGGAATTTCAGCAAGTATGGTGGGACAAATTCTTGTGGAAGAATCAGTCCTGGGATGGGAAGAGTTGGAATTGGAAGTGGTACGCGATACAAAAAATCAAATGATTACCGTGTGTTTTATTGAAAACATCGATGCTATCGGTGTTCATACGGGGGATTCCTTTTGTTCCGCACCGATGCTGACAATCAGCACCGAGCTGCAGGAACGCTTGCAAAAGCACGCTTATGATATTGTGGAGGCAATCGGTGTCATCGGCGGTACAAATGTGCAATTTGCCCATGACCCCAGGACAGGGCGCATAGTTGTTATTGAAATCAATCCACGGACATCCCGCTCTTCCGCGCTGGCTTCAAAAGCCACAGGATTTCCTATTGCCTTGATTTCTGCCATGTTGGCTGCAGGGTTAACACTGGATGAGATTCCGTACTGGCGGGAAGGTTCACTTGAAAAATATACACCCTCAGGCGATTATGTAGTTGTTAAGTTTCCTCGTTGGGCTTTTGAAAAATTCAAAGGCGCCGAGGATAAATTAGGGACGCAAATGAAGGCTGTCGGCGAAGTGATGAGTATCGGGAAAAACTACAAAGAAGCTTTTCAAAAAGCGATCCGGTCTCTGGAAATCGGACGTTACGGGTTGGGTCTTGCAAAGAATTTTAACCAGCTAAGCCTCGATCAGCTGTTGGCGCTGCTTACTGAAGCGACGAGTGAGCGTCAGTTTATAATGTACGAAGCTTTGCGTAAGGGTGCGACTGTTGAACAGCTTCATCGCTTAACTCATATTAAAGCGTGGTTTATTGAACAGATGCAGGAGCTGGTTCTGTTAGAAGAGGAAATTTTAAAGCACAAAAATGGCAGCCTGCCTGATGATTTGTTGAAACGTGCCAAAAAAGATGGATTTGCCGACCGCTACCTTGCTAAACTCTTAAACATGCCGGAGAAGGAAATCAGAGAGCGCCGTATTGCCCTGGGGATTACAGAAGGATGGGAGCCCGTTCCTGTAAGCGGTGTGGAAAATGCCGCATATTACTATTCCACATATAATGCCAAGGACCGGACCACGTCAAGTGACAGGCAGAAGGTAATGATTTTAGGCGGAGGTCCCAACAGAATCGGGCAGGGTATTGAATTTGATTATTGCTGTGTTCATGCAGCGCTTGCCTTACGTGACATCGGGTATGAGACGATTATGATTAACTGCAATCCGGAAACCGTATCAACGGACTATGACACATCGGATAAATTATACTTTGAACCGCTGACAGTGGAAGATGTGTTGAGCATCTATCATAAGGAAAAACCCATCGGGGTCATTGCTCAGTTTGGGGGACAAACGCCGCTGAATATTGCCGGGGAATTGGCCGAAGAAGGTGTGCAGATTTTAGGTACTGCACTTGAGGCCATTGACCTCTCAGAGGACCGGGACCGCTTCAGAATGGTGATGGAAAAAATGAACATTCCCATGCCGGAGTCGGGCATGGCCAGCAACCTGAATGAGGCGCTGGAGATTGCCGGTAAGATCGGTTACCCGCTGATGGTTCGGCCATCCTATGTTTTGGGCGGGCGGGGTATGGAAGTTGTCCATGATGAGGAAATGCTCCGTCATTATATCGCTGCGGCAGTCGATATTACACCGGAGAAACCAATCTTAATTGATAAATTCCTGGATAACGCCATTGAGGCAGAAGCGGATGCCATTTCCGACGGGAAAGATGTTTTTGTCCCCGCTGTGATGGAACATATAGAGTATGCCGGTGTTCATTCGGGCGATTCGGCGTGTGTTATTCCCACGATTAGTATTTCGGATAAACATTTGTCAACGATTAACGAATATACAAAGAAAATTGCTCAGGAGCTTAATGTTATCGGGTTAATGAATATTCAGTATGCGATTGCCGATGACCGGGTTTACGTATTAGAGGCAAATCCCCGGGCATCGCGCACAGTTCCCATTGTTTCCAAAGTGTGCAATATCTCCATGGCACGTGTTGCTACCGAAGCCATTATGGGTAAATCCAAGGTGACCAGTCTGGCCACAGGAAAGATTCCTCATTTTGGAGTTAAGGAAGCCGTATTCCCCTTCAATATGTTCCATGAGGTGGATCCCCTGTTGGGGCCGGAAATGCGCTCGACCGGAGAAGTTTTAGGTATTGCCGAATCATTCGGGTTGGCTTACTTTAAAGCACAGGAAGCTACCCGGACATCTCTGCCTTCTTCGGGAACAGTATTAATCAGTGTCAGAGAACAGGACAGGCCTGCTGTGCTTGAAGTCGCCCGCAAGTTTAAAGACCTTGGGTTTAAGATTCTGGCAACGGAAGGTACAGATAATTTCCTGAACCAAAACGGGATAGAGTCCACATTTATTAAAAAACTGTATGAAGGCCGGCCAAATATTCTCGACAGCGTCACAAACAAAGAGATTAACCTGATTATTAACACGCCCATCGGCAGAGTCAGTGAAAAAGATGATTCGTATATACGTAAAGCTGCGATTAAGCACAAAATTCCGTATATAACCACTCTGGCCGCAGCTCTTGCCAGCGCCATCGGTATAGGGGCTTATAGAGAGGCTAAGGCAGAAAGTATCAAACATCTTCAGGATTATCACCTGGATATAAAGTAGAGTGTGAAAAAGCACTGACACTTAGTTGGTGCTTTTTCTTATTTTCAATTAGCTGTATATATGTTAATCTAACTGTAGAGATGAAAATTAAGAAGATTGCGACAAATGATTACAGCGCTAGGGAACTGGAGATGTGTTATGAGTAAAGCGACAGAGTATGAAAAGATAATCAGTGAGTATCAGTTTATATTGAGTAAACTGCCGTGTGCAGTTCTTTTTATCTCCGGGGAAGGAATGATCAGGGATTTCAATAAAACGGCACAGACCATCCTGGGTAGAGACAAAGAAAATACTGTGGGTGCACATTTCAGGCAGGTGTTTACCTGTGCAAAGCTGCAGAACCAGATTGAGCAGGCGCTGGGGAGCAGCGAAGCGTTTTTTATGCTGGAAAAGATTAATCATGTTGAAGTTATCCTGCATTGCATCCCTGTAACATCCGGTAGCGGCAGGGGCATGCTGATTATTTTTGAAGACCAGACGGAAAAAAACGCCCTATACAGCGAGCTCAATATCATCAGACAGCTAAACCAGGAACTGACTCATGTTCTGGAGTCCTCCTATGACGGGATGATTATTGCCGACCATCAGGGTAAAATCCTTAAAGCGAATCAAAGTGTCGAGAGAATAACAGGATTTGAGCCTGAGGAAATATTGCAGAAGACGATGTTTCAACTGGAAAAGGAAGGGTATGTAAAGATTAACGAGATTCAGGCGAACAAGCACACCCGCATCATTAAACAGCGGTTAAAAACAGGCAAGGAAATTCTGGTCACCAGCAACCATATTTTCAATCAAAAAGGACAGCTTAGTTTTATCATCAGCAATATTAAAGATCTCACTGAAATCAAACAGCAGATAGAGCCGCTAAACCTAACACAGAAATATTATGATGAGCTAAACGATTTTCGGGACAAGGTCAATCATATTATCTTCGACAGCAGTGAGATGAGCGCTGTGCTGGAAAAAGCATATAAAGTTGCCAAGGTGGATTCGACGGTACTAATTTCAGGAGAATCCGGCGTGGGTAAAGAAGTAATATCCAAGTTCATTTACAATAACAGCCAGCGACGCAACGGGCCGATGATTAGTATCAACTGTGGTGCCATTCCGGAAAACCTACTGGAATCGGAGCTTTTCGGCCATGAGAAAGGTGCGTTTACCGGGGCTGTGGAAAAGAAACTGGGACTGTTTGAATTAGCCGACGGTGGCACAATCTTTCTTGACGAAGTTTCTGAGTTACAATTTAACCTGCAGAGCAAATTATTGCGCTTCTTGCAGGAAAAGGAAATATACAGGGTCGGCGGGAACAAACCAATCCAGCTGGATGTCCGGATTATTTCGGCGACCAATAAGGACATGGCGATACTGGTCAAAAACAAGCTTTTCAGGGAGGATTTATTCTACAGGCTTAATGTAATTCCCATTCATATCCCGCCACTGCGTAACCGGCGTAAAGACATCAGGCCACTGGTGAACAGCTTCTTAGAGAAAGAATGTAAGAAGCACGGCATAGTAAAAACGATTCCGCCGGAAGTGTATGACGCCTTGGAAAATTACGACTGGCCGGGTAACGTCAGGGAACTGCTGAATTTGGTTGAATATCTGGTTGTGATGAGCCGGGACACCGTAATCGGCCTGGACGAGCTGCCGGCAAATATCATCAACAAAAAATTCAAAAATATCGAGATTAACATCAATAAACTCATTCCCTTAAAGGAAGCAAAGGAGATGATGGAAAGGGAAGTGGTGGTGAACGCACTGAGGAAGTATCAATCAACGAGAAAAGTAGCGGAAGCATTGAAAATGGATAACTCGACAATCTTTCGTATTATGAAAAAGTATAAACTAGATGACGGTCAAAGCGATGATTTCTAGCTCTTGAAGTTTTGCAAAAAGGCATTGCAAATTTGCAATTAAAAGGATAGCCACTGTAATGGAGTTTTAAAGTAATCTGATAAATTTAATTGGCCACTGTTTGCATTTATGCAAACAGTGGTTTTTTTCTGCCCGGTAATTTACAGCCTCCCGCAGCCTGTGCCGGCTGTGGGACCCCTTTGGTTACAGGGTAATCAGAAAAAGGTGCCGAAAGTTTTGATATCTTCAGAAGTTGGCAGGAGTTTTGCAAAAGTAATAAGAAAATTCAGAAAATTATCCCGGAAAGGAGCAAAAACATGTCTGAAAAACAATTGTTTTCACGTTCGGCCCTGCGCCGGCTGTATGAGCAGAAAGCAGCGTTCTCTGCGGGAAAAGAAACCAGCGACAGTTTTACCAGCAGATCCGGAATTGAGATACAGCCCTGCTATTCACCCGATAATATTCCTGATTTTGATTACAACCAGTTGGGTTTTCCCGGCAGCCCTCCATACACAAGGGGAATATTTCCCCTGATGTATCAGAACCAACCCTGGACCTTCCGGCAGCTGGCCGGTTACGGCAGTGCGGAGGACACCAATGCAAGATACCGGTTTTTAATTGCCAACGGGGCGACCGGAATTAATGGTGTTTTTGACTACCCGACGCTGCGGGGCTACGACTCAGATAATCCTGTGGCGGAAGGGGATTTGGGCCAGGGTGGGGTGGCCATCGACTCAATCGAGGATATGCATCTGCTGTTTAAAGATATTCCCATTGATGAAGTCAGTGTATCTCTTGTGGTGTGCAATCCCGTTATGGCCGTACCTGTTTTTGCGATGTATCTGGCTATGGCAGAAGAAAGGGGGATACTTTGGAACTCTTTGCGGGGCACAAACCAGAATGACTTTTTAATGGAAACGGCCATTACCACAGCACCTGTTATCCTTCAGCCCCATTTCTCCTTCAGATTAAGTACGGATATTGTGGAATTCTGCACCGGACATGTGCCGCGCTGGCATCCAATCAGTTATACCGGCTATAACTACAGAGAGTCGGGCGTTAATGCAATTCAGGAAGTGGGCATGGTTATGGCCAACGCCATTGCTACAATTGAAGAAATGTTAAAGCGCGGTTACAATATTGATGATTTTGCCCCCAGACTATCGGTATTTTTCTCAGCAGACAGTGACTTCTTTGAGGAAGTGGCCAAATACCGTGCCGCCCGGAGAGTTTGGTTCAACCTACTGACCGAAGAATACGGAGCCAATAAAAAAAACAGCCGGACATTACGTTTTCATGTGCAGACGTCCGGGGCGTCACTAACACCGCAGCAGCCACTCAACAATGTGACGCGTTCGGCATTTCAGGCTTTGTCGGCCGTACTCGGCGGCGCCCAGTCTATCCATGTTAACGGCTACGACGAGGCTCTGGCCATACCCACCGAGGAAGCGGCCATCGTTGCCTTGCGGACGCAGCAGATTATCCTGCATGAAACAAATGCTGCCTATACTGCTGATCCTCTCGGCGGATCCTATTACATTGAAACGCTAACAAATGAACTGGAACAGAAAATAAACGAATTTGTCAGTGAGGTTACAGCGGTTGGCGGTATGGTGGCTGCTGTGGAATCCGGGATGATACACGACGTGGTCAGCAAAGCGGCAAATGAACATTTTAAGAAAGTTCGCTCAGGAGAACAAAAAGTGGTGGGCCTAAACTGCTTTAAGCACGATACTGAACCGGAAATTGAAATTTTCCGTGCTCCGGATATTCTGGAGAAGCAGAAACAAAAATTAAGTGCTCTGCGGCAGGGCAGGGACGAGGAGATGGTGAAGGCCGGCCTGGCGAAGGTCAAAGAAGCCTGCCTGCAGGAGAGGAATGTGATGCCTGCTGTGCTGGAGGCGGTTAAAAACCGGGCGACGCTGGAAGAGGTTTGCAATGTGTTCAGGAATTATAAGGGTGGTTGGAAGCTGCCAATTTAAACGAAAGGGGTGCCGCAAATGCGTAAAATCTTGCTTGGCAAGCTAGGTTTGGATGCTCACTGGAGAGGTGCTGCCGTGGTAGCAAAATATTTAATGGAAAAAGGGTATGAGGTTGTTTATGTGGGCAACCAGACTCCTGAAGAACTGGTTGAAACCGCTGTTCAGGAAGACCCCTGCATGATTGGTATCAGCATGCTCTCCGGCAGCCATATCATACTAATGGCCAGGTTTATGAAACTGCTTCAGGAGATGGAGATGACGGATATTCCTGTGGTTCTGGGCGGAACGATACCACAGCAGGACAAAGCGAAACTTCACGAGTTGGGTGTAGCCTGTGTTTACACACCGGGAGAGCCCCTTGACACACTGGGGGACTTTGTCTCGGAGATTAAGGCAAATACCGGTTAATCTCAAGTAAACAAATTTGAGGGAGGTAGAAACATGTATAAGCGTTACTGGGATGAGGAAAGAGAAACCATGCCCCGGGAAAATCGTGAGAAAATTATCCTGGCAAAAATAAAAAAGCAGCTGCACTACGTTTATCATGAAATTCCGTTTTACAGAGACTTGTATGACAGGGCGGGCGTTAAGCCGGATGATGTGAAAACTCTGGAGGATTTCACAACGAAAATTCCGGTCGTCAAAAAAAATATGCTGCGGGAGAGCCAGGAGCAGTATCCTCCTTTCGGCAATTATCTCGGATCCGGGCTTTCCCCCATTGTCCGCATCCACGGTTCCTCGGGTACCACCGGCAAGCCGACATTTTATGCCATATCCAAAAAAGACTGGGACCACGTTGCCGAGGTTCACGCCATGTGTTTCTGGGCTGCGGGAATCCGGCCGACTGATAAAGTACACCTGGCAACTCACTTCAGTCTCTTTATCGGCAGCTGGGGCTCCTTAATCGGTGTGGAGAAGATTGGCGCCACGGCTTTTCCCATCGGTTCCGGAGAAACGGAACGGCAGTTAAATCTGATGTGGCATCTGGGCAATACAGTTTTGATTTCAACACCGTCTTACTGTCTGCATATGCTGGAGACCGCAAAACATCAGGGGCGTGATACGGCGGCGTCTCCGTTGCGTATGGGAATATTTATCGGAGAACCGGGTGCCGGGATTCCGGCAACCAAAAGAGCAATCGGTCAAGGCTGGGGTATTAGTGTTGCCGACTGTGCCACAACGTCTGAGATGACACCGTGGACCACAAACTGTGAGTGTGAGGAGCGTGCGGGTATGCACGTCTTTAACGACGCAGTTTACACGGAAATTGTCAGTAAAGATAACCCGAACGAGCCTGTACCCGAACTGACAAGCGGCGGGCTGGTGTATACCCATCTGGAAAGGGAGTCACAGCCGATGATCCGTTTTTGGTCCGGGGATGAATCAAAGATGACGTATGAACCCTGTGTCTGCGGCCGTACCTATCCACGCCTGCCGGATGGCGTCTACGGCAGGCTTGATGATATGCTGATTATCCGCGGTGCCAATGTATATCCCAGTGCTGTGCAAAAAGAACTGCTCGAGGTTCCCGGCACAGGCGTAGAATTCCGTATTGTTTTGGAAAAGAAGGGACATATGGACCATGCCACAGTCGAAGTGGAATACAACCCTGTTTATTACAACAATGTGCCTGCCCATGAAATGCCGCAGCATTTGGCGGCGCTGCAAAAGGCTGCCGAAGTGAAACTGAAAAATGCCACGGGTATCCGTTTCGCTGTGGAAGTGCTCAAACCCCTAACACTGGAAAGAGCAATTTCAAAGGCAAAGCGGGTTTTTGACAACCGCTGATATATTTAGCTAAACAGGCAGGCATTCCCAAAGAATGTGCCCGACTTGTTCTATCTGTTAGGTGCGGCCACAATTTTGATTCCCATTTTAAAAATAGATTACAGTTGGTTTGGTAATGTGGAGAAAATCAGTGAAGCGTCACTTCTTCTCAGCATTGGCATCATTGTGTTGCTTTCGTAGTTACAAAAATAATACCCGCAGGGAGATGATTCTCACTGCGGGTATTATTTCTTTTGGTTATTTTGCCTCAAACATCCCAGGCTGTCTGGCCCAACATTTGCAAACGGCAAAAAAGGATTTTGACAATTGTAAAAGAATTATAGTAAGGCTCAGAAAAATTATCCATTTTCACATATTGCCGGAGGTACGGATTGTGGAAGAACTCATTACGCCCGGGGAGGAACGCTGCGACTTTATCCTAACGGGAAAGATGTTTAACGTGGTTTGGTTTCTTTCGTGGCCGGTGGTTATACAAATGCTGCTGCATAGTATGGTGGCGGCTGTGGATATGAAGATGGTTGGGTATCTTGGCAATAATGCGGTGGCTGCTGTTGGTCTTTCACAGCAGCTGATGCTTTTTTTGTTCATGTCGGCCTGGGGCCTTGCGGCGGGAATCACTGCAACAGTAGCCCGCTATTTTGGACAAAAAGATAACGACGGTTTGATTTCCGCCACTGCTCAGACATTTATTATTTTGTTTGCCTTCAGTATGTTGTTTACCATTACCGGCCTTTTTAGTTCCAGGAGTTTACTGAGCCTGCTGGGAGCTGAACATGAAGTTTTAGAGTACGGCACTGTTTATATCCATATATTACTGGGTGGCTTGTTCTTTTTAACAGGAAAAGTGTTTATCTGGGCCGTTTTTCAAGGGGTCGGTGACACCAAAACACCCCTGAAGCTGGATTTATTTGCAAATGTAATCAATATTGCAGCCAATTATGTTTTTATTTTCGGCCTGGGTTTCATACCGGCCTTTGGCATCAGAGGTGCTGCCATGGGTAGTGTCCTGGCTCATCTGATTACCTTCTTTCTGGCAATAAACATTATGGTGAAAAAAGCATACTTTATACCTCCCCGGCTCGATGAACTGCTGCGGTTCCATGCCGACAGGCTCAGAGCCATTCTCAAGGTGGGCATCCCTGTTGCATTGCAGTCGATTGTCATGGTTGGTGCAAATTCAATGATCTTGGGGGTGCTTGCCCGTACCGCGGATGGGACGTATGCTGTTTCCGGGTACTATCTTGGCCTCACAATCTACGACTTTGCCTTTTTGCCGGGGATTGCGTTGGCTGCGGCGGCTGCTTCCCTGGTTGGCATTAATCTGGGAAACGGGAATGTCGGACGTGCCAATGAAAGCGGCTGGCGATGTGCCGGGCTGGGCGCTGCGGCCATTATTATTCCGGCAGCCGTTATTTTTATTTTTGCCCCCAACCTGATGTTGTTCTTTATCAATGAAGAAAGAGTAATCATCTTGGGCACCGAGGTTGTCAGGGTCTTAGCGGTAGTACTACCCTTTCACGCCGCCGGATTCATTCTCGCCCGTGCTATGCAGGGAGCGGGGGAATCAAGGGTACCTTTTTACATCACAACAACGGCCTGGTTGCTTATCAGGGTACCCCTGGCATGGTTGTTGGCCATCGGGCTGGGCTGGCAAAGTGAGGGCGTCTGGTTTGCCGTAGCAGGGACTCAGGTACTGGCGGCACTTCTTTTTGGACTTGTGTATCATCGCGGGATCATAGCAAAAACAGCGACATTATCTGCGGTGAGCCCGGGTGCTGTACAAAACTAAATCCAGAATAGAAATAAAGAAATTTGCCTTTCAGGATGAAGGGTTTACTTCTTTTTTTTAGTAATTATTTACAATTTCTCAGCTGTGACAGTGGACCCGTCCCCACTGTCACAGCTGCCTGATTTTTAGGAATGTTTTTATTTCTGTAGGTTTTTTGATGATTGTGCCGAATAGAGTCTATTTAGGAAGATAAAAAGAGATAAAAGTTGAGGCAGGAGGAGTAGAATTGAAATATGCAGAGATTACGGGCTGGGGCAAATGTATGCCGCCGGCCGTGCTGACGAACGATGATATCTCAACCTTTCTGGATACCAATGATCAGTGGATCGTTAGCCGTACAGGAATGAAGGAGCGCCGTGTGTCCCATGTGCCCATCAGTACACTGGCTCATGTGGCGTCCGCCCGCGCGCTGGCAGCTGCGGGAATCGAAGCGGATGATGTTGATCTGATTATTTTTGGCAGTTGTACACCGGATGAGGTTGTACCCAATGCAGCGTCCCAGGTTCAGCTGCTGCTGGGGAACAAGAATGCTGCAGCCTTTGACCTTAATTCCGCATGTACCAGCGGGATGTATGCGCTTTCTATGGCAGCGGCCATGATACGGACCGGGGCCGCCCGTACGGCGTTGGTCATCGGTGCTGAAATTATCACCAATGTTCAGGACTGGACTGACCGCAATGTAGCGATACTCTTTGGTGACGGCGCCGCCGCTTTTGTCCTGCAGGGGACGGATAAAAAAGAGGGGCTGCTGGCTGAAAAACTGGGTTGCTTTGCCGAGTCCCGTGATATCTTGCGGGCACACGGCATGGGCACGCGCTACATTGACGGCCGGACGGTTCTGGGCACAATCTGGTGGAACTTCCAGGGGCAGGAGATTTTTAAAAAAGCAGTGCTGGGGATGTGTGAGGCGTCCGAGGAGGCTATTGCCACAGCAGGCCTTAGCAAAGATGAGATCCACCTGATTGTGCCGCACCAGGCAAACCTGCGCATCATTGATGCTGTGGCCAAACGTTTCGGCCTCCCACCCGAGAAGGTTTTTGTCAATATTCACAAGTATGGCAATATGTCTTCAGCAACCACGCCGGTTGCTCTGGTGGAAGCCATTGAGGAAGGCCATGTGCAGCCCGGTATGCATATTCTGTTGCCCGCATTTGGCGCCGGCCTGACATACAGCGCCCATGTCATTCGCTGGGGTGAGCGGGTAACGCCGGCGGGCTTTACCGATATCGCGCTGCCGCCGTGTGAAAAATCCGGACTGGAACTTGTCAGAGAGCTGATGAACCGCCCCCGTGTGGGCGGGCCGTTTGGAACGGACAACTAAGCCTGTTGGGGGGAAATCAGGTGACAGAGGTCAGAGAATATGCCGAGATGACACTTCCGGAAATTGAAGCGCTGGACAGGGAGAAAACAATTTTTCTGATGGCCCTCAGTCCTTTGGAAGTGCATGGCTTCCACTTGCCTTTGGGTACGGATGTGTTTATCTCTTTGCAGTTGATTGAACGGTATATTATTCAACTGCAAAAAGAATTTCCGGCATACTCGCTGGTCAAAATGCCGCCCCTGTACCTTGGTGCGGATGCTCTGCCGGTCAAAGGGTCAGTTTCTGTGCCTGCCCCCCTTGTCAAAGGTGTTCTGCTCAGCTATGTCAAAGCACTGGCCGGGCAAGGCTTTCGCTATCTTTTTCTTGCCGATAACCATGGCGGCCCCCGTCACCAGATGGGTATTGAGGCCGCTTCCAGAAAAGCGTGGAAAAAGTATGACTTTTACCTGATTAATTCGTTCAACCACGAGTTTAAGCTGATGGTACAGCATGACCCTGCATTTCTGCAGCAAACAGGACTTTGTGCCGGATGCTGCGGGGATGATGCCGATGCGCACGCGGGCACAAATGAAACATCACTGATGCTGGCAGCGGCAGCTAATAAGGTGCGCAGCAGTGCAGGGGAGTTACCGCCCTATCATCCGCCGGCTGCCGGAAAACTGCTGCTCGCGCTTGGCCGGTTGGTTCGTCTGTTTTCACGGGGACTGGCAAAGGATCTGGAGCATTTGGCCGGGACGCTGGCCTGGGTGGGAGACCCGGGGAAACGTCCCTATGTAGGTTGTCCCGCTTCAGCTTCTCCGGAGGCGGGGGAAGCGATGCTCAGGGCCAGGACAGCTGTAGCCATGGAGTTTTTCCGCAAAGCACTGGCCGGGGAACCGGTCAGGACGACGCCGATGCTCTGGGGTTTATCATTTTTATACCGGCTGCCGGAATAAAAACACTATTTCAGTAAACAACAAAAAACAGGCACTGACTGCAACTGCGGTCAGTGCCTGTTTTTTGGTTTGCAAATCCATTATTCAACCAGGAGAAATGCGTAGCGGTGCATGGTTTCATCGTAATTAGCCAGCACTTCAATGGGGTACCCCGCCTCACGCACGGTGGCAAATACATCAACGCCCAGTGCATCTGCGCCGGGGCGGGACTGGACCGGCAATTTGCATTCTGTCCTGGAGCCGGGGCAATCATCACAGTAGCCGCACGAATCAAAACCCAGTAAGAACGCTTTGTAATATCCCTGCAGAAAGACCTCTCTTTCCAGGATGTTTAGCTTTTTGCACATTTCCCTGCTCCAGGGTTTACGGTCTTCGGGACGGTCGACCGCTTTGGTCAGGTGGAAGAGCGCCACATCCGTGTATTCAGAGATGAGTTCCCTGCATTCCTCAACGGAGGGAACGTTGGGTGGGCAGGCGCCTCCTTTACCATAGTTTGTGCAGCCAAACATGCAGCGAAAGCGCACCCATTGTGCTACCCGGATGCTCTCGGCCCGAATCCACTTAAAGTCGGTAAACCCGTGTTTTTGAAATAATGTCTCCAATTCAGCTTTGTTTATCATATCCCCGTCCTCCAGTCAATCGTAATAGAACTTGTCTAGTTCATGTTTATTATAGCAGCAGCCGGGAATGACATGTTTTCCTGCAGCAAATAAATTGGTCATGTTTAGCAGTTTTTCGTTATAGATATTGTATAAAGTCAGTTTAGTGGGGGGTACTGCCAACAATGATGAAATTTTCCATAACAAAAGAACAGGAAATGGTTGCTAAAACAGCGATGGATTTTGCCGTACGCGAGGTTTTACCCACCATCGCGGAAAATGATGAAAAGCAGTATTTTGACCGATCCGTGCTGTCCAAGATGGCTGACCTGGGCCTGCTGGGAATCTGTATTCCGGAGCAGTACGGAGGCTCGGGCCTGGATTACATCAGCCTGGGTCTGGTGTGTGAGGAACTGGAAGCCGTGGATACATCTATCCGGGTCATTATGTCGGTACACGTGGGCTTAAACAGCATGACCATGCTGACCTGGGCCTCAGAAGAGCAGAAAGAAAAGTACCTGGTGCCGCAGGCCAAAGGAGAGCGCATTGCCACGTTTGGCCTCACAGAACCCAATGCAGGCAGTGATGTTGTCGGCCTGCAGACCACTGCGGTTAAAGACGGGGACGATTATCTGTTAAACGGCGAGAAGATGTGGATTTCACTGGCGGATGTGGCGGACAACTTTCTTGTTTTTGCCTGGACAGACCAGGAGAAGAAGCGTAAACGTGACCACAGCGGCCTCAGCTGTTTTATCGTGACCCGGGAAATGGGAATCAATACCGGGACCATTCACGGCAAACTGGGTGTGCGTGCCGGCAACACCGGCTGGATTTCACTGAGCGATGTGCGTGTTCCGGCAAAAAATATGATGGGAGAAGAAGGGGAAGGGTTTAAGATTGCCATGAGTGCCCTGGAAAACGGCCGCTATACTGTGGCGGCGGGTGCCACCGGACTGGTAAGGGCCTGCCTGGAAGCATGTTTGAAATACAGCAAGGAGCGGGAAACCTTTGGCCGGCCCATTGCGCAGCATCAGTTAGTCAAAGAAATGCTGGCTGAGATGGTCAAAGACTACGACGCTGCCCGTCTCCTTTATCTGCGGGCCGGCTGGATGAAAAACGAAGGCCTGCGGCACACACGTGAGGTCGCCCTGGCCAAATGGTATGCCTGCGACGCATCGGAGAAGGCCGCAGGCAATGCGGTGGAGATACACGGTGCCTACGGTTATTCCAATGAGTATCCGGTAGAGCGCTATTACAGAAACTGCAAGGGTGCTGTCATTTACGAAGGGACAAGAGAGATTCAGAAACTGATGCAGGCTGATTACGCGTTGGGACTGCGCAGCGACAAACCGGTCCGCAAAACGCTGCCGGCATGGAAGGGGTAACACAGTAGCAAACCGGAGGTTTAAAAAATGATGGCAAAAAACCCAAAAGAGGTTGAAATTCGTATTTGTCAGGAGCGGTGTAAAGGGTGTGGATTTTGTATCGCTTTTTGCCCGCAGCAGCTTTTTGCCGCAGCAGAAAATAACAGGCCTATGGTATCCGATAATAAAAAATGCAGTGGCTGCAGGTTGTGTGAGTACCGCTGCCCCGATCTGGCCATCCGTGTAAAGGGAAAGGGGGAAGCGGAGCATGTCCCGGTTTAAATTTATGCAGGGCAATGAAGCCTGTGTGGAGGGGGCCATCGCTGCCGGTGCCCGCTTTTTTGCCGGGTATCCCATTACTCCGTCGTCGGAAGTGGCTCAGGCGGCTTCGCTCCGACTGCCCGGGCTGGGCGGGTATTATCTGCAAATGGAAGATGAAATTTCAGGTTTGGCTGCCGTTATCGGTGCATCGCTCTCAGGGCTGAAAGCCTTTACCGCCACCAGCGGGCCGGGGTTCTCCCTGATGCAGGAAAATCTGGGCATGGCCATCATGGGTGAAGTTCCCTGCGTGATAATTAATGTGTCCCGCGGCGGCCCCAGTACCGGACTGGCCACCAAACAGGCCCAGGGTGATGTCATGCAGACGCGTTGGGGGACCCACGGCGACCATTCCAGCATCGTGCTTACTCCCGCCGGTGTGCAGGAGTGTTTCGACCTCACTGTCCGGGCGTTTAATCTGGCCGAGAAATACCGTACCCCCGTTATTGTGCTCACTGACAAAACCGTGGGGCACCTACGGGAAAGGATTAAAATCAGGGAGCCTGCAGAGCTTGAGATTATTGACCGGAAGAAACCGGTCGGCCCGCCGGCAGCGTATAAATCGTGCGCACCCGATGCGGACGGTATTCCACCTCTGGCGTGTTACGGTGATGAGTACCTTTTACGCATTAACAGCTCCATGCACGGGGAAGACGGTTTCATCAGCGGCTGTACGGAGAATGCCACAACGTTCGGCCGGCGGCTCAGGGAGAAAATCGAGGCAAATACGGATGATATTTGTGCTGTTGCCGGGTTCGGGCTGGATGATGCGGAAACGGTCCTGCTTTCCTTTGGTATTTCGGCCCGTTCATCGTGGCGGGCCATGACTCTGGCCCGCAGAGCGGGCCGTAAAGTCGGCCTGATTCAGCTTTTGACACTCTGGCCGTTTCCCGCAGACAAAATCCGGGCTGCACTCGGCCCGGCCTGCAAGCGGTTGATGGTGGTTGAGCTGAATATGGGCCAGCTGGCTCTGGAGGTTGAACGTGTTTTTTGTGACAAACCGGTCCTCCGTGTGAATAAATGGTGCGGCGAAGATATCCTCCCGGGGGAAATCCTCGCGGCCCTGAAGGAGGCGGATTGCTGATATGCAAAGGGACTATCTTGACTACCTGCGGGAAGAGAAGCTGCCGCAGATGTGGTGCAGCGGCTGCAGCCACGGCATCTCACTTGCTGCCATAGCCCGCGCCATGGCATCTTTGCAGCTGAACCCGGCAGAGACGGTGGTGGTGACAGGTATCGGCTGCTGGGGCAAGGCGGACGATTATTTCCGTACCCATGTTTTTCACGGCACGCACGGGCGGGCACTCTCGTTTGCCACCGGAATCAAAGTCGCCAAACCCAGATTAAAGGTTTTGGTCCTGATGGGTGACGGGGACGGTGTAACCATCGGCGGGAACCATTTTATTCATACGGCAAGGCGCAATATCGATGTAACGGCAATAATCGCCAATAACTATAATTACGGCATGACCGGAGGCCAGTATTCCGCCAGTACACCGGAAGGCAGCGTCACAACCACCTCGCGCTTCGGCACACCGGAACCTGGTTTTGATCTTTGTGAACTGGCCAAAGTTTCCGGGGCCACCTTTGTGGCCAGAGCCACACCGTACCATGTTACCCGGCTGGAGCAGCTGTTGGCCGAAGCCATTGCGCACAGGGGTTTTTCCCTGGTGGAGATTGTCAGCAGCTGTCCCACGTATTTCGCCCGCTACAATCATCAGGTTTCTGCGGTGGAGATGATGCGGCTGTTTAAGGAAAAATCCCTGGATGCAGCAAAATATAATGCACTGCCTACGGAAAAGAGGGCTGGTTATATTCTTACCGGTAAGCTTCACCAAGTCGAAGCAGAGGATTTTCACAGCAAATACGCGCTGCTGCAAAAGAGAGCCGCTAAAGTTCTAAATCGGGAGGGGTGAGACCATGAAGGAAAGCTGGCAGGTCGTGTTAGCCGGTGAAGGGGGCCAGGGACTGGTCCTGGCCGGGGTTATCCTGGGAGAAGCAGCTGTTGCCGAGGGACGTTATGCGGCACAGACAGCGGCTTACGGCATTGCCTCCCGCGGCGGCCTTGCCCGGTCGGAGGTGGTGATCAGCGATACTGTCATTGAATACCCGGGTGTGGATGACCCGGATATTGTGCTGGCACTCTCGCCGGAGGCCATGCACCGCTACTTCGGCAATGTAAAAGACGGATGCCTGCTAATCTTTGATAACAGCGCGATTGCCGGAGACTATTCCGGCCGGAGTGTTGTGGGGCTGCCATTTGCGGAGAAAGCAGCCGTCTACAAAATAGAGAAAGGGCAGGATCTGCCGCTGAATATTCTTTGCCTTGGTGTTGTGTCAGGTATTGCCGGTGTGGTTGAACTGACTTCGCTGACACGGATTGTTTTGGGACGCTTTCAAAAAGGTGCGGGGATCAACATGGATGCTCTGACCGCAGGGTATGCCCTGGGCCGTGCCCGCCGCCGGCCGCCGGCACCCGCAACGGGAGGATAATATGAACCGAAAAGTGATGATTACTGCAGCCCTATCCGGCGGGGGCAGGACGACAAAAAAAGAAAACCCCTATCTGCCGGAAACGCCGGCAGAAATGGCTGACGCAGCGTATGCCTGCTGCCAGGCCGGTGCAGCCGTTGTGCATCTGCACGGCCGGGACAGCACGGGGAGGGTCACCGCAGACCCGCAGGTGTACCGGGAGATTCATGGTTTAATTAGGGACAGGTGTGACATCATCATCCAGGATTCCACCGGCCTTGGCGCCCATGTGGCCACAGAAGAGCGCGTCCGGGTACTGGAAGCCGGTCCGGAAATGGCCTCGTTGAACATGGGGACTATGGTGCGAACGGGCTGGGATGACAGCATTTTTTTAAATACGCCCGGACTCATTGAAATGTATGTCGGACGGATGCGCGAACTGGGAATCAAGCCGGAACTGGAGGTTTTCAGCCAGTCAATGTTTCGGGATGTGGAGAGGCTCATTGCAGCCGGATTGCTGGAAAACCCGGTGCTGGTGAATCTGGTCCTGGGCGTCTCCTACCAGGGCGCCCTGGATGCCACTTTTAAAAATCTTCTCTCCTTGCTGGACTACCTGCCTGAAGGCGTCCTCTTTAATGTCTCGGCCACCGGCAGGCACCAACTGCCGCTAACGACCATGGGCATGCTGCTGGGCGGACATATCCGGGTCGGACTTGAAGACAACCTTTATTATCAGAAAGGGCAGCCGGCATCCAACGAGATGTTGGTGGCACGGGCTGTGCGCATCGCCCGGGAATTGCAGCTGGACGTGGCCACCCCCCGGGAAGCCAGAGAGATTCTCGGTATACCGCAGTTACCGGATCCTGAAAAAACAGGTGGGAGTTGATACCTTTGGAGAGCCATGTTTTTTACCGGGCACCGGTAAAACAGTATCCTGTTGTGGCCAAAACAGAAGGGATCTATATTGAGGACACAGAGGGCAAACGATATCTCGACGGCGCTTCCGGCTGTGTGGTGGCAAATATCGGTTACAGTGTGCCCCAGGTGGCTCAGGCCATGAAAGAGCAGGCCCAAACGGTCAGCTACGTTCACGGCAGTACCTTTACCAGTCGCCCGCAGGAAGAGCTGGCCCGCTGTATCGCTGAATCTGCGCCGCCGGATTTGGACTATGTCTATTTTGTATCCGGAGGGACGGAGGCAAATGAGACGGCGATAAGTATGGCTTTGCAGTACCATATGCAACAGGGTAATAAAAATAAGTGGAAAATTATCGGCAGAACCCTAAGTTATCATGGCAGTTCGCTTGGTACGCTGGCAGTGGCCTCAAATGTGGCCAGGCGGCGGATGTTTTCACCACTTATCCTGCCGTTTCCACTGGTGCCGGCTGCACACTGCTACCGCTGCCCGCTTGGCCTGGAGTATCCCGGCTGCAGCATTCAGTGTGCCAAAATTTTGGAGCAGACAATTCTGGCCGAGGGGCCGGACAATGTGGCCGCTTTTATTGTGGAACCGATTATCGGCACATCGACAGCCGCCGCTGTACCGCCGCCGGAATACTTTCCCATGATCAGGCATATCTGTGATAAATATAACGTCCTTTTGATAGCTGACGAAGTGATGTGCGGTTATGGACGTGCAGGCACATTTACCGCTATGGAGCAGTGGCAGGTTCGCCCAGACCTGTTTACCCTGGGGAAGGGCCTCGGTGGCGGTTATGCACCGCTTGCGGCGGTGGTTGCCCATCAAAAAGTATTTGAGGTCTTTAAAAATAACTGGGGTAAATTTATTCACGGCTTTACATATCAGGGTAACCCGGTAAGTTGTGCCGCCGGTCTGGCTGTCTACAAATATCTGCGCTCGGAGCGCTTATTTGAACAGGTAGCCGAAAAAGGAGATATTCTGGCAGCAGGGCTAAAACAACTGGCAGCAAAGCACGCCATCATCGGCGATGTGCGGGGACGTGGGCTTTTGCTGGGCCTGGAACTGGTGCAAAACAGAGAACGGAAGCTCTCCTTTGCCAAATCAGTACAGGCCTCGGAAACTGTGAAAGCAATCTGTATGGAAGAAGGCCTGCTGTTGTATACCGGCGTCGGCGCCTCGGCCGATGTCACGGCCAGAGATTATCTTGTCATAGCGCCTCCTTTTATCATTACGAAGGAAGAGACAGCTCTGTTAATTGACCGTTTGGATACAGCGCTGACAAAAGCAAAGATACGTTTCAAAGATTAAAAGTAAGGAGGTGATGGCAGGCGCGGTTGTTGTTTCCTATAGGAAAAAAAATGAACAATGGAGGGGAACTATGAAAAGGATGAAGTGGCTTAGTGTGTTATTGGTGTTGCTGATGGTTGCGGCGTTGGCTGTAACCGCCGGGTGTACGCAACCGGCAGCGGAACCGGATCCGCCGGAAGGAAACGAAGAGCCGGCACCCGAGCCGGAGCCGGCCGGAAAATCTCGGCTCACCATGGCTTCCGGTTGGGTAACAGGTGTTTATTACCCGCTATCCGGAGCCATGTCCCGCATTGCGTATGAAAACATGGATAATATCAGCCTGTCTGTGGAGTCATCCGGCGCCTCGGTGGCCAATGCCAAGTTGATTGGTTCGGGTGATGCGGACCTGGCTATCCTGCAAAACGATATCGCCTTCTATGCCTTTAACGGTGAGAAGATGTTTGAAGAGGCTGTTACAAACATTCAGGGTGCGTTTATGCTCTATCCCGAACCCTGCCAAATCGTAGTGCAGTCTGATTCCGGCATTACCTCCCCGGCCGACTTGAAGGGCAAGCGGGTAGCCGTCGGCCCTCTGGGCAGCGGTACCGAAGGCAATGCAGCCCAGATTCTGGAGGCCTATGGCCTGACATTTGACGACATTACTGTGGAGCGTCTGACAGCCGGTGAGTCGGCCGACTTCCTCAAGGACGGACGGATTGATGCAGCGTTCTTTACCGTGGGTGTGGGTGCTTCGGCCATTGCCGACCTGGCACTGCTCCACGATGTCACTTTGGTGGAAATTGATGACGAACATGCCGCCAAGTTAATTGAAAATTACCCCTATTACTCTAAGGTCACAATCCCGGCCGATACCTATTCGGGTATTGATGCAACCCAGACAGTGACGGTGTTGGCGATGGTGGCAGCCAGAGCAGAACTGTCCGAAGAGGTGATGTACGAGTTCACCAAAGGTATTTTTGAAAACCTCGAAAGTATTCACAATGCGCACGATATGGGCAAAGAGGTTACGTTGGAGAGCGCCCTGGAAGGAATGCCCCTGGAGTTACACCCGGGTACAGCCAAATATTTTAAAGAAAAAGGGATTATGTAGTCCCTGACAAGTTTAGGTGCAGGGCGTTTACCAAAAGCGCCCTGCACTTATCCCAAGCCAGTGGATTGGGGTGATATTTTTGAGTATTAAAGAGAGCATCAAAGCAAAAACAGATGTGGATCTGTCGGAATTTACCGAAGAGGGCCAGGTACGCAAACTGCAGAACACAGCCGGAAAAATGGTTACAATCATCGGCATTATCTGGTCAGCGTTTCATTTGTATACCATTGGTGCAGGGATGCTCACCGCAACCCTGCAGCGCTCCGCTCATCTTTCCGTCGGTGTCGCTCTCTGTTTTCTCTACTTTCCCCTGAACCGTAAGGACCAGGCAGGCTATGAAAAGCTTCCTTTCAGGGACATTCTCCTGGCCTTAGCCGGGTTTGTTTCTATCTTCTACATTTTTAATCAGTATGAAGAACTGGTTACCCGTATCGGACAGCCCACAACTCTGGACATCATTATGGGCGTCATCACAATCCTGGTGATTCTGGAAACAGCCCGTCGGGCTTTTGGCTGGGTTTTGCCCGGTGTGACCGTTGTGTTTATTGCTTACGCTTTCCTTGGCCCCTATCTGTTTGAAGGATTGGCCCACCGGGGATATGCGCTGCGCCGTGTGGTGGACCATCTCTACCTGACAGGGGAGGGGATCTTTGGTATTCCCGTTGGTGTTTCCGCTTCATTTGTGTTCGGGTTTGTCCTCTTTGGTGCCTTCTTTCAGGAAGTAGGAGCGGGCCTCTATCTTGTTAAACTATCGTATGCCACCCTGGGGCGTTTCCGGGGAGGCCCGGCCAAAGCAGCCGTGCTGGCCAGCGGCTTTTTAGGCAGTATCGTCGGCAGCTCTGTTGCCAATACAGCCATTACAGGTTCTTTGACCATCCCGGTAATGAAGAAGTGTGGCTTTAAGCCGGAGGTGGCCGGTGCCGTGGAAACAGCCGCCTCGACAAACGGCCAGTTTCTGCCCCCGGTTATGGGCGCGGCCGCCTTTATTATGGCTGAGTTTACGGGCATTCCTTATGTCCAGATTATCTTTGCCGCCGCCCTGCCGGCTGTCATCAGCTATGTGGCCATTCTCTCGATTGTCCATCTGGAGGCGGCAAAAACCGGTATGAAGCCAATGCCCAAAGACGAGATTCCTCCGTTCTGGGCCACCTTTCTTGAGGGGATCCAATACTGGATTCCGCTGATTATCCTGGTTTACTACCTGATTATTATCAGGGTAACCCCACTGACGGCGGCTTACTATGCTATTCTGGCCATTATCGCTCTCAGTGTGATCACCAAAGCCATTGCCACCTATAAAGAATACTGCACAGGTACGTCTCCGGGTGAGTGTATAGTCAACCAGGTTAAATCATTGGGTATGCTGTTTTTCAAAAGCCTCGACAGTGCCGCCAAAGGGATGGCCGGTATTGCCGTTGCCTGTGCCTGCGCCGGTATCATTGTCGGGATTGTGACACTCACCGGTTTGGGTATGCGCATGACCATGTATATCTCCGTTTTAGCGTCCAACAATCTGCTTGTGCTGCTGATTATGGCAGCCGGGATGTCCATTATACTCGGCATGGGGCTGCCCACCACAGCCAAATATGTGGTCATGGCCACTTTGGTGGCGCCCGCAATTTTGTTTGTGGAACCAACCTTACCTGTCGTGGCCGTACACCTGTTTATCATCTACTATGCGATCCTGGCCGATGATACACCTCCTGTGGGAGTGGCTGCCTATGCAGCCGCAGCCATCGCCCGTTCTGATCCAATAAAAACCGGTTTCCTCGGGTTTAAATTTGATCTGGCGGCTTTTCTCCTGCCGTTTATGTTTATCTATAACCCGTCTTTGCTCCTGATTGACACCACCTGGTATAAAGCCATTCTTATCGCCGCCACGTCAGTGTTTGGCATGTACTGTTTTGCCGCCGTGATCCAGCGCTGGTTGTTCACACGGCTAAAGATCTGGGAACAGGCCATCCTGTTGGTGATTGCCGTATCCATGGTCTGGCCCAATGTGTACAGTGACATTGCCGGCCTGGTCATCTTCTCCCTGATTTATTTCAACCAAAGAGCCCGTAAAGCACGGGAAGATAAACTGAATATATCCTATGTGGAAGCGTAATACGGCGGCCGTTCTCTTTACCATTCTGGTGATTTTTGCTGCGGCCGGTTTTTTTTACAATACCACTTCCCCCTGGCAACTGGTGGTATACACGCCGAAAAACGGACAAATACTGCACCGCTTTCCGTTGGAAAAAGAGGCTGCTTTTTCGCTGCACTACATTCACTCCGTAACGCAAAGGGAAGTATCAGGCACCTTTACAGTAACCGTTGACGGGAAAATCAAACCGCTGACAACCACCTTTGATGCGTATGGCCCGGGA
>JAWSUT010000026.1:0-46940 GCA_033549345.1 Bacillota bacterium | reverse complement strand
CTTATTAGGCGTCATTTCCGACAAATATACTTGGATTATAGGTTAGATTGGCTGACACATCAAGCTGGATTCAACATTTTGTAAAGTCTTCTCTTTCCTTTGAGTCTTTTAGTGTTCGATAAACCCAATTGACTATTGCACTTGATTCGTCTTGTGTCAATTCTATAGTATCAGTTTCATCATCATGTAAGTATGTGGACATCTTCTCATTCCAGATGGCATATGCGGTATCTTGTGTTGGATAGGCGCTTTCATATAGAACTCGATATTTGGATTTAGCGGCAGTAAGACGTCCACGAATATCTTCTTTTTTTATTCTGCCGAAAATATAAATGCTCATATCAAAATAGCCATCAGCCAACATTTTGTCAAGACAAATATTTTTAAATGCTTGATGGATTGCTTGAATATTATTCAATTCATCAAAGAAAAAGAAGAACATATTTATCTCCTCGCTTTATGCAAATTTGCCTAATTACTAACACGTACTTATCCATCAAAAACATAATGGGCATTTAACCCTTAATTTGCACTTATTACTATTACGTTTCGTGTATTTCTAATTCAACACAAAACGAACACAGCTGTTCACCAACATCCTGCAAATATCCAGATACCGTACTTTTTCAGAGAGCAAATGCGTAGCTAAGAATGCCGTTCCAAATATTCCCATTTTCCTCTTAATTTAGAATCCGTTACTGTGCGATCTTAGTGGAAACTTGTTCAATAAGAAAAACAATATTTTCTGTTGAGAATAGTTTGCCGATTTTTGAATTCAAAAAATTTATTGCTTTCATCAAAGTTAATAATAATGCCAACCATCCCACTGGAGTTAGCAACATCTTTTGCATTTAGAATAAGTTCCCAGATCCATCTGTAATAAGTTGTATGATCATTCTTCAGTTTTTCAATTGAGTCAACGAATCAATAATTTTATTCGCAGCTTGAGTTTATTGGGCTCTATTTCGCAATTTTTTGAAAACCCCATCTCTATCCTCCTACGTAGCCAACCACAATGATATTATTAACCTTGATTCTTAATAATATAGACCCTCAAAGCTCAAAACTGAAGGACTGTGCTTTTATAACGCAATAGTACTATTGTGAACTTCTCATTATTGTTAAAACATGAGCTACACGAACTTCCAATTATTTCCTTATCTGAAGTTTCAGAATATCTTTTCCGCATTATCCGAGAGCCGCATCAAGCTGTTCCAATGCTTTCACAATTTCATTGACCGTTTGACGGTCAAATTCTGCCCGATCTGCTTCTTCATGAGTTCCTTTATTTAAGTATCTCCATTCCCTTGAATCACCGCTAATTCCGAGCAGAGTTTCAATGGGAGTTAAAACAGCACTTTTGTTTTGACATGAAAAATCCGCCTTGGCAATTTTTGATTTTAGCTGCTCTGTTAGATTTCGGAGTTCAATAGGTGCGGTTGCAGAACGCAGTTTAATACTTAGGTTTCCATCGCCGTGCCTATTTACATAACGCCACACCTTTCCCTTTGTGAAAGATTCAAGGGCCTTCCTAGATTTGTCTAAAGCATCTCGGATCTCGTTCTTATCATAGTGAGTTCGAGAGGCAATAACATAGTTTCGTGGGGAGCAATTTTGATCTATAGAGATATGAAAATCGCTAATCTTTGGTAAAAAGGAAACCTTTTTGGTCTGATGTGCTTTTTCAGCTGACAATAGGTTTAGAATGTCTTTAAAAAACTCTTCACCATGACATGCCAAGATAATTTGTTTATCTTTAAAGTATGTATCTTCAAACATTGTCCTTCGTATTGATTCGCGGTGGTCATCATCAATTGCATTTACCGGGTCATCAAAGATGAGGAAAGGACAGTTTTCCTTAATGTTTTTTGCCGCCAGTATTGCCAGACCAATGCATCGGATATGACCTTCGCTTAGAATATGCAGAGCATCGAAAAATGCATTCGGATCATTATTAAAAGAAATTTGCAGTCGCTGATTTTGTTGAAGTGGTAGCCGGATTGCTGCCAATCGCTCATGCTCGGGATCATGTCGATTAAAGGCGTTATATAGCTGTACAACCACCTCGCCTAAGTCTGCAACCAGTTGAGCAGGAAGACTACTTTTATAATCTTTCAGTTTTTGAACAAAGGTAGTGTAGGCATTTGCTATTATCTGGTTTTGAGCAACAACGTTCTTTTCAGTTTCAACATCCGTAATGAGCTGAGTATTCTCGGCGTCAAATTTTTCGATTGCCTCTTTAGCCTTTTTAAAGGCGTTGTTTATTGTCTCCCTACGTGTTTGCAATTTGACGATTTTTTCTGCAAATACTCGGAGAAGTTTGAGTTCGTTTTGTTTTTCAGTGCGCTTCTCTGCAATACGAGCAATCTCTTTGTCTGCGTCCTCAAGAAGTTTAACCTGCGCTTCTACATGTTTCCATGCGGTAAATTCATCACCTAAATGCTGATGAAGGGAATTCCACCAATCAACAGTAGCAAACTTCTCATCTGTTGTTTGAAACGCTGAGAGCTGGTTATTTTCAGAATACCTTGAACAACAGATGTTAATAATCTGTGAAAGCTTGATCAGTGAAGTGTTAATGCATCCATTCAGTTTCTTAGTCGCCTCTTGCAGCTCTCCCAAATGATAAAGATTTTTCAATTCGGTGCCGGCGTGCATAAATGGATTTACTGTAACTTGCGAAAGCGGCGTCTGACAGGCGGGACATTGCTCTGGGCTGTTTTCCTGCACCTGAATAACAGCTTCGTAAAGCTGTTTGAATGAAATCTGTTGACTGGCATTCATCAACTCCTGCTCTTTAGTGCTTAACTCTTGTATATCTGCGTCTATGGAATGCTGCAAACTTTGTAGGTCAGAAAGCGTTAGATTACTTTTTGTGTCAATCGGTTTTTGCAGCTCTTCTTCTAGTTGCGAAATTAACCCTTTTTCCTCTTCAGTGCCATTCAACTCTAAGACCATTTGTGAGAAGGTGCAGTCAACCCGGAACTCTTTAGCCAATACATTTTCATCTTCATCCAGTTTCTGTAGTTCTTCAGGGATTGTAGTTAATTGCTGTTGGAATCCTGCCAGCACTTGTCTTTTTACACTTAATTCCTTTGATTTAACGCCTTCGAGGTCGATGTATCTATCCATCGAATCCGTAAAGTTACGTACAAACTCCGAGAAAGCAGCCAGGCCAAACAGAGTTGATATTAGCTCAGTTTGTTTAGCTGGTGCCTGCGCGGCAATACGGGAGAAATTATCAATTCGGTTCTTATCTACAAAGCAGAAACGAAACAAGGCTTCATCTGCAGAAATTAGAATGTCGTTTTCTTGATTGTCTAACCCAATCAGAATTGGTGGAGTAAAACTATTGGTATGAGCGTTTTTCAAATAGTCATTCTGATTGCGGAATCGCTTACTTTCCGCTTCGGTAACATTGCCCAACAAACTATACTCTAAGGCTTCGCAAAAGCTGGATTTCCCCGTGCCATTAGGACCGTATATCAGCACTAACTGACTTGCGAGATCAAAATCCTCTTGTTTTACAAAACCACGAAACGGACCAACGGAAAGGCTTTTTATTTGAGTAAGCGGACAGGTTTGTACCGTTGCTTGCTCCCGTGTAATCTGAATATCCGAGCAGATTGAACCCCAATTCGTTTGAGCCAGTTCTACCATCTTTTTAATACGTTGGCCCTGTGCGGTTGAAAGAGGAATCAATGTATCCAAATGCTGCAGCACAAGGTTGGCGATTTTTCGCACATCATCTGAAATGTCGTCTGTGCTGAGTGTTTGTAGAAAACGAAGATATTCTGCCTGAATCATACGTATTATCCTCCAGAACCGAGCCAGCGCAAGCTTTTTAAATATAAACTTGTCAAATTCTCGATTCCTTTCATCCAATTTTCTCTTGTCGATACATCTTAAAAGTTCGTATTAAGTAAAAGCAAAGTGTTTTCATTTATTACAAAATATTTCACTTCCGCTAATAGACAAAATGCAAATCCTATTTCTATCTACAATCCTTCATAATCTCTTGTATACCTACACTCCGGAAGGAACAAAACGCTATACTACCAACTTTAGCCCATAGCCAAAGAGCGGCTAGTAAGAGCAATCCGCCCACACCATCCAGCTATCCGCAGGATCTTTTCTATGACTTCTGCTGGCCACAATACGCTCCATTAAAGCATGTTGCTATTTATTTCTTCTTTTTTCTGCTTTTTTTTAATATTACCTTTGTTGGAATGTGTCTAGTTTTGTCATCTGCAGGCAGTCGCTAACGATATGCAATAGAGTTGTTGACGGGGCATCAAAAATCTCATGGGAGACCCTGTTTACTTTTACAAAGAACCTTCTATCTCCACCAAATTACCCGCCAGCAACTGCGCCACTGCCGGATCACACGTCAGTACGATTAACTGGCGTTTTTCCGCGTATTCCCGGATGGTGGCGGCGGCCAGTTCCCTGCGTTGGGGGTCCAGGTCCACCAGGGGGTCATCCATCACCATAAAGCCGGCGGCGTCTTTGAGGAGGAATTCAGCCATGGCCAGGCGGATGGCAAGGGCCATGCCTCTTTTGGTACCCATGGAGAGAATATCCACCGGCAGTTCTTTGCCGGTGCAGGTGGCAATGCTGTTGGGGAGGACACCGTCCATGTCACTTGTGCAGTAGCGGTTGGCGGTAACCGGTTTTAAGTAGCGGCCAAAAGCATCCGTCAGGGGGCGGAAGGAATCCCGGTCGGCATTGTCACGGAGTTTTTGTAGCTCTTCTTTGACCTGGAGCAGGGCGGTGGCCTGCTTTTTCAGGTTCAGGAGTTTTTCTTCGGATGCTTTTAATTTCTCATTGATTTCGTCGGTGCTTTCATCCGATGCTGTCAGCTCTGCCTGTTGGAGGTGTAGTTTATGGTCGTTTATGCTTTGGGTAACTTTCTCAAGGTCCTCTTTGATGCGGTCCAGTTCTGCAAGGAAGTGTGCGGGGTCGCTGTACCCTTCAGGCAGGGGGGCCAGGTTATCCAGTTCTGTTTGTTTCTGGCGGACACTGGAGCTTATTTCGCCCAGGGTTTCAATCACTTTGTCTGTGCTGCCAAACTCTTCTTCCCAGGCCGTGATTTTATCTGTGAGTTCATCGAGTTGGGTTTTTGTGGTGCTTTGTGAGATGAGAGTCTCGCTTATCTCCTCCCTGATCTTTTCCGGGTCGCGGACCGGTTTGTCGGGGCCAAGCTCTTTGAGCTCTGCCTCCAGGTCGGCAAAAGAATATTCGTTTAGCATGGTTTCCGCTTTTGTTCTGGTTTGCTGGATTTCACTGATCAGGGCGGCGCGTTTTTGCTGGATTGAGCGGACATCGTTTAGGTCGGTTGCGTTGTGGGAGGTGAGGCCGGATGCCAGGTTTTCTTCATGTTCTTTTAACTGCGCAATGATCCGGTCTACTCCCTCTTCCCCGGACTGTACTTCAAGAGACCAGTCTTTGCCGGCAAAGAGCAGGCGGCCGTCGGCGGTGATCACTGTTTCTTTGTGTACGGTAACTTGTTCTGGTTCACCCGGGCCTTTGGTGACTGTCAGGGTGAGGGGTTTGGCTGCCGACATTTTGGCCTGCAGCTTCATGGCGGCAAGTTCTGCTTTTTTCTGGTTGATGCTGTTTTCCAGGCGCTCCAGTGTGCGGACATCGTCGGCTTCGATGTTGGGGAAGCGGGAAAGTTCGGCCTCCTTTTCTTCGATTTGTTGTACAAGGGGTTTTACGTTTGTGTAGAGTTCTCTTTTTTGCCTGGCCAAGAGGGTTTGCTGCGCTTCGGTCAGTTCCTGTTGCAGGAGGATGTGCTTTGTTTGTAGTTGGTCGTGTTCTTTTGCCAGGGCTTTTTTGCGTTCGGTGGCGGTGGGCCAGTCGGTGACCAATTTTTTGACGGTTTGCAGTTGGGTACTGAGGTTTTGCAGTTGGTATGCGGTTATCTCCCGCTGGCGGATGTCTTTTTCGATGGCAGCCATTTGTTCCCTGCGGGGTTGGAGTTCTTCTTTTTGCTGGAGGAGTGCCTGGAGTTCATCCTGTAATCTCTGGATTTCTTCTTCTGCTTCGCGGACTTCCCTGTGTTTTCTTTTTAGGTGCTCGGTATCGTAGTAGGCCTGGAGAATCTGGCCGATGTTTTTCTTGTGGGGGTTGTCAATGCCTTTGTTGTTGCGGGGCAGATCCAGGTCCTGGTCCCAGTTGTTTAGGAGCTGTTTTTCCAGGGTTTCTATCTTGGATTGCAGTTTTTCCAGAGAGACGCCGCCGCTTTGCAGGACAAAGGAGCGCAAGAGGTCTCCCATGGTGCCGGCGGCTTCCTGGTTTTGGCGCAGGAGGTCGATTGTGCGGACCATTTCATCCTGGCGGGCAAAGAGGATGCCCTGGTAGGTGCCCCGGTCATAACCAAGCTGGGTGCGCAAATGTTCCTGGATTTCGTCGTCATCCATAGTTTTGTTGGTGCCGTGTGCCAGAGAGGCTTCTTTGGCCGAGCCCCAGCCGCGGAGCAGTACGTAGTCCCGGCCGTCGCGACCGGTAAAGTGAAGTTCTACGCGTAAGCTCTCCCCTTTCGGGTAGGGGAGGTATTTTAGGAGGAAGTCATTCCATTCACGGGATGATTTTTTAATAGCGGATTTAAGAAAGAGGGCTGCAAAGACGGCATCCACCAACGTGCTTTTACCGGCTTCGTTGGGGCCCAGTACCACGTTTAGGCCGGGCTTAAAAGAGAGGGTGCGGTTGCTGATGCCGCCGAAGGGGTTTAGGGTCACCTTGCGGATAATCATTGGCGCACCTCCTTAATCAGTTGGTAGGCCAGCTGCAGTGCTTCGTTTTTGCCCTGCTCTTCCAGTCTGCTGAGAAGCAGATGCGGCAAAGACCCGTCTGAGAATTCCTCGCCAATGTCTTTGGCGGTAATCTCCATGATCAGGTCCTGACCGTCCCACTCCAGGTAGAAGAGGTTTTCGGAGAGCTTTTGCATGACGCGGCCGCGGTTGGTGTACGCTTCCCGGGGGAGGGAGCCTTTGAGCCTGAGTTTGACCAGTGTTTTTTCTCCGTGGGTTATTAATTCATTGGCATGCCGCAGCAGATCTTCTTCGCTTCTGATCTCCCAGGCCAGGTCGCGGAAGCGAAAGGTTCCGGCAGGCAAAGAACGGCACCGCTTGGAACCATCGGGACTGAGTTCCACAATCCAGGCGTAGCCGCCGTGGCTGCAGTCAAATCCGTCAGGTTCAGGGGTACCGTTGTAGGTGAAGATGGTGTTTTGTACTTCATCCAAATCGGGGTAGCGGATATGGGTGTGGCCAAGGAACCAATGGTCCATGGCCAGCCGGCGCAGTTCATCTTCGCTCATGGGAAAGTACTGTTGGTCAAAATCCGGGGAAACGCCGCTTAGGGCACCGTGGGCTACGCCCAGGTGCCAGGTGGCCTTTGGCCTTTGTGTCAGTTCTTTGATCCAGCCCAGCCGGTTTTCCCCGGAATGCTGTCTGTGGCACGGACCGGGGTAGAGTACCGCATCCAGGCCGTACTCATCCAGGTGGTACGGCTGGGTTTCTGTTAAGAGGATGATTTCTTCTTTTGCATAGTCACGGAAGGTTGTCCAGAGTTTGCCGATGCCGTCGTCGAAATCATGGTTGCCCGGCAGGACGGCCACACAGTTGCCCTGGAATTTGTGGAGGATATCCACTGTTTTTTTGATGATGGCCTCGGATACCAGTGTGCGGTGAAACAGGTCACCGGTTATAAGGAAGATGTGGCACTTTTCTTCGTTGGCGAGGTCCACCAGGCGGGTTAAGGTGTCAAAGCGGGCATCCATTAATTGCTGCCGGACAGGTTCGGGGTAATTGCGGGATCTGTGGGTCATGCCCAGATGAACATCTCCGGTCTGCAGGACTTTGAGCATGGGAAACGACCTCCTTTGTTTACCAGTGTAGCATATGGTCGGGACACATGTGTGTCCGTGGTTGGACAATTATTCTGATTACCAAATTCTACATATTCAGCATATTTACCTGCCGGATCCTGTTTTTTTGCTGTAGAGTTGAGATGAGAATCGTGTTCAACAGATGCTGCCAATGCCTGTAATGTATAACGGGGCAGGGGTTACCGTAGTGACACGGCCGGAGTCTGATTACAAAGAAAAAGACCGGCTCTCTGTACGGGAGGTGGCCGGGTCTCTAGGCAAAAAGCAGATATTGCTAGGACTATTTTATTAGAGAGATCTATATTGCGGATCGAATGATATTAGTCTGGATAGTTATCTGTAATTTTGATATCTGGCATTGTATGTATTCCAATCACTTGCGGGTATTCAACTCCATCATAGGGTGCAGGCGTCGCCAGCCCAATACAGGCAAATATTTTCTCGAACCGCGGAAGCCTATAACCTTTATTCATAAGGCTTAACCATTTACAGTCCTTAAGAGGATATTGCGTATCCTGTGTTTTAGGGTTGTCAAAGCAAAATCCACCATCAATGCTCACTCTCCAACTGATTCTTCCATCCCACTCTCTTGTTCTAAAACGAATGTTATTGACTGACACTAAACACAAGCTTCGCTGATTTCCATTAACTGTATCGATAAACTCTTGCTCACCTTCGGCGTATTTACTAAGTAAATCCATAAATTTTTCTTGTTTCATTGGGTGTCTGTACCGAAACTTTGTAGGGCGAAAATCTTCTGTATGATTAGGAAACTCGGACCTTACATAGTTCCCTTCCAACTCCCATATATCACCACTTTTAATAAAGCCATTTTCATGGGTTAGCTTATTTCGTGGCCAAAAACGATCACTGCCTTTACCACGAATAGGACGAATTAATTTGCCGTGTGCATTTATACCCGCGACACAAAAACCATCATGTGCTTTTGTGACGGCAATTATACCTAGCAGCATATTCTAACTCCCCTTTAGAATTGGCTGAATCTTAACCTAGGTGTGTTATTGTAATATCCTGACTAGAATGCCTTTGTATATATTCAGCGAGCAATCTTCGATGACAACGCTCCGCCTTATCCTCACTACATAAGAATACGGGCGTTCCGCTACCTATTATCTTATCTGCTCTACAATCTATTCTACGGCTCATCAATATATCATTGTACCTTTTCTCATACTCTGCCCACGTCACTCTACCTTTTTTATAATCATCCAAGAGTGCATTGTCTGGTGCTAGAGAAGGATCATGGAAATAGCCAATACCAACTAGTTCAAGAACAAAAGCTAAGTCATCTTTCTTTGCAAAGCCTGCCAATTGAGATGTGTTATTCAATCTAACATCAACAAGATTGGTCACGTTTGCATTTTTTAAATAATCTACGAATTGTCGTAAACTTTTCTTCGAGGACCCAATCGTAAATATTTTACGCATTACATCACCCCATCATAAATAGTTAACTGTTTTGGAGTAGATGCCTCGGCTTCAGGCTCAAGCTCAGAAGAGCTTAACTCAACTGCTTCAACACCATGTTGCATAAAAAATTCACCTACAAGCCTTCTATGACAATATAGCACATCCTTACAAAAACAAACTAAAATAACGTTCTTTCCAAATTGTAGTGTTTTATAAAGTGTTCTAAGGTTGCTCAGCTTTTCATCAGACTTAAGTTCTAAAAGAAATTGCCGTTCATATTCTTGCCACCATTGCTCAGGGGGTAAGTCCTTCCAGTTGTTTATAAAATGATTAAACAGTTCTTCTGAAGGAGCAAGACCACGTACTAATAAAGCATCATCAAACAAAAGCCTACCGCGAGTTATTTGCCATATTTCTGCTTCATGGTTTAGATGCTTAAGACCACTTGGATTAGATGTATACAATTTTCCTGTTGGTCTTTTCATTGTTACCACCTTCAAACAATAATTTCCTTTATTGTATCATAGGGAGGCTGTAATATCTATGATGTAATACCGATAACCAACTAATGCTCTTCCTCAGGGAGTGTCTATATACACTGGAAAGACCTAATTATTTCTATACCAAATTCTACATATTTTGCATATTTACAGGCCGGATCCTGTTTTTTTGATGGGGTTCGCTTTGATTGCAGGACGATTTCCCGTGATGTATAATATGATGTATAAAGGTGGTGCTGTTTGATGAGTGATATGGTCCGAAAGCAGTTATATATAACAAAATCGCAGGAGATGTATCTCAAAGAGAAAGCCAAAGAACTGGGAATTACGGAGGCGGAAATGGTACGTCAGGCTCTTGATGCCCAGCTGCAGAAGGTTGGGTTTGTGAAGGAACCTTTAGCGGTGTGGGCGGAGGAAGCGGAGTTTATCAAAGAACTGATGGATCAGGGCTATGTGAAGGGAAAGCGAAATTGGAAAAGAGACGATCTTTATGAGCGCTAAGGTGATGATTGATACCAATATCCTTGTGTACGCTTATGACCGCTCGCAGGAGGAAAAACAAAAAGCAGCCGTGGCTTTGCTGCAAAAGCTTGTGGGATTAGGGGTGGGAGTCATCAGTACACAGGTACTGGGAGAGTTTTTCTACACCGTAACGAGGAAAATACCGGAAACGCTTACCGCGGAGGAGGCCGGAGAAAGAGTCGGGCGTTTCTGTCGGATGTGGCCGGTACATGAAGTCAGCGAAATGATTGTTTATGAGGCGGTACGGGGCGTCCGGGAGCATAGGTTTTCTTATTGGGATGCCCAGCTGTGGGCGACGGCACGGTTGAATCAGGTTGGTCTTGTGCTGAGTGAGGATTTCAGCCATGACAGTATGGTTGACGGTGTGCGCTTTCTTAAACCCCTGCTCCCCGGCTTTGAGCTTGATCATTTATTTGCCTGATGGGAGAGAAATTATGGATTATCAGGAGTTGTATGAGAAATATCATAAGCTCATGGAAGAAAACCGACGGTTAACGAGTGATAATCTCAGCTCAGTTTGCGCATTGCAGATGAGCTGACATGTTCTCTTGAAACGTAGTCAGTCAATATACTCTGGCTAAAAATAAATGAATAATGTATAATCATTGTAGATACATTATTCCATAGGAGGCGGTCTTAATGCGTGTGAAAGTTCAAAAATGGGGAAACAGTATTGCACTCCGAATCCCAAAGTCCTTCGCAAACCAAACCTCGATTAAGTTGGGTTCTTTGGTGGATCTTTCTATACATGACGGCAAGCTTATTATTGAACCCTTAAATCAACCTGAATATGATCTCAAAACCCTGATTTCTGAAGTTAAAGAAACGAATATTCATAAAGAATATCTTGCTGACAAGCCTAAGGGAAGGGAGTTATGGTGATGCCTGAAAAATATATTCCTTCCAGAGGTGATGTTGTCTGGTTGGAATTCTCTCCTCAGGCTGGCCATGAACAAGCTGGACATAGACCGGCCCTGTGTATTTCCCCTAAAGAATATAATGAGAAAGTTGGACTTGCTATTTTTTGTCCCATTACCTCGCAGAAAAAAGGCTACCCTTTTGAAGTTCAATTACCGGATTCATTTGAAATCACAGGCGTAATTCTCTCCGACCATGTCAAAAACTTTGACTGGAAAGCCCGTAATGCTAAGTATATTTGTGCATTATCAGGCGACCTTCTACATGAAGTGCTTGGTAAACTCCGGACTTTGCTTTAGATTACCATTCATTGCGACTGAGCTTTGGGGAATGAGGAATCAATCTGCCAGGATCAGGATTTGGCTTGCTGAAACCTGTGGAGGCAGGCTTTGGAGTATCATACCTACGATATGCACTTCAACCTCCTGGCCCACTTTCAGTTGGGTATAGTCCAGTACGCGCAGTCCCCGGGAATCGAAGCCTTCAGTGAGTGGCTGATAGCCAATGATTTTTGTCATTGCGGATACGCTGACATAGGCCCTGTCGGTTTGTGTATCTTCATCCTCTTCCCCTTCAACCAGCATAGTCAATAGCGTGTACTCCGGGTTTACCGGGTCCTGGATGTTGGTGATTTTCCCGCGTACGAAGAGAGACTCCGGCTCATGCCATACCACAATCTCCGGCCCGGCAATCTGCCGGATGATTTGCAGAGCCCGCTGGTCGGCACCGAATACAGACAGGTGCATCACACCGTCTTCTTCCCAGTTGCCCATCCAATAAATCCCCTGCTCTTCCAGTTCCGAGAGCTGCTCCGAGGTTAACCCGGCGCCGCTGCCTGCGGGCTGCTGTTCATGGTCTGCATTATTCGGCAGATTATTGCGGCCGCATCCTTTGGTGACTAGCAAAAGCAAGGCCAGCAAAAAAATGGCAAAAATCTTACGCAGGTTTATTAGTTTGTCATCTAACTTTAGCATTCCCGACATAAACTCACCTCCGGTAGTCTTAATTATATCAGGTAAAACAGGCAGGGCAAAAAGATTTCCGTTTTGCCGGCTTTAGAAAACACAGGAACAGTCAAGGCTGTTCCTGTGTTTATGACGGGGAGAATTACATTATCTTTATGAGTATGGGACTGGAATCAAGGTTAGTTTTGCACTACTACACATCCCAGCTTCTCCGGATGGTCCTTGACAATTAAATCCGACGGTGCATTTCTTAAGAGCCACAATACGTAAATATCTCCGTAGCCACTGACGAAGGTCAGAATCCCAAAGAGATACACCAGCATGTTTCCTGTAATGATGCCCCAGACCAGGGGAATTGCGCCTACGATGACCGGCAGGAGAATGGCTGCTCTGTATACATTGATGGGGACGCCGACTTTGCAGTGCATATAAGGGGACAGTGCATCACGCTTGAATCCGAACTCAAGGTTTTTCAACGATACCTTCCCCAAAAGCATAAAGCCCAAAGCGTGGGTAAATTCATGGACAAAGATAAACACGATAAAAGACAGGATGATTGTAAGAACACCAAAGATGATATAGGGGGCATTAAACCGAAGATTCCAGCCATGAACAATCAGAAACAGCAAGATAAACACAACGATGCTGGCCCTGGTTATTTTGACAAGCTTTTGTAATGCTGTAATGATTTCCGTAGCGTAGCTTCCCTGTTTGGTCATTGTTTCTCCTTAGAAGCAGCCATTGACAGCTTCTCATGTGGCATTTCGTGCGTTGACACTCCACACGGCTAAAGCCGTGTGGAGTGTCAATAAACTTGCTTATTATTTAGGTGCAGGTATTATTTTGACCGGGAGTACACAGATGCACCTATGGTAGAAGCTGAACCGACCAGTAGAAATTACGAAGGAAAATATTAAAATAAAAGCTTATTATGACTCCACTCGTTGTATCTGTCAGCATTTATTTAAACTTATATTATGAATTAAAACCATCAATTCCTCTACAACTTGATCTACGGAGCGGTTATCTATGAAATACTTATTCTCAATTTTTTTAAATACCCTTTTTACATATACAATATCTTTATGTATATCTTGCAAATAATAATCTTTATGAGCTTCCTTATATGCATCATCCTTGTAGACATTGTCATTCTCGTCAGAAAAAACCATTCTCTCAAAAATATGCTCCTTAGAATCCTGCAACTCAATTGCAATTACCTGTTCCAGATCTAAAAGTGAGTTAAAATTTCTTGCATAATAAATTGGACTTACAGCAATAACCATATTATCTTTATATTCATTAACTAAATCCTTTAAAATCTGACCCTTTATTTTATGTCTCCCATGTGAATATGGATATGTACGCATAAATTCTTCTAAGGTTGTTTGAAATTTCTTTTTTATCTCTTCATCTAAATCAAAAAAAGAATACTTCAACTTTTCAGCAAGCTTCTCACCCGTTACCGTCTTACCTACATTCGATATACCAAAGAGCATAATTATCATGCTCACACACCTACTTTCAAAGTTGCTTTTTAGCTTGGTTTGCTAAACAGCGTTTCAATTTCAAAGGAAAGCCCTGTGAAACTTGGGTGAGAGAAAGTGCCTGTATGAGATCTGACCATCGACACATAATGTCCATTCCGTAATTCATAAGCCTCGATAAAGCCTTCTTCCGGATCTACAATCCAATAGTGAAGGATTCCCGATGCCTGATAGTGGTTCAGTTTTAGGACCCGGTCCTTTTTGCCGGTAGAAGGAGAAATAACTTCCACGACTAACTCCGGAACAACATCTATCGGGTTATTTTGGGGAGGACGGCTGCCGGACATGTATAATAAATCCGGCTGCACCACAGTATACTCGGCCAAAGCAAGATCAAGCGGGGCTTGAAAGATTTCACCCTTTCGGTCCACCTTGTCAATATAATCTTCGAGTATACGCTGCAGCCGCCTGGAAACACGTTGGTGGTGAAAGGATGGCGAAGGATCCCGCAAGAGTACCCCGTCTATAATCTCATACCGATAGCCGGGCTCTTCCGGCAGTTTTGCGTAATCTGCATAGGTTAATTTCTTTTTGTCTTGGTAGGGAGCTGATTCTTCTTTCGCCAGAGCGGAAAATTCTTCTTCGCCCGACAACGCTTTTAGCACATTCTGTTTATTATACCGGTACTGCCTTTGACCAATTTCCACATAAGGAATTCTTTTTTCCCGGGTATATCGCCAGATTGTATCTACGGAAAGCCGCAAAGAATCGGCTAACTCCTGAGCAGTAATAAGTTCTCGGGAATCCATACCAGACACCTCCTGTTTGTTTTAGTTTACAATTATTATTAACCTATGTCAACACATAACAACAATAGTACTATATTATTTGCTCCCAGTTACGCCTGTTATATAGAATTCTGACTACCGTTACCAGCATATTCGTTTCGGAAATCACATAGAAAACAATATAGTTTTCCATCGGCAGCTTTCGTATCCCCAACAAAGCAAGGCGCTCATCGGTCACAAGTGCATGCCGGGAGGTGCCAAGTAAAGAGAGCGTCGCTCGCTACTGTTTTCAGTAGTTTGCGACGCTTGCTTTTATAAGGGTGGACAGCCTTCTTTATTCCAGCCTCTGAGCTTGTAATAGTCCTGGACCAGGTAGTGGAGTTCTTCTTCGGTGATCAGGTGTTGTTTTTTATCTCCGATGGGTTCTCTCATGAGGCGGAGGGGTAGTGTGTCGTCCTTGGCGGTTACCCCTTCGCGGAGGTTAAAGCGGCGGGTGTTGTCGGTGATGCGGGAGGCGAGTTGTTGGAGTTTGTTTTTATCCATGGTTATTCCGGTGAGTGCTTTAATGGCTGTGCTTAGTTCCTGCCAGCCGATTAAGTCACGGAAGAAGCGGCAGAAGATGAAGGTGTCAAAGAGAGTTAGGCGGTCTTCGAAGTCGATGAACAGTTCGGCTTTTCCTTCCAGGGCGTCGGGTTCGATCATACCGCTGAGTTCGGGTTTATAGAAGGTGGCGCGCAGGTGGCATGCTCCACGGTCGGAGGTGGCATAGGCCAGGCCCATTCCCTTTAAGACTCTGGGATCGTAACCGGCCGGTTCCATGCCTTTGACGTGGATGGCCAGTTCTTCCAGGTGGAGGCGGGATGCTGCTTTCCTTATGCCGTTGGCGAAAATTTCGCCGGTATTTGTTCTGGATACGATGTCGGAGAGGAACTGGACGATTCCTTCTGTGTCGCCGTAGTCGGGTGCGTTGTCAAGTTTGCCGCGTTTTTTGGCTTCAATGGCAAAGGCTGCGAGGTTTCCGGCGGTGATGGTGTCGATGCCCCAGCGGTCACAGAGGTCGTTTACGTAGAGAATGTCTTCTATGCTGTTGATGCAGCAGAGGCCGCCGAAGGCGTAGATTGTTTCGTACTCGGGGCCTTCTACGGTTAGACCCTGGTGTTTGCCCTCACGGACTGTACTGAGCTTGCCGCAGCCGATAAAGCATCTGTGACAGGCTTTTGGTTTTACTTCGAATTTGGCCTGCATGGTATCGGCGTTGATTTTTTTATAGTCGGAATAGCGTCCGTCTTGCCAGTACCGTGTAGGGAAAGCGTCGGAATCGTTTAGCACATTGACCATCATGGGTGTGCCTAATTTCCGGTAGGCACTGACGCCGGCATTTTCTTTGCCGCGATTTATAAGGTCGGTTATGAAGTTGTTTAATAAAGCGGGATCGGCCACTTCTGCTTCTTTGTCACCGGTAAAGGCAATGCCCTTTATTTTTTTTGAGCCCAGAACGGCGCCTACGCCGCCTCTGCCGGCACAGCGCCAGTAGTTATTGCTGATGCAGGAAAAGGCGATGAGGTTCTCTCCTGCAGGGCCGATGACGACTGACTGTACGTCTTTGATGTTTATTTCGGCGTTAATAGCGTCTTCGGTAGCATAGGAGTCCATGCCCCAGATGTGGCGGGCGTCATGAAAGGTGACTCCATTGGGGTGGATGTGCAGATAAAGCGGGGTATCGCTTTTTCCTGTAATCAGGATCGCGTCGTAGCCTGTTTTTTTGATGATGGGGGCTACGTGGCCGCCGGAATAGGATTCGCAATAGATTCCGGTTTGAGGAGACTTGGTAAATACGCCGTAGCGGCTGGCGGCGGGTATTTTGGTGGCGGCGGCGGGGCCGGTGGTAAAGATAATGATGTTTTCGGCAGACAGGGGGTCTGTACCGGGTGGCAGATGCTCAAGCAAGAGGTGTGTTGCCAGTCCTTTGCCGCCCAGGTAGTTTGATAGGGTCTGGTCGTCTAGTGGCACTTCTCTGAAACTTCTGTCTGTCATATTGATGTGCAGATATTTATTATGGAAGCCGTACATTCTATCCTCCCCCCTCTACTCGGTGCATGTAGGATACCAACTGGCATATGATTTTTTTCGTTTGCATGGGAAAAGTATATGCAAGTGTTCGCTGTGAGAGGCGAACTGTCCCTGTGTTCGTGCCTGAGGGCGAACGCAGTTGTAAAGAGTAACCGAATCCAGGATGACAACTCCATAAAGCGTCAATGCCTTTTCCCGTTTTCAAACTCTTACTGGTATTTTTCTCCCTTGACCGGAAATTTCCTTTAGTGTTTAGTGAAATTGAATACCTTTTGGTTACCATTCATTTCCTTTGAAAATCTGAACGCGTGTCCTGAAATCCGTTGACAGAGTCCGGCCCGAGTGCTATAGTAGTTAATGACTGACCAGTCAGTCATAGGAGGTGTTTCGTTTGGACGATAAACGAATCATGATAATTAAGGCGGCAAGGCAGCTATTGGAAGAAGGCGGTCAGGTGACCATTGATAAGGTGGCGGCTGCTGCCGGGGTGGCCAAAGGTACGGTCTACCTTTATTTTGACAGCAAGCTGGATTTAATCCGGCAGACATTTTTAAACAGCATTGAAGAACTCTACACTGCAGTGGACTCGGCGGCTGTGGAGACAGCCGGCAGCAGTTTTGAGAGGATTTCGGCCATGGTGGAGTGCCATTACAAACTGTCTGTGGGGAAAGTGATCCTGATGCAGCGGATTATGGCTGAAGAGCCGGAGATGATGCGGAATATGCATCGGGGTGTACCCCACAATGTGATTCGTTCAATTCAACGGATTGAAAAGCGGTATGAGCAGGAGCTTGCCAGAGGCATGGAGTCTGGTGAGTTCCGTCCTCATCAGACAGAAATTATTGCGGCGGCACTGATGTCAATGATCCAAAACCTAAGTGTGGGCAAAATGTTTGGCAGACAGCTGGATGAAGAAAAAATTGTGCCGGAAGTACTGAAGATGGTTTTGACAGGAATTGCAGCTCAATCGGGGTTACCCACGAAACAGGAGGAATTATAACATCATGCAGGGATTAATTCAATTTGCCATTACACGAAAAGTAACCATACTTATGCTGATTGCCGTTATTGTTTTAATGGGGACCGTTTCCTGGTCCCGTACACCGGTGGATTTGTTCCCTGATATTACATTTCCCGGGGCGGCTGTGATGGCCAATTATCCCGGAGCGGCACCGGAGGAAGTGGAACAGCATGTGACCCGGGTGCTGGAAGGGTCGTTGGGTACACTGACCAATGTCCGGGAGATTCAGTCGGTGAGCAGTGAAGGCTCGTCGATGATCATTTTGTTTTTTAACTGGGAAACGGATATGGACGCGGCAGCGGCGGAAATCAGGGAAAACCTGGACCAGAGCGCACGCTTTTTGCCCAGTGAGGTGTCAACACCCACGGTGTTTAAGTTTGACCCCTCGATGATGCCGGTAATGAGTGTGGCGGTGGCTTCAGAAGATTATGATCTGGTGGAGCTGACCCGACTGGTAGAACTGTTTGCCCAGCGGTTGGAACGGCTGGAGGGTGTGGCTTCTGTCAGTGTCAGCGGCGGCCTTGAGGAAGAGATTACGGTGGTTGTGGACGGTGAAAAGCTGTCGGAATATAATCTGACGCTCTCTGCCGTGACAAACGCCCTGCGGATTGCTAACCTTAACGTTCCCGGCGAGAACGTCACCGAAGACGGTACCCGCTGGCTGATTCGTACCGTGGTGCGGACACAGTCAGTGGAGGAAATTGAAGAGTTAATGGTGGGTATGCAGACGGTGCAGGTTCCTGGGCAGCGCCAGCCTGTACCGGTACCTGTGTTGATGAAAGATGTGGCCCAGGTGAGCCTGCAGGCTCAGCCGCAGACTGTTGTTAACCGGGTGAACGGGCAGCAAAACCTGAGTATGAGTATTGCCAAGCGCTCTGATGCCAACACCGTGATTACCGCCAACCAGGTGAAAGCGGAACTGGCTGAACTGGCTGACGAATATCCGGAGGTTGCGTTTACACCGACTGATGACCAGTCCTTTTTCATTGAGATGTCCATTAGTTCCCTGATCCGCAATGCCCTGATTGGGGGCGGTTTGGCGCTGTTGATTTTACTATTGTTTTTGCGGAGTATGCGCAGCACGTTAATTATTGCGCTGTCCATTCCCGTCTCTTTGATCAGTACGTTTATCCTGATGTTTTTTGCCGGGCTGACCGTCAACATGATGACGCTGAGCGGTTTGGCTCTTGGTGTGGGGATGTTGGTGGACAACTCCATTGTGGTGATTGAGAATATATTCAGGCATCTGCAAAACGGCAGCAGCAGCCGGGAGGCCGCCTTAGAAGGTACCCGTGAGGTGGCCATGGCCATCACTGCCTCCACGCTGACCACGGTGGCTGTTTTCCTGCCTGTTGTCTTTGTGGGCGGCATGGCCGGTATTTTCTTTAAGGAACTGGCGCTGACCGTCAGCTTCGCCCTGTTGGCCTCACTTGCTGTGGCGCTTACTGTGCTGCCCATGTTTTCTGCTGCTCTCCTGCGGCCGGGGATGGGCAAAAGCATGACCCAGACTGGTGGAATTGCCCCGCTTTACCGGCGGGCCCTGACCTTTGTTCTACGCCATAAGGTGATGACGCTGTTTCTCATTGCTGCGCTTTTTGCGACCAGCATAACAATGGTTCCCCGCCTGGGCGGCGAGTTAATGCCGGGCTTTGATGAGGGAACCGGTGTAGTGAACATTGAACTACCGGATGACGCACAGCTTGCGGACACGGAAGTAGTGGTCTCCCGGATTGAAGAGCTGCTGATTAATGACCCGCTGGTAGACATCGTCAGTGTGGCCGTTGGTTCCGGCGGCGGCCGGATGGGCATGATGACAGGCGGCGGCCAGTCGCAGCCTAACCAGGCCCGGGTTACCTTCCAGCTGGTTCCGGTGGAGGAGCGTGACATGTCCACCGCTAAGTTTATTGAGCAGCTGACGGAAAAACTGCCGGAAGTGCCTGACGGTGAAATCACTGTGCGTGAATTTCAAATGGCCGGCGGCGGTATGTTTGGCGACAGCGGGGTTGAGGTGGAACTAAGCGGCCCGGATTTGGATGTTCTGGCCGGGCAGGCCGCCCGGCTGGAAAAAGATTTATTGAAATTGGACTATGTGGAATCGACGGAGAATACTTTGGCTTCCCGCCATCCGGAGATTCAGGTTCAGCTTGACCTGCAGCAGGCAATGATGATGGGCGTCAATCCCATGAACGTGGGCAGCGCCATCCGCTCTGCGTTTCAGGGGGATACCGCCACACGGATGATCCGCGACGGCCATGAGCTGGCTGTGGTTGTGACCCTGCAGGAAGGACAGCGGGAAGAAATTGACGATATTGCCGATGTGATCATCGGTGGCCAGGGCGGCCGGCTCGTCCGCGTCGGTGATGTGGCAGAGCTGGAACGGGCGGAGGGCCCCAGAACGATTAACAGGCGCAACAACCAGCGCGTTGTCACCGTTACAGCCAATCTGACAGAAGACAAGGACCTTCTCAGTGCGCAGCAGGATATCCAGGCGGCCATCGACGACTTGCATGTGCCATCCGGGTATACCGCTGCGTTTAGAGGGCAGATGATGGAGATGCAGGACACGTTTGCCGATATGCTGCTGGCTCTGGCGTTGGCCATTGCTCTGGTGTATATGGTGATGGCTTCTCAGTTTGAATCGTTTGTCCATCCGCTGACGGTAATGTTTACGCTGCCGCTGGCGACCATTGGTGTGATCTTCACCCTGCTCTATACCGGCCAGAATCTGAGCCTGCCTTCGCTGATTGGTGTGGTGATGTTGTCCGGGATTGTGGTGAATAACGCCATTGTGCTCATTGATTACGTAAACCAACTTCGGGGCAGGGGCCTGGATGTACACAGTGCGCTTTTGGAAGCGGGGGAAACCCGCCTCCGTCCCATTCTCATGACCACGCTGACCACGGTCCTGGCCATGCTGCCCTTGGCACTTGGCATCGGGTCCGGTGCGGAAATGCAGCAGCCGCTGGCTTTAACGGTGATGGGCGGTTTAACCGTGGGCGCCCTGCTCACACTCTTTGTCATTCCGCTGATTTACAGTATCTTTGACCGTCTGCTGCCCAAAGCAACGAACATTGTGCAGACTGAAGCTGACGGTGTTTAACTGCATCATCACTCGAATGGACGAAGTCATACTGATAGCGTGATTTTTGTCGCTCTGGCCACCATCGGTTTTCATCGGTCGGAGGCAAAATAAAGGATTATCAAGCTAGCTTTGGATAATAAATATCAGAAGGGCACTCTTTTGAGTGCCCTTCTGATATTTGATATTATAACAATCTGAGATTATACTACCTCATGCTTTTTTCCAGATATTTATCCAGTAAGAAGTCATGTTCAAGTCCAGTCCCTGATATATATGCAGCAATTTGCTTAAATGACTCTCGTTTTAAATTAGGGTTTTCTTGCCGCGTTTCTTCTGAATACATTTGGCCGTGTATATACTCAAGGTGTTCTTTAATGCCTAGTAAGTAAGTTATTTCGCCCTCACTTAACAAGTTATCCTGTCCAAACGGAGGAATCTTGTTTCCGTTGTGTTCCTCACCAAAAACAAGAGTATCAGCAGCCAAATAAAAAACATTAAATTCACTGATAGGATACACACCCTCTACAAATACTGATGAGCTTCCCAAACGGACCATTCTGTCCAGATAAAGTGATAACCGCAAAAGTTCACGATTCAGACTTTCTTCACTTAGTTTTCTATTGAGTAATGTATCTATTTGAGTGAGTGAGCGCTCTACAGCAAAATAATAGTGATTTAAAAATATTTGATACTCCGTCTGTTGCATGCCTGAATGCTTATAATTGTAAAGAAGGCTGATGCCAAGAGACAAAATCAGGATAATAGTCATAGTTTTTTTGACAGGTGTATATGAGTCCAAGGCATATCCCCTCTCGTTTTTAAGGGTTTTCGTATTTAAGCTATAATCTTCATTAAATTTTTTAGATATGTTCAATCATCTCCTTTCTTTTATAAATCAACATTATAAGGCTTAGCTTTTGCCGTCTCTGTTATCGCCTGGTTAGATATTTTGCATTTAGTCAACCTGCCAAGGTCTGTTATACAGGTGAATTACCTGTTCCTTTTTTCCCGTTAGTGCATTAATATATGTTTGATAGAACGCTTCGCCTTCCTGAATAATGAAGGTATAGAAAAGTTTGTTGTTGTGTGGGTTATACAAGACGGGGCCCTCTAGTGGTGTTCGCAGCCATTCTGTCGTATCACGCGCTTCGGCCCGGGTTAAAACAGGCTCCGGGATATTGATCTCCTGCTGCAGGGAGTAGAGATAGTTTTCAAAACGGACAAGTTCTCCTGTACTGCCCGCAACTTCAATGTTTACGGCAGGTGTGTCAAGATAAATGTTGCCGACCTTTTGGAACAGCTCTACCCGATATGCTCCCTCCGTATCCGAAAAAGTTGCAGACCCGTATTGCGGGGCATACAACGGGCTCATGTCGTTTATTCCTTGTTTCTCGATAAACGCCATAGCATTTGCAACCGCTTCTTCTGCGGAGATGACCGGTTCCGGAGGTGGGTCGGTCTGTATAGTTGAGCCGAAATCATTCGTCATCTTCGCTAGCGACAGGATATGTCCTCCGATTGCCAGCACACTGACCTCCCAGTAATATCCCTCTTCTGAGCGGGGTGTGGCTGCAAACGACCAATCTTTACCCCACTCGCTGCTCAAGCCTTCCCCGTTAAGCGCCCAGTCATATTCATTTTCATCTACAGGGAAAAATTCTTTTGCTCGCTCCAGAGCCTCATCACGGGTAATCTCGCTTCCGGTAATTTTAGGCATCACTTCATCAGTGTGATATTCGGGAGGTGGAAAGGAATATCTGTTTATGATCTGCAGCAGGTCTTCTTCGGCGAGAACAGTTTCCGCACGAGCAAGGATATCAGGCCAGACTTTTCCCAGATAAAAATCGATGCCTGTTTTGGAGTCTGACACACGGGGACTATCGTTTAAGGCGATTTCCTCTATTGCCAACAATGTCTCGTGTACCATTTCCAGATATGCTATTTCTTCTGTTGTAAGGTTTCCTTCACCTCTACTGATATTATGAAAGCTATTCTCCACACTATAAAGAAAATACTCGAAATTAATGAAGAAATAATTTTTTCTGCCGCGGCGCTGGAAATGAGTTAAACTGTAAGATGCTGTCTCCCGAGGGCTAATTCTGAAACGCAGCTTCTCACGTTCATCACCGGCCAACACAGAACCGGCATTAATCCGCATATTGCGAATTCCTATTGCCATTAAGTTGAAGCTGCTTTGCATTTCCCCGCCCACCTGAATCCGTAACTGTGTAATTTCCTTATGCTGCCTGTAGGCGATGACGCTTGTTAATAGTAAAAGGACAATAACGATTCTGGTCCAGGTAACCTTTTGCAAGCTTGGCATGGCTTCCTCTCCGTTCGGCTTTTATTTATTGGTCTTTTTATACCGTAACCTGAAACCTCATGATACCTGAAGTCTATGATTATCCGCTATATGTTCATTTTAGCTACACTTTTTTGGAAAAATACTTTTTTCTGTGCAAGATTATGGAGATTTATATTGTATTATTGTTGAAGGGGGGAATTTGATGTATGCATCCCAGGATACGAACCAGTATATTAAAAATGCTTTAGATAAATATTCTGACATGGTCTTTCGGCTGGCATTTTCAAACCTTAAGAATAAATATGATGCCGAGGATATTGCTCAGAATGTGTTTATTAAACTGATGGAGAACCGGGCAAACATACAAAGCGCAGAGCATGAAAAGGCCTGGCTTATCCGGGTAACCATCAACCTCTGCAAAAATCAGCTTAAAGCATCCCGTTTTCGTATCTCCCTTCCCGTTGATGAAACTATAGCAGCACCAAAAGATGATAAAGAAGAGGTCCTGGCAGAAGTGCTGTCTCTGCCGTTGAAGTATAGGAATGTTATACATCTTTATTACTATGAAGGTTATTCTGTCTCTGAGATTTCAGATATTCTAGGCAGCAAGGAAAATACTGTTTCCTCATGGCTTTTTAGAGCCAGGAAGATGCTTAAGACTAAGCTGGAAGGTGGTTTCGGGGATGAATAAGGATTTGTATATTGCTGCATTAGATAACATAAATGCCGGCGATGGGTTTAAAGAAAAAACTGCCCAGGCCATGCGCGAAGCTTTATCGGAAAAACCAAAATCTAAGGCAGCAAAGATCCGTGTAAAAAAGTCCTTTGGCATAGCCGGGCTGCTCTTTGCTTTCCTCGTTATGATGATATTTGTTCCGCCTTTAATAAATAGGGATAGCCATTACTGTGACCAGGATTGCGACGAATGTGGTTTTGAGGTTAGTCCTTTAATGGAATATAACTATGGTTACTATGAGAGATTGTCAGAAGACTTTTTACGGAGAGTAGGCTTTGCAGGAAAGGTCACTGAGGATGATTTGGGCGAACAAATAATGGTGCTTAGCCAAAACAGTATAGACTTACCGGACTATTTCGGCTATCAGGTGTATGAGTATAAGCCCGTAAACTCAAAAGCTCTGCTGGTTGTTGACAAAAATGGGGAGTTTGAACTGTTTGGTTTTTGCAATTTCTTTGCTGTGGAGAATTCCGGGTCGAATATTTTGGAAGTCTATAATATTCAAAGCTCTGCTGATATTGACCGTATTGAAGTGATCTGGCCTTATGGAAAAAATGCCCGGGGCCAGGTGCAGGAGGATGTATTAAACATCATCAGAAATAAAGAGTTTATTGACAGGTTTATCACTAACTACAGGGAAATGACAGATGTTTCCGATGAATACTATCAGGCAATAAGCGATAGAGAACGGGCAAAAGATAATATTGATGATGTTTTTATTAATGGGATTAGCCACGTTTGGTATCTTAACAGGTCAAGATATTTAGATATAAAGTTAAAGAACGGCCTCTCCCTGCGTTTAGCATTTTATCCTGAAATAGGCCCATACCTAACCGGCTACACGGCAGCTTACCGGATTGGCGACGATTTATACAATGAGCTGCTGCAAGTAAGCCAGTAGAAAACCAGAAGTTTTCATTCTTTTTCTACTTTTTTCTAATATACCCTTTGTTAGAATGTGTCTATTTTTGTCAGTCACAAACAAGACAGCCGGCGGTGTATGATACCTGAGAATAAATTAAACCTGTACAGTGTACAGGTTTAGGGTAAAAAGATACATTTTCAGCTACTTGATTCAAAGAATCTGCATCCATCTCCTGTTGTCCTTCTCTTGCAGCTCGATGGGGGTTTCAAAGAAACCAGCAAGATTGGCTTTGTTTAGGACATCGTCTGTCTTTCCCTGTGCGTAGATTTCGCCCCGCCGCAATAGTAGGGTATGGGTGAAAACGGGTAGGATTTCTTCGATGCGATGTGTGACATAAAGAATAGTCGGGGCATCTTTTTGAACCGGTAATTGTTCGATTGTTTTTAACAACTGCTCGCGGGCAAACATATCCAGGCCTGTACAGGGTTCATCCAGAATTAACAGTTTTGGGGAGTTTATCAGGGCCCTGGCGATGAGGACTTTTTGCTTTTCTCCCTGGGATAGTGTTTTATAAGACCTTTTGATCAGAGATGCGCAGCCTAACTGCTCTAAAAGGGAGTGCGCCTTTTTTATATCTTCCTGTGTGGGTTGATCATAGAGGCCGATGGAGGCAAATTTACCGCTGAGGACAATTTTCTCTGACGTATCGTTAGTATAGAGTCTTTCCTGCAGTGATGTGCTAACCCAGCCGATGGACTTGCGCAGTTCCCGCAGGTCATAGCGGCCAAACTGTTTGCCCAGAACGGTTACATCGCCCTTTGAAGGGAAGATATAGCCGTTAATGATATTTAACAGGGTTGTTTTGCCTGAGCCGTTTAGGCCGACGATGGCCCAATGCTCATTCTGACGGACTTCCCAGTTGATATTTTTTAAGATTACATTATTGTCCCGAATGCACATGACATTTTCCATTTTGATTACCATGGGGTTCTCTCCTTTTTGCTGCATACGCCAGGTTGATGTCGTCATCTTAAAGCCGTGGTGCTCCACCACGCAGAAAGATACTATTTATTTTACCACAAATTTATAATGGTGTTGTTATTTAAACTTGCATAATGTACTTAAAAGAGCAGGAACAGCCTTGGCTGTTCCTGCTCTTTCTTTGCCTGCCTTTAGTCAATGATTAACTATGGTTCTCTATGGTTTAACCGGCTTTCTGTCCAACCAGCGGAGTGTTTGCGCCAAAGTCAGTCCCCAGATGGTCCCTCCTGTAATATTGGAGAGCACGGTTGTAAGAGAGTTTTCTTTAAGGATGGGCAGCTGAAACAAAGTAGGTATGGCATACGTGATAAAGCCAACCAATACTCCGTACACCACGCCTTTAAGTAAATAGCCCCGCGATGTTATTTGTGGAATTAGATAAGCGAATACAATCCCTAATAATCCTGTCCACAACAGGTGCATAAACAGTGCAACTACGCCTTCGGCAAAACTTCTGGGCAAATCACCGTATAACACCATAGCCGACCAGTCAATAAAGCGAATGATTTCTAAGTTTAGAATAAAAATTGCTATTAACGTCCAAATATTCATGACTATTCCACCAACCATACCTGCGATTAACCCTCTGAAAAATCTGTCCACCTGGCATAACTCCTAACAATAACGTTTACAGTTAGTATGCCGGTTTATTTCTTTTTCTATCAATTACAGCTGTACTTTATCTGCTGATAAAGTATTTGGGAGCGGGAACAGTCGGACTGTTCCTGCTCCCATTTGTATTTAACGAATGAGCCTGCCTATAGGTCCCTGCATGTTGATTAAACCGGTGAGTTGGGAATACGGTATTTCAAATTCCGGGGGACCCACAAAGTGAGGCGTAAACACCAGCTCCTGAAAGAAGATCACCAGGGATTTGGGCTTTAGATAAAAGTCCTGGTCATCCTTCACGCCGGGAAAAGGACCGATTGTGGGAATATCCTGCTGTTTGATCTGAGCCTCGATAATCTTGTTTAACTGTATTCTGTAAGGCCTGGTCTTAACAAATAGGTCATTTAGGCTGTAAACCTTGCCTGTTTTCAGATCAACCGTCAGCGCCTCCAGCAGTGTAGTGCCGTTGGCCGCCATTTTCCTGATCACAAAGTTTTCAAAGCGGATGCTAAGCAGATTTTCTTTGTTCAACTCAATAGTGAATGTGCCGACCATTTCGGCAAGGTTCGGGTCCTGGCTGCCCTGAACAGTCATCATGCCTCTGACAATGCTTTCAATTAATGTATTGATTTTTTCCTGCACAGCTTCGTTTTTTAAACCAAACACCGAGGGGAAAACCACATCGATTGTATTCGTGTGAATCCTTCGCTCAACAATACTTGCTGTACCACCCTGATGCTGCACAATCCATTCCTCCTGTACATGATTTGCTACATCATATGCAGTTGAACAGAATATGCGAACATGTGCAGGTTGGTGTCTGTATCTGTGACTATCATCACCGCTGCCGATGAATTAACGATATAAAAAGAAACTGCTTCATTTTGAGCCTGAAGCAGTTTCTGTATTCATATTTTATGTCTACCGGAATAATCAATTGTCTGCCGGCAAGTTAGCATAGACTCCTGCAGAGCGAACCCTATTCTGGTAATTAGTAGAGCCGGGGCGCTTTTCCTCAAAAGGATACTTCTGTCCGGCAAAAAGGCCGGGATAATTTTTGTTTCCTTTCCAGGCCTCCAGTACTTCCATGTCTCTTGCTTCACTGTACCGGGGATGGGTTATCTCTTCCTGATAACAGCCCAAACATATTGCATCTTCATTCATAACAGACTTGATGGTTAACCAACTTTCTTTTTGACATCTGTCACATATGCTCTGCATATAACACTTTCCTCCCGTACAATGTAAAATTGCTATTTAACATTGTATGTCGCACAAGTATTAAAGTGAACGTTATTGCAATTATAACGCGGCTTTGTTGAAGTTGAAATTAACAGAAGATTAAAACAGCCGTTTTAAACTGCAGCACTATCCTACACATCCCATTTGCATACCAGATTTGTATATCATATTCAACACTTCAGTGTTTGTTCATGATATACGCTTGGGAGGAACTATGTTTCTAAACGTTGTTGTTTAGCGCTTGGGACAGACGGTTTGTTATGCTGCTTTCACTCTTGGCAAAAGCGCGCTTGGCTGCTTTGGCCAGAGGCATGATGCCTACCAGCGAATTGGTCAGAAAAGCTTCCTCTGCGCTTTCCAGTTCTGTTGGCGCAAGTGTCTGTTCCCGGGCGGGAATGCTTAGTGTGTTACAGAGCTCCAGCACCTTTTGGCGGATGATACCGGGGAGTACGCCGTCTTTTACCGGCGGGGTGAGGACGGTGCCTTCTTTGACTAGAAAGAGGTTGGCTACCGTGGCTTCTGTAAGATTGCCGGCGGTGTTTAGGAGAATGGCTTCATCTGCGCCACTTTTTTGTGCTTCCTGTTTGGCCAGGATGCTGTCGGCGAAGTTGGTGGTTTTGTGCACAGAGAGGGGGGAGTGTTCGTTTCGTCTTGTGGTTTGGGCGATGACGGCAATATAGCCGCGCTCATAAAGTTCGGCCGCGTAGGGATCTCCGTAGCGGAAGGTGACGAGGATGTTTAGCGCACTTTCGGGTTTGGCCAAAAGCCCCTGGCTCTCCCGGGTGGAAACAGTGAGGCGGATTGCACCTGTGGAGACGGCGTTTGCGTCAATGACAGATTCCACCGCTTCTGTAAGTCTGGCATCCGGCGGCAGATTATAGGCAAAGAATGTGGCGGATTGCCGCAGCCGATGGAGGTGCTCAGCGAGAAAGACAGGTTTGCTGTTTTTGACAAGGATGGTTTCAAAGAGACCGTCGCCTAAAAGATACGAGCGGTCTGTGACGGCGATGCGGCAGGTGGCTGCAGATGTAAGAGTGCCGTTTAGGAAGTAGTAATCAGTCACGGGGCACCTCCGGGAATTGGGTTATCCCCAAGCTTTTTAAAAGCGCTTTGGCTTTATGGAGTGTTTCTTCGTACTCCAGGATGGGCACCGAGTCAAAGACGATGCCGCCGCCAACCTGGAGGTGGAGTTTGTCGTTTTTGTTGACAAAGGTGCGGATAACAATATTTAAGTCGGCGCGGCCGTCAAAACCGATGTAGCCGATGGAACCGGTGTAGATGCCGCGGCGGAGAGGTTCCAGCTCTTCAATAATTTCCATGGCCCGGATTTTGGGGGCACCGGTGATGGAGCCACCGGGAAATGATGCTTTAAGTAGATCCACTACGTCTTTGCCTTCTGCCAGTTTGCCGCGGACGGTGGAAACCAGATGAAAGACGGTGGCGTATTTCTCCAGGACAATCAGCTCAGGGACACGGACAGTGCCGTAGGCGCAGACGCGGCCGAGGTCGTTTCGCTCCAGGTCAATGATCATCACAAGTTCGGCGCGGTCTTTGACGCTGGCCAGCAGCGCTTCGGCGTTTTGTTGATCTTCCTGCGGGGTTTTGCCGCGGGGGAGTGTGCCTTTGATGGGCCGTGTCTCGACAACTTTGTCTTCCAGCAGGAGGTAACGCTCCGGGGAGGAGCTGAGGACGCGCAGTTTATCGCCGCAGTCCAGATAGGCGGCAAAGGGTGCCGGGTTGGCCTGGCGCAGCCTGCGGTAGAGCTGGTAGGGCGGCATACGCAGAGGGGCGTCTAAGCGCTGGGTCATATTGGCCTGGTAGATATCGCCGGCCATGATGTATTCCCGCACCGCCTGCACTGCGCCGCAGTACGCCTCCGGGGTGAAGTGGGTTTTTATATCTGAGGCTTTGATATCCGGTTCCTGCCAGGGATCGGGGAGCTCGGGCGCAGAACCCAGCAGCCGGGCCTTAAAGGCGGCCAGATCGGCAGCGGCTTTGGCTTTGGCTTCCTGTCCATCCCGGGGCATACCTGTTGCCACGACGTAGGCGCGGTTTTCCTGGTGGTCGATGGCCAGGACGGTATGGTAAAAGCCCAGATAGATATCCGGGACGTTTATGTCGTCTTGCGTATGGTCGGGGAGGTGCTCCACCATTCGGCCCAGGTCATAGGAGAAAAAGCCTACGGCGCCGCCAAGGAAAGGGATCTGGGAATTGCCCCGCTCAAGAGAGTAAAGGTTGATCAGCTTGCGCAGCGCTTTAAAGGGGCTGCCTGTTGTTTTGGTGGTTGCGCCTTCCCGATCGGTGATGATTTCTTTACCGAAGGTCTTAAACACCAAAAAGGGGCGGCTGCCCATAAAGGACCAGCGGCCCATTTTTCCGCCGGCCAGACTGGAATCCAGCCAAAACGGGTGGGGGTCGTCTGCCAGGAGCGCAAATGTTTGCTCCAGAGGATTGGGAAGGGTGATTTCCTGAATCAGGGGCGTTAGCTTATGCACCGCACTCCCTCCTTTGCCGTTTCGGGATAACGCAGGAAATTAGCCAGAAGTTCCATACCGTATTCGGTAAGGATGGCCTCGGGATGGAACTGTACCCCTTCCAGGAAAGGAATCTCTTTGTGGCGCAGGCCCATAATTTCACCCTCACGGGTTTCTGCGGTAATCTCCAGACAAGCGGGCAGCGTTTCCCGCTCCACCGAAAGGGAATGGTAGCGAGTTGCCTGAAAAGGAGACGGCAGGCCGGCGAAGACGCCCCGGCCGCTGTGTATGATAGGGGACGTTTTCCCGTGAACCGGCACGGAGGCGCGAATCACACGTCCACCGTAAACCTGTGCCAAACACTGGTGGCCAAGGCAGATGCCAAGGATGGGCACAATGCCTGCAAAACGGCGGATAACATCCATGGAAATCCCTGCTTCATTGGGGGTACAGGGGCCCGGCGAGATGATAATCTGCTCCGGGTTGAATTTGGCGATTTTTTCTGCGGTGATGCTTTTGTTGCGGTACACCTGGATGTCTGCGCCCAGCTCTCCGAGAAACTGCACCAGGTTATATGTGAAGGAATCGTAATTGTCAATCATCAGAAGCATCGGGTCACCTGCTTTGTCTGTATTGGCGCAACAATTGGCTCACGGTGAGATTTTCCGGAGGCACAACTGCATCCGGCGCGATCTCAGAGAGAGGCAGAAGAACAAATTCCCGCTCACGCATGCGGGGATGGGGAATGGTTAAATCCGGGTCGTCTAAGACCAGATCCTCATAGAGCAGGATATCAATATCCAGAGTGCGCGGGCCCCAGCGAATCGTGCGGATGCGGCCGGCGTCATGTTCGATTTTCTGCAAAACGGCCAGCAGCTGGTATGGTGAGAGGGATGTTTCAATTTCTGCCGCGCTGTTTAGAAACTTATCCTGGTCCAGATACCCCACCGGGTCGGTTTCCAGGTAGTCGGCTGCGCGCACGAGGGTAATCTGTGGGTGTTCCCGCAGCCGTCCGATGGCAAAGTCCAGTTCCTTTTGGCGGTCGCCCATGTTGCTGCCCAGACCAAGAAAGGCTCTAGCCATGCTGCCGGCTCCTCTCAATTTCCACTGCTGCAAAGTCCATCTGTCCGGAAATGGGCGGATGAAGTTTTTTAACGGTGACACGGGCAGAATGGGCGCCCATGGACAATACCTTCCCGGCGATGCGCTCTGCCAGGGTCTCCAGAAGCTTGGCCGGTTCGCCTTCAATGATGGCTTGTACTGCTGTAAAGATTTCGGCATAGTTAATGGATTTGGTCAGATCATCGGTTTGCGCCGCTTCTTTTGTGTTTGTGCCCAGCACAAGGCTCACGGCAAAGCGCTGGCCGAGGCGGTTTTCCTCCGGCAAAACGCCGTGGTAGCCAAAGAAAAGCATATTTTTCAGAATGATTTTATCCATAGTAAAAACCTCCCCGCAGCATGGCATCTGTCATGCGGGCCACACGGCTCATGTGTTGGACATCGTGAACGCGCACAATGGCAGAGCCCCTGGTGATTCCATAGGCTACCGTGGCGGCCGTCCCCTCCACCCGCTCTTCCACCGGCAGGTCCAGGACTTTGCCGATAACCGACTTGCGGGAAGTGCCCAAAAGAAGCGGGTATCCTAGCGCTGTAAGTTCTTCGAGACGCTGCAGCACCACTAAATTATGGGCCGGTGTCTTGCCAAAGCCGATGCCCGGATCCAGAATAATGTTTTCTTTGCGGACGCCAAAATCCTGCGCCATGGCTGCACTCTCTAAGAGATCCTCCTTGATTTCAGCCATAAGGTCATCGTAGAGTGCCTCGTCCCGGTTGTGCATCAGGCAAATGGGCACATTGGCCTCTGCTGCCAGTGTAAGCATGTCTTTGTCTTTTTGGCCGCCCCAGACATCGTTGAGCATAGCGGCACCGGCCGCCAGTGCTTCTCTGGCAACGGGGGCTTTGTAGGTGTCGATGGAAACGGGAATTTCCGTTGCGGCGCATACAGCGCGCACCACCGGAATAACACGGGCAGCTTCTTCTGCAGCACAAACCGACTGATGGCCGGGGCGGGTCGATTCCCCGCCGATGTCAATAATGTGGGCACCCTCTGCGGCCATACGCAGTGCGTGCTCGATTGCTTTGCCTGTATCATAGAAATGCCCGCCGTCTGAAAACGAGTCGGGCGTGACATTTAATATCCCCATAATCAGGGTGTTGTGCTCCAGATTGTAGGTTCTCCCTTTTAGTGTCAGCTTGTTTTGCATAGATCCTCCATCATCAGTACCGGATACCCCTGGCGGTTGCCATCCGGTCAAATTTATAACAGCCGCTCTGCGCGTTGCAGGCAAAGCATTCCCGGGAGAGGTCATCAGCTTCGGCCAGCACTGCGCCAAATGGGTCTGTTATGTCTTGCGGCGGCAGGCGGTGGGTGCAAATGGCGTTTTTAATTGCGCTGATCTCACTTTGGGTAAAGCCGTGTTTTACAAGCAGCGGCTCTGCCAGCTCTGCGCCGGCTTTGGCATGGTCCACGGCTTTGTCTTCATACTGGGCAAAGCGGGCAATGTCATGCAGCAGGGCGGCGGCATACACCACAGGGCGGGAAATAGCAAGTTTCCGCTCCAAGGTAAGAATCCAGGCAATTCGGGCCACAGATAAAAGGTGCGCAAAGTCGTGGCGGCAGTAGGGCCTGTTTATTTCATGTTTTTCAGTATAAGAAAGATACCGCCTGTAGTCCGGGTCGGCGGTAATGTTATGGACCCTCTCCATTTAACTGCTTCCCTTTAAGAGGGAGAACGCTTCGGCCCGGGTGACATTATTGGTACGGAAAATGCCGCGCACGGCCGAGGTGATGGTGGTGGAGCCGGGCTTTTTCACGCCGCGGATGGTCATACAGAGATGTTCAGCTTCAATGACTACCACTACGCCTTTGGCATTGAGTGTATTCATGATGGTATCGGCAATTTGGGTGGTCAGCCGCTCCTGCAGCTGCGGACGGCGGGAGAGTGTTTCCACCACACGGGCCAGTTTGCTTAGGCCAGTGATTTTCTCCGGGTTGGGAATATAGGCCACATGGGCTTTGCCGTAAAAAGGCAGCAGGTGATGTTCACACATAGAATAAACGCTAATATCTTTTATTAGCACCATTTCGTCATGCTTCTCTTCAAAGAAACAGGTTTCCAAATGCTCACACGGGTCGCTGTGCAGGCCGGAGAACACTTCTGCATACATTTTCGCCACCCGCTTTGGTGTGTCTTTGAGTCCCTCACGGTCCGGGTCTTCCCCGATGGCTTCCAAGATCATGCGGACGGCTGTCTGAAGTTTATCCTGGTCGATCATAGTGCCTCCCAAGTCAATTTTTCTCACTATTTCGCCTTTTTTCCCCTCAATCCCTGCTTTGGGAGGTGATTAATTATTTCCGGCAATGCTCCATTTATCCAGAATCCGTACACTCTAAAACCTATTTAAAAAACCCCTGATTTCTCAGGGGGTTTAGGAACCATATCCAATATATACTGAGGAATCTTAAAATCTTGACACCAGCAACTTCCTTCTCCGTGCTGGCAGTTATTGTCTTGCCCACATAGCGGACATATTCTTTCTTCTCCTTCTGCAACCAATTTAATCTCTTCTTGTCATTATATTTCATTTTAATGACACAAAGCTAAAGTTCGTGCAAGGTATTACAGCCGACAAAATAGAGGCCGGTTGTGTGCACCCTCTCTCCTGTCATCTCCTGCCACTTCCCGGCGTACTCTCTGATTTGGGGTTCGTAGTAGCGAACCAGCTCCTGCAGGTGGGCTTCATCGCGGACGGTGTCTGTTTTGTAGTCAATGAGGGTCCAGCCGTCTGCTTCCCGGAAGGCTAAATCGATGGTCCCGGTCAGATACGTGTCGCCGTCCCGGATGCCGAAGGTGACTTCGGGGTGTTTTTCTTTGGCCCGGCGGACACGCTGCCAGAACGGGCTTTCTGTGATGGTATGAAGACATGCCAGCACTTCTTCTTTTTCGGTTTCCGGACGTCCTTCTCTGCGGAGGAGTTCGGGAATGAGTGTGTGCAGGTCGATGTTTTCTTTATATCTGACCAGAGCTTCCAGGGCATGGTGGATAACATTGCCCCAGGTCATGCCGCGGCCGGTGTGTTCGCGGGAGGGTGCGTCTGTCTGTTTGCTGCGTTTGGTGACGGTTGCGCGGGTGTAGGTGGGTTGGGTTATCCGGGCCATGTCCTGGTGTATTTGGGCTGTTGTTTCCCGGAGGAGATCCGGGGTGATGGGAGTTGGTGGTTCTGCTGTTTCGGGAAGAGGCAGTTCGGCAATATCCAGGGTTTTTGTCCCTGCCAAAAAATCCTCCAGGGCGTGCCAGGGGCTCTGGTCTGTTTTGGCGGGGTAGGTGCTGACCAGGAGGATGTTTTTGGCGCGTGTGGCCGCTACATAGAGCAGGCGGGTTTCTTCTGCCTGCTGGTAGCGGGCTTCTTCCTGTTGGTGGGAGGCCCAGTTTTGGGGCAGGGCGATGGTTTCGGGACGGTAGCCCGATTTTTTCTGGATCTCCAGGTAAGCCTTGGGTCTGCCGGCTGTGCGGGAGACATGAAGGCTTGGTTCGCGGTCGACGTTTTTACCGGGGTTGGCCAGGATGACCACCGGGGCTTCCAGCCCTTTGGCTTTGTGCAGGTTCATGATACGGACACCGGGTGCGGTGCCGGCTGTGACGTCGAGTTCATCTTCCATGCCCGCTTCCAAAAGTTCGGCTATGAAGTCCACGGTCTCTGTAAAGGTGGTCCGGCCGTTTTGTTCACGGCTGCGGATCAGTTCAATCAGCTGGATGATGTAGCCGGCGCGGCCTTTGCCCATGCTGCCGGAGAGGCAGTACGAGACCAGGCCAAGGTCGGCTGTGATGTTCTCCAGCGCGGCGCTGGGAGGTAATGTGCGGATCCAGTTGCGGTACTGTCCAAGTTTCTGCCAGGCTTCTTTAAAGCGCTGGTCTGCTTCTTCCGGTATGGAGGCAAGCATGGAAAAGCGGCCGTCTGCTTTTTTAAAACGGTAGAGGTCCTGGTCACTGATGCCAAAGAAGAGCCCGCGCAGGGCGGAGACCAGGGGAACCGGGTTGTCCGGGTCGGCCAGGGCCGACAGGAGAATATGGAGTTCACGCAGTTCCCGGGATGCAGCGATATCGCTGCCGCCGGAGAGGGAAAACGGGATGTTGTACTCCTCTAACGCGCGGGCGTAATGGGCCATGTAGCTTTTGTAGCGGACAAGGATCATAAAGTCGCCCGGGGTTGGTGTGGGTGAGATGCCGGCTGCTGCTTCCTCCGGGATGCGGGTGAGGGTGAGACCGCCGTCGATGGATGTGCGAATCCAGGAAGCGATGCGGACGGCATCTTCCATCACGATGGTTTCCTGTTTGTGACGGTTCACCGGGGGCAGCTCAATTTTAAGGAGGCCGCCGGTGTCGGAGGGGTTGAGCCTGCGGACGGGCTGCATGGTCACCGCTTCGGCCTGGTAGGGTGCTGTGGACCGGGAAAGGAGTTTGTCAAAGGCGGGGTTGACCCAGTCAATGATGTCTGAGAGGGAGCGGAAATTGGCGGTAAGATGCAGGACTTTACCGCCGGAGGCTTTGATTTGCTCTTTGACCCGGTTGTAGGTGTCGATGTCGGCGCGGCGGAAACGGTAGATGGACTGTTTGGGGTCGCCCACCACAAAGAGTGCACCGGGTTTTGGCCCAAGCCTCGTCCAGTCTGTTTCGCCCAGGTCAGAGCCGGTAAGAAACATCATGATCTCGGCCTGGATGGGGTCGGTATCCTGGAATTCGTCGATTAGGATGTGGGTGAAGCGCTCTTGGAAGTAGGCGCGGACTTCGCTGTTTTCTTTTAACAGGGCGGCTGAACGCATCAAAAGATCCTGGAAGTTGACCTTGTTTTCCCGGCGGCGAACGGTTTGAAAATGGTTTACGGCGGGGAGCAGAAATTCCAGCAGGTGCGGATAGCGGTATTCATACCATGTTTGCAGAGTGGGTTTAACAATGGTGTCGCGGAAGGTATTGAAATAGGCTTCCATGGTTTTGGCTGTGTTTTTGTCCAGCCACTTTTTTTGTGTGGGTTTGGCGGATTTATCCAGGTTGCCCAGCAGGCGGATGATGTTTCTGTCTTCGTTTAGATCAAAGATGCGCTGCCAGCGCATCATCTGGCGCAATAAGAGCTGCAGTTTGTCCCAGCCGCCGTCAGGTGTGTCTTTTTGCAGAGAAACTTCGGCCAGGGAGAGCAGGGATTTTATCTCTTTGCGGACGGGAGCCAGGTCGGGATAGGGTGCCGGGGGTGCGTTTAGTTCCACATCGGGGTAGAGGATTAAGTCCAGGTAGGCGGACTTTAAATCCTGGGGTGTGACATCAATGGCGCGGATCTTTTCCAGAAGGTGCGGATGCAGGAAACGCACTTCCAGGAGGTATTCCTCCCAGGCGGCCTGCGCCAGGAGCTGTTCTTCGAGGCCTTCAATTTCTGTAAAGTCCGGGGACATGCCTGCCTCCACCGGACGTTCCCGCAGCAGGCGGGAGCAGAAGCTGTGGATTGTCCCGATAAAGGCGCGGTCCAGTTTAGAGAGACCCTCTAGGAGGCGCTCTTTTTTAGCGGAATCTGTTTCGGTTTGGTAAGCCTTTTCGAGTTTTTCCTGGAAGCGTTCACGCAGTTCGCCTGCGGCTTTGCGTGTGAACGTGACGGCGGCCAGGTTTTCCATGCGGCAACTGCCCGAGGCGATCAGGGCGGTCATACGCCCGACAAGGCTTGTGGTTTTGCCGGAGCCGGCGCCTGCTTCCACCAGAAAGGTTTTATCCAGGCGGGTGCGGATCGCTTCACGGGCCTGCTCATCATGAAGGGGTACCTTATTCATAATCCTGCAGCCTCCTCCAGGCATCCAGGTCGGGATGCTCTGATTTTTCTTTGGCGCGTTTGCTGGCTTCGGGAAAGCGGCAGACAATCCGGTAGTCGCAGAAGGTGCACCTGCCGTCTTCGTCTGTGGCACAGAAGGTGCCGGCGGCCACGATATCCAGGCCGCGGGCGAGCAGTTCCAGCAGCTTGTGGCGGTTGCCCTGCAGGCGGCCGAAGCGCTGCCCCTCTCCTTTATCTGTGGGGAACAGATAGCCGGAGGCCTCTATTTTGGCTTCCGGGTCGATTTCTTTGAGGATAGCCTCGGCGGCCACGGCATAGAGAGCATGCTGGACCTGGCGGCCCTGTTTAAAGAGCTGGCGCTCTTCGTAACCGTAGGGTTTGCCGGTTTTGTAATCCCAGACCTGGTAGAATCCCGGGCCACTGCCGTGGTCGATGCGGTCAATCCGGCCGCGAATCTGAATCTGTGTGCCGTCGGGCAGAGTGACTGTAACCGGCTCCGGGAGGCCAAGGCCTGCCTCCTCCACCGCCTCCTTGCCAAAGCCAAAGGGGACTTCAAAGAAGGCGGGTACAGTGGTGGCGTCTTCCTCCACGCGCCAGAACACATCCAGGCCGCGGAGGAGTTCATCGCGTTCATGTTCGAAGACGATTTCGCTGGGCGGCGGCAGGACTTCTTTGGTTTGGGCGATGAGCTCTTCTGCAATCTGCAGAAGGCGGTTTTTATCGGGAGGCTGGGGGGTTTCGGGATGATGGATTTCACGCAGATACAGGCAGTAGATATCATGGAGCAGGGAGCCCCGGGTGAGCGGGTCCAGCCAGACTCCGGGGTCGTATTCGGCTTCATCGGGGGGCTGAATGCGCAGGACGTAGCGCAGGTAATAGGCAAAGGGGCAGTTGGCCAGGTATTCAAACTGGGTGGCCGACAGCTTTAGGATTTTGCCGCGGGGATCCAGCTCCGGGTCGGCATCTACTCTGCCGTCAAAGGGAGTAAAGTCGGGGGCCTGACGGGTTATTTCGGCCCACAGGCCGGCGGCAAGGTCCGGGAAGCAGGCATTGACCGTCTCCGGGCCATGGGCATAACGGTTCTGCAGGGCGGCGGCGAGCCACCATTCATCCGGGGAGAGAGCCTCTTTGGGCTCGGGCGGCAGAAAACCTACCGGTTCGGGCAGCGCATCAAGCATGGCGGAGTAATCGGCGGCGGGGCTGCCGCTTTGCAGGCGGTAAGCCTGCAGCAGGATGGCCGCCGGTGAGGACGGCCTCCCATCCACCGTGTCGTAGGATGGAAAACTGAGGACCAGGCGGCCGCGGCGGGAGGCCAGTATGGCTGCCAGGCGGTGGAGCCGTTTTGCCGGCTGCAGTGATTGCAGGGGCAGGGCAGCACTGATTTGTTCCCGCTCCCCATCCAACAGGACCGGATCCTGCAGGCCGGCACCGGGAAAGCTGCCGGCGTCAAGACCGACAAAGAAAGTGAGCGGCCGGTGGGTGGCGTCGGCCTGGTTTAAGCCGGTGATATGCAGATGACCGGGTTTGGGCGGCGAGGCGCCGGCCCGGACAGATTCCAGGGCCTGACGGATGCGCCGCAGCGCCTCTTTTTCAGAGAGTGTATCGTCGTAGGCGTTTGCCGCTTCCCGGAGTGTTTCCTGGATGGCGGAAAGCGTAGCGACATCTGTATCGCCGCTGATGCGGGCAAACGTTGTAGTGATATCGCTGATGCCGGTGCAGAGCCGGGGGAATTCCAGATTGCCGTCTTCGTCCGGTTCAGGAACGGCACCAAGTATCGTTGTGAGAAGTTCTTTTAGGGCATCGACCTGCGCAGCCTGTTCCCCAAGGTAGCAGGCGTAGGCCTCGTTATCCTCTTTGCGGGCGGCGACTGCTTTGAGAGTAAAGCTTTCCCGCAGTGCCTCTGTGCGCGGAATATAGCGGCTGCGGCCCCAGCCGATACCGGCTTCGCGCAGCAGCCTGGCCATGATTCCGGCCAGGGGCAGTTTCATATCCCCGCTGATCAACAGGCGGTAGAGAATGGCTGAGGCATACTTCTCCTCCATCCAGCTCAGAAGCTGCAGGATAAAACGGCCGGGCCTGGTAAAGGCCAGAGGGATGCCTTCGGCAAAGGTCACCGGAATGTCCAGGCGACTGGCCAGGGTAAAGATCAGCGGAATGTATGTGTTGCTGTTTGTATGGCAGACCATGGCCTGGTCTAAGGGGATGGCTTCTTTTTTCAGGCGACGCAGGATGCCGCGTATTTCATTGCCCGCACCGTAGGCGCGGCTGATTTCCAGATCCAAAGGTTTGGGTGCTTCCTGGGGGTTGTAGAGCCAGGAAAGGGGGCTCTCTCCCGGGGGCTGTTCACAATCAAAGGGCAGTCTGGCGGGATACTCAAGGTTGTAAATCGGGTCCTGCGGTAAAATCACACGCTGGTTGGCGGTCAGTTTTTCGAGGAATACCAGGCAAAGGGGTGCCGGATCCAGGTCGGCGGGTAAAAGATAGAGTGCCGCGCTCCCCGACTGGGGCAGTGACGCAATGGCGGTGGCAAAGACGGCGGCCGGGTCGGCCCAGTTGCGGCTTTGCAGCTTCTCTTCCCAGGCAGCCAGAACACCTTGCATCTCCCGGCCCTTTTGCGGGTCGACAAAGGATGCCGGGTCGAGGCCGGCTGCGGTGATGCTTGCCAGGCGCAGCTCCGAGATAGCAGGATAGAGTACCCGGGTGAGGGCGCCGGTTTTCTGCAGGCCGGCAAAGTAGTACAGCTCTCCCCTCCCCTCCATCTCACGGAGAATTTCTTCTAAGAGGAACAGAAGCTGCCCTGAAGAAGGAACGATGGTTTTTTGTTTGCGCAGCGCGGGTGCCGCTGTTTCTGTCGCCAGTTCAAAAGAGGTGACGGGACGCAGGTTGAGCCAGGGCACGCCCAAACGGGCCAGGCTCTCGCTGAGCTGATGGCCGGTGGCAAGGGATTCGCAGACGAGGAGCTTCTCGCGTATTTTATGGGTTTGGCAGACGTTTGCCAGGCTTTGCAAAAAGATATTCATAGCCGCCTCCTTTGGTTTCCCGGTGGGAGCTTATACTTATTCTACACTGCGATGCGGACATATGTATGTCCATATGACAAATCCTGTATATCATTCGCCATGCAGAGGGGAAAATCCCGCTGTGGGGGAAAATTAAAACCGTGCCGGGGACGGCACGGTTTTTGGGTACAGGTTATTGCGGTGTATCCCGTTTACCCAGGACCGCGTTGATGTAGAACCGCTGGTCGCTGTCGGCATGGTACACGTGGGCGGGCTGGATCTTGCCTGTGAGCCGGGAGTGGATCAGGACGGTCTCTGTGTAGGAGAGGTTGGTGGGAGTTCCGGCCGGCAGGTCTGCACCGACCAGGGCTTCTTCCTGGTCTATGAGGATTTCGATAGTGGGGTCTGGTTCGATTTTTGGCAGCGGGCCTCTTTCTGTATGGAACATGTAGAGGTTTCCGGTGCGTGCGTCAAAGCGGAGTACCATGGCATGGTCGTATCTGTATTCATCAAAGACGGGATACACCCGCCAGGTGTGGAGCTTAATATTAGCGCTGCTGGAGAAATTGTAGTTGATGCCTAGGTATTCGGTCTGATACGTGTAGTCGCGGCCGAGCAATTTCGGGAGGAACTCATTCAGGTTGGTTTCTACGGATTCCACCGGCAGGAGTTCCCCGGAGCTCTGCGCTCTGGAGTCTGCTTCCAGCAGATTTCCTGTAAAGGCATCAAGCCGTCCGTAATATTGTTCAGCATCGGTTTCCAAATCGAATGTGACTTCGCCCCAGATTGAGACTTTTTCTATGCCGCTGATATTGATCATTTCTGCACCGGGGAAAAGGATTTGCAATCTCGCTGTCAGTTCCTCTTCGGTAAGCGGCGTTATTTGTGTGGGAAGCATATCGTAGCTGGTATAGGTCAGGGCCAAAGAGTTCAGGTCATGATAGATATCGGCGAGTTCACCGATATTAATACGGTGGAAGATATATCGCAGTTTATTACCATGTAGGTTGTTTAGGGATTGTCTCTCATCTGTGAGGAGTTCCACAGCCTTCAAGAAATACCCGGTGACCTGTTCCTGCACGGCTTCATCCCGCTCAGTCCAGGTTTGGGCCAGATAACGCCGGTTCAGTGTTTCCAGGAGGATTCCCAGACGGGGATGCAGGAAGAGTTCACGATGATTGTCGCGAAGATGGCTTCGTTCTGAGTTACTCAGGTTTCTGAAAATGAGATGGTTTCTGTCGTTGACGGCTTCCAAGAACATCCCCGTCGGTGACAGGCTGTAAGCTTCGTGCTTTACATTGCCAATCCCGAGATGCATTGTCCAGAGGGATTGTTCAAGATGTGCCAGGTCGGACTGCAGGTGAGAACGGGCATTGTAATAGCTCTGCACTGATGTGACGGCAAAGATGATGAGGACGATCGCTACGACAAACTGCAGTCTTCTGACTTTGAGCTTGAGCATGATTTTCTCATCCATTTTTTTGGATGGTTCTTTTTCTTCCATGGTGTGCAGGATGTCTTTAAAGCCGCTGCCGGATTCATAGACACTGCAGCAGTCCGGGCATTGCTGCAGATGATTTTCCAGCGCACTCTTTACTTCCGGGCTGAGCTCATCTTCTTTATACAGAACGTAGAGATCTTTTACCACGGCGCAGTCGAGATTCATTTACATCCCTCCGTTTCTTGCTGATAGTTTTCTCTGAACTTTCTTCTGGCTCTAAACAGGCCGATTTTTACCTGTCCTTCGGTAAAACTCATGATCTCGGCGATTTCTCTGTACGAGAGCCCGTTTGCGTCGCGCAGGATAATCATCTCCCGCTCATCTTCTTTAAGGCCGGCAAGCACTTTGTTAATCAGGGACTGTTCATCCACTGAAGCGAAGGCATCGAAAGGGTCGGTTACGGGCTGTTTGGCAATGTCGGTTTCGGTGTGGGTATTGTATTTCCTGCAGTGGTCGAGATAAATGTTTCTGGCGATTTTAAAGAGCCATGTTTTGGCGCTGGATTCACCCCGGAAGCTGCCAAAATATTTTAAGGCCCGAATGAAGGTTTCCTGGGTCAGTTCTTCAGCGGTGTGGGTGTTTAGCGTGCATCTGTATAAGTAGTTGAAAACAGGCTTTTTATATGTGCTGTAGAGTTCTTCGAAGATACCCGCCATTTCCCAACCTCCTTCTATAGTAACTGACGTAAGAATCTGTGTAAAAGTTACAGGATGTTTTAAATAAGGCCTGTACATTGTTAGTTATCTTTTTGCTGTAGAATCTCCTTTGCGATATACCCGTACTTACACCACAAAAAAACCGTGCAGCAATGGCACGGTTTACTTCGTGTATCCCTATTAGCGTTTATCAATCACTTTTCCGTTCCTGACAATCACTTCAAACCCTTCCTCATCTTCGGTCACAAGACCTGAACGGTGCACCCGCTTTACATTCTCCGCCCTACTTTTTTTGTCTCCCCGGCAAACCAATTGGCAGAGAGCACAGACAACCTGGTATTCATCTAATTCTGTTTCATGCATTCCCTTCTTATTTCATATCAAGGTGACGGAGAATATTCCTTTTGGTCCTGTTATCCGGTCGTTTTAGGTCGGCACCCACCATCTTCCTGTACACTGCCGTGCTTCCTTTCCGATGTTTTACTTACCTATAAATGTAGGGGTTCTCTTTTCAGTAAAAGCCCGTACTCCTTCTTTTGCATCGGTTGACAGGCCGGCTGCGATCATTCCCTGCCGCTCCTGTTCCAATTGCTTTTCCAGATTCGGCAGTAGTGATAGATTCAATAGCTTTTTAACAGCGGCATAGGATTGTGTGGGTCCGTTAGCCAGTCTTTCCGCAATGGCAGTGACATTGGGTATTAGTTCTTCGGGTGAGAACAGGTCGTTCACAATACCGAGCTGTTTTGCCTGGTCCGCACTAAGAACGGGGTCCAGGAAAAAAAGCTCTGAAGACTTTGCGAGACCTATAACTGCCGGCAAAAACGCGGTAAAGCCTCCATCCGGACACAATCCCACACTTGTATACGATTGCTTGAATTGCGCACTTTCTGCAGCATAGCGCAAATCACACGCAAGGGCAAGGCTGAAGCCCCCACCGCCGTTTGATCCGTTAACGGCTGCAATAACCGGTTTTGGCAAGTAGCGGATATCAAGAATTAACCTGTGAAAGCCCTGTGTAAGCTGCCCCAAAAGGCTGGAAAGATTTTTATCTCCCGCTTTTTGCATCTCTTTTAGGTCACCGCCTCCACAAAACGCTTTGCCGGCTCCGGTTATGATTACAGCACGTATTTCCGGTGCAAAGCAATGTTCAATCTGTTGGGACAGGTTATTCATCATATCCTCGTTTAAGGCGTTAAACGCTTCCGGGCGGTTTAATGTGATTTTGGCTACACCACTTGACACTTCAAATAAAACACTGCCCATAAAGTGATCCCTCCTGGCTGCCGACACCACTATGCCGACATATTTTTTTCTTGTCAGTTCTTTGTATGAAAGGCGATAGTTGATAGGGTTCTTTGCTCCAACGCCACGCTTTCTTTATTTTTTTATATTCTGACTATTGCAGATATTTTTAATAAATAATGCACAGACAAGCAATTCTATGTTGCCGTAATTATGAGACATAATTCGTGTTACTATTTTATATATCCTGCTAGTATATATAATTTTTTCCTAGAGACCTCATGACATACCCAGGATAATTACTTTCACGACCACTTGTTCATAGCGAGCAACAAAATACGTGCACGTGAGGCGCCGACGTAGATATCTGCCTTCTTTGGCCTGGGGTCCGGATTGGAGATTAGGGTAGCCATGGATCACCCTCCTGTGGGGCCATCGGAAACGCCTCCTGTCCGTAGCTTACATAAATAGTAAATATCTGTCTGTACAGGTTCAACAAAAAGCGGGCTGTCCCCTGCCGGGGAAGAAAACTTGGCGGTACGGGTGCGGCTTTGATATAATTCTAACTGGAAAATATTTTTAGTTTATGCAACTTATTTTGGGCTGCTGCTGTCTAAGGAGTAAAGAAGTAAGGGGGATGCGTAATGCAGAAAGCGGAGAAATATTATCTGGTCGGACTTTTTCTTATTATGATCGGTGTGTTTATGCCCTGGTTCGGTTTACAGGAGTACCATAGTTTCGGAGATACTGTGGAGAGGATTCTTGTTGGCTCGCTGACCGGAAACAGTATGACCATCGGGTGGGGCGGCTTTGTCGATGGTGGTTCTGCTATTGGCAAAACCTGCGATGGAAAAAAGCAGAATGTTAGCTGCCCATACCTTTTTTCTGGCCTTTATTTTTGCACTTTTATTGATTGGCGGCATTATTCCGGTTTTTGTTCGGGGTTTTCTGACACAGCCCGGCCCCATTGCCCAGGCTTTTGCTTCAGGGTTAATCACACCGCATATCGGACTGCTGTCTGTCCTGGTAGGTTGTTTTCTGGGGTACAGAGCCCTGCGGAGCATGAGACCAGTTTAACCTGACATATTAAGAATTGAAAGTTTAAAAAGTCGGCACTATGCCGGCTTTTTTATAGATTGTTCATGTGTTTTTACATGTGATGATATACAATACAGTTAACATGGTGTATTAATGGAAGAAGACTCTGTACCATACTGCATATACTTTAAAAGATATGAAGCAGCTTCGAAGTGTGAGATTAAAGGAGGTTGAGATATGAGTGAAGTAAAGATTAATACCTATGAAGTGGCACAAAAGAGAATTATGCGTGCTGTGGAGCAACTGGGACTGCCGATGGATGTGTATGAGTGGTTACGGTGTCCGGAGAGATCGGTGGAAGTGGCGATTCCAGTGGAGATGGATGACGGCAGAATCCATGTGTTTACCGGTTACCGCGTACAGCACAACAATTCCATGGGCCCTTACAAAGGGGGGATCCGCTTTCATCCGGAGGTGAATGTGGATGAAGTAAAGGCTCTGTCGATCTGGATGACACTGAAGTGTGCTGTGGCCCATGTCCCCTTTGGCGGCGGTAAAGGAGGCGTGGTGTGCAACCCAAGGAAGCTGTCCCGCCTGGAACTGGAGAGGCTCAGCCGCAAGTATATGCGGGCGCTGGCACCTTTTTTGGGACCGGAAAAAGATATTCCGGCACCGGATGTGAATACCAATGCGCAGATTATGGCCTGGATGGCTGATGAATACTGTAAAATCCAGCAGCATAACGATGTGGGTGTGATTACCGGCAAGCCGCTGGATATGGGAGGCTGTGTAGGCCGGGAAACCGCCACTGCGCGGGGCGTGGTCTATAATGTGCGGGAAGCGGCGCGGGTCATCGGCCTGGAACTAGACAAAGCCTGTGCGGTGGTGCAGGGCTTTGGCAACGTCGGTTATTACACGGCGAAGTTTCTTGCGGAAAAGGGCTGCAGAATTGTGGCCGTCAACGATTCCACCGGCGGTATTTACAGTAAAGAGGGCCTGGATGTTTATAAGGTCTACAAACATAAACAGAAAACGGGCTCGGTGGCCGGTTTTCCCGGGACAGAGCCGGTGGATGAAAAAGAATTGTTTGCGCTGGGCTGCGATATTGTTGTCCCCTGTGCACTGGAAAACCAGATTACGGCCGAAGTGGCCGGAAACATGCAGACAAAAATTATTGTTGAAGGTGCAAACGGCCCCACAACACCGGAAGCAGATGAAATCCTTAAAGAAAAAGATGTCCTGGTTGTACCGGATATTCTCGCCAACAGCGGTGGTGTGATTGTGTCTTACTTTGAATGGGTGCAGAACAACTACCGCTACTACTGGACGGAAGCGGAGATTGAGGAAAAGCTGGAGATGAAAATGGTAGAAGCCTTTGAGCATATTTATGGCTATAAATGTGACTGCGAGGATAATCCCACCATGCGGGAGGCGGCCTTTATGTTTGCGCTGCTCCGCCTGGCCAATACAATGAAGATCCGGGGCTGGTACAGATAGTGCCTGGCCGTACGGAGCTTGCCCGTACAGCCTTTTTGTGACATGAAAAAAACCGTACAGGGAGGGGTACGGTTTTTTTCGAGTCACTATAAGCTTCTGCTGTCTGACCAGCCGCATTTTTTATTTTCTAGTGGTTCTTGGTATTACTATACAATAATTTATTTTATATTGCAACACTTTTCTGAATATTTCGATAAATTACTTTTGTAACAAAGCAGGGTTTTTATTCCCGACTTTTTCAGAGTTAACAGACTTCTTTACATCATACTACCTGACACGACTCAGCCTGTATATCTTCCCGTCAAAGGCGGTCAGATCTCTAAGTTCAGGTGAAATTACAGGAAGATTAAAATATGCTTAGTCCTCTTTATCTTACGTGTTTCCAAAAAAACACGTACATGATTTGATGCTCACTTCTGAAAACATATTTGACCGGGGAACATCCCGAATATTCTGCTTGCAATAGATGGAAAAATTCGCTATGATGGAAATAGACAGAATTGTCTAACAATTTAACTGGGGGTGTATTCATGGCCGGTAATTATTATGCGTATCACCATGTGGTGACACCGCAGGATGCGACGGTATTGGGTATGGCGTATGACGCCAGGTATTTGGACTGGGCCTGTATCGCCCGGGAACGGATGATTGTGGATAACGGGGACATGATGCAGATTGAGTGGCCTGCGTTTTTAACCGGTGAAGTGGGAATTCGCTATCTCTACCCTGTTTTTCTTAACGAAAAGGTGGAAGTACGGGTCAGTGTCAGTGATTATTCCGAGGAACAGGGCCGGGCTAAATTGCTTTACCGTTACCTCAATCAAAATGACAGACTGCTGGCAGAAGGATACCAGATTATCTTCTTTGTCAACCACGCCACAGGGAAGCGTACGTCCCTTCCCCGGACGTTTGTGGCTATAGCGGAAAAATTCTCTGATAAAGTGAAAGCCACTATTTAGGTGGCAACAGAGGGGAAATGTAGTTGCCTGGAGTTTCAGATCGTGTAAAATGAGAGTGCAAATTGCACTCTCATTTCTTTTTAATAACACTATTTGTAAATGCTCTATTTTAGAGATTATAGAAGTTTTTTTGGTTAAAACTATACTTAAGAACTCAACTTTCGCACCAAAAAAATAAGCTCTGAAGCCCATAAACACTAGGCTTCTCAACAAAAAAATAGTTGTATT
>JAWSUT010000025.1:0-47137 GCA_033549345.1 Bacillota bacterium | reverse complement strand
ACGAAAAAGCAGCTCGAGCTCTACCGGCTGCTCGGAGTGGAGCCACCGGCATAGGTATAAAATCGCGGGAATTCAGGATATAATGAGCATTAGGACTTTTATTATCAAAGAGAGGACGATCATATTTGAACGACAAAATAGACCTGACTAAATTAGAAAAGAAAATAATCATCAGGAATATCAAAAAGGAAGACATTGATGATATTGTTGAACTTTCAAAAACATGTTTCCCCAATATGGACCCCTGGCGTAAGGACCAACTCAGAAGCCATATTGAAGTGTTTCCGGAAGGGCAGTTTTGTGTGGAATATGACGGAAAAATTATCGGGGCATCTTCCAGCCTGATTATTGACTTTAATGAATATGCGGACAAGCATACCTACGATGAAATTACAGACTGCGGGTATATAACCAATCATGATCCCGAAGGACACAGCCTCTACGGGATCGCTATCATGGTGCATCCTGATTTCAGGAGGCTTAAAATCGGTACCCGGCTATATGAGGCACGCAATAATCTGGTCAGGGAGCTTAATCTGAAAAATATCCTGATTGCCGGCCGCATGCCTTTTTATTATAAATATGCTGACAAGCTCTCGCCCAAAGAATATGTGGAGCAGGTCATCCAGCATAAAATTTATGACCCTGTACTGACGTTCCAGCTTCTTAACGGGTTTACACTAAAATGGGTTAATCCCAATTACCTTGATGATGACCGGGCATCGAGACAAAATGCGGTTCTGATGGAATGGAACAATGTAGACTACCTGCCGAAATCAAAGCGGCAGTATGTCAGGGCTTTTCCGGTGAGAATTTGTACCGTGCAGTATATGCTGAAAAAAATTGACTCTTTTGCGGAGTTTGCGCGGCAGTGCGAATACTTTATTGACGTAAGCTCTGTCTATAATTCCGACTTTGTCGTGTTTCCCGAGACATTTACCTTTCAGTTGCTTTCATTTCTCGATGAGAAAATACCCGGCCGGCAGGTGCAGCAGTTAACAGAGTTTACAGAGGACTATATTAAGTTATTTAGTATGCTGTCTGTCAAATACAATGTTAATATTGTCGGCGGGTCGCATTTTGTGGAAGAAGACGACCAGATTTACAATGTTGCCTTTCTGTTCCGCCGTAATGGTACCATTGACCGCCAGTATAAGCTGCATATTACGCCGGGTGAGAAAAAATGGTGGGGGATTCAACCCGGGAACGAATTGAAAGTATTTGATACCGACTGTGGAAAAATTGCGATACTGGTCTGTTATGATATTCAGTTCCCCGAACTGTCCAGAATGGCGGTGGAGCGCGGTGCCAATATTCTGTTCACCCCGTTTTGCACCGACGACAGGCAGGGTTATCTCCGTGTACGCTACTGTTCACAGGCCCGTGCCATTGAGAACCAGGTCTATACCGTCATTGCAGGGACAGTGGGCAATCTGACCCAGGTGGAGAAAGCAGATACACAGTATGCCCAGTCAGGAATCTTTTCTCCCTCCGATTTTCCATTCCCGCGTGACGGCATCATTGGCGAATGCAACCCCAACATTGAAACGGTTGTTGTCGGCGAAATTGACCTGGAAATCCTGCGCAGGCATCGTGCCAACGGAACCGTCACTCAACTGAAGGACCGGCGCAAGGACCTCTACTAAATGAAGACGCGGGGACAGGTTCCACTGTCTTCATATTCAAATAAACAGAACAAAATAAGGACGGCTATGCTGTCCTTATTTTATTCTTACGACTATAATTCCAGGGCGGCCAGGCTTCGTTGTGTCACACCCTTTTTGGCGCTGATATCCCGTACCAGTCTGAACATGGCTTCGTCTTTTTGTTTGGCCTCCACCATCACATCAAGAGTGTGCGTGTACTGGCGGGCCATCCTGAGAAATGCGTATACACGGTCGGCATCCACGTAATCATGGTGGCTGCGGTAATTTATATTGTCTTTGGGACTGGAAACATGGGCTTTTGGTGGCAGTTCCGTACCTTGCCATGTTGCAGCAAAGCGGGGATAGAGTTGTTCTAAGGCGCTGCCTTCTTCATGGTTGCATTGGAAGTGGTGGATATCCAGCACCATAGGCAGCTGCAGTTTTTCGCATAGATTCAAGGTCTCATTTGCGGTAAAGGTCTTATCATCGTTTTCCAGTGTTATCCGTTTGGCAATACCCCGGGGAACCCGGGCCCAATTTTCAATAAAACGCTCCAGAGAGTTCTCCTTGTCATTATAGCCACCACCGACATGTATGACTAACCGGGCACGTTCATCAAGCCCCATGGCCTGCAGGAGGCGGCAGTGATGAGCTAGGTCGTTGATGGAAGATACAAAGACCTCGTCCTTTGGCGAATTAATCAGTGTGTAGTGGTCGGGATGGAAGGAGACGCGCATCCCGTTTTCACGGATAAAGCGGCCGATTTCCGCAAGCTCGGATTGCAGGTCTTTGACATAGTTCCATTCCTTTAATTCAGGATGGGTTGCGAGAGGAATCAGTTTTGAGGAAAAGCGATACATACTGACTTGATTTGCTTTGCAGTGACGGAGCAATCGAAGTGTGTTGTTTAAATTCTCCCGTGCAGTACGAATAATTTTTTCCAAAGCAGCCTTAGGATCCTTTTGAGTGATTTCACGATACATCTTGAGTGTAACTGATTTCGACGGAGACGCTTTCTCCAGGGTTACAGACATGGCTACAAAGCCGAAACGAACATGCATATATTTACCTCCGGCGTTTCGTTGACGTTAGTTTGCATGCCAGGAACAAAAAAATACAGATAACTTTAGCTTGCAGAAGTTGGTTGCATAGCATAAAATTTAATCAGGTTAAATACTTTCCGGAGGTGTTAATTATGATTCTTCTTAACCCCAAAAAACATAACAGGGAATATGCTGATGAACATTCACGACAGATTATGCTGAAAACAATTGAATTCTTTGAAAACAAAGGTAAAAAGAAATTAAAAGAGGATGACAGGGAAAGAGTCTGGTATGATGACTTGCTGGAATTTGTGAAAGAGCATGAGATTTTTGCCACACTTCTGACGCCGGATGCTTACGGTGAAGAGGGGTACCGGTGGGATACATGGCGAAACTGCGAATTCAATGAGATCCTGGCTTTTTACGGGCTGCACTACTGGTATACCTGGCAGGTATCTATTCTTGGGCTGGGGCCGATTTGGATGAGCAAAAATGAAGAGGCAAAGAAAAAAGCAGCGGCTCTGTTAAAAAAGGGTGAGGTGTTTGCTTTTGGACTTTCGGAGAGAGACCACGGTGCAGATATTTATGCAACGGAGATGTCTTTGACGCCGCAGGGAGACAAAACCTGGCTGGCCAACGGCGAAAAATATTATATCGGTAACGGCAATGTGGCTGAAATGGTGTCCACATTCGGCAAGATGGCAGATACAGGGGACTATGTCTTTTTTACGGCAAATTACCGTAACAGGCAGTATGAACTGGTTAAAAATATTGTAAACTCACAGTCCTATGTGGCCGACTTCAAGCTAAATGATTATACGGTTACAGAGAGTGACATACTCAGTACCGGCCAGAACGCCTGGGACACGGCCCTTAACACCGTCAATGTGGGAAAATATAATCTGGGGTGGGCTTCAATTGGAATCTCGACACACGCTTTTTATGAGGCGCTGAACCATGCAGCAAACCGCCGGCTATATGGAATGCATGTTACAGATTTTCCGCATGTTAAGCAGATGTTTGTTGATGCATACAGCCGCCTTGTGGCTATGAAGCTTTTTGCACTGCGTACTGCCGACTATATGAGAGCCGCTTCTGATGATGACAGACGTTACCTTCTTTACAACCCGACTGTAAAAATGAAGGTAACAACCCAGGGTGAGGAAGTTATCAATCTGTTATGGGATGTCATCGCCGCTAAAGGATTTGAACGTGATACATACTTTGAAATGGCGGCCAGAGATATCCGCGCCATGCCTAAACTGGAGGGTACGGTCCATGTCAATATTGCGTTGATTGTCAAGTTCATGCAGAATTATTTCTTTAACCCCATGGCTTACCCTGAACTGCCCAGGCAGGATCAGCCCCGAAACGACGACTTTCTCTTTGCGCAGGGACCGGCAAGCGGTTTAGGCAAAATCCGTTTTCATGACTTCAATATTGCTTATGAAAGTCGCGATCTGCCGAATATACAAATCTTCAGGCAGCAGATTGCGCTGTTAAAAGAAATGCTTATTGTGGCCACGCCCAATGAAGCGCAGCGGCGCGATACCGACTTCCTGCTGGCTCTCGGCGAAATGTTCACCCTAGTTGTTTACGGCCAGCTGATTCTGGAGAATGCCGATATTTATGAAATTGAAGATGACCTCGTTGACCAAATCTTTGACTGTATGGTGAGGGATTTTGCCAAATTTGCCCTGCAGCTCTACAGCAAGCCATCCAGCACAGAGAAGCAAATGAGCAGCCTGTTGAAGATGATTAAAAAGCCGGCTGTGGATGAAAATCGATACCGCAGCGTCTGGCAAAACCACGTATTTGCACTCAAGGATGCCTATGAGATGAATGAGTAAAATCTTAAAAACGAATAAATCCTATTCCTTACCCGTTAAAGTTGTGTTAAAATATCCTTGTGATTTTTTTGGATACAGAAAAATGGCTTTTTGTTTGTAATAAGGGGGATATTAAACCACAATGAAGGCGAATGTACAGGCAGATGAAGCAAAACCGGTTATTGCACCAAAACATTCACAACGGAACCTGTCCGTAATGCAGTTAGTAGATACGGCCCTGGATAACGGAGAAGGGGTGCAGGCGGCATCAGACGCGCTTTGTGTCCGGACCGGGAAATATACCGGACGGTCACCGAAAGACAAATATATTGTGGATGAACCGTCTGTTCATCATCTGATTGACTGGGAAAACAACAGGCCGATTGCTCCGGAGATATTTGAACGTCTCTTTGCGCGGATGCTGGATTATACGGAACGTCATGAGATGTATGTGTTTGACGGATTCGCAGGGGCCGATAAAAAATACAGGCTCCCGCTGCGCGTAATTAATCAATATGCCTGGCACAATTTGTTCGCACACCAGCTATTTATCTGTCCGGCTAAGGAAGAGCTGCGTTCACACCGTCCCGAATTTACGGTTATCTGTATTCCTGAAGTCAAAGCGGACCCTGCAATCGACGGAACTCATTCGGAGGCATTTATTGTAATTTCCTTTGAAAAGCGTGTGGTGTTAATCGGCGGGACAGAATATGCCGGGGAAATGAAGAAATCCGTGTTTTCCGTTTTAAATTATCTGCTGCCTCTCAAAGGCGTTTTTCCCATGCATTGCTCCGCCAACCTGGGCTCTGACGGGGATGTGGCTCTCTTTTTCGGCCTGTCCGGGACCGGTAAAACCACACTCTCGGCGTCTCCTGACCGCCGCCTGATCGGTGATGACGAACACGGTTGGTCGGAGCGGGGAATCTTTAATTTTGAAGGCGGCTGTTATGCGAAATGCATTGATTTGAAGCAGGAGAAAGAGCCGCAGATCTGGAATGCCATCCGCTTTGGCACGGTATTGGAAAATGTGGTGCTGGACCCGAAGACCAACACGGCAGATTATTCCTGTTCCGACATCACGGAAAATACACGTGCGGCTTATCCGGTGGATTATATTCCGGGGGCGGTTATCCCGGGAGAAACGGGCCACCCTGATGTGGTCATCTTTCTGACAGCAGATGCCTTTGGTGTTTTACCGCCGGTGGCCAAACTGACCAAAGAGCAGGCCATGTATCATTTTCTCTCAGGATACACATCAAAGCTGGCCGGCACGGAGCGGGGTGTAACTGATCCTGAAGCGACATTTTCCACCTGTTTCGGATCACCCTTTTTACCGCTTTCGCCCAGTGTTTACGCAAACATGCTGGGAGAAAAAGTTGAGACTCATAACGCCCATGTTTACCTGGTCAATACCGGTTGGTCCGGAGGGCCTTTCGGCTTAGGGCAGCGAATGGATCTGGCTCATACCCGCGCCATTGTAAAGGCGATATTAAACAAAAGCATTGAACAAAGCGAGTTTGTCCCGGATGCACTCTTCGGCTTCCGTGTCCCGACAACAGTGGAAGGAGTACCGGAGACGATTTTGAACCCGCGTGATACCTGGTCGGATAAAGGGGCCTATGACAAAAACGCGCGGGAGTTGGCAGAAAGCTTTACTAAAAACTTCAGTAAATTCAGTGATGTGCCCACAGAGGTTAAAAACGCCGGGCCAAAATTAAAATAATCCGAAGAGAAGCCGAAATTTGAATCGGCTTCTTTTTTCTTGTTGCGAAATGTGTCAGCGTCTTTCTTGATAATCTATTTATATTTTGTCTCATACTATGCTCTATACTAATGATAGAAGTGTGGTTCTTTCGTTATACTAAATAAGAGGTGATATATTTGGAACGTTCAGTGCTGACCGCAACGTTTGCCATGGGCTGATTCTGGGGACCTGATGCCCGGTTCGGGCAGCTTGCCGGTGTTTTGCGTACCTGTGTGGGTTATGCGGGAGGTACGCAGAAAAATCCCACATACCATAACCTCGGTGATCACACAGAGACAGTTCAGCTGGAGTATGATGACCGCAAAATTTCATATGAGGAGCTGCTCAATCTGTTTTGGCAAAACCATAACCCTGCTGCAGCCCGTCCTCTGCAGTATACGTCTGTAATTTTTTATCAGGACGAAAACCAGGCGGAGCTGGCGCAGCAGACAATGCAGAAAATCCGGGAACGGCGCGGACGACTCTATACCAGGGTTGAACCGCTGGAGACGTTCTACAGGGCAGAAGATTATCATCAAAAATATTATCTGCAAAGAATTCCGCAGTTGACAAAGGAGCTGCGCTTGCAGTACAGTGATTTCAGAAGCTTTGTAGACTCAACAGCTGCGGCGCGAATAAACGGATATGTGGCCGGTTATGGAACGATGGACACTCTAAGAAACGAGATAGCTGATTTTGGTTTGTCAGCGGCTGCAGAGCATCTGCTGTTGGAAATAGTTAGCACAGTGCACGGCCGAAAATAAGGATATACAATATTGGCAAGAATAAGTACTTGAAAAAGCCGCAAAAGAATAGTAAAATATATTATTGTCGAGGCGAAATTTCAGCCTGTCAAAAAGCATAGCTTATTATGTGTAGTCCGGAGAGATGGCTGAGTTGGACGAAGGCGCTCGCCTGGAAAGCGAGTAGACGGGGCAAAACCTCGTCTCGAGGGTTCGAATCCCTCTCTCTCCGCCATTTTTAATATCAACAAGTTTGGTCGTGCTAGACGGGGAGGTAGCGGTGCCCTGTACCTGCAACCCGCTATAGCAGGGTTGAACTCCTGTCCCCGGCCCCGGCTTTTCAGGGTCTGACCCGGATAAGTGGTGTTGACGGCCGGGTCCCGTGCGGCGTAAGCTTGTGAACTCCGTCAGGTCCGGAAGGAAGCAGCGGTAAGCAAGTCCTTGCGGGTGCCACGGGGCAGCCTGGCCAGAGCTAACTGCCCGGGTAACGCCTGAGAGAAAGGGCCAAAGACAGGTGCACGGCCATTAATTTTAAATGAATTCCTCCATCTAGAATATGGAGGAATTTTTATGTTTAGTCCGAAATTCTGGAAAATACACAGGTAATAAGGCTGTTGGCATCATGTGTGACACCTGGCTATCCAGGAGGCGGATGTGGCCGTTTGTGCCGGCATGTAATAAATGGTACAATAAATGGCATAAACTAAACGGGGCTGGAGGAAAGCTTAAAGCTTTTGGGGAATACCCCAAAAATTTTAAGCGTTTTTTTTGCCCTAAGGAGGTAAAATGAGAGACTATAAAAGTGTGCCGTTGTTTGAGAATGTGACGGAAGGTCAGTGGAGCGACTGGCGGTGGCAGGTTAAAAACAGACTGAAAACCGTTGAGGAGCTGCGTCAGGTCGTCAGGCTGACAAAGGAAGAGGAGCAGGGTATAGGCAATTGTCTGGAAACCCTACGCATGGCGATAACTCCCTATTACGCTATGCTGATGGATCCTGATGATGCGAGTTGCCCGATTCGGATGCAGGCCATCCCCACTGCAACCGAATTGGCCGAAGGGCAATGTGAATTGTCCGACCCGTTGTTTGAAGATGTGGATTCCCCTGCGCCGGGGCTGACCCATCGCTATCCCGACCGTGTCCTGCTTTTGATAACCGACCAGTGTTCCATGTACTGCCGGCACTGTACGCGCAGGCGCATGGCCGGCGGTACAGACAAAGCACTGCCCAGAGATGACGTTGAACTGGCTTTGGATTACATCAGAAAAACACCTGTGGTCAGGGATGTCCTGATATCAGGAGGAGACGCTCTGCTTATTTCTGATGAGTATCTGGATGAACTTCTGGGGAAACTGCGTGCTATCCCTCACGTGGAAATCATCCGAATCGGCACCAGGACACCGGTGGTCCTGCCGCAGCGTGTGACGCCGGAGCTTTGTGCCGTCCTGAAAAAACATCACCCGCTTTTTGTCAACACACATTTTAATCATCCCACGGAACTGACTGATGAAGTCAAAACCGCAGTGGGCATGCTGGCGGATGCGGGAGTTCCCCTGGGGAACCAGTCCGTTCTGCTGCGGGGTGTAAATGACTGTCCGTATTTATACAAGGTTCTCGTACAGCGGCTTTTAATGCTGCGCATCAGGCCGTACTATCTGTATCAGTGTGACCTTTCACCCGGACTGGAACATTTTCGCACATCGGTGGCCAAGGGAATAGAAATTATTGAGCATCTGCGCGGCCATACCTCCGGCCTTGCCGTACCCACATACGTGATAGACGCGCCGGGCGGCGGCGGTAAGATCCCTGTCAGTCCGCAGTACATGATTTCCATGTCGGATGAAAAAGTGATTCTGCGCAACTATGAAGGTGTCATTGCCACCTATACGGAGCCCAAAGAAAAGAGCAGCCCCTGTAAAAACTGTGAACATTGCAGCCGTCTGCTGCATGAAGCAGATAAAGTGGGGCTTGCCAAACTGTTTGCCGAACGAAAAATAAGCCTGATTCCCAAAGGAAACATGAGGGTAAAAAGGAGGGATGACTTTGCTGAGTAGTAAAAAAGGACAAAAAAGAGAACGCGCCTATTCCCTGCAGCGGGAAGGAAATAATGTCAGTGCCAAACTGCTGGTTGACCCCTATAACAGCCGCGTAAAGCTGCAATCCTTTTCGGGTGAACCAGAAGGTGCCGCCAACGCACTGCTGCTGGAAGCAAAAGAGCATGGTTTTGGCAAGGTCATTGCTTTTGCCCGTGAAAAAGACCGGGCAGCGTTTGGCTCCGTGCTGTGTGAGGAAGGAAAAATCCCCGGTTTTTATGCCGGGGAAGATGCTTACTGCATGGTTGCTTATCCTGACTCTGAGCGTGCTCTGCCCAGGGACCAGCATAAGGCGGATGATATTGTCCGCCTGGCCAAGGAGAAAGCAGCGGGGAAGAGCACGGTTGCCGAAGGGTTTACTTTTCGCCGTGCCACGCCGGACGATGTGCGGGCGCTCACAGCGCATTATACTGAAATATTTGGAACATCCTACCCTACACCTGTCTTTGACTCTGACTACTTACGAAGGGCTGTAGCAGGCGATAATGTTTTCTGGCTCGCTTTCTCAGAAGGTGAACTTTGCGGTGCCGCATCTTTGGATATTGATAAAAAAAATAAAAACGCGGAAGTAACCGATTGTGCCGTCCGACCGGAATACCGGGGGAGAGGCCTTCTTGCTGCGCTAATTGGCTGCCTTGCCGATGATGCCCCACGGGAAGGGGTAGAGTGCCTTTACAGCTTTTCCAGGGCGCTCTTGCCGGGAATTAATATTGTGCTGTCTGCGGGCGGGTTTGCCTATTACGGCAGAATGGTTAACAACTGTGTTATTTGCGGTAATTTTGAAGACATGAATATTTGGCAAAAATTCGTAACATGCTAAAGGATTTTTTGGCCCGGCGATGAATTAGGGAGTTAGAGAAAAAGAAACGGGTGGTTTCATGACATATCAGGCAATTTATCGCCAGTGGCGTCCGCAACTGTTTGCCGACCTGGTGGGACAGGAGCACGTAACCAGAACGCTCCAGAATGCTCTCACTCTGGACAGGTTGGCACATGCCTATCTTTTTTGCGGACCGCGCGGAACCGGCAAAACCAGCGCTGCAAAAATACTGGCCAAAACAATAAACTGTGAAAACGGCTCAGGGCGGGAGCCCTGTAATCAATGCGCGTCCTGCCTGGGCATAACCGCCGGGCGTGTTATGGATGTCCAGGAAATTGATGCCGCCTCCAACCGCGGCATCGATGAAATCCGGGATTTGCGTGATAAAACACGGTATGCGCCGGTTGAAGTTCGTCATAAGGTGTATATTATTGATGAAGTTCATATGCTGACATCCGAGGCTTTCAATGCACTGCTCAAAACTCTTGAGGAGCCGCCCGAACGGGTATTATTCATTTTGGCCACCACAGAGCCCCATAAACTGCCTGCGACAATCATTTCCCGCTGCCAGCGGCTGGATTTCCATTTAATCGGGGTTTCGGATATTGTGGAACGGCTGAGTAAAATCGTAACGGCTGCAGAACGGGTGTGTGATGAGCAGGCGATGTATTTGATTGCTGAAGAAGCTGCCGGCGGTCTGCGTGATGCTCTGTCTCTGCTGGAACAGGTCATGGCCTACAGTCAGAATGATAAAATCAGCCAGGAAGATGTGCTGGCTGTATTGGGTGCAGTGGGCAGGGATGTGTTTTATGATTTTACGGAATTCCTCTCACACAGGGACCTTGCCGGCGCCCTGCTGCTGCTGCAGGATGTTGCCGCAGGCGGTAAGGATTTGCATCACTTTACACAGCAGGCAGTTAGTTATTACCGTGATTTAATGGTTGCCGGTGTCTGCGGTGATGATGCTGTCAGGCTCGGTATTGCACCGGAATGGGCAAAACGGCTTAAGTCACAGTCTGACCGTCTGGGCATGGGAACAATCGGCATGGTTCTTGCTGAGTTACATGCGCTCCTGGCTGAAATTCGTTGGTCCACAAGGCCCCGGCTATTATGGGAACTGGCCATTATCCGTATGCTTGGTTTTGGAGCGGTATCCAGTGAGACGCAAGCAGAAAAAGCAGCAGCGGCGCCAAAGCGTGCCGAGCCGCAGCAAGTAAGCCAGGCACAGAATATCAGTGAGCCGCCCTCCGGCTATAAAAAAAGCGCATCTGCCGGGCCGTCTGCTCCTGCCGGGCAGGCATCTCTGCAAAACCTGGAACGCATGTGGCCGCGTATTATGGATCTTGTAAAAAAGGAAAGCGTTAAGACGCATGCTCTGCTGCTATCCGGTGAAGCTGTCTGTTGTGAAGGGAATACGTTGGAGATCCGCTTTGGCGGTGCATTCCTCTGTGAGATGATGGAGAGCAATGAAAATAAAAAGCCACTGCAGGATGTCCTGCAAAAAGTTTTCGGGACAGTACCGGCCATTCGCTGCAGAGTCTCCACAGACAGTGCCAAACCTGTTACCGGCGAAAAAGACCCGGAGGAATTAATCAGCTCTGCTGTGGAAATATTCCATGGTAAAGTAGTGGATGATACCGGGAGATCGTAAGGAGGTTGTTCGAATGAAAGGAAATATGGGTAATATGATGAAGCAGGTTCAGAAGATGCAAAAAGAAATGATGAAGATGCAGGAGGAACTGCAGCAGAGGACACTGGAGGCCACCAGCGGCGGCGGCATGGTCCGCGTAGAGATCAGCGGCAAAAAAGAGCTGGTCAACCTGGTGATTGATCCCGAAGCAGTTGACCCGGATGATGTGGAAATGCTGCAGGATATGATTCTGGCCGCTGTGAATGAAGGGCTGCGAAAGGTTGACGACATGATGGCAAGTGAGATGCAGAAACTGACCGGCGGCATGAACCTGCCTCCCGGACTGTTTTAGATGCAGATGGAGGGCAGCACGTGTTTTATCCCGAACCGATTGCGCGATTGATTGAAGCCTTTCAGAAACTGCCCGGTGTTGGTCCCAAAACGGCCCAGCGGCTTGCCTTTTTTGTGCTGGGTCTGCCCCGGGACGAAGTTGTGGCAATGGCACGGGCCATGGTTGAAGCCCGGGATAAAACCCGTTATTGCCGGGTATGCGGTAATTTCAGTGATTCCGAAACATGTATGATCTGCCGGGACTCACGGCGCGATCAGTCACTGGTCTGTATTGTCCAGGACGCGCGTGACGTATTGGCAATGGAAAGAATGCGCGAGTTTAAAGGTGTTTATCATGTACTCGGCGGCGCTATTTCACCGATGGATGGAATCGGGCCTGATCAATTACGCATACGCGAATTCCTTACACGCCTGCGGGACGGGAAAATGAAAGAAGTGATTCTGGCCACCAACCCCAATGTTGAGGGGGAAGCCACCGCGCTCTATCTGGCACGTGTCTTAAAGCCCCTGGGTGTCCGGGTAACTCGAATTGCCCATGGCCTGCCCGTCGGCGGAGACCTGGAATATGCCGACGAAGTCACTCTCTCCCGCGCCCTCGAAGGCCGCCGCGAACTTTAATCTGCGATCTGGTTTAACGTTTTTAACCTAACAGTAGGAACAAGAAAAGGAAGCAAAAAAAAGACGGAGTGTCCGTCTTTTTTTAATGTATAGAAACGGCCTGAACACACCTGGTTTAACAAAGTAAAAGCCGACCCCAGGTCTCAGGCGTGATGGGATTCGCTTTCTCTGTCAAAAAGATGGGACATGCAGTCGGCGCCGTCGTTAGTGCGCACCCAGTCGGCCCGTTCCAGTTTGCATTTGCCTTCTTTCTGAAATTTACAATCGCTGCTGCAGGACAAATCGGGCATTTTTTATACACCTCCTAAAAGATAGTTTTCCAAAAAGCGAGACCTCAATGCATAGGCATAGGAAAGAACTGGATAACATATAGTGTATTAATCCGGATTCTGTAATCTATTTTGCTTTTGCGGGAGGGATCGCTTTTTGACAAGAACAGAATTTCGAAAACAGCTGGTTTCTGTTTGGGATGGCCTGGTGGCCAAGCTTTCCGTGGGGGACAACCCGCCGGCAGCCGCCGGGGAAAAAGACCTTTTTGATTTGGTGGAAGATGCCAGGCAGGAATGGCAGGCAGCCGGCTCGCACTTTAATTATGTAACAGACCCGGATCTGGTGGACCATGCGATTCATGCCATGGAGGCGGCAGAACGTAAATACACATATCTTCTTAAAAAGGCCCGTCTGGAAGGGTATCGCCTGCCGGGCAAAATTGACGCATTGCGGGAAAGGAGGCGGCAGCATGCCGGAAGTTGATCTGAATGTGGCTTTAGCCGTTGTTTTTGGTGTTTTTGTCCTGTATTTTGTGGGCAGGATGCTTGTGGGGCCGGCCCGTTTTGCCCTGCGTGTAATTTTAACCGGTGTTGTTGGTAGTGTGGCTTTGCTGATATTTAATCTTGTTGCAGGATTTTTCAGCTTTGCCATTGGAATTAATGCCGTTACGGCCTTAGTGGTGGGTTATATGGGACTCCCCGGACTGTTTATGCTTGTACTGTTACAGCGTATGTTGGGATAATTCTGAAATTCTAAACCAATTGAAAAATTCTAATATTTGCAACCGCTTTTGCCCTCAAACCTTGACGCTTCCCTCAGGAGAGTGATATAATTCGTATAAATAAATGATGTATAATTCAGAAAAGAAAAGGACCGGTCGGTCCTTACAGCCACTCAGACTGACACGGCCCGGATCCGGCAGAAAACGTATCCAGGGCCGTTGCTTTGTCACAAAAGGGCCGTGAAAGACCAACATGGTAAAGGGGACTGACTTTTGCGAGTTCTGGAAGCGTATGTAGGTGAGTATGCCAGCGGGAAAAGTGAAAATGCAATTAACCGTGCTCTGGAACTTTTGGGCGGTGAGATACCGGTTACTCTGGTTGACCTGGATTTGGTAGAACCATTTTACACATTGCGTCCGCTCAAGCGCGAACTGGAAGCCAAGGGGTTACATATTATTGCGTGGGAAACGCAGGAGACGATGGGGCTCGGAGAAGCCGGGTCTGTCTTGAAACCGGAGATGCGCTGGGTTCTTAAAAAAGAAGGCCACGTGATACTGGATGTGGGCTATGGTGTTTCCGGCAGCCGTATTTTTAATTTACTGGAAGGTATCGAAGAGTCAAAGCTGAAAGTTTTCGCCGTGATTAATGTGGCACGGCCGATGACAGCATCCCGGGAAGATATTTTGCATTACCTGCAGGGCTTTGGCCGGATTGACGGGCTTGTAAACAACAGTCATCTGGGTGACGAGACCGACCTGGAGATTATCCGCGAAGGCGTGGATACTGTCTCGGAAGTGGCGGACATTCTTGGTATCCCTGTCGTGGCCACATCAGTCGATGAACGCTTTAGGGACCATTTTGCGGACGGGACCGACCACCGGGGAAACCCTGTTCGCTTTTTAATTCGGTTTATGGGCAGGGCTTTTTGGTAAGAGCCCATGGCATTAGCCTTATTATAAATAGAGAGTATTGTATAAACAGCTTTCAGGAGGTGTATTGGATGACGGACAAGCCCATCCAAGGGGAAAAAAAAGTTTTTATGACGGGGAATGAAGTCATAGCTTGGGCGGCTGTGGCGGCGGGGGCCGACATTATGTATGGTTACCCTATTACCCCCCAAAACGAAGTTATGCATTACTGGACACGGTTGGCACCCAAGCACGGCAAGAAGTTTTTGCAGACAGAGGACGAGCTCTCCGCCGGGTTTGCCACCATTGGCGGGTGTCTGGCAGGGAAAAAAGCTTTCTCTGCAACGGCGGGACCGGGTACAACGCTGTTCCAGGAGCCGGTCTCCATGGCCGAGATGATGCGGATTCCTGTCGTCATTGGAGTTCTGCAGCGCGGTGGCCCGTCCACGGCAACCGTTATTTACTCTCAGCAAGAAGTGAACATGGTTACATTCGGCGGCAACGGAGAAGGTTGGCGTGTGGTCTACTCCACAGCAACCCACCAGGAGTTATTTGACTATACCATTAAATCGTTTAATACGGCCTGGAAATACAGGTTCCCCACATTCCTGCTGGGTGACGGTTATCAGGCGAAAATGCGTGAACCGGTTGTGATGTATAATCCGGAAGACCGTGGTATTGAAATGGTTCAGCCGGAAGCATCGCTGCTCAAACCCGGAGTCCCGGGTAAGGATCGTGATGCGGCCCATCTGCGCAATGCATTCAGCGTGGAAGAGGAACTCTATGAGGCCGCCACAGAGATTCAGGCAGAATATGAGAAAATGGCTGAAGAGATTGTTGAATGGGACGAGCAGAACATTGATGATGCCGATGTAATTTTGATTTCGCACGGTGTTGTCAGCCGGGCTGCATTTGCCGCCATGAACAGATTGCGGGATAAGGGGTATAAAGTGGGCTACTTCCGCCCCATTACTTTGCGGCCGTTCCCCGACAAGCAGCTGCGTGCCGTTGCTGAAAAATGCAGTAATTTTGTTCTTGTGGAATCTGCTCTGGGCCAGTTGGCGCGTCTTGTAAAAGAAGCGTTATTTAATATGCCTGTGGAAAAGTTTGAGACAATTTATAAGCCGGGCGTCGGCATTACCGCCGAAGAGCTCGTAGAAAAAATTGAAAGCACCCGGTAGAAAGGTGGGAGAGATATGGCTGAACGTTTGGCAATGCCTAAATCCTGGCACTTAGAATCCAAGCCGCATAAATTCTGTCCTGGCTGTGGACACGGCATTATACTAAAAGTGTTGGGCGAAGTGATTGACGAGTTGGACATTCAGGACCGGCTGGCTTTTGGAGTGGATATCGGCTGCTCCCTGCTGGCCTGGGATTTCTTTGATGTGGATACAGTACAGACACACCATGGACGTACCAATCCGGTTATGGTCGGTATTAAACGGGCGAATCCGGATGCGCTGTGCATCGCCTATATGGGTGACGGCGGCGGTTACGCCATTGGTTCGCAGCACCTGGTGAATTCCGCCTTCAGGAATGAAAAGATCATGGCCATTGTCGTAAATAACTGTAACTACGGTATGACAGGCGGGCAGATGTCACCAACGACTCTGCCGGGGCAAAAGACGGAAACGTCACCTTACGGGCGTGACCCCAAAGAGACGGGCAATCCGACACTGGGGCCGGAAATGGTAGCGGCGATTGCTTCGCCCGGCGCATATGTGGCCCGGGCTTCGGTGAGCAACATTAAACAGTTAAAACGGTTTATGAAACGGGCAGTGGAAAACCAGGTTGCCGGCAACGGCTTTTCCTTCCTGGAAGTTATCTCAAGCTGTCCGACAAACTGGCGGACAAATGCCAAGCAAACCTGGGCCTTTATGGAAGAGGACATGGCCAACTACTTCAAAACCGGTGAACTGCGGACGCCGGATGAAAGCAAGGAGGGGTAGCAGATGGCCAGACTTGTAAAAATTGCGATAGCGGGAGAAGGCGGACAGGGCGTTCAGGCAATCGGGGATATCCTGGCCGAGTCAGGAAATGAAGAAGGTAAAGAAGCATTATACATTCCCAATTTCGGGATTGAACAGCGCGGCGGTGTCTCGCTGGCGTTTGTTCAGATTTCCGACGAGCAGATCGGCTCGCCTAAGTTCCAGCGCGGAGACATTGTGATTGCTCTTAGTGAGCGGGCCGTGGCCCGTACCCAGCAGTATGTAACGGGAGACACACTTTTTGTGTATGACAGTTCCCTGATTGCAGCCCCGGAAGTGGATGATGAGGCTGTGGGCCTGCAGACATATGATACAGTGGCTCCCGAGGCAATGGCTGATGCAGCCAGTGAGCAGCCGAAGTCGGGTAAGGTGGAGCTGCCCAAAAACGCCAAGAGAGTGATTGGGATTCCGGCAACGGATATCGCCCAGCAGGAGCTTCATCCCCGTGTTTTTAATATGATTATTCTGGGCGCCACCGTGCGCGCTGCAGGCATTGTCAGCATGGATACGGTGAAAAAATCGTTGGAGTCTAAGCTGGGCAAGAAGTTTGTGGATAATCCCAAGCTGCGGGACCTGAACTACAGAGCGCTGCAGAGGGGTATTGAGCTTGTGGAAGCGGCGCTGCAGGAGGAGGGAAAATAATGACCAAAAAAACTTTTCGCAACCTGCGCTATGAAGGGCCGAAGGGCTGGTTTAATGTTTCTCCCGATCTCTGCAAAGGCTGCGGCCTCTGTAAGGAAAAGTGCCCGACCGATGTTCTGGACTGGGCAAAAGAGCTGGGTGTATACGGTACGCCGATTATGGGGCCGGCACGCCTTGAGCAGTGTATTGCCTGCGGGATTTGTGAACTGGTCTGTCCGGATGCGGCCATTTTGATTGAGAAGAAGGACAAAAAAAAGGCAGCCAATAAATAAATCTATTGTACGGCCGGGGATTCCCGGCCGTTTACCATTTTTTTAAACAGCCTGCGCCCTTTTTTCAATGACGCTAATATGGTACAATACTTGCATAAGTCAGATGAAAGAAGTGTGGGCCTGTGAACTGGAAAAAAGGTGACCTTGTCGTTGTTGCCGTAATCCTGGTGATTGCACTGGGTTTTTTGGGCGTAAAAGCACTGCCGGCAGCGTCCGGATCCCGGCTGTTGCAGGTGGAGCTGGATGGTAAAACAATTGATGAGATTCCGTTTGATATGGGCAGTACTGAGACAATAACTGTCAGCCTGCCCGAGGGCGAGGCCCTTGTGGAAATTGACAGCGGTCGCGTCCGCGTTTTACCGATGCCTAAGCACATTTGTCCGCTGGGCATTTGTTCATCTGTTGGCTGGGTCGATCAGGCCGGCGATGCCATTGTCTGCCTGCCGAACCGTCTTGTACTGACGGTTGTGGGCGGAGAGACAAATGAGGTATGGGATTCTCTTGACGGGGTGACCAAATAGTGCCGGGCCGGGGAAGAACACCGCTGCTTGTCAGTGCCTGCCTTTTGGGCTTAAATACAAAATATGACGGACAGAGTAATTTAAATCCCGACCTTGCTGCACTGCAGGACGATTATGTACTTATACCGGTCTGCCCTGAGCAGCTTGGCGGTCTGTCAACACCTCGTCCCGCTGCTGAAATCAGCGGCGGTGACGGCAAAGATGTTCTGGAAGGCACCGCGTTCGTGAAGACAAAATGCGGTGAGGACAGAACCGCCGCTTTTCTGCAGGGCGCAAGGGAGACGCTGAAGATGGCAGAGACACTTGGTCTAAAGACTGCGGTTCTGAAAGCGCGCAGTCCTTCGTGCGGCTCTGGAGAAATTTACAACGGCAGTTTTTCCGGCGGAAAAAAAACCGGTGACGGTGTTTGTGCCGCGCTGCTTGCCCGTGAGGGGATTACTGTCTATTCGGAAGAAAATATAAACAGTCTGAAGAATCGCTTTGAAAATGGGGACAGTTGACACCTGCCCCGTTTTTTGTTACTATGAAGCAAATTTTATCAGTCAGGGGGCGGAATAATGGTTCCGGAAAAGTTTATGAAAGAGGGCATCACATTTGATGATGTACTGCTGGTGCCTGCAAGGTCCCGCGTACTTCCCGCCGATGTAGATATCTCAACCCAGCTGACCAAAACGATCCGCCTGAATGTTCCGCTGATGACGGCCGGCATGGATACAGTAACGGAAAGCCGGATGGCCATTGCCATAGCCAGAGAAGGTGGTTTGGGTGTCATACACAAAAATATGACTGTGGAGAAACAGGCAGCGGAAGTGGACAAGGTTAAGCGTTCAGAGCACGGGGTAATCACAAATCCGTTTCACCTGTCACCTGACCACAAAATCAATGACGCGGCAGCTCTGATGGAGCGTTACAGAATTTCCGGGGTGCCGATTACGGTAAACGGCAAGCTTGTTGGGATTATCACCAACAGGGATTTACGTTTCGAGCAAAATTATGACCGTTATATTAAAGATGTAATGACAAAGGACAAGCTTGTGGTGGCACCTGTGGGGACCACACTCAGCCAGGCGCAGGAAATACTGCAGCAGCATAAAGTGGAAAAACTGCCGATTGTCGATCGGGACTTCATGCTCAAAGGCCTGATTACCATTAAGGACATCGAAAAGGCGATTCAGTATCCCCGGTCAGCAAAAGACGGCAACGGACGTTTACTGTCTGCTGCGGCTGTGGGCGTGTCCCATGACATGATGGAACGCTGTCAGGCACTTGTTCAGGCCGGTGTGGATGTCATTGTGGTGGATACGGCACACGGCCATTCCACAGGGGTACTGAAGGCTGTCGAAAGTATCAGAAATAAATTTACTCAGGTTGCCATTGTAGCCGGAAATGTAGCTACAGGCCAAGGTACAAAGGATTTAATCGAAGCGGGTGCCGATGCTGTTAAAGTCGGTGTGGGCCCCGGGTCCATCTGTACCACACGTGTAGTTGCAGGTATCGGCGTGCCGCAGATTACAGCCATTTATGACGCTGCCGTTGCTGCCGCACCCTACGGTGTGCCCATTATTGCCGACGGCGGAATTAAGTATTCCGGGGACATTACCAAAGCCATCGGTGCCGGGGCAGATGTGGTGATGCTGGGCAGCCTGTTTGCCGGTGCGGAAGAAAGCCCGGGAGATATCGAAATTTTTCAGGGTAGAAGCTACAAAGTTTACCGGGGAATGGGGTCACTTTCCGCGATGAAGGAAGGAAGTAAGGACCGCTATTTTCAGGAGAACGAACAAAAACTAGTACCGGAAGGAATTGAGGGCAGGGTGCCCTATCGCGGCACCGTGGGAGACACTGTCTATCAGCTGATTGGCGGCCTGCGTGCAGGCATGGGATACTGCGGCGTCAAAGATATTAACGAGTTGAAAACGAAAACAGAATTTATGCGGATTACCAATGCAGGATTGCGCGAAAGCCATCCGCATGATGTCCATATAACAAAAGAGGCGCCAAACTACAGCCTGTCGTAAGGGTGCCCCCCCCGGCCGGAGAATGCATAAAATAAATATGTAAATGGCATGCTATAAAGTTAAATCCTGTCTATAAAGAAATGAGGCGAAAATATGGACACAGAAAGCTGCCTGATCTGTGGGTGCCATTGCATGCTGGGGCTGCGCATTTTTTCCTTTCGGTTGTGTCGGGAGTGTGAGGGTAAGTTAATCAATTCAAGTCCTACGGATGAACGTTATCCGGAATTTGTGCAAAAACTAAAAAAAATCTGGCCGGCCTGTGAGGCCGAATTGACCAACCAGTAATGCCGGGGTGAGCCCGGCTTTTTTCTTGTCATGAAAAAGTATGGCAGGTAAATCTCGCTTTGTGTGGAAAATAAACAACACTATGGACCAAACAAGGCTGCCTATCTGGGAAAAGGCAAAAAAATATAATTGCGGTACGCGAGCCTGGCTGCATGTACCCGGACATGGTGGAGGGCCGGGCCTTCCCCCTGAGACAGCCTCTTTGCTTGCAGGATCAGCCCGCTTCGATCTGACAGAGCTGCCGGGGCTGGATGACCTGTTCTGCCCGCAGGGCGCAATCAAAGATGCGCAGGCGCTTGCGGCCTGCGTCTGGCATTCCGATGCGTGTTACTTTCTGGTTAACGGCAGCAGCGCCGGCGTGCTGGCAATGATCCTGTCTGTTTGCAGTCCCGGGGATATTATTGTGGCACCAAGAACGGCCCACAGCTCGTTTTATCATGCACTGATTTTGTCCGGAGCCGTACCGAGATATCTCCCCGTACCCCAGGCGGCGGGGATTCACCTCAATGTGGATGACAAAGCCGTAAGAGCAGCTTTATCCGTCAATCCAGATGCCAAGGCAGTTTTTCTGACAAGCCCCAGCTACCACGGAGTCTGTGCGAACGTGAGCGCGATAGCCGGCATTACGGCTGAATATAACATACCTTTGCTTGTGGATGAGGCGCACGGTGCTCACCTGGGCTTTTTTGCAGGACTTCCGCCGGCAGCCGGCGCCCTGGCAGACCTGCGTGTACAAAGCTGGCATAAGACACTTGGAGCGTTAACACCGGGTGCCGTCCTGCATAAAACCGGCCCCCGCATCAATACATTCAGGCTTGAAGATACATTGCAGTGGGTGCAGACAAGCAGCCCGTCATACCCCCTGCTTCTTTCCCTGGATGCTGTCCGTAAACAAATGGCCCTAAGCGGGGAAGAGCTCGCCCGGCGCATGTTTGAACATGCCCTTGAGCTGCGCAGCAGATTAAAAGAGGCGGTTCCGCTGCTAGGCGAAGAACAGGTTAACGCGCAAGGGTTTTCCCTGGATATAACTAAGGTGACCGTCCTGGCGGCACAGGGTGGATTTAACGGCTTGAAGGCCTGTCAGGAACTTAATAAAAACGGCATTGATGTTGAGCTGGCACAGCCCGACCACCTGCTCGCCCTTGTCGGCCCGGGATACCAACGGATACATACAGCGAAAATTGCGGATGTATTTTGCAGTATTGCCGCCGACCGGGCAGAAAGCGCAAAGCTGCCTTTGCTGCCCCAGCCCGATGTGGTTCTGCCGCCCAGAGACGCGTACTACAGTAAATCCCGCAGTGTTTCTCCCGGCAATGCCGTGGGGATGGTTTCCGCCACGATGGTAACAAGCTACCCGCCCGGAATTCCGCTGTTGGTCCCGGGTGAACGAATTACCGAAGAAATTATTGACTATCTGACATTGGCGCACCAGACCGGTGCACATTTTCGCGGACTGAATTCAGACGGGCACATACGTGTTTGTTGCGGTGAGGTGAAAGAATGAAACAAGGATATTTTATAACTCTGGAGGGCCCTGACGGAGCCGGCAAAACAACACAGCTGGCCCGGCTAAAAGCAGCGGCGGCAGGTCTGGGAATTCAGGTAGCCTGCACCCGGGAACCCGGCGGGACACCCATTGGTGATGCTGTACGCAAGATCCTGCTCGATCCGGAATATGCTGAAATGGTGCCGCTGACGGAAGTTTTTCTCTATGCAGCGGCCAGGGCACAGCTGTATCACGAATTGATTGAGCCGTCCCTAAAGCAGGGGATGCTCATACTGTGTGACCGGTTTGTTGATTCAACTCTGGCCTATCAGGTATACGGCGGTGATATGGACTACAATTTTGTACTGCAGGCGAATCTCCGGGCCATTGGCGGGCGCCTGCCGGACAGAACATTTATTTTGGACATTGACCCCAAGGCGGGGTTTTCCAGGCGCCAGGCCGGGGCAGCCGACAGAATGGAGCAAAAGTCACTGGACTTCCATAACCGGGTGCGACAGGGTTTTCTGGACCTGGCTGTACTCTACCCCGACAGGATTACGGTGGTAGACGGATCTTTGCCGGAAGAAGATGTTTTTGCAATGATTTGGAACCAGGTTTCCGCGGATCTGGATAAACTGCTTTAGAACGTAAAATTGTGGTATAATAAAGGTTATGAGGTTAGCAATGAATTGGAACGGGTTATACGGACGACCGCAATTGATTAATATCCTACAGTCTGCCATCTCTGAGGGCAAAACGGCACACGCCTGCCTTTTATACGGCCCGAAGGGGATTGGCAAGAAAACGGTGGCACGTGCCTATGCCACGGCATTAAACTGCCAAAACCCATCTTTGGGAACCTGTGGTGAGTGTGTCTCATGCCGCAAAGCGGCTTCCGGGGCTCATCCTGATATTCACTGGATCGTTCCGGACGGAAAATCTATTAAAATTGAACAGATTCGCAATGTAAAAAAAAGCGCCTTTCTAAGACCCCATGAAGGCCGCTTTCAGATATTTATTCTGGACGGTGCCGATCTTCTCACCAAAGAGGCTGCAAACAGCCTGCTAAAAGTCCTAGAGGAGCCGCCACCGGCCTCAATATTCATTCTGCTGGCGGAAAACCCATCTTCTCTGTTGCCTACAGTTGCTTCACGCTGCTTACTTTTTGCCTTGCCGCGGCTGGACAGGCAGAGTATGAAAAGCATTTTAAGCGATGCCGGGCTTGCATCCTCAGCCGAAGAAACAGTACGGGTGCTCGACCTGGCAGAGGGCATACCGGGCCGGGCCCTTGCCCTGGCCGGCCGGTCTGACTGGCATTCTTCCTTTCTGGAAGGGAAACGGCTGCTTGCATCACTCTATAAAGGTGATGCCCCGGATGCGCATGCCACCCGGCTTGCGGAAAAAGAAAACCTTGAAGACGAGCTTGACATGATTTTGTTTGTTTTGCGCGATCTGCTGATGATGCAGACGGCCCGCAGCCAAGAACTGATTACATGTGCCGGTGAGGCCGAATTATTACGTGAGCTGCTGGATAAATGGCCGGCAACGGCAACCGTGCAAGCGATCGAAGCTATCTTAAAATTACAGAGAGATATGCGCAGTCCGGTCAATGTAAGGCTGGCTCTGGAGAGAGCGCTGCGCCGCCTAAAGGAGGTATTAACTGATGCAGACAGTTGTGGGTATACGCTTTAAAAAAGCGGGCAAGATTTACTATTTTGATCCGGCAGAGTATGAACTAACTCCGGGTTCGTTTGCTATTGTGGAGACTTCCCGCGGCCTGGAGTTTGGGGAAGCTGTCACGGCACCCAAACAGGTTTCCGATGATGAAGTCATCCAGCCGCTTAAAAAAGTAATCCGGGCTGCCAGTGAAGAAGACTGCCAGAAGATTCTCGAGAATCGTCAAAAAGAGGAAGAAGCGTTTGAACTGGGCCTGAAAAAAATCCAGGAACACAACCTGGACATGAAGCTTGTTGATGTGGAGTTTACCTTTGACCGTTCGAAAATTATTTTTTACTTTACCGCCGACGGACGGATTGATTTCCGCGAACTGGTCAAAGACCTGGCAGCCGTGTTCAGGACACGGATTGAACTGCGTCAAATCGGCGTTCGGGATGAGGCGAAAATGATCGGCGGCCTTGGACCGTGCGGCCGTGTTTTATGCTGCCATACTTTTTTGGGGGAATTTGAGCCGGTTTCCATTCGTATGGCCAAAGATCAGAATCTCTCCCTCAATCCGACGAAGATTTCCGGTGTGTGCGGCCGGTTGATGTGCTGCCTGCGCTATGAATCGGATGCATATGAGATGGCACGTGCGGCAGAAAAAAGCCGGTCGCCCCGTGCAGAGGAGACAGATAACGGAAAAGGCGAGTAACCTATGTCGCATTGCCGGAGACGGGCTGTACATGGGGATCAGGCTCTCTGCCCGGTATCCCGGAGGACATAAGCGCCTGCGCGGCACGTAATTCACCGCCGGCCCGCAGAACCATATCCGAAGCTTTGTCCATTGTATGTCCTCCCAAAAGCAGAACCAAATCTCCTCTTTGGGCATGCTGCATCACTGCGTCAACGGCGTCCGGTAAATCCGGATAATAGGCAAAATCGGCGCCCTTTTCTTTAAGCTCAGCCAGGAATGCCTTTTCTTCCCTGAGGCGAACCTGATATTTGTGTTTGCAGTGATACATGCTGCGTGTGACAAAAAGCCTGCTGTGCGGTGTTTTAAGGCTCCATGCTGCAAGTTCAGCGGCTACGCAGCGGTTAACCTCCTGTCCGCCGCCCCCGTAGATCCCGTGCAGCAGCAGAATGTTTCCGTCGGTGATTGTTTCCGCTGCATCAAGGGCTGTCCGGATCGCTGCTCTGTTACAGGCTCCGTCATCCACAACATAAAATCTGTCTGCGGCAATGAGTTCCATATTTCTGCGGATACCGGGAAACTTGCCGAGTGCTTCGGCAATTTTTTTCAGGCCGACCTGCAAAAGCAGAGCGATAGATGCGGCAAGAAGGGCATTATATATGTTCTGCTCGCCGGGCATACCCAGCCTGACCCGCACTGTCTCGGGCATAACGGCCTGTTTAGCACGATCAATGATTTCAGTTTTTACAGAGATGTCAAATGTACTGGTGAACCTACTCCGGGTAATGTTTTCTGCCACAATCATTGCATTGGGATAATGAAGAGCATACGTAATAAAGTCATGCCGGTCATCCCTGACGAGCGTGAGGGCTCTCTGGTCATCAGCATTGACAACCACTCTAGCTTCTTTGGGAAGAGTGCTAAAAAAAACTGACTTTACGGCATAATATGTCTCCGGCCTGTGACAGGATGCCAGATGGTCGGTAGATAAATTCGTTAAAGCAGCAACCTGAAACACTTCACCGTTCATTTGCTTTTGCCGCAGCGCTTCGGCCGGCACTTCTATAAGCCTGTAATCATTGTTTTGTGACGAATTACTTTGCATAAAACGGTCAAATGACAGATTTCCCCTGTAGGCGTCAAGTGCGGCCGGGTTAAGGCCGCAGTATTCAAGGATATATTTAAGCATCAGAATTGTGCTTGTTTTGCCGTTTGTTCCGGTAATGCCGATCAACGGGGAAGGCGAATTATAAAACATCACTATAGCATACTCCTTATCTTCTGGCTGGCTTGCGTGTGAAAGTTTGAACTGCGTCCATTTTAGGTGCAGTTTAGTGTTTGTGAACAGTAAAGTCTTTATGTATTTTGGTTACAGTGAGGTGCAACATGACTCTGTTTCTCTGCCCGACACCGATTGGAAACCTTGAAGATGTAACGCTTCGCGTGCTGCAGGTGCTGCGGGAAGCTGATAAAATCGCAGCGGAGGACACACGGCATACCCGTAAGCTTTTAAGCCATTATGATATTCATACACCGCTCGTCAGTTACCATGAACATAACAAGCATAAAAAAACAGCCGTGATTCTGGACTGGCTGCGGGAAGGAATCAATGTGGCGCTTGTCAGTGACGCCGGAACACCGGGGATTGCCGACCCCGGAGAAGAGCTGGTTCGGGAAGCCATCGGTCTGGATATCCCGGTTGTGGCTTTGCCGGGGCCGGTTGCCGCTGTCACTGCCCTGACAGCATCCGGACTGCCCACAACACCCTTTACTTTTTATGGATTCCTTCCCGTAAAGGGTAAGGGGCGTAAGGAGGCCATAAACGGCATCCTTGGTGAAGAAAAGACGGTGGTATTTTACGAGGCGCCGCACAGACTGGTCAAAACGCTGCAGGAACTGGCTGCCGCTGCACCAAAACGGCAGTTGGCGGTTGCCAGGGAACTGACTAAACACTTTGAGGAGTTTGTGCGGGGGCCGGCAGAGGATGTGTTGGCCCATTTTGAGAAAACCCAACCGCGCGGAGAATGTACACTGGTTCTTGCCGCAAATGAAAAAAAACCGGCAGAACTGCCGGACCCGCTGCTGCTGGTAAACAGGCTGGTTGGGGAAGGCATGGAAAAAAAAGAAGCGCTGCGGCTTGCTTCCGAACAAAGCGGCGTTCCCCGTAATGAGATATACCGCATGCTGCTGGAAAAAAAATAAGACAGGCGGGGCCTGTCTCTATTCAGACATTTCTTTTACACATTCACGGCAGACAATCCGCCCTTTATGATGCTTTACATCGTCTGCACTTCCGCAGAACAGGCAGGCAGGCTCATACTTCTTTAAAATGATTTTCTCACTGTCCACATAAATCTCCAGTGAATCTTTAACATCAATTCCAAGGGTTCTCCTGAGTTCAATTGGTATGACAACGCGACCGAGCTCATCAACTTTTCGCACAATTCCGGTAGATTTCAACATTAATTCCCCCTGTTCAACATGATTCGACATTAAAAGTATACCAGCAATTCCCATATAATACAAGCTTAAATTTAATATTTTTTCCAAATGTGAACACAAAAGAGAGAGACTTGCCTCGGGCTGTGAATGACTGATATAATAATTAAATATTCTTACATACAATAGAACCGTTTTGATAAGGAGAGTACGGCATGGATAAGAAAACATTTTATATTACAACACCCATCTATTACCCGAGTGATAAACTGCATATCGGCCATTCTTATACAACTGTGGCTGCCGACGCTATGGCCCGCTTCAAAAGGCTGACCGGCTACGACGTATATTTTCTGACCGGCACAGATGAACACGGGCAGAAGATTGAACGCCGGGCCCGGGAATCAGGTAAAGAACCGCAGCAGTTTGTGGATGAAATTGTAGACTGGATTAAGGATCTGTGGCAGCTTCTGGATATTTCCTACGATGATTTCATTCGCACCACAGAGGAACGACACAAAAAATCTGTCCAGAAAATATTTCAGATATTTTATGACCAGGGAGACATTTACAAATCAAAATATGAAGGCTGGTACTGTACTCCCTGTGAAGCATTCTGGACAGAGCGCCAGCTTAGTGAAGGCAATTGCCCGGACTGCAAAAGGCCTGTGGAACTTGTAGCCGAAGAGAGCTACTTCTTTAAAATGTCCAAATATGCAGACCGCCTGATAGATTATATTGAACAAAACCCCGGCTTCATCCAGCCGGTTTCACGAAAAAATGAGATGATCAATAATTTTCTCAAGCCGGGGCTGGAAGATCTGTGTGTTTCAAGAACCACCTTTAAGTGGGGTATCCCGGTACCGTTTGATCCGGAACATGTAATCTATGTCTGGTTGGATGCTCTGAGTAACTACATCACCGCTTTGGGCTATCCCACAGAAGATGACGGCAAATTCCAGACATACTGGCCGGCTGATGTGCAGTTGATCGGTAAGGAAATTGTTCGCTTTCACACCATTTACTGGCCGATTTTCCTCATGGCTCTTGGTGTGGATCTCCCCAAAAAAGTGTTTGGTCATGGCTGGCTGCTGCTTGAAGAAGGTAAAATGTCAAAATCAAAGGGGAATGTCATCGACCCTGAAGTGCTCGTGGACCGTTACGGTTCGGATGCCATCCGGTATTTCCTTCTCAGGGAAATTCCGTTTGGCGCAGACGGCCATTTCAGTGAAGAGGCACTTGTCCATCGTTTGAATTTCGATTTGGCCAACGACCTTGGCAACCTGTTAAACAGGACGTTGGCTATGCTGAAGAAGTATTACGACGGCAAAGCACCGGCACCCAAAGACGAGGCGGATATTGACCGCCAGCTGAAAAGTGCGGCGCTTGCCCTGCCCCGGAAAATGGAAGAACTAATGGACCAACTGCTGTTTTCCAATGCACTGTCCGAGCTGTGGACGTTTATTGGCCGGGCCAATAAATACATCGATGAAGTGGCTCCCTGGGCTCTGGCTAAGGAAGAAAAGCATGACCGCCTGGCAACGGTCATGTATAATCTGCTGGAAAGTATCCGGATTGTCTCCGTCCTGCTGCTGCCGTTTATGCCGCGGACACCCCAGAGAGTCTGGCGGCAGCTGGGTATTGACGATAAGATGAATATTCATACCTGGGAGAGTGTACAGGCTTTTGGAGGACTGCCGCCGGGTGCAGAGACAGTCCCCGGGGAGGTGTTGTTTCCCCGGATGGAGTTGACCGGAGAAGGCGGTGCGCCTGTCCGGCAAGCAACAAAAAGAGATAAACCCGCTGAGAAGCCCAAGGAGGTTCAGGTGGAAAAAACAGAAGGATTAATCACCATTGATGAATTCGCGCGTGTCGACCTGCGTGTGGCACAAATTACAGAGGCTGAAAAAATAGAAGGAGCAGATAAGCTCCTTAAGCTGAGAGTCAACCTGGGCACAGAGGACCGGCAGGTTGTTGCCGGGATTGCCAAACACTATCAGCCGGAAGCACTGGCCGGAAAAACCGTCTTGTTCGTTGCCAATTTAAAACCGGTCAAATTAAGAGGCATTCGTTCCGAAGGGATGCTGCTGGCCGCCTCCGATGATGAGGGCAGACTTGTTCTGGTAACTACGGAGGCGCCTATTGCGCCCGGCAGCCAGGTAAAATAGATGAACCTGATCGATACCCATGCTCACCTAAATGATGCCCGCTTTGCCGAAGATATCGATGATGTCCTCAGCCGGGCCAGGGATGCCGGGGTTATGGCCATCGTCAATGTCGGTTTCGATCTGGAGTCTTCCAGGGGGGCTATTGAACTCTCCAGGGAAAGGCCGTTTCTCTACGCTGCGGCCGGAATCCATCCACACGATGCCAAAACAGTTACGGATGAGTCTCTGGCAGAGCTGCGGCAGTTGGCCGGAAACACGAAGGTTGTGGCTCTGGGGGAAGTCGGCCTGGATTATTACTACAATCATTCATCCCGGGAAACCCAACAGGAAGCGTTTCGCGTACAGATCGGCCTGGCCCGTGAATTCTCTCTGCCCCTGATTGTTCACGACAGAGATGCTCACCAGGATGTGCTCGCTATTTTGCAGCAGGAGGGGGCAGATTCCGTCGGCGGTGTTATGCACTGTTTCTCGGGCGGTATTGCTCTGGCCAGAGAGTTTCTGGATCTTGGGTTTTTCATTTCACTTGCAGGACCGGTTACGTTTAAAAATGCCGGTGAACTGCCGGAAGTAGCCCGATATGTCCCGCTGGACAGACTTCTTGTTGAAACGGACTCACCCTACCTTGCCCCTGTGCCGCGACGCGGCAGGCGCAATGAGCCGGCGTATGTCGTAATGGTAGCAGAAAAAATAGCGGAAATCAGAGGAGAGAATCCGGAGCGAATCGCCGAAATAACCAGCGAAAATGCCAGAACCTTGTTTAACTTGAAATAACCCGGTCAGAAAAGAAGCATAAAACCTCGAAATCATGATATAAATATAAATTAAGCCTCTTAAAAAGGGGCAGTGACCCGGAGCAAGAAAAGGGGGAATGTACATGGCCCTTCCCGAATGGTGCGCCAAGACGTTCGGAACACGGACTAAGGGAATGGGGATCCTGATTGTTTTACTGGCTGCTGCGTTATCTTTTGTAGCCTACAGCTATTTTGCCGTTACACCTGTTTTACTGAATGTTGACGGTGAAACCGTATCTCTGGAGACGCAAGCTAAAACCGTCGGGCAGGTACTGGCGGAAAACGGGCTTTATGTCCGTGCCCATGATATCCTGCTGCCCGATGCGGACAGGGCTGTTGCAAGCGGGATGGAAATTTACCTGCAAAGAGCCGTTCCGGTGTTTGTTTACGTTGACGGGCATTCAAGGCTGCTGTATTCCGTGGCCGAAAGTACGGCCGAACTGCTGGAGCAGGCCGGTATCCGCGTGGGTCTTGAAGACCGTGTAGCCCCGGGGTTAAATGAGAAACCACAGCACGGGACCAAAATTATGATAACCCGAGTGAATACAGAACTTGTTACAGAAGAGGGAGCCATTCCGTTTAAAACTGAAAACAGACAGGACGATAGTCTTCCCCGCGGCCGACGCAAGACCTTGACCCAGGGTAAGCCGGGCACTCTACAGCGGACATTTGCCGTAACATATTCCGACGGGGAAGAGGAAAGCAGGGAGCTTATTGAAGAGAAAAGAGTCTCCGAGCCTGTCAATGCTGTGGTCCTGGTGGGGACGGCCGAAGAGGCTCCGATCATTACAGCCAGTGCCAGAAGCGGGCGTGTAACGGGTGAAGTGATTGAAGGCCTGGCCTCACATGGTATGGGGGCCAATTTCACGGCAACAAGACCGCCTACGGGGATATCTATGACAAAAACAAACTGACCGCCGCATACCCTTCCCGGGACATGCGGGGAAAAACACTGCGCGTAACATACCTTAAAACAGGCCGCAGCGTAGATGTGGTGGTAAACGATTACGGCCCGCATATATCAGGACGGGTGATTGACCTTTCCATGGCGGCTGCCAGGGCCATCGGCCTGATGGCAGACGGTGTAGGCAGGGTCAGGGTTGAAGTATTGCAATAAGCAATAGAAAAAAACTGTGCGGAACCCGCACAGTTTTTTTGTGGATAAAAGACCTACCGAAAGTTATTGGCAGGCTTTTCTGATTATTTAGGCAGGATTTTGTCTAGAAATGTCGAATGGAACATAGTTCATAAAATACCAAGGAGTGAGAGAAATGGTAGACATGCAGAGTGTTGTTGGCAGCGGTTTGAACAAGGTGCAGGAAGGGTTGCAGACGGGTAAGAAGAAAATCGATGTTGTGAGGGAACTGAGCCAGTTAAAAAAGGAGGTTAAACAGTTACAGGTAGAGAAGGCGCTGCAGCTGACAAAGGTTGGTGAGCAGGCCTATCATTTATGCTGCCGGCAGGAGTTGAGTGATTCCGTAATTCAGGAAATTGCCGATAAACTTTTTGTTTTGGATAGAAAGATTTGGCAAACGCAGAAGCAGATTGCGGAAGTGGAAAGGGAAAACAATGCGGTGGCCTGTAGTAACTGTGGTGAAAAAGTAGGAGCAGAGGATAAGTTCTGCGGCGGTTGCGGCACACAGGTTAACAGGCAGGTTCAGGAAACGGCGGGCGTTGAGTGCGGCCGCTGCAGCGTATTGATTGAGGAGAACTGCAAATTCTGTCCGGCATGTGGTGTGCAGCTGTAGATAAAGACGAGGGAGGACGAGAGATGTTTTGTAATCACTGTGGCCAGGCTAATCTAACGGAGTATAATTACTGCCATTCTTGTGGTGTTTCCCTTGGTAAGCTGGCGGCCGGTATTCAATTAATAAGAACTACGAGTTTGTATTGCGGCCGGTGTGGAGTTGCACTGGCACCGTGGTCACAATACTGTCACACATGCGGTGGAAGCCTGGCTGAAATGAGTGAATTGGCTGCCACTGCGGAGCAAGTGATTGAGGACAAATCCCAGGTAAGCCTTAAGAACTTGCGTGTGCGGGAGGTATTGGCGACCCCTGTATTTTTAAAGCAATCATTCATAAACGCCGCAATTGCGGTGATCATTGGATTTATCATTGCCTGGATTACCGGGATAGTCTTGAATAAAGTACTGCTAAATACATTACCGTATGAACTTGCTATGTTCAGTGATTTCTTTGCCCTAAACCCGCTTTCTTTATTTATTAACTCTCACGGAGCAGCTTTCTTTACAAAAGCGTCTGTCAGCGCCATGGGGGCAAATATGTCTGCAACCGTTTCGGTCAGGCTGGGTTTGGCGATGTTGCTATTGATTCCCTGTGCTGCTTTTATTCTTTCTTGCAAAGTAACCAAGGCACCGGCGCAGAACAATGACTTTTCTGCTAAGATTTATCAGGCCCTGGGCGTCGGCATTGCCTACGGATTAATAGTGGCACTTCTTTCCAAGGTTTTGGGCGGCTTCATTTCCGTGCCGCTTGATAAAATGGCTGGCTTGATGGGTATGTCTGAAATCACAGATGTTTTGGAATTTGCGGGAGCGAGCGGTACCCTGAAAAGCGGTTTTAACTTTATAAGTGTCTTACTGCTAACTACCTTCTGGGGCTGTTTCTTCAGCTTAATTACAAGCTTTTATGCAGCAATCCGGTTTGATTTCGGCAAGCTGGTGGGCTTCATTAATGCGGATTATGAAGAAAGTGTACGGGCCAGCCTTAGCGTGGTAAAGTATTACCTGGTTGCTGCGGTGCTGGTTGTGTTCGCCACAGTTATCTGGTTTATCAGTGAAGGCGGCATGGAGTTTGCCGGTTTTGGCTTTCTGGTTGTAGGGACGCTGCTGTTGTTATTGAACGGCGTACCCTTACTGCTGCTCTTTTTTCAGGGTGCAGCGCTTCAGGCGATTAACAATTTGTCGGGCAGTAGTGAGGGCGTGCTCCTCTCTCTGGTAGCAGGAATTCGAACTCCGGATGAGGTGTTGCGGCCGTGGTACTTTTTTGTTGCTCTGCTTATCCCGCTGGTTTGCGGCTTTATCGGTGGCCTAAGGGTACATAAGAAGTCTGCTGCTGCGCCCTGGAAAAGTGCTGCGGCGTTTACACTGACATTTGTCGGAGTAAATATACTTATAATCCTGGTTGGGCAAATTTCTGTATTCATCAACTTTAAGAACATCGCTCCATTATTGGGGATGATGGGTGAGAATTTCCCGGAGTCATTACATATGTTCTTCGGCTTCCCCATGGTGAAAACAGTCGTCACCGTAGGTATAATTAACTTTCTGACGAGTTTAGGCGGAGCTTATTACGCCGCTTCACAACAGAAACGGTAGACGGAGGATTAAGGGAATGGACCAATCCAGATTTTGCACCGGTTGCGACAAGAAACTAGCCTCTGCTACTAAGTTTTGCCCCCAATGCGGGGCTCCCGTTGATATTGTTGAAGAAAAAAAGGCAAAACCGGCTATTGCGAGGCGCAGGACTTTGAAACCTGTTCCGATGATACTTGCCTTGGTTTTAACGGCAGGGCTGGGGCTTTTTATCCTGTGGCAGTTTATCCCTGTGCAGGACGTAGCACTGAATGAGGATGAATTACTTTTAGCTGTTGGAGAAATGGGCGACTTGCTGGATGTCACCATAACACCGGCTTTTGTGAAGGATAAAAGCCTGCTTTGGGAGTCCAGTGATCCGGATATTGTTACGGTGGATTCTAACGGGTCATTGGTGGCTTTAAGCCCGGGAGAAGCCGATGTTACAGTTTACCACCGCAGCGGTAATAGTGCTGAGGCCAGAATCACCGTTGTTTGGCCGACCATTAATTGGAACGGCGGAATGTATACAGGCGAATTGGTGGATGAAGTCCCACACGGCTATGGCCACTGGGTCCACCCCGACGGAGATGATTATGAGGGGGAATGGACGGACGGAGAATGGCACGGCCAGGGATTCTTAACTCTGTCTGATGGGACCCGCTATGAAGGGACCTTTGCGGAAGGTCGTTTACATGGCAAGATCCTGGCTGCCTGGCCTGACGGCACAATGGAAGAAACCTACTGGGATGAGGGGATCCTCAACGAAAACTTTATCTCCTATATAGATGCCATAGCCGTCTCGCTGAAACTTTATGAGTCCGGATATGACAGTGTGCCAAAAAAGGAAAGAACCTACCAGGACCTCTTCCTAAAAGATGATACCAGGTATGTAAACTGGGAACTGGTATTAGAGAAAGTTGAGCCGGATTTGTCGGTGGAATTTTTAATGGATATCGAGTGGTTATATGAGAATGGAGACGTTTTTGCCAGGGAATCAGGGACATTCAGCCTTGAACCAGGCTCGGATTTTACAACACTCCGTTGGGGCCGGGGCTGGAATGAGCCGGGCAACTGGACTGAAGGCCGGTATAGTGTGAATCTCAAAATTGCCGGAGAAACGATAGCCAACACAAGTTTTGAAATTTAATTAGAGCATAAAAATGCTTTCAGGCCTAATGACCTGAAAGCATTTTTTTACTCGCAAAACCGGACTTGCTCATCCATGCCTGCGAAGTCTGTATATTCAAAGCAAATTATGGAAATGATAGGTATGGGAATGTCCTGCAAAGCACGGGGGCTGTATTGACAAAAGTTTGGGCATATGGGTAAAATAGAGAAGCTGTTAGGAGGAGAAATAAATGAGTTTTACCAATACACAGGGCGTACATCCCGTACGCCGTTTAACGACGCGTCAAGTATCCGTTTTGTTTATGTTTATTACCGCGATTCTTGTGTTGCTTGCTGTCCACATCGCCCGGCGGGATGTTGTTTTAACTGTTGACGGAGACAGCCGTGTTGTTTCAACCTTTAGTCATACCGTTGCAGCTTTCCTTGCTGAAGAAAATATCATTGTCGGAGCGGATGATGTACTGTCCTTTACACCGGAAGAAAAACTGCGCAATAATATGCATATTGAACTGAAAAGGGCATTTCCCGTGGCTGTAACCGTCGACGGAGCAGAGAAAACAGCATTGTTAGCCCAAGGTACGGTACATGATGTGTTGGACAAGCTGGGTATTATGCTCGGCGAGCTGGATCGTGTTGAGCCGGGCCTGGAAACAATACTGCAGCGCGGTGACTCGGTGGATGTTATCCGTGTTGAAAAACAGCTCGTTACAATGCGAACTGATATTCCGTTTCGGGAGATCAGACGGGGCAATCAATCCCTGGATCGCGGTGTTTCAAGGGTACTGCAGAGCGGCACCGCAGGTCTCCGGGAGGACACAGTGGAAATTACGCTGGAAAACGGTGAGGAAGTTTCCGTTAAAGTGCTGCAATCTGAAATGATTCGTGCCAAACAGGACCGTGTGGTGGAGTTTGGAGAAAACACGGTATTGTCACGTGGTGGGCGTACTGTGAATTTTACAAGAGTCTTTCAGTTCACAGCAACAGCCTATTGCGCCGGTACAGCCCAGAGTGGCTGTCCTATTGATGAGAACGGACACAGCCGATGCACAGGAAAATATAACAACGCAATAACCGCTACAGGACGAAAGGCGGTTGCCGGGACCGGACGTGAAGATAATCCTCATATTGTAGCTGTAGACCCAAAGGTTATACCTTTAGGCAGCCGTTTATACATCGACGGTTACGGATTTGCCATTGCCGCCGACACCGGCGGCGCTATTAAAGGAAGCAAGATTGACCTGCTGCTTGGCAGCCATGAGAGCGCCCGGCGCTTTGGCCGCAGAAAAATGCGCGTTTATCTGCTGCCGTAAAAAAAATTACCGGGGGGGACCCCGGTTTTTTTTCACACTGCGGAAATTATAACGCTTTGCATATACAAGGCGGTCAGCGGTAAGCAGTATTGAAAAGCGCGCATAAAAGTAACTCTAAGAGCGCGCCTTTCTTATTGGAGGAATGAGTATGAGTAAATTATCAAACCCGGGATTTGTTTCCTCACTGCTTGAAAGGCACGGGATACGCCTGAAGAAAAAGTGGGGACAGAATTTTCTTGTTGATGAAAATATTCTTCATAAAATTATTTCCGCGGCCGGTATTTCTCCAAGCGACAGGATAGTTGAGATCGGTCCCGGGATTGGTGCCCTCACACAAAAACTGGCTGAAGCCGGAGGGCATGTCTATACAATCGAGATAGACAAGAGGCTGCTGCCGGTGCTAAACGAAACGCTGGGTGAATATGATAATGTTGACGTACTCCTTCAGGATGCGATGCAGACAGACTACCAGGCCTTTTGTACGGAAAATCCGCTTAAGTTGGTGGCCAATCTCCCGTACAATGTGGCTACGCCGCTGTTCTATCATTGGTTAAAAGACCTCAGACATTGCTTTTCGCTGATTGTCTGTATGGTACAAAAAGAAGTTGCGCAGCGAATCGTTGCCAGCCCCGGTACGAAAGAATATGGCACTCTGTCGGTTGTCTGTAATTATGCAGCCAGGAGCGAAATCGCCTTTGATGTTCCGCGTACTGTATTTTTCCCGCGGCCGGACGTCTCCTCTGCTGTAGTTCGGCTTCGCCCTCATACCAACCGGGACATTGATGTGGGGGATGAAGGTGTGTTCTTTCGGGTAGTGGAAGCTGTTTTTTCCCAGCGGCGAAAAACCGCGCTCAATACACTGCATGCCGCATTTGGACTGTCAAAGGATCAGCTTGTTGCCATCGGCCGGGATGTGGGCCTGGATTTGTCGCGGCGCGGTGAAACGCTGAATGTGACTGAATTTGCAAATCTTTCCCGCTTCATTTATAATGAAGTCGGTGGTATGCGGCAAACTCATACTTGAAAGGTGCAGGTAAACGAATATGAACTTTACCAGTCCGTCCCGGGGAAGCCTGACTCTGGATGAAACGTATGCAGAAGTTACCACTTACATTGATGAAAAACCAAAAGAACAGTATAAGCTAATTATCGGGACCGACTCACAACCTCACTACCAGAAGGATGTCTGCTTTGTCACGGCTATTATAATTCACAGAGTGGGAAAAGGGGCCCGGTATTTTTACCGTAAGCAAAACCACAGATATATGGAAAGTTTGCGGCAGCGCATTTATTATGAAACATTTCTGAGCCTGGAAGTTGCCACACTTATTACCGCCAAGCTGGCTGAAAACGGACACTCGAGACTAAATATTGAAATTCACCTTGATGTAGGGGAAGTGGGCGAGACCAAGGAACTTATCCGGGAGGTTGTCGGCATGGTGATCGGCAGCGGATTTCAGGCATGTATCAAACCGGACTCTTACGGTGCTACCAAAGTGGCGGATAAATATACAAAATAATTTTACGTGCGCCCATGCAGGCGTGTTTTTTTATCTCATAAACCGTCCGGCCAAAAAATCTTCAAGCAGGTCAAATCGTCTGTCTTTCTGATACCCCAAATACGTACGGCCCTTAAATGACCGGCTGCGGGAAAGGTTGCGGCTCATATACAGAGCTTCCAGGCAGTCACCGGCAATTGTATCGCAAATTCGTTGGCTATGTGTCCCGCTTTTCAGTGAAGAGCCAAGCAGAAGATGTGGAATGTCCGCGGCAATACCAATCCTTAATTTATGCCATACGGCATGAACCAGCAGGGTAGGCGGAATGCAAAAATCCGGCCATGGGACTGCGGCAAGCATTCGTTTGGAGACAATATGCGGCCCGTGAGACGGCGTGGCAATACCCAGTTCCTGGTATAGCCCCAGTTCCTTATTGAGCAGGCGGCGAAAATAAAACATTGGCTCCTGCAGGTTGCTTTCGGTACAGTGGGGGTAACAATTCATCAGAGCAAGGTCAAGGTGCAGGCGGGCGCCCCTTGTCAGAAAAGCGGACAATTCTTTTGTAATTTCACCTACCAGGTCACCGTCAACAAACAAAGCATAGGGCGAATTGCAGGAATAGGCAAGTTTTGCACCAATGGCTCTGGGAACATCAATACCCAGCGCTTCTTTGAATGAAACAAGGGTAATCATTCCCTTGTTTTTTTTATATACGGATTCTACCTCCATCCGTGTGGGTCTGTTGGATCCGTTAAGAATAACGAAAATTCGGCGGATCTGGTTAAGAGAGAGCAAACGGCCTAAAAGACGACCGACTCTTGACTCTTCGTTTTGAACAGGGACAATGGCAGTAAACATAGTTCCTCCCCCCATATCATTATATTAGAACAGCCCTGAGTTGCGCATGGGCCAGGCACAAAACACGCGCTGAAAACATATTAATATAGCGTAATACAACCAGGTTTGAAATTATGATGAAAGGCAGGTGTAACCGAGTTGTCATTTACAAAGGGAGATATCGTTGGCCGAAAATCTTACGGCATGGACATTTTGTTTAAAATCGTTGAGATCAATGAAAGTAAACAAACAGCAGTATTAAAAGGGCTGGATATGAGGCTTTTGGCTGATGCCAGTCTGGCCGACCTTGTCCGACCCGAACCGGCGGAGCTGCTGCAATACCGTTCCAGCTCAGACAAAGCTCAAAAAGACTGTATGCGCAAGATTTTTCGTCGGCGTACACTGGAACGGGAACAACTGCGTGGGAGAAGCGGCAGGTCTCCTGAGGAGTTTTTTGAACTGCCGGGGAAAATTTTGCATCTTGATGGGGATGAAGATTACCTTGATGAGTGTCTGAAAGCTTACCGCTCGCTCAACCTGGAGGCTGTGGGATTTTTTATCCCGGAGAAGGAACAACCGGAAAAAATCTGGGGATTGCTTCATGAGCACAGGCCGGATATTTTGGTCATGACCGGTCATGACGCATATATTAAAAGTAAAAAAGAGTTCCAGAGTATTAAAAGCTATAGAAACTCCGGTCATTTTGTTTCAGCTACCCGTAAGGCCAGGCAATATGAACCGGGCAAGGACGATTTAATTATTTTTGCCGGTGCTTGCCAGTCTCACTATGAGGCGATTCTGGCTGCGGGAGCAAATTTTGCCAGTTCACCCCAGCGTGTGCTGATACATGCAATGGACCCTGTTTTTATCGTTGAAAAAGTTGCCTTCACATCCATTAACGAGTCAGTTAATATCTATGAAGTTATTAAGCATACCATTACCGGGCTTGATGGAATCGGCGGTGTGGAATCCCGGGGTAAATTCAGGCTGGGACTGCCCAAATCACCATATTAAACCGTTAGGGGTGTTTTCTTGGCTGTATTGACGGGTAAACGGTATACGAGGGAAGCGGTGGAGTCGTCCGGCAAAATAATTAGCCGTTTTGACTTCACGTTTGATCATAAGGTAACTTTTAATCATTTCACCTTTAACGATAAGCCGCAGGTGGTCATTGATTTTGCAGATGTAACATCTCTACCTTCGGACGAAAATATCGATGACGGATTGATTGCCGGTGTCCGCTATAGCCGGCCAAAGGCTGCAATGATGCGTGTTGTTTTTGACATGGAAAGAATGCAGCCGCACAGTATCAGTGTTCGGGAAAATCCCTTTCAGGTTACCATATGCTTCAGCCGGACTCTTTTGCACGTGCTGCATCATGATACGATTGTTCAGATGGAAATGGAAGACTACCTGGCAGGTGTTGTGTCCGCGGAGATGCCGGCACTGTTTCATAAGGAAGCTCTTCAGGCGCAGGCTGTTGCAGCCCGCAGCTACACTGCGCGCAGAATGAAAGTTCTGGGGGGCAAAGGCTGCCGGCGCCATCCGGAAGCTGATATTTGCACAAGCCCCGGGCATTGCCAGGCCTGGATGTCACGTGACCAACAACAGGAGCGCTGGGGCAAAGATTATTTGATATACAAAGAAAAGATTGATGACGCTGTGAGAGGAACACGGTGGGCTGTTTTACTGTACCAGGACCGAATCGCAGACGCGGTGTTTCACTCCACCTGCGGTGGAAAAACCGAAGATGCGTCTGTAATATGGGGCAACAAGGTTGCCTACCTACAATCTGTCCCATGCAAATATGACAGCCACTCTCCCTATTTCGAGCGTAAGTATACAATAGAGGTCAGTGACTTGTTAAAGAAAACAGGTGCGAACGTAAGTAGCGAATTTTATCCGGCAGCGCCTGATGGAACACCGCTTTTAGCAAAAGAAAGAGTCAGCCCTGCCCATACCGTTCAGGCAGTTCGCGTGGGTGACAATGAATTTTCAGGCGCCCAGTTACGCAAGTTACTGGAACTTCCTTCGCAGTGGTTTGACTGGTCGCTGGCCAGCGTAGAACTGAAAACCAAGGGCTTTGGCCATCGTGTCGGTATGTGTCAGTACGGCGCTGACGGGTATGCCAAAATCGGTTGGGACTGGCAAAAAATACTGAAACATTATTATTCCGGCGTAGAGATTGCCAGAATCGAAGAGTACGAGACATAGATACGGCCGGAGGTAAAAACACAAATTTAAGTCTTGACACAGTCTAAATGCCGCTGATATAATATAGTTTCATAATTTGACAGATTTGCGGGAATGTGTTACAATGTCTAAGTAAACCTTGTCTGGGGTGATAAATGTTGGCAGCCACTACGCTCATGCAAATCAGGCGAAGCCTGGAGTCACATGTTGGACAGAAAATACGATTGCGCGCCCACCGCGGACGCCGCAAAACACTGGAAAAAATAGGTGTGCTGGAGAATACGTACCCTTCAATTTTTGTAGTAAGAATTGACGAACCCACCTATAACCAGCGACTGTCCTTCTCGTACGCAGATGTACTGACCGAAACTGTTGAGCTTACATTGATGCGCAGAGAACCGGGAAAAGCAAAAAATCTGGCATAAAAAGAAATGCGGCACTGGCCGCGTTTCTTTTTTTTGGCCAAATTCAGGAATATAGAATTACGCAATTTAAACCGGCTATGCCCCGATTCTGGCATATTTTTTATCACTGTGAAATAGATATGTTAGAGATTAACTCTGTTTGGGCACATTTCCCTCCGCTTATACATATAATTAATCGGGTGAACCCATGGGGAAAGGGGGCGGGGATACATTTTTCCGTTGTTTGCATATAGTGTAGTAAATTAGATGAAAGGAGGCTGAAATATGGGTAAAGACAATAATTTTCTGGCGTTGGAATGTGTCAGCGAACTGCTGAAAGTTGAGCAGGTTGTTGGTGAGAACGCCAATCAGACTTCGGTGGTCAGAGAGGTAGAGCTGCCAGGCCGCGTCAGGAAGATCACCGAAGTAGACGCCACGCTGCGTGATGTCAGAGGCCGTGTTATCGAAAACAAGGTGGTTGTGGAAGGAATCATCCACAAGCAGATTTTTTATGTGGATGACGAAACCGGCCAACTGAAGGAGTACACCGTCCCCGACGAAAGATTTGTGCATTTTGTTGATGTCCCAGGCGCAATGCCGGGTATGAATGTTCAGGTGCATGCGCGAATTGAATTTGTCGGCCACGACTTTATCCGGGAAGTCGGGATGTATAACGAGGTTACAAAAGAGCGCATGCAGGAAAAGATTGCCTCGCTTTACCGGCAGACAGTCATTCTGGAGATTTTTGCCAAAGTAACTGAATCTCTTCAGCTGAATGTGGTTGTCGATGTGATGGGCATTGAGCCTGAGAATGTGACGACCGAGCTATTGAAGGTAGAAAGTGTAATTGGCGAAAATGCTTCCCAGGTAGCAGTTGAAGCGGAGATTGAATTCGACCGGCCTGCACGTAAAATAAAAAACATTGATACCGCAGTCCGGAATGTAACCACGAGAGTCATTGAAAACAAAGTTGTGGTTGAAGGTACATTGCATAAGCAAATCTATTATGTCGGTCTGGAAGACGATGTTGTCTTTGAAGAGTCGGTTGATGAGAATTTCACCCACTTTGTGGATGTCCCCGGCGCATTCCCCGGTGCCAATGTTCAGGTACTGCCCAGGGTTGAGTTTGTCAATGTGATAATTGACAACTATGATCCCACGCGCGGCAAGCAGACCGCCATCATTGACGTCTTTGTGAAAGTTACAGAGACTGTCCAGGTGGATGTGGTCACCGACATCCTTGACGCCAAGATTACCAAAGAGCTTCTTAAAGTATCTCAGGTTGTTGGTGAAGGCTCTAAGCAGCACACAATTGTAGCCGACCTGACAGCACCTGCGCCGGCCAAGAAGATTGCCAGCCCGCCTGACACCCGGTTTGAAAATGTCAGCACACGGGTTATCGAAAACAAAGTCATCATTGAAGGCGAACTGGTAAAGCAGGTCTTTATTGTCCGTGAAGAAACTCTCGATGTGGTAGAGTTTGAAACAAGGGAACCGTTCACAGTCTTTATTGACATTCCGGGAGCTATGCCCGGCCAGACCGTGCAGGTATATCCCCGTGTTGAATACACGGACTTTGAAATTGACCCCAATGACCGGACACAGATCCGCCAGACATCTGTGATTGAAGTCTTTGTGAAGGTAACAGAATTTGTGCAGCTCGAAGTAGTTACCGACTGCGATGTGACACCGTCACCAAGCATTAGGGTCTACGTCGTACAGGCGGGAGACACACTCTTTAAGATCGCTCAGCGGTTTGGTACCACGGTAGACGCAATTCTGGCAGACAATCCTGAGATTACAAATCCGGATGTCATCTTCCCCGGACAGAAGATTATGATTCCGGCGGCTCCGAAAGGTTGAAAGTAGCATCCCTGATGCTACTTTTTTTTTCTTTAGTCTGCCGGTGCTGGTTGTAAACTTTTATAGTGCGCCTACATACGATAAACGGGAGGCGTAAAAAGATGATCAAGAACCAACCTGAACGCGTTAGGCGGATTCTGCCGCTGCTTTTAGCCGAAGGCACAAAGGAAGTGGGCTTTCCGCTTGTCTGGTCGCTGCCGGGCAGTATACAGGAGTATGATGAGCCGGAACTCACTGTACTCGATGCCAAAGCAACGGCATTGGTCGATGAAATTTGTGTGACCGTAGAAATTCAGCAGAGTACTCACTACATTGTCAATGACTCCGGTCTTGTGGATAAAGAGACATCTGTCCATCGGCTGACAAAAATGATTGCAGTACAGGGTGTTAAACCCGGTGACCATGTGAATGTCACGGTTGAGCCTAAACTCACCGGCGGTTGGCGGACGGCTCTGCTTGCGGACCGCAATCATCCTGCCACAGAGTTTACAGGCGACTGTAGACTGACAATGAAGTATACTGTTAGCGAAGATCAGGAAATTATTGTGTTTAAACCGGTAGGCCTTGACGGAGAAATTATGGCGGATACCGTAGAAGTGGAATCACTGCAAGCCCGCTTCACAGACACATTTGATTTGTCGCTGCCCGTGGAGTTTGAGCATGTCCCCCACAGTATCGCCCAGCTGTCCGGGAAGCTGACAAACCTGAAAACCAATGCGCTGTGCGGCTGGATAAAAGTTGAAGGGGATTTGTGCGTAAATGTCACATACCTGGACCAAAACGGAGCTGCCAAAGCAGAGCGTTTTGTCTACCCCAAAAAAGTATTTGTGGAAGTAGCCGGCGCCTCATCGAATATGTCGGCAGAAGCAGCAGGAGATGTGCAGCTTTTAACGTGTGTGCACGATCCGGGAGCCCAGGGGGGGCTTTTAAGAGGCGTTTTGCATCTTACCGGACGCCTGCTTCGGGTTGAAGCACTTGATGTGGCCGGAAGCAGCCGCAGCCACCAGTCGTTTTATCACGGCAAACCTCATCACTCCCAGGGGAATAACCCCTATCTTCTTGAAGAAGTGATTGCAGCGGGTTCGTCACAGACACTAATTCAGCGTGAAATTTTCTTTGGCAGGATGGCCAGAAGAGTCAGAGAGCCGGTTGATGCCGAAGTAAGAAATCTAACACATGAAGTCATCCCCAATAAGGTTATTGTTCGTGGTATTCTCCATAAACAGCTTTATGTCATAGACGCAGAAACCGGTGTTGTTTTTGCGCATGATGTGGATGAAAGCTTTGTACACTTTGTCGATGTTCCTGGTGCTTCACCCGGTATGCGTGTTCATGCCAGAGCCCGGGTGGAATTTGTCAAAGTAGATATTCACCCGGATGGGGAAACAGCACGGCAGGTAACAATTGTTGAAGTTATCGTCAAAGTAACCAGAGTTGTGAAAAAGCACATTGCTGTATATCCGGTTACCTCTCCTTCAATGCCGCTACAGCCTTCAGAAAAGGTATATATTGTTCGTTCAGGGGATAGTATCTGGAAAATAGCCAGGATGTTTGGTGTATCTATGGACGCGATTATTGCGGCCAACAATTTGCAAAACCCCAACATGATCTTCCCGGGACAAAAGTTAAAAATACCACGCTGATGGCAGGTTTAGCCATGGTATCGGATTTAGCAGGCAGCGGTTGCAAAGCCGCTGCCTGCTGCTTTAATAAAGTATAATACCGTTTACAGCGCCACTTTGATTTTTGCGGGGGATAGAACAATTGATTATAATAAATGTGAAGTTATGTTAACAATTTTGTTAAGAAATTAAAAAGGAGTGTATTTAATTGCAGAAAAAATGGACAGGCCTTCTCTCATTTGTACTTTTTGTCACAATGATGCTCGTGCCCCTCTCACCAAAAGCGAATGCTGCCACATTGCGCTATACCTACCGCTATACCCAAAACGGGTGGCAACTTATTTCCCGAAAGCAGACAACAGTCCGGGCTACATATGCCTATTACCGTGTACGGTCCGGTGACACACTGTACCGGATTAGCCGCCGCTTTAACACCACAGTAACAGAACTGATGCGTCTAAACCGCCTGGGTGGCACAATTATTTACCCAAGACAGTTATTACTGATCCCTGTACGTACGGTGAAAATGCCGAAACCGGCACCGCAACCTCAGCCTACTCCACAGCCGCAACCGCAACCCGAGCCTCAGCCTACTCCACAGCCGCAACCGCAACCCGAGCCTCAGCCTACTCCACAGCCGCAACCGCAACCCGAGCCCCAGCCAACCCCTCAGCCTGCTCCGGAACAACCTGTCAGTGGTCTTACCCAAGCTGAACAGCAAATGCTGAACCTGTTAAACCAGGAGCGGACAAGTCGCGGCCTGCACGCACTGCAGGTGGATATGGACCTTGTAAAACTGGCTCGGCTGAAGAGCCAGGATATGATCGACCTGAATTACTTCGCCCATCAGTCTCCCACCTACGGTTCACCTTTTGACATGATGCGTGCCGCCGGTGTAACCTACAGGACGGCCGGGGAAAACCTGGCTGGCGCGTCCACAGTGGAGCGTGCCCACACCGGCCTGATGAATTCACCGGGACACCGTGCCAACATCTTAAATCCCAACTACACGCATATCGGCATCGGCGCCGTCAGCGGCGGACGTTATGGTATAATGTTTACACAGCTGTTTGTTGGACGGTAAATATTGCTTTAATCCAAGAGCGTCACCGCTGGTGACGCTCTTTTAGTGAGTATATTTATTTGTATTTGTTTATATTTATATCCACAGACCAATTGCCATTAATAACATTTTATGTTAGTGTTGTAACGTGCTTTTTTTTCAGCTTCATGGAGGGGACACATATGAACGTATGTACTGCATTTGGCCTGATTGATGCAATTTCAGAAATTATGGAAATCCCACTACTGTTGATAGACGGAAACGGCAATCCGATATATCGTTCCCGCTATTATTTTCAGTCTGATTTAACCGGAAAGGCTGCAGACGGCCTGCGTGCCGAACTTGTGGCTGCCTGTGCCTTACAGCCGGAAGGCGTCGCATCGTTTATCAGTGTTTTTAACATGGATGCTGCTGTTGCCTCTGTAAATAACTTAGGTGACGACGTTTATCTTGTGGCCGGTTATTTTATCCGGCCGGATAAAGAGAAGCTTTTGCTGCAGCACTTTGGTACTGAACTGGGAGAAGAACTACTTGCAAAAAACCTGCTGCCTCGCTGGAACAGTCGGACAGACGCGTTTCTGCATTTGGTTTCCGTTACAGCCCAAGTGTTCTGCAGGCACCGGTTCCTGGAGCAGCTGCTGCAATTAGACAGCGCCCTGGGGATGAAGGAAGATCTTCAGAGCAAAGCGTACTGGCAGGGTGTTTTATCTGCAGTGGCCACTGCCTTTTGCGCTTCCTGGGCGGCCGTCATTCTCTTTACGCACTCACAAAGTTATGCCCTGATGCTGGAGAAAAGCGACGGTATCCGAAAAGTGGAGCCTTTTTCCTGTTCCCTTTCGCGTTGGGTAAAAGAGACGGGGGCTCTGGAATATACACAGGACCTGACTGCAGATTCCCGGGGAAATGAGCTGCTTTCACTGTATCCGGAGACACGTCAACTGGTGAGTGTTCCCTTTGCCATGGGACCCAAGTTTTCCGGTGTGCTTCACCTGGCAAGTGACGGAGATTTTTGCTGCCTGCATTTGTCGATTCTTAAGCGTCTGGCCTTACGGCTGGAACAGAAAGCAAATTATGCAGGTAGCAGTAATACATCCCGTGACATACAACTGGAAAGTGCACTGGATCTGATTACAGACCTGCTTTTTGCAGACGATCAGAAGCAGAATGTGTATAATCTCCTGTTAGAGGTAACCAGGGATACACTGCAATGTCATTCTGTGGGCCTGTACCTTAAAGGAGATGCGGACCAGTTTGGGGCTGTGGCTTCTCTGGGGCTTGACAGTGATATATGCCGGCGGGATGCGAAAAGACTCAATGAAATTTATGGCAACAATTCAATTTTAGTTAATGTGTTTCCGGCAGGTCTTCAGGGAGGAGGTTACCGGGAGACGCCCGTTTTTGTAAACGCATCTCTTTATGGTGTGCTTATTCTGCGTCACTGTTCTTCACAGCCTGACGAATCTGTCTTTATGCAGCGTGTTGCCAGGCTGCTGTCTATACATCTTGAGAAACTAAGTACTCAGAAGAGGGCCGAGATGCTTGAAGGTGACCTGATGAATGCGTTTTTGTCCATGCAGGAAAACCATATCCCGTGGTTGAAAGACCATGCGGAGCGGACAGCTGTTTTTGCCCGTACACTGGCCCATGCTGCAGGGTTTCCAGAGGCCGAAGTGCAGCAGGTTTACAGTGCGGGACTGCTGCATAATTTAGGGAAAGTAAAAATATCTGCGTCGCTTCTGAAAAAGCCGGGTAAGCTTACATTGGCGGAGATGAAAACGATAAAAAATTCCAGTGTATATGGTGCCCAGATGCTTGCAGCCGCTCCGTCTCTGTCCCATTTGGCGCAAGTTTTGGCTCATCTGGAGGAAAATGTGGACGGCAGCGGTTTTCCGGAGGGGCTGGTGGAGGGAGAGATTCATCCATACGCACAGATCATCCGGATTGCTTCTGAGTTTGTTTCTATGGTGGCCAACCTTCCTTACCGGGAAGCACAAAGCCCTGGAGAGGCGCTGCAAAAGATGCAAAAAGATGTAGGTAAGAAGTATTCACGGGACTTCTTTACCCTTTTTAAAAAATGCCTGGTTAAAACAGCCGAAAAAAAGAATACAAGCAATCAGGAAGAAATCCACGATAAAAAATATACGAATCTGACCCCGCGTGAATATGAAGTTCTTGAAATGATTGCCAAAGGCATGACAAATGCTGAAATTGCCAAGTCTCTCTACATAAGTGAAAAAACAGTTAAAATACATGTGTCAAATCTACTGCAAAAGCTTGAATGTAAGGACAGGACGCAGGCTGCAATTCACTATCTCACAACATAAATATTTATATATGTTAAATAAACAAATTAGGCCTATAGGCTTATTTTTTTTAATTTTAAAAAAAAAGATACAACCTGTGGATTATTGTCGAAATGTGGAAGATATGGTTACATTTAAGATATATATTCCCGTATTTGACACTTGATAAAACAAAAAATCCTGCAACGCCTTGATTTTAAAGGCCTGCGGGATTTTTTATTAAC
>JAWSUT010000024.1:0-48149 GCA_033549345.1 Bacillota bacterium | reverse complement strand
GGCTGGAGTTACAGCCCTTTTTAACATCGTTTTTTTGAAACATCGCAATTAGCTCTACCACAGCGATTACAGAAGCGGCTTTTACAGGTAAAGGCCAGAACTTTATCTTCTAAACAATCTGGGCAAACATATCTTGCAAAACCATTTTGAGTCTCACCACAAGACAGCATCTTGCTGACTGATTCCTCAATACTATCCCATAGATCAGTAGGAACCTTGTGTTTATTAACTTTTTTAAAATGACCCCAATGGTCTGCAAAGATATCTTTGATATGGAACTGTGGTTTGACTTGAGACATAGCTCGACTCCCCATATCAAAATTTTACATCATTTTTAAAAGTTATCCACATTTTTTTGCCCCGTATAGTTTCCTAAACAACAAAAAAAACCGGAGAGACTGTGCTCTCCGGTTCTCTTTTTGATGTGTTTTAGCCAAGAAGCTGTAGTACGGATTGAGGTGCCATGTTTGCTTGCGGTTATCAATCACCTTTCAGTGACTGCCAGACTATATCTTCACCCGTTTTATCACGGGGCCGGGCACTTCGGAAGTTACCTTCCTACAGGCCTCATCACCGTAGTTCCCCTTAGGTGGTACGCCTTAGTCGTTGAACCTTCTCCAGCCTTTCGGCAACAGGAGCTTGGCTGCTGATTATCCATTGTTTCATCCCTGTTTTTTTCGCCTGTCGCACCTGTCCTTTCGGACTATGCTGTAGGAAACGGGGCTTTAGGAAGTTCCAGCAATTCACCCGGTAATGCTCTTAAAAGTTACCTCTTAAGACGCCCTGCAAACTTACCCTAACAGTTGTAACACTGCACTTGGGGCATTGTTTGCCTGAGCTAACATGGCGGTAGCGGCCTGGTTCAGGATGTTGGCCTTGGTGAATTCCATCATCTCGGCTGCCATGTCTACGTCTCTGACGCGGGATTCTGCAGCTGAGAGGTTCTCGGAAGCTACACCGAGGTTGGCAATGGTGTGCTCCAGACGGTTCTGCACGGCACCCAGCTTGGAGCGCTCAGCGGAAACATCTTCAATGGCCATATTCACTGCGGAAACAGCAGCGTCTGCGGAACGGGCCGAGCTAACATCAAGCCCCCCCACAAAGAGTGCTTCTGAGTCCATCTTGGCAACACCGACATTAATGTTCTGTGAAGAGTTGGCACCAATCTGGAACCGCAGTGTGGAACTCTGGTCAATTTCAGAATCGGCACGAGCGGTAAATGTAGCTGTATTGTTAACGTTTTCCAGTTGAAATGCCTGGCCAAGAGTTACTGTAAAATCACCCACTGCAAAGCTCGTGTCCGCAGCACCCACGACAACCGTACCTGTGTTACCGGTATGGTCGGACCAGTCCACATCATATGACAAAATCGCACCGGTAGCAGCGTCACGGGTCACACCGGTTACTTCCATGCTGTATGTGGCGTTTGCACTGGTGCCGGGAGTTGTAATGGCCACATTACTGAAAATGGCATCCGCGTTTTCAAAGGCAACAGATTCTGTAGAGGTGCCGGTGGGCGTCAATTCGCCGTTTAAGAGTTTCTTTTGGTTAAATTCTGTGGTGTTGGCGATCCGGTCCACTTCCAGCAGAAGCTGGTCCACTTCTTTCTGGATTTCAGCACGGTCGGCGACGGTGTTGGTGTCGTTGGCAGCCTGGACGGCCAGCTCACGGACACGCTGCAGGATAGCGTGGGTTTCGGTGAGAGCGCCTTCTGCCGTCTGGATCAGGGAAATGCCGTCCTGGGCGTTACGTGAAGCTTGGTTCAAACCACGAACCTGGCCCCGCATTTTTTCCGAGATGGCAAGACCGGCTGCGTCGTCGCCGGCACGGTTGATTCGCAGGCCGGATGACAGCCTCTCCATAGATCTCGCGCCGTTAGAAGTGTTGATTGCCAGTTGACGGTGAGCATTCATTGCGCTGACGTTGGTGTTAATTCTCATCTTTCTTCCTCCTTGAAATTTGATGTATAGTCTCCATTCCATTGGAGACCGGTAAGAAAAACAGCACGTTCCAGGTCGGCCGCCCCGGGCGTTGCCGTTTTTTCTTCATAGGGATTATCGGCAGATGCCGATAAAAGCTTTATAGCAGACTGTTAATTTTTTCTCGTGTCAATAAAGAAGCCTTCTCTCTGGGGCCGGGAAGGGTTATAGGCCCGCCCCGCTTGTTTACCTGTATGGATTTTTTGCAGTTCGCTTCTAAAGTGATCACGTTTCTGCTGCAGGTTTTTGCGGACTGTGACGTCAAGAACGGCAACCTTTTCAAGGATAGAGCGTGCTTCGTCCCCTGCGGCAGGTTCCTGTTTCATTGACCTGTCAATCAGTTCCTGTCTTTTGTCCAATAGATGCTGCAGCTGCTCTGTTTGCTGCTCTTCGGTAAGGTCACAGGCTGAGAGTTGGGCCAGGTCTTTTGTTACCGCATATATTTCACTGTAGAGCCGGGTCTGAGCAGCTTGCTCTTTTATTGGCTGGTTTATGGGTTGATCTGACATAGTTTCCTCTCTTACCTCGTTTTACATGGGCTGGTTCTGCTGCAATTGTGACGCCAGCCAGTCACCCTGGGCGTAGAGCTGCTGGAGCGCTTTTTCCATGGCGGTGAATTGACGGTAGTACTGGTTTTCCTTGCGTATGAGCATCTCATTTACTTTATCAATGCGTTCATTGACCTGATTAATCTGCTTGTTAAAGTAGTTATTGAACTCGCTGATGTCACCTTCAATGCCGGCTCGCTCCAGGAGAGTTCCCTTACGGTTGCCATTGTCCCGTGTAGTGCGGACATTATCGTTTAGAATATCACTGATGCGGTGGGCAAGGCCCGATTCCTCGTAGCGACTGGCTCGCTCTTCCGCGGTTAGGTTGGGGCTGTAGTCGGTTTCCGATTGTTTTGTAAACAGTTCCACAACCATATCGGGGTTCTGTTCTATAGCGGCCCGCAGGTCGGCTCCGCCGTTTTTAAGAACCAGCTTACCGTTGTCAAGGTAATTGCTGCTGGTTTCAATCCCTATCGCTGTAAGGTGTTCGCTGCCCACAGCATCATACATGGCTGTACGCATCTTGTCCAGAAGGGCCTCCAGGGCAGGGTCACGCCGCAGCAGGCCGCTTTGTGCTTTTTCTTCCCATTTTTCAATGTCTTTTTCGTTCATTGCTTCTTTTTGTTCATCCGTGAGCGGCGGGAAACCGCGGAAACGTTCTTCACTGAGTTTGCTGCTGATATCGTCAATCAACTGGTTATAGTCGTTGACGAAACTCTCTATGGTATTATAAACTGCGTTTGCATCAACGGATACATTAATTTGTATCGCTGCTGTCGGCGCATCAATTTGCTGGTTAATGGAATATGTAATTCCGTCAATAGTAAAGTTGTTGGAAGTGCGGGTGCCTTCAAAGCCGTCAATTTTAAAAAGGGCGTCCCGGCCCGCTTCACCGATTTCCGGCTGGCCTCCTGCTGTTTTCAGGCCCAGGGCCACAAAGAAGTTGCCGCCGTCATCAACGGTGATAAACTGCTCGCCTGTTTCTTTGGCCGTAAATGTGAATGTATCACTGAATGAACTGTAAGAGGCCTGTACACCGGCAGTGCTGGTGTTAATGCGGGAAAGCACGGTCCGCAGTGTATCATTTTCATTGACTGTAATCGGTGTGTCGTTGATGGTCATCGTAAATTCGCCGTTTTCATCAAAGCTCAGAGGGCCACCGGCCAGTTTGGTGCTGACCGCTGCCATCGTATCCTCCAGGCTCAGGTGTTCGCCGCCTGCACCGGTTACGCCGGAAGCCGCAGCTTTGGCCGCAGTTGCGCTTTGCAGTACCTCAAACTCTGTGGTGCCGGTGGCGGCATCCGCATTCGCCCGGGCGGTAACCACTGCCGGGTCACTTGAGGTGACTTCCATCTTTTTCAGGTTGGAGGCGTGTAAGATATTGGTTTCCGGTTTAAGAATATCAAAGTATGTGTCACGAAAAGAACGCACTTTATTGGTCAGAAAGCGGAACTGGTCTTTTTGCCATTCAAAAACCTGGCGTTTTTGGTAGCTCTTGTCCACCTTCATACGCTCAACACGCATCAGATCTTTGATTATTTGCTCGGTGTCAAATCCGGAGGCAATACCACCTATACGCAGGATACTCATAAAACCAGACTCCTTTTATTGATTCTTTGCCAACATGGCTTCAGCCAGCTTTTGGCTGTCTACGGTATACTTGCCCTGAGCAATTTGCTCTTTTAATTCCCTGACCCGCTCTGCCCTGATATCGGCAGGCGTGGCAGCAGCTTCTATCAGTTCACTAATCTTGGCAGATTCACTGGAGATGGAGAGCGAGTCTCCGGCCGGTTTGTCTTTTGCCGTGCCGTTTGCTTTCCGGTCATTCTCCAGTTGATGCTGATAGAGTTTGTTGACGGGAAACCCCTTGCCGTTAATTTTCACCCCAAACACCCCTTTACTGTGCTTACCAGGTTTATCGGCAGAGAGAAAGAAATCTTTAGCCCGCCAAACGAAGTTTTTTTGCGTAAATTTAAAAGCATACATTGTTGCAGTTTTCGGTACGCTAATACTGACAACATATTTAAAGGGGATGGAATGATGCATACACTGACGACCTGGAATCCGTACGGTGAATTTGCGCGCATGTCAGAGGAAATGCGGCACCTACGATTTCCCGATAGCCCCTTTTTGGATATGAAGGGGCAGCCGTTTGACCGCATGCCTGGGCCTGCTGTGGATATACACGAGACGGAAAAAGAAGTTCTGGTAAGCGCCGCGATTCCCGGCGCCAACCCGGATGAGTTGGAAATCACCGTCGATGAGATGCAAATTACAATCAGCGGAGAAATCAAGCGACGGGCCGACCGGGAGCGTGACGGTTACCGTATGGTGGAGCGCCGTTACGGCCGCTTTAGCCGTACGGTTCCCCTGCCGGTGGAAGTTAAACCCGATGAAGCCTGGGCCGACTACGACCATGGTGTTTTGGAAGTACGTATCAACAGACGGGAAAACGGGCGTATCCGCTCACGCAGAGTCAAAGTTAACGTGCCTCAGACCCACTGACAGCAAAAAGCGGCTTCTCTTTACTGAGATGCCGCTTTTTGCTTAATGAATTTAATCAAAAATCCAGTCTACTCTCATATAATTTTTCCCGGTTTGGCAGCTTACTTTCTCCAAGGTTAAAAAGTCCAAGCCCTGCTGATTGTTCACACAAGTAGCGCTCAATCGCATCGAGTATCAGATCACTTTTTTGCTGTTTCTGCTGCTTGGCTGTATTCTCAAGCAAACGAATGATATGCACTTTATCTTTTGGAACATTAATAGTAAAACGCATAACTCCTCACCTCAGTTTGACTATGCCACACAGGCTGAGTGTAGTCAATACAGGGACGCTTAAAAGAACGAACTTTTCAAGATTGGCGAACAAATGAAGACGGTGGAACCTGTCCCTGCGTCTTCATTTGGTTAGAAGTAGGTTTCGGGGTGGGTGAGGAATTTGAATTTTTCGGGGGATTTGAGGAATGCCTGGTACATGGGGTGGTTGCGGGTGAGGCCGAATTCCGGACGGTTTTCGGTGCTGCGGGTGGAGAGGCGGGGCGTGGGGTTGTAGCGCGGGTTCACGATAAACTGTTCATCTTCACCGTCGGCGGCCAGTTCAAAGTAGGCGCCGCCGCCCAGATTCCGGATTGGTTCGTAAACAGAGTCAAAGCCGGAGGCAACCCAGTTGCTCATGATCAGAAATGAGGAACCCGCATTGATGGTAATATGTCCGTAACCCGGCGGAATAAGGACTTTGTCTCCGGCGGACGCTTCAATAAGAATAGCATCCACACCGTCTTCATCCGGTTCGGTTTGCAGGAGGTAATGCGCTTTGCCGTGGAGGACTTCGTAGACTTCCGGATAGGTGGTCTCTGTGCCGGGTTTGAGCGGATGGTAGTGTCCGGCGGTTTTGATATATTCCCTGCCGACCCGGCCGGGGCAAAGAACGGTCACATCATACCGCAGGCCGTGTTTTTCAATTAATGCCTGGTCCTGGTCGTGGCAGACGCCGCGGTACATAGAGTACAGTTCGGCAGGCCCGTCCGCGTCCGGCTGAAAAAGGACATCCTGCATATCTTTTTTATACCGGATATCTGCTGTGACGGGTAGTAAACCTTCACCGAAAATTAATTTTCCGTCTTTGTCGGCTTTGAGCGGCAGGCCGCTGGTCATGGTTAGGTCATACATGGTTCTTCGCCCTCCCTGGCCTGGGCACACAGTGCGGCTTTGACATCTTCCTGAATGGCTTTTTTCTCCTTTTCTGAGGCGGCTTCCACATAGATTCTGAAAACCGGCTCCGTGCCGGAAGCGCGCACCAGGCACCAGTTCCCGTTTTCCAGGATTATTTTCAGGCCGTCAATTTCTGTCTTCTTTTTGACCGGGGTGCCGGCAAGCTTTGCCGGCTGCCATTTCTGCATGTTACTCAGGATATCCTGCTTGGCTTCAGCGGTAGTGCGCAAGTCAATCCGTTCACTGTAGAGCGGGCCGTATTTTTCCGAGATTTCCCGCAGCAGCTGGTCGGCTTTTTTGCCGGTCCGGGCCAGCATTTCCATAAAGAGCAGCGCAGCAAAGATACCGTCCTTTTCCGGAATATGGCCGCGCATGCTGACGCCGCCGCTTTCTTCGCCGCCCAGAAACGCATCCTTTTCCCGCAGTACCTGCCCGATGTATTTGAAGCCCACCGGTGTTTCCACCACGGAAAAACCGTAGTGTTCGGCCATGCGGTCCAGCATATGTGTGGTAGCCACCGTTCTGGCCACCGGGCCTTTGAAGCCGCGGTTCTGGACCAGGTATTCCATGAACAGGACCAGAATCTCGTTTGGGCTGTAGTACCGGCCGTGCGGGTCCACCACACCGAGCCTGTCGGCATCACCGTCAAGGGCCACACCGATATCCGCCTTTAGTTCTTTGACTTTATGTATAAGAGAATTCATATGCAGTGATGTGGGTTCCGGCAGGGAACCGCCAAAGAGGGGGTCGCGCCAGTTATGGATGGCATCGACCTTGCATTCGTGCCCGCCGAGAATTTCTTCGAGATAGCCGATACCCGCTCCATACATCGGATCCACAACCGCATGGATGCCGGCTTGTTTAATGGCTGCAAAATCAATCAGTGTCTCCAGATGCCGTGTATAGTCGGGAAGCGGTTCAATCATTTCCAGAAGGCCCCGCTCCCAGGCCTGGTTTAGCGTATAACGATCCACCGTGCCTGTACGCAGGATATCGGCCATACAGGCCACAATCGGTGCAATGTCTGACGGCAGGGCCGGGCCGGCATAGGCGGGGATAAACTTAATCCCCAGGTATTCAGCCGGATTGTGGCTGGCTGTCAGCATTACGGCGCCGCCTGCATTGTAGTGCATCACAGCGAAAGCCACTGCCGGCGTCGGTGTGTGTTTTTTGCAAAGATATGTTTTAATCCCGTTTCCCGTCATGACTTCGGCTACCACAAGAGCGAATTTTTCCGCCAGAAAGCGGGTGTCAAAGCCGACAACAATCCCCTGCTCCTGCAGATCCTGGTCTTTAAGATGCTGGGCAATGGCCTGCGCAACGCAGCGCACATTGGCAAATGTAAAATCTTCCGCAATAATTGCCCGCCACCCATCTGTCCCAAATGTAATTTCTGCCATAAGACGTTCCCCCTGTTCTCGGTTAAGGCCACATGCAGCCTTCCGCTGTTTATATTCACTTCCGTCTGCCCGGTTCCCTGCAGGATGGCAAAACCTTCCTACAAACCCTGCTGCGAGACATAAAAGGCCAGATCGGCAACCCGGTGTGAATACCCCCATTCATTGTCATACCAGGTCACGACCCGCATCAGGCGGCCGCCGACACTCTGGGTCAGCAGGCTGTCCACAACGCTGGAATACGGTGAACCCTTATAGTCCACGGAAACCAGAGGTTCATCGGAGTAACCTAGGATACCGCGCAGCTCGCCTTCCGCGGCTTCTTTCATTTTACTGTTCACATCTGCGGGTACTGCTTCTTTTTTCAGGTTGGCTACAAAATCCACAATGGATACCGTCGGCGTCGGCACACGTACGGCAAAGCCGTCTATTTTACCCTGCAGCTCGGGAATGATTTTGCCGATGATTTTCGCCGCACCGGTGGTGGTGGGAATCATGGACACCTGCGCCGCCCGTGCTCTGCGCAGATCAGGGTGGGGCAGGTCAAGCAGGTGCTGGTCGTTGGTATATGAGTGTGTGGTATTCATCAGCCCGTACTCAATGCCCCAGTTTTCATGCAGCACCTTAACCACAGGCGCCAGTGCGTTTGTGGTACAGGAAGCGTTGGAGAGAATCATATGCTCACCCGGGTTGTATTGCGTGTGGTTTAAGCCCATCACAACAATAATATCCGCGTCATTGACCGGTGTGGTGACAATGACCTTTTTGGCACCGGCCTGCAGGTGCCGGGAAGCGTTCTCCCGTGTCCGGAAGCGCCCGGTGGCTTCAATGACCACATCCACGCCCAATTCGCCCCAGGGGAGTTTTTCCGGCTGGGCCTCGGCAAGAATCCGAATCACCTCACCGTTTACCGTTAAATTGTTTTCTTTAATGGCCACTTCACCGGGAAAGCGGCCAAACAGTGAATCATATTTTAGCAGATGCGCCAGCGTGGCATTGTCTGTCAGGTCATTGATGGCCACGACGCGCATGCCGTCATTTTCCAGTAAGGAGCGGAATGTGTTCCGTCCGATGCGTCCAAAACCGTTAATTCCTATATTTACAGTCATCGCCAGTCCTCCTTGTATTATGAATTCCCAGTTTTTCGGGAATGCTATTTTCGTCTGTTATATCTTGCCCTGCACGCACCGTTACAATTCGACCCGGACTTGACATTCCAGGGGCAATGTAAGACAATGCTAATAATACATATTGGCAAGAGAAACCAGGCAAGGAGGATGTTACCAACATGACGATAAAGGTTGCTGTAAACGGCGCGCTTGGCAAAATGGGTAAAGAAGTGATCCGCACAGTCCACGCCGAGCCGGGCATGGAACTGGTTGCCGCCATCGACATTAACGGCGACGGCAGCGATATCGGCGAAGCGGCAGGCATTGGCCGTGCAGGGATCGGTGTTTTGCCCGATCTGGCCAAAACTTTGCAGGACATCAGGCCGGATGTGGTTGTGGATTTTACATCACCCTACACGGTGATGAAAAACATTGAAACCATCCTATCCCACCAGGCCAGGCCGGTGATCGGCACCACCGGCATCACCGAAGTGGATTTGGAAAAAGTTGAGAGCTGGTCAAAAGCAAACAATACACCCGCCTTCATCGCACCGAATTTTGCCATCGGCGCGGTGCTGATGATGCTGTTTGCCGCCCAGGCCGCTAAGTATATGCCGGAGGCGGAAATTATTGAGCTTCACCACGAACACAAAGTGGATGCCCCTTCGGGAACCGCAATCAAAACGGCGGAAATGATTTTAAAAGCCAGAGGCCGCTCGGACAGGCAGGCTGTGGAAGAACTGGAGAAAGTCAAAGGGGCGCGCGGCGGCAGCATGGACGGTGTCCATCTGCACAGTGTCCGCCTTCCCGGTTATGTGGCACACCAGGAAGTCCTCTTTGGCGGCGTCGGCCAGACACTGACCATTCGCCATGACAGTATCGACAGAACTTCTTTCATGCCGGGTGTGATTCTGGCCGTCAAAGAAGTGATGAAACGGGAAGGCGTAATCTACGGACTGGAAAATATACTCAGCCCCTAAACCGACCCGGACAGGCACGAACCCTCTTTACGGTGCATATATATTAACTGCACCGTGAAGGGGGTTTCTTTAATGAGTTTACAGGGAAGACAGATTGGCTTTGCCTTGCCTGAGGGACACTTTACCATGCCGGTCATCCTGGATGAAATCAAAAAATTAGTGGCTGCCGGAGCCGATGTGTATCCGCTTTTTCTGGCAACCTCGGACCATCCCGAAACCGATGAGCAGTTTGGCAGCACAAAAAAAACGCTGGAGCAGATTACCGGCCATGAAATGCTGACCACATCCCTGGCGGAAGAAGAGAGTGAACTCTCCGGGGTCAACATTACGTTTGACATTATGGTCATCGCACCCTGCCCGGGGAATTTTCTGGCCAAACTGGTGAATACACGAACCACGTCGGCGCCGCTCTCCAAGACAGTGCGCCATCTGCAGGCCGGCAACCCTGTGGTTCTTGCTCTGGTCACAAACGGAGATTCGGAGAATCTGTTGGAAAATGTACAGCAGATTCTCAGTGTAAAAACATTTTTCCTGGTTCCTTTCGGCCCGACTGCGCAGGGAGACAAACAGGTTTATCTGGCCAGGCTGGACCTGCTATGTGAAACAGTGGCCCACGCCATGCAAAACAGGCAGTTGGAGCCTGTTTACCTTGAACCCTGCTGGCTGCCGCATTAACTGCTCTTTTCTTTTACTTTGGCCAAAAATTTCTCCAGATCAACGACAAACCGCTCGTGCGTACCGCTGCCAACCGGGCCGTTATCGTCTTCTGCCGCCACCTGAAATACCAGCCGCCGCCCGTCTGTTTCCACCAGCTGGGCACGGGCCGTTACTGTTTGACCGATGGGCGTGGCCGCCGTATGGGCCACGTCCACTTTAGTACCCACCGTTGTCTGTCCCTCCGGCAGCGCGCCCAACAGTGCATTGATCGCCGCATTCTCCATCAGTGCCACCAGCATGGGTGTGGCAAAGACGGGAACGCTGCCGCTCCCCACCTCAATGGCGGTATTGCCGCGCATAACCTCCACACTCGCCTCACCTTTCAGGCCTGTTTTTAACATCACTTTCACGCTCCTTTTCAGACTTGTCGTTGATACGGCAGAGCCAATCCTCAGCCGCCTGCAGTGCTTCAGGCACCTGCCGCAGGCGGTGATGCGTTTTGTCCAGTAAGACAAACTCCCTGGGATCGCCCGCCCGAGCATACAGACGGCGGGCATGTTCCACAGGCACCACTTCATCATCGGTACCGTGTACAATCAGCACCGGGCGGGGCGAAAGCAGGCCGATGGCCTCTTCTGCCCTCACCGCATACATGCCCGCCAGCCATGCCTGCGGATCCCCGGGAAAGCCAGGGTCACGAATCGAGCCGATCTCCCGTGCCCTGGCAATCATCTCAGTTAATTCTTCTTCTTTAAACAAAAAGGAAAACTCGGCCGGACAGGCCATCAGTGCCACAGCAGAAACCCGCCGGTCATTGGCCGCCACCACACAGGAAACCGCGGCTCCTCCGGAAAAGCCCATGAGAGACATGCGGCTTTTGTCTGTATCGTGCCTTGTATAGAGCATATCCAATATAGCCCTCAGGTCACGGCACCAGCCTGCCAGGTCAATATTCCCGCCGCTTTCTCCACAGCCGCGGAAATTAAATATCACACTGAGAAAACCTGCAGCGGCCAGCCTCTTTGCCAGCGGCCTGTAGCCGGGATCATTTTCTGCCGGCCTGCCGCTGGGAATACCATGACAGATGACAACGACAGGGTAGGGCGCTGCGACCTGTGTTGGCAGGTTGATTTCCCCCGCAAGCCGGTTACCTTCAACCTCAACAGAAAAAGATCTAATCTCCATAAAGCTCCACCCCTTAATTTTCCATTATACAAGCGCTGTCCGTTCTCCTGCCCGCGGCCGCAGCTCTGGCCGGAATTAATCTTTCTGTTATAATTTCCCACCAAGAAAGACGCAGACGCATTTTACTGTTGGTTGCGTCTTTGCTTGTTCTTTAGGGGTTGCCACCCCTTCGACGGGTCTGCGACCCTGACCACCCCGCAAGAGTAAGGGGATATTCCCCTTACAAACCCCTAATAGTCAAGGAGCACGCTTTTCTGCATGCATATAAATTCCTTGACTAAGACAAAGGCAGCCGCACGGTCCCTGACCGTACGGCTGTTGGTTAGCGCAGTATCCTTTTGACGACAATTACGGGTGTTCCGGCATCGGCTGAACCGCTTACCAGGTCTGCCAGGCTGGCGATCACGTCTTCCACACGCCGCGGAGTTGTGCCCTCGGTAATCATATCACCCTGTTCATACGCCTGCCGGCAGGTCTCAGCCAGGTGTGCCTCAATTTCCGCCACACTTTTCCCCTCTTCATGGCACACATCGGCCACATACTTGTATTTGATGCCGTCACGGTAGCGGCCGCCGAAGCCCTCTGTGGCACCAAAGACCGGCATCGGGTCCGCCAGTTCATAGATTCCCGTGCTGGGGTCCTTATACGCACCGTCACCATAGACCAGCACTTCCACCTGGCGGCCGGTTGCCGTATAAATTCCTTCCTGCAGCTCTTTGGCAAACGCGGAGGCATTCCTGGGTGCCAGTTTGAGCTTTTTATTGGCCGACATGTTACTTCCCAACAATCCCCACTCCGACCAGCTGCTGCCTTCGCGGCACAGATCCTGCAGTGTAATGCAGTTGCCAAACTCTTCACTGATTTTCCGAAGCGTCGCCTTCCGGCTGTGAATGTCCGCGGCAATCACGCCGTCGGGGGCAAAGTTAAGGATTTTCTTTGGATCGTTGGCAAGAAATATTCTGGCAGTGGCCCCTTCAGCCTCGATGATATCCCGGTACATCTCCAGGTAATTGACACGGGTAATCGGGTGGCTGCAGTCCACTCCGTATAAATCCTCCTCACAAACCAACCCGCCGGATAAATCAAATGTTTCGGCAATCTCCGGTGAAACAATCTGGTTACCCACCTCATCGCAGGGGAACGGCAGCTGGACAATGACTTCCCCCTGCGGCACCGCACGGGCAATTCCTTCAAGAATCATGGCAAAGCGGTTGCGGCTGGTAATCGGGAACACCACACCGATCCTGCTGTCTTCCTTTAGGCCCAGCTTGCTGCGAAGCTGCGCGGCCACCTCATCCACGGAAACAAAATTGTTCTGTGCGCGTGCCACCACAGATTCGGTAACACAAATAACATCATTGCTATCCAACAGTTCGTCTTCAGCCACATGCTTCAGCGTGGAAACAATCATTCCCGTCAGGTCTGAACCGGGGACGATGACTCCCATCTTAACACCAAATGCGGTGGGGCCGATATAATCCGGTAATTTAGGCATATTATGTCCTCCCTTTCCGCGATGCAAAACACGTTTTTGAATTCGAGATTCCCTGCACAGATTCCTGCCTGAGGCACAAACTTATCTGCGCACCGGACGAAAAAGGCCCGGCCCTGCGACCTGCTTGTGGGACAGGTTACTTGTCCCACCTTACCCATATTTCTTTGCATAAAGTTGGGACAAGTAACCTGTCCCTCCGTCCCAATTTCCTTGCCCAAAAAAAAAGCCGTGCAGGCCGCACGACTTTTTTATTAAATTTAGCAGCCCAGCAGACGGGCGATAACCAGACGCTGAATTTCCGATGTGCCTTCACCGATTTCCATCAGCTTGGCGTCGCGGAGGTAGCGTTCCACCGGATATTCTTTCATGTAACCGTAACCGCCGTGAATCTGTACGGCCTCCGAAGCATTCTGCATGCAGGTCTCCGAAGCGTAAAGCTTGGCAATGGCGGCTTCCATGGAGAACGGCTTGCCCTGGTCTTTGAGCCAGGCTGCTTTATATACCATCATCCTGGCCAGTTCCGTTTTCATCTTCATATCAGCCAACTTAAACTGGATGGCCTGGAACTTGGAAATGGGCCGGCCAAACTGTTCCCGTTCTTTGGCATACTTGAGTGCGGCATCCAGACTGGCCTGAGCAATACCGACAGACAGGGCGCCAATACTGATGCGGCCGCCGTCTAAGGCTACAAGAAACTGCTTAAAGCCCTCACCCTCGTTACCGAGAATATTCTCTTTGGGAATACGTACACTCTCCAGAATAATCTCGCGGGTATCGGAGGCCTTCAGTCCCATCTTGTCATAAGGCTGGCCTACTGAAAAGCCCGGCGTATCGGTGGGTACGATAAAGGAGGAAATACCTTTTGTGCCTTTACTTTTATCTGTGACCGCAGTAATAACTGCGACTTTACCCACACCGACATTGGTGATAAAACACTTGCTGCCGTTTAAGACCCACTCGTCACCGTCCAGAACCGCTGTGGTCTGGGTACCGCCGGCATCCGAACCGGCGTTTGGCTCCGTCAGGCCGAAAGCGGCAAACGCTTTACCGGAGGCGCAAAGGGGTACCCACTTCTTCTTTTGTTCTTCCGTACCGAACAGATAAATGGGGCCGGTGCCGATGGAACAATGCGCCGCGTAGGTAATCCCTGTGGACGCACAGGCACGGGAAATCTCTTCCACTGCAATGGCATACGCCAGGTACCCGGCGCCGGAACCACCGTATTCTTCGGAAAACGGTAGGCCAAAGAGCCCCATTTCCCCCATTTTGTTAATAATGTCATGAGGAAATTCACCTTTTTGATCCAGTTCCGCCGCCACCGGGGCCAGTTCTTTTTCTGCAAAATCACGAACTACCTTTTGGATCATCGATTGTTCTTCTGTCAGTTGAAAATTCATTTTGTACTTCCTCCCCCTAATTTTTTACCTTTCCTAACTCTGGCATTGGTGGCTTCTGGCGAGAGCCAACTGCCGGCTTCCCAGTTCCCGTCCCAAAATCTTTTCTGCCAGAAGGGCTGCATCCATTAACTTTTGCCAGTTCAGCCCGGTGTCAATTCCCATCGATTCCAGCATATAAACCAAGTCTTCCGTAGCAATGTTGCCGGTGGCGTTGGGAATAAACGGGCAGCCCCCCAGGCCGCCAATCGAGCTTTCAATGACTTTAATGCCACCCCAGACGCCGGCCAGAGCACAGGCCAGTCCCAGTCCGCGAGTGTCATGGAAGTGCAGAGAGAACCCGTTCTGCGGGAACCGTTCGAGAATACCACGGCAAAGCTCCGAAACCTGCTGCGGGTTGCCAAGCCCCGCTGTGTCAGCCAGCGAAACTCGCTCAACGCCGACTTCAAAAAGTTTATCAACTAAGGAATACACTCTTTCAAAAGGCATCTTCCCTTCAAAGGGACACCCGAATGTGGTGGCCAGTGCTGTCCGGATAATTACGTTATGCTCTTTGGCCAGGGCGGAAATTTCCGCAATCTGGCCCAGCGCCTCATCCACCGACATTCTTACATTCTTCATGCTGTGCGTTTCACTGGCAGAGAGTACGAGCTGCAATTCTTTTACTCCGGCGGCAATGGCATCCTCAGCACCGCGCCGGTTGACCACCAAGGCAGAGTAGCTCACACCCTCCTGCTGCCCCAGCGATTCTATCATTTCCCTGCCGTCCCGCAGTTGGGGGACGGCACGGGGACTGACAAAAGATGTTGCTTCAATCTCCCGCAAGCCCGCTTCCGTCAATGCACGGGCCAGCTCAATTTTATCCTCTGTCGGCACAAACTGCTGCTCGTTCTGCAGGCCGTCTCGTAGCCCCACTTCCCGAATGAGAATGCCATGTGTGAGATGTGAAACCGATTGAACAGCCATCTCTACACCTCTTTCTTATATTTGATTTAATTTACTGCCCTTTATATGCAGGCTTGCGCTTTTCATTGAATGCACGCAGTCCTTCGTCCCTGTCTTCACTGTAAAGACAGCGGTTGTATGCTTCCGCTTCCAGAGCCAGTCCCGAAGCCAAATCCATTTCTGTTCCCACCTCTATGCTCAGCTTCGCCTGCTGCAGTGCCAGCGGTGCATTTTTCGTAATTTCCCTCATCAGTTCTGCGGTCACTTCCATCAGTTCATTGCGCGGTGCTGTCTTGTTGGCAATACCCCAGGCAAAGGCTGTTTCGCCTGAAATCTTTCTGCCGGTGTAGATCAGTTCTTTTGCTTTGTTCTTGCCGATAATCCTGGGCAGGTTCTGTGTACCGCCACCGCCCGGAATAATACCCAGCCCCACCTCCGGCAAACCCAGAAATGCTTCATGGGCTGCGACAATCATATCACAGCAAAGCGCAAATTCGAATCCCCCACCCATGGCAAAACCGTTGACTGCCGCCACAATAGGTTTGGGAAAACGGACTACGGACGCAAATGCCTTGACAAACAGTGCACGCTGTTGAACCATTTCAACCTTTGTCATGGTTTTCCGTTCCTTTAAATCCGCACCTACGCAAAAAGCGCGCTCGCCGGCACCGGTCAGGACCACGGCCCAGACATTGATATCATTGGCCAGATGATCCATCACGGCAATGATATCCTTGGCCATTTGCGTGCTTAATGCGTTTAATGCGTCGGGGCGGTTTAAAGTAACAACAGCGTAATGTTCCTTCACAACCACCTCAACTGTTTCCCACATTCAGGCCACCCCCATTTCGATATAGTATATTTGAACTTCTTTACGCTCAATTCCTTCCGCTGCATTCATAGTACGCAAAAACAATGCCAAATCTTCTGTCCTGGCCCATAATTCAGAAAAGTTTGAAACATCCCTGAATAAAGGCGTTTTTAAGGGTCAGGCTGCTGACAGAGCAAGTTCGGACACACCTTATTGATGCATTGAGTCATATATTATGCATAACTGCATCATTGTCCTACTTTCAGGAGTCAAAAACCGGCCCGGAAAGTCTTCCGAACCGGTTTATTGATGCACACTATCATCAAGACGTTAGGCAGTCTCAATTTTGCTGGCATCCTCAAGCTTTAACTCTTTTATCGCCCAGTCGCGCAGCTTGTATTTCTGGATCTTGCCGCTGGCCGTCATCGGGAAGGCATCCATAAACGCGATATACTTAGGGATTTTATGGCGGGCAATCTTACCCTGGCAGAATTCACGCAGTTCTTCCTGGCTGCTTGTTTCTCCATCCTTTAGCTTAACGACGGCCATGACTTCTTCACCGTACTTGACACTGGGCACACCAATCACCTGAACGTCCAGGACTTTCGGGTTGGTATAGAGGAACTCTTCAATTTCACGCGGATAAATATTTTCACCGCCGCGGATAATCATGTCCTTCAGGCGTCCGGTAATTTTTACGTAGCCCTCTTCATCCATGGTTCCCAGGTCGCCGGAGTGGAGCCAGCCGTCTTTATCAATGGCTTTTTCCGTAGCTTCCGGCATCTTGTAGTAACCCTTCATTACCACATAGCCGCGCATGCAGATTTCTCCCTGCACCCCATGTTCACACTCCTCACCGGTTTCCGGGTTGAAGATTTTCAGTTCAACACCGGGGATGGGACGGCCAACGGTGGTTACACGGCGTTCCAGGTCATCATCGGTACGCGTTTGGGTAACAACGGGCGAGGATTCCGTTTGCCCGTAGGCAATGGTTACTTCCGGCGCCATTTTGTCAACCACTTTACGCATGACTTCAATCGGGCAGGGAGAACCGGCCATAATGCCTGTACGCAGGCTGCTCATATCATACTTAGCAAAGTCGGGATGGTCCAGTTCTGCAATCCACATGGTAGGCACGCCCTGCAGGGCAGTACACTTTTCCTTGTCTATAGCTTCCAGCACCCAGGTGGGGTTAAATTCCTCCACAGGCACCATCGTAGCGCCGTAAACAGCACATACCGTAATACTCATCGTCAGGCCGAAGCAGTGGAAAAACGGAACCGGAATACAAAGACGGTCTGCATCGGTAAAGTTTTGGCATGCCCCTACATAGTAAGCATTATTAATAACATTATTATGAGTCAGCATTACACCTTTGGGGAAGCCTGTTGTCCCGGATGTGTACTGCATATTGATGACATCGTCAGGATCGCAGGCGGCCTGCATGTTGGCAACCTCATCATCACTAACATCTTTTCCCAGAGCAATAAAGTCGGACCAGGAAAACATTCCCGGGAAGTTTTTCTCACCCATGAAAATAACATTTTTTAAAACCGGCAGTTTCTCACAGCTTAACTGTCCGGGTTCGCTTGTGGCCAGTTCCGGACAAACATCGTTGACAATGTCCACATAATTGTTGCCGCGATATTCTTCAATTAACAGCAATGTGGTAGAATCGGACTGCTTGAGTAAATATTCCAGCTCGTGGCTGCGGTAGTTGGTGTTGACGGTGACAACCACAGCGCCTATTTTGGCTGCTCCAAAGAGCGCAAAGACCCATTCGGTCACGTTGGTGGCCCAGATAGCCACATTATCGCCCTTTTTAACCCCGAGACTGATAAAAGCTTTGGCCGTACTGTTTACGATGTCACGCAATTCCGCATAAGAATAACGCAGTTCTCTTTGCACATTCACCAGTGCATCTTTATCCGGATACCTGGCAGCGGTATCATCGAGCAGTTGACCAAACGTAGTGTTGAACTCAGGAACAAACATAATTACTCCTCCTCTGATTTACTTTACAGAATATTCTTGCAATTCCTGTGCCAGAACTGCAATTCTTTACTTTTATTTTAATTGTTAACGCACCCCCGGAAAGCCCGAAGCCGGAGAATAATCTCCGGCTTCGGTTCTTACCCGGGCAGTGGGCAAGACGGTAAGGAGGTTAGGCGTTAAACTTAATGCAGATCGTCACAGTACTTGTCGACAACTTCAGCCCTGTTGGGCGGTGTCAGCAAAGCAACGATGATATAGAAGATAACTGAAGCCGGGATCAACCAACTTTGATGTCCTGTGGGTAACATAAACCCGCCTTCACCCCAGATCCACCTGCTGGCAAAGAACCAGTGGGGGCTGCCCAGCACTTCCTTGGCATAGAGCCAGGAGAAGAGGGAGAGTGGGAAAAAGACAGCGATGGTGGCAATAGTGGCCGTTGTGTTTGCGCGCCGCCACCAGAGCCCCGCCATTAGCGAAACACCCGTGGTGCAGATAATCACGACAAACGCCCAGCCGGAGAGGTCAAGCACCAGTGCGAGGGGATTGAAGGCAAAGTAGGTGCAGACGGCCATAATGATAACAGTCCAGACACGCAATGCCAACACGGGGTTATTAATCGCCCACTTGTTGCCAAAGACCTTGCCCATCCAGTCACGGCCAATCAGCACGTTAAGCACCATGACCCACGCGGAGGCGGTCGCCATGGAGATCGCCAAACCACCGGCAACAAGGATACCGAGAACCAATGGATTGCCCAGAGATTCCACAACGGCGATGTAGGAATAGTCGGTGACAGCCGCACCGCCGATGCCAAACGATTCCTTAATCATCGCCAGCACTTCCACCGCATTGGTAGCGCCCTTGAGCATCATCGGATGCATGTTTTCCAGCGTAACACGGGCTGCGGTACCGGCAACCAACAGGCCGAAATACATCGGGCCGCCGAAGAGAACCGCCCAGAAGACGGAACGCCGGGCCGATTTAATATCCATAGTCGTAAAGAAGCGGACTACGGTATAAGGCATGGTGGAGAAGCCGTAATGCCAGACAAAGTAGAAGCTGACAACCCCTGTCCAGTAGCCCATTAATGGATGGGCAAATCCGCCGCCGGGATCGGCATGCGGCATCAGCCAGAAGTTCGCGTTATTGGCGTAAACCGCCTCGGACAGACCGGCAAAACCGCCATAAATATTAAGGATAACAGCGCCCACAATCAGGGAGGCGATGGTCATCAACACACCCTGGAAGGCGGAGGTAAAACTGGTAGCAACCATACCGCCCATAAAGACGTAGAACATGATGACAATAGCTGACAGGACAACTGCAGTGGTGTAGGGAACCTGCAGAATGGACATCATGAACAGTCCTGTGCCCACAATGGATAAGACAATGTATGCCCAGCCGGACATCAGCGTGGGGATACCGGCCATAATCCGCATGAGTTTCGGGCTATCATAACGGTCGGCAAAGTAATCGGTGAAGGAAACCGGCGCATATTTGCGCATCGGCGCCGCTGTCAGCATAGAAGCCAGCGGCAGACCCGCGATAATGGATGCGAGCACCCACCAGAACGGATAGCCCAGCAAAAAGATAAAAGCAGGCATCCCAAGGAACGAGGCGGGGCTAAAGAAGGCAGCAGCCAGGGCGGCACCGTTTACAAAGGGCCCGATTTTCCGGCCTGCTACATAATAGTCCATCGGATCGGCAGATGCTTTCCTTGTCGTATAGCCAATCCCGATAATAATCACAAAGTAAATGAGCGCTGCGGTAATAACTACAGGGTTAACTCCCACTATTGTTCACCCCCCTGACTTTCCTGTTTCCTTTTATCATCCTGCTCCGGCATATAATACCACAGCCACGCGAGGAAAATGTTAATTACAACACTACTCATAAACGCATTGTAAATCCATGATGCAGGTGCGCCGCCAATTGTCAGGTTATAAGTCATCCCCGGCATATTCATTTCCAGGAACATAAAACCCAGGTTATATCCGTACAGTAAAATTATACCCAGCCAAAAATATGACGGTAAACTTTTCTTCTTTTTCAAAGTTTCTCCTCCTTTTAATCATTTTTCAGCTATTTGTCTGTTTTACGTTTTTTCCGGGACATCACCTCCAAATTGTATAAATAGTCTGACTTTTTAGAATGCACCTCCCCTGTTATGGGCTTTAAAGCAAACCAAACAAACCGATAGATGCTTAAGAATCTGTTGTCTTCGACATAAATAGCCGGTAATGCAGCTCGGTAAACAGCAACATGGTGGCAATGGGAACACCAACACCCACGACCAGACCCCAGAGAATATTGCTGGAGAGATCAAGCCCTGCCTTGTAGAGAATGAAGTTAAAAAACATGCCCAGTAAAAAATACGGCGTATACCACTTTCCTTTGCGGTATGCTTTTTCCCAGCCGTCCCTTTCTTCCTCGGACTCAAACTCCATCAATCGCCGCCGGCTTCTTTCAACCACTTCCAGCGTTACCTTCTCCGCCGCTGCCCCGGCGTCAGGCTTTTTCTTTTCTGACATCACGTTCCCTCCTTACACATATTTTGCTTGCTTGATTCATTACTATATATACAGCAAAATCGACTACATTATACAATTTTTCACAGGCGCAAGAAGTGTTTAAATAATCTAAATATTCTTGCAATTTACATGCCAACTTGACCATTTCTCGGAAATACTGTTAATACAGGCTTATTTTGTACAGGCTCCCTTATCACGTATGCAAAAGCACATCAAAACCTGTCCTAAGCTTGGATTCTCTCTTGCATACACATTGATTCTATCACGCATCAAATGATGCATTGCTGCCTGGCTTAGGCCTCGGCCCGCCCGATTCCACCTCGCGAATACGCTGGACCTTACGTACCACCGTTGACTGGTCCACGCCCAGCGCTTCGGCTGCCCTGCGTGTCGTCCCGTATTTCTGCAGCGCCTTCATGACCAGCTTTCTTTCCACCTCAAACAGCGCGTCTTTAAGCGGGACCACACCGGCCACATCCACATGAAACTGCCGTTCAGATTCCGTCACTGGCTTAAGCTGCAGCGGCAGCGTTTCCAGCCCGATGACATCTTCCCGGCTTAGAACCACCATACGCTCCACAATGTTTTGCAGCTCCCGTACATTGCCGGGCCAAGGATAGACAACCAGACGGTCCACCACATCAAAGCGAATTGATTTGTTCAGCCGATACTTGTCATTATACTTACGCAGAAAGTGTTCAACCAGAGGCGAAATATCATCACGCCGCTCCCGCAGCGGAGGTACTGTAATAGGAATCACATTTAACCGGTAAAACAAATCCTCCCTGAATTCGCCCTGCTGCACCAACTCTTCCAAATTGCTGTTGGTCGCAGCGATAATCCGCACATCCAACTTCACAGGTTTTGTGCCGCCCACACGCATAATCTCCTGTTCCTGAATCGCACGCAGCAGCTTAACCTGCAGATTCAAAGGGATCTCAGCCACTTCATCAAGAAGCAGCGTACCTTTGTGGGCCAGTTCAAACATCCCCGGCTTTCCCTTTTTATCTGCACCGGTAAATGAACCTTTCTCGTAACCAAACAGCTCCGATTCCAGCAGATTATCGGGAATGGCACCACAGTTTACCTTGATAAACGCTTCATCACGGCGCTCGCTGGACCGCACAATGATTTGGGCCACCACTTCTTTACCCACACCGGACTCACCTAAGATAAGAACTGTGGAATCAACCTGGCCCACCCAGGTGGCCAGGTCATAGATATGGCGCATTTGCTGGCTTTCCACTACGATATCATCATCAACTCTCTGAGAGCGAAGCTGTGCCAGTTCATTTTTAAAGCGCGCCGCCTGCTTTTCCTTGTCATCCAGGTTTTCCTTCAAATGCATCAGTTCGGTAATATCCCGCACATTGGTGACCACACGGACAATCTCCCCGTCCTCATTAAAAATGGGGTTACCGGTAATCAGCGCACGTTTTCCTGTTTTCCGGATTTCATGCATGATGGTTGCCCGTTCTTTCTTTTTTAAAACGTGCAGAGTGACAGAGTCGGAAAAATACCCTTTGTCCACAAGCTCCTGCATATGCCGGCCAAGAACTTCTTCCTTTTTAATGCCCGAGATCCGTTCATAAGCACTGTTGACATGCAGCGTATACCCCTCGCCGTCCGTAATCCAGATTCCGTCATACGATGATTCAATAATATCCTCCAGTTCCTGTGCCACTTCTTTGTTTTCGATGAGTTCCTGTGTTACTTTCTCCAGTTCGGATATATCCTGAAAAACTCCGATGGCCCCCACCAATTCATTCTCGCTGTTGCGTATGGGTGACCGGTTGGACAGAAGAGTACGGTTTTTAAACTTTAGCTTTTGATGCGGAGTACTCTTTCCTGTACGGATAATTTCAAGCAGCCCGGTATCGGGAAAAACGTGATCCACCCGTTTCCCCAGCAGCTCTTCTTTTGCGTTACCCGCCACACGTGCTGCGGATTCATTAATCAGGATAATACGACCGTCCGTATCACAGGCAACGATACCGTTATACACCGAATCAAGAACTGTTTGCAGGTCAATACTTCTTGTGGGCATGACAACGCCTCCTTCGGCGCGATGTTTCTATACATCACTATATTCACCATGCTGCTATATTTTCCTGCTTGTAATTGTGAGAATATTTAAAATTTTTTTTATTTATAAAATTTGTATTATTTATGGTAATATCTTTCTTTAAAATAATACATAGAACTCCGTGTTTGCGGTTAAGATAGCAATGTAGGGTTCGCAACGGCCGAGCCAAGATCGCTGCAGGGCTTGACGGTTCTGTACCGGTCGGTCAAAGGTCTGTATCAGGTCAAACGGTTTGTTACAGGCCGGCGGGAAGATCTTCAGATGTCTTCACGGATGTCTGCGGGTTGAGCGAAGACAGTCATATGTTCTTGTGTATCTTCCACTGCATGAATTTATATTGATGCAGACATGCTCAGGTCTTTTGTCCTGAGGGAAGTGCCCCGGTATGTATGCCTGTCGGGCAAAGGTTGTCTTATGTTCTTTTCCCGGATGCGCACAGAGATGTGTTTTATCCGGCAGGGATGTACTGCAGCCGGCGCGAAGGTCGTTGCGGGCTCTGCCTTTATTATAATCAAAAACGCCTGTCTCAGGCGTTTTTTGTATGTTTGTATTCTTTTGACCCGCCTCCCAATTGATGGTATAATCGTAAGCACAGGAGGCGAGAGAGATGAACAATAAAAGCAATAAAACCCCTTATAACCTGGATGAAACAATGGATGTGGCCCGCAGGGAATTTTCACAAAAACCGGCTCTGGAAATGGCGGCAAACAGCGGCTGCCTTTATGATTTGGACAAACAGCGCTTTACCGTTCCGTTTCTCGGCGAAAACTATACTGTTACATACCCTGACGGCATTGTGAAGATGGCCAATGAAATTACGGAAGCACCCCTCATCACAGCCATCCTGCTTCTGCATTACCTCACACAGGCCAGCGGCATTGAACTCTCGAAAAACTGGATCTCCTTCAAAGAACTCCAGGGCGGCGGCATCTACATTGAGCCATTCCAACACCGTGCCGTCATTCCTTTTGTCAAAAATTTCGGAGCCCGTCCAACTGAATTTGCCCGTGCAGCGGAAAAGCTGGGCGGCGAACGTGCACAGCACGGCGATATTGCCTACATTATCCCCGCATTACCCCGCGTACCAATTCTCTATATCCTCTGGCAGGGGGACGAAGAATTCCCGCCAAACGGGACAATCCTCTTTGATAATTTCGCCAACGCTTATTTGCATACCGAAGATTACGCCTTTTTGGCCGGCATGACGGTGGGTGCTCTGGTTAACACCTTAAAAAGTTAATCAAATTCCGCCAAATTCCGTCCCACAGGGACACAGGTCTCAGCTGCCGACAGCTTAATAACGATTACAAACGCAAAAAAACTGCCAATCGGCAGTTTTTTTGTCAATGTACCGCCCTTCCTGTCCCACGGCCTTTGTCAATCTTCCCGGGACTTCGCAGAATCACTGAGATACAATGGCGTGAGAAAGCGAGGGGAAGCTATGTTGAAATGGGACGTTTACGGGCAGGATGAAGAACCTGTCCGCCTGCCTAAATTTTTCACCTACGTTACCGTCGCCGTCTATATCATAGCATTTGCGTTTGTCGCCCTACTCTGGTTCCGCTGGTTTCGGCTCGTACTGGAATACCGCCAGGCCATGCTCTTCTTCCTGTACTAAAATGGCCCGGCCCTCCAACGCTCTGTCCGCAGCCCTCGTCTTTATTCTGGCGGTTTTAATTCTTGGCGGCACGTTATTTGCCTCACCCTCAGGGTACAGCATCTTTTCCGTCGTCTCCGGCAGCATGGAACCCGCCATACCCGTCGGGGCTACCATTGCCGTACGGAAAACAAAAAACCACCCGCTGCCGCCGGGCAGTGTCATTACCTTCACCGCCGGTGACATCCTGATCACGCACCGCATCGAGGATGTCGGCTTTGACGGAGAGTATTACTACATCACCCGCGGCGATGCCAACCAAAATCCCGATGCCGCACCTGTACGGCCGCAGCAGGTGCTTGGCCGCGTCGACTTTGTCACTCCATCTCACGTGGTGGCAGTGTTGCGCTTCCTGCGCAATCCGGCCGTACTCCTCGTCCTGATTCCCGCGCTCCTAATCGTCTGGTCCCACAGCAGCCCGAAAATACAGCGGGCAAAGAACACAAACAATGCCGGGAGGGAAAATCAATGAACAGCTGGTTATGTCCCCAGTGTATAAAAAGAATGTATAGTGCCTGTGATTTACGGGAAAAAGCCTTTATCACCTGTCTGTACTGCGGCGGCGATATCAGAAACCCGCATTTCTCACCGCCGCTTGAGCCCGATCGCTCCTTACATAAACAAAAGCCCCCAAAGGCATATTACAGGTAAACCCCAGGAAAAGGAGCAGACCATGCCGGCTATTGTATTCTTTGAAACGCAGCAGGGAGACCGCCCGTTTTACAACAAACAGTTAAAAGACAACAAAATCATCTACAGAGATGACATTCTTCACAGCGACTCCGTGCAAAACCTCCACGAGACGGAGATTCTCTCTGTGTTTGTTCACTCCCAGATTACCGAGGCCATCCTCGACCAACTGCCAAACCTTAAAATGATTACCACCCGCTCATCGGGCTTTAACCACATCGACGTCGACGCCGCCCGTAAACGCGGCATACCCGTCAGCTATGTTCCCGTCTACGGTGAAAACACAGTGGCCGAGCACACCTTTGCCCTGATGCTGGCCCTTTCCCGCAATGTCCATAAAGCATACCTGCGCACCATCCGGGAAAACTTCTCCCTGGACGGCCTGCAGGGCATCGACCTGAAGGGGAAAACCCTGGCCGTAGTCGGTGCCGGCCGCATCGGGCTGCACGTCATTAAAATCGCCCGCGGTTTTGACATGCAGGTCCTGGCTGTGGATCACACCCCGGACCCGTTTCTCGCCGAGGTCCTGCAGTTCTCTTTTGTTCCCCTGGCAGAAGCACTCGCCCGCGCCGACATCATCTCACTCCACGCCCCGCTTAACAAAGAAACCCGGCACCTGCTCAACAGCAAAAACATCCCGACAATTAAAAAAGGAGCCCTCTTAATCAACACCGCCCGCGGCGAGCTGGTGGAAACAGAAGCGCTCCTGGCAGCCCTTAACGACGGGACCATCGCCGGCGCCGGACTTGATGTCCTTGAAGGTGAAGAACTGTTTGTCGAGGAAGAAAAGCTGTTTGCCCCGGAAACAACTCCGGAAACACTCTCCACCGTCCTGAAAAACCACATGCTCTTAAACCGTGAAGATGTGGTGATCACACCGCATATCGGCTTTGATTCACGCGAAGCCGTCCACCGCATCCGTGAAACCACAGCTGCCAACATCCAAAGCTTCCTGGCCGGCAGCCCGCAGAATCTCGTTAAAGACCCCTGAACATTTCAGCTTTTAACAGCCCCTGATTGCCAAGGGCCCTCTTAACCTGGACAAGCATCTTTTCCCTGTCCTGCGGCAGCCTGCCGCCAACCGCAAAATAGTTGGAGGCATGGTTGGAGCGAAAAAGACAGTTATCCACGGTAAGGTTCTCCAGCAGCAGCTTTAACTCCGCTAAAATTTCCCCCGCCGCAGGTACCACAAAATCGCCCTGCTCCACACGCCTGCCAAGCGGTGTCTTTTTATCCACCATCAGTGTCAGTGCAGCCAGGTATTCCGGGTTAATATCTGAAGCCACTTCAGCGGTGGCCAAAGCATGTTCACGCCACCGTTCTTTACCGCCAAGTCCAAGGATCATCGTGGCCGACAAAGCAATTCCGGCCCGTCGGATCTTTCTCCCTGACTCTGCCATCTCTTTTGAGGTGGCTCCTTTCTTTATTTCGGCAAGGATCTGCCCGTCACCGCTCTCAATCCCGAAATAAGCCAGGCCGACACCCGCCTCCCGGATCGCCGCCAACTCCTCATCACTTTTTGTTAAAATATTTTTCGGCCCCGCGTATAAAGAGACCCTCTCCGCAGCGGGAAACGCCTCCCGCAGTTCCTGCAGCACCGCCAGCAAATCGTCGGTCTCCATCGCCAGCGCATCACCGTCGGCCAGGAAAATCCGCTCCACCGCACCGTAGCGCTCCTTGGCCACACGGATATCCCCCCGGATTTCCTCCAGGCTTTTCACCCGGAACTTTTTCCCCTTATACATCGAGCAAAACCCGCAGGCATTATGGGAACACCCGATGGTCACCTGCAAAATCAGGCTGTATGCCTCACTGGGCGGCCTGAAAAGAGGCTGTTCATAACGCATGGTAGCCCTCCTATAATCCACCGGAACGAATGGTGAAGATAATAGTGTTATTCAGCTTTCGGGCCGGCCGGGTAATTGTTTTTCCCTGATGCCAGAGCCCGGCTGAACCACCGCCATCCATGTTAATAGCCTGATCCGTTCCCAGCGCATGCATAATTTCTGCCGTTTCATTGATGGTAGCCGTCACAGTCACAAGTAAATAGCGTCCGTCAGCCGTCTCTCCCAATACAGCACGGGGGCGACGCCGGTGAGCATCCACATTTACGCTCTCCCCATTTAAATCTGTAACAATCCTACCTTCTTTCATCAGTGTCGGGCCGGCAGCAACAGCATCCTCCACCAGATTCCAGCCGTCAAGTTCTTTTCCTGCAGTATCTGTGAAGTTACCTCTGAACATGGCATATTTGCCCGGGGAAAGAACATCGGCATGTTTAATGTCGTACCCGTTGAAACTAACCACATACCCATTTACAGGGATTGCCACATTTTCATTATCGACAACCCGCATAACCTGACCATTTTCAACCACAACTGATCTGCCGGTGCTAAACCCGATATGAGTACCACGATGCCGTGTATAAATGTAGATCCCGTTTTCTGCCGGTGTTCGGTTTAGGTTCCAGGCATGCCAGGTTTTTCCTTCCCAGTGATACGGGATATTGGATGTGCTTCCTTCTATAGTATACCGCAGCCTGTCAATTAGCATCGAACCATCCGGTAAGAAGCCTACGGTTGAACCTGTATCGCCGCGATGGATAAGCCAGCCATTGGAAATCAGATTACCATAGGGTTCTCCTTTAACGTAGTCAAAAAAACTGCCGGTAATTGCAGCGACAGCCCCGCGTCTGGTCGCCATATCATGCAGGTCTTCCAGTCCCTGAACCTGGTCATGCGCCAAAACCACACGAGGATACACACTGTCTTTCTCCAATGCCACCACGTTCACCGTGAAACTTTGTCCGTCAATGTAGACATTCTTTTTATTCTGTCCAAGCTGCAAACGATAATTTTGCCTTTCCAGGACACGATCAATTACAACAGCTGCCTCGGCACGTGTCAATAATCCCTTTGGACGGAATGTATTGTCAGGATACCCGAGAATGATACCGTTTGCTGCCGCATCTGTTACGTATTGAATATACTGAGGGGCAATTGCTGCATAATCGGTAAATACGGCCTGGCTTCCACCTGTCAGACTGATTCCTCTTGCCGTGTATGCAGCCATTTCCTCCCGGGGAATCAGGCCTTCCGGATCCAGGGTATCGTATTCTTCAGGCAACATCACACCAGCATCCAATGCCGCAGCCAGATAGGGCAATGCCCAGTGTCCATTTCCTTCCACTGGCTTAAGACCTAATGATAAAACCAGCAACTTCACAAACTCACCACGTTTTATTTGCAGATCCGGTTTAAACGAGCCATCCGGGTACCCTGCAATCAAATCCCGGTTTACCATTTCCCGCACTGTCCCTTCGGACCAGTGGCCGGCCAGATCCGGCAGGTGCAGCTCAGCAGAAACTGAAGCAACTGTTAATACAACCAAAATCAATGCAATCAGCAACCTGCGCATACCTATCCCTCCAGTGTAAGGATTTCCACAAAGTATCCGTCAATCCTCCAGACGCCTAAAAAAGAAATAAGTTCCTTACAGAAAAACTCCGGTCTCATTTGAGACCGGAGTCTGTACTATTTGATTGTGGCATTAGGTACATCTTCACCTGTCAGCGCCTTGTAGGACTGCTGCAGGAGCTGTACCGCAAACGTCGGGTTGTGTATGCCCAGACTTCCGTCCTGGCTGACCAGAACATGGTTGTATGCCGCCTGGTATATTTCATTGGGTACATCCGTGACTTCAGCACCGGCCGCATCCTTGAAGTTGATGGCTCCACCACCGGTTTCAAACGTACCACCGTCCAACGCCTCGGTAATGGCGCCTTCCAGGATTGTTAACAGTCCATCTACCTCATCCTGGAACCCGCCTGTCTCACCGTCACCGTCGTAATCTTCTTTAGCCCCCAGGTTAGCGTTCTGGATATCCTGGTGACAGTCACCACAGGCCGCCTGCACATCATCGACCCGGAAGGTATGTGACTGGAAGCCCTCTTCTCCTACGGTCATATGACAACCAATACAGGTATTATCAATGTTGGTGTGTGCCGTGGTGCTGCCGTACTCAAATCCTTCCGCCCGGATACCGCCCGTGGCGGTGTAGACACCGGCCTGCGAACTGGCGTGCGGCGCAGAGCGCCTCTCGTCATCGATATTCGGAACCTTCCGCTCATTATGACAGGCCAGACACTGTGCACCGGTACCCGCAGTTACATTTTCCGCCGTGGGAATAGAGACCGTACCGGCTTCCATCAGTTCTACACCCCGTCCCTGGTGACATGCCCGGCAGTCAATTGCCACATAGAAATCACGTTCGATATTTGCCTGCTCGGTAATCTGCTCGGAGAACGCTCCACCGTCATGGCAGACCACACAGTTGTCACGCTGGGCCGGGTAAAGCAAAATGTTGCTGTGGCTGGATTCCACCCACTGTCCCACCAGGGTATTGATATCGATTTCAGCCTGCTGCCCGTCACCGTTATCAGGCGGCGGTTCAGTGTCACCGTTATCATCCCCGGCAGGGCAGCCGGTCAATACTGCGGCGGCCAATAACAATACTACGCCGCAAATAAACCACTTCCTCCTGCTCATTGAAAACAACTCCTTTCAAATCGGATAAATACTCATAAGGTATTTTTACCAAACTGCGTCAATATATGTAACAATTTGTGAACAAAAATAAAACCGGCACCAGCAAGCATATATTACATGCTTGCAGATACCGGGGTAGAAAGTGATGGCCACACCCAATTCTTCCACTCCAGAACATACGCACGATCATCAAAATTCCGTGTTGGGTAAAAGGGAAATCCTGTATTCCTACCCGAGATTCTCGCTATATAAACGTTCCGGTCCACAAAGTCACCTTCGCCAACACCAGAAGCCCGGAGACAATCACACCCAGCGATACAATCCAGAATGTATCCCGCGTCGATACCCGGAAAATCCGTGCAGCCACACACGCCGTCCACGCTCCGGTCGTCGGCAGCGGAATGGCCACAAAGAGAAACAAAGCATACTTCCCGTATTTCATAAAAGAATCCCGCTTTTTCTCCGCCTTCCTGACCATCACCCCGTAAAACGGTGCCGTCAGCTTATGCTGCGCAAAAAAAACCTCCAGCCGGGCCAGCACCCACAGCCAGGGCAAAATAATCATCACATTACCCAGCACACTCACAGCCAGCGCCTCCCACCCGGAAAGCCCCAGATAAATCCCCAGCGGCACACCACCCCGGATCTCAACCACAGGGAGCGCAGACAATAAAAATACTTTTAAATACGTCATTATCTTCTCCTATTAAAAAGCATAGCAATAAGATTCGTTAAATACAGGCAAAATCCTTTTTAATAAATAATGGTTCAGTTCAGGGCCGTCCGGAAAAAATGGGCACTATGGGGCTGGATCCTCTTGTCGCCGGCTTTGTCCTCACTGTTCTCATGAATATCACCGCCGCCTCACTGGCCACAAATTCTAAAAAAACAGGGGCTCCGTACAGAGTCCCTGTTTTATTTCAACGGCTGCCTGACATTCTTACCCACAGCCAACCGTTCCACATCAACACCCATTCCCAACAACTGCTTTTCCACATTGACGGAAACACTCTCTCCCAGAATAACCACCTTCTGCGCACCCAGCCTTTTAATTTCCATACGTACATCATACGAGAGCCCAGCAGCCTTCGTAAAAAGAACCGGTGCACTGAACAGATATGCCGGGGGAATTTCCAAAGAAACAAACTCAGCCTTTGCTTCCGGCGCCACAACCACCGTATTGGCAAAAACCCACTGCCCCTCTCCGTTTTGAGTACTGTCGTATCCTAAAACCCGGGCACTCATCGTCTTCATATTCTCACCACCGGCTCCCCCGGCATACTTCAGGTTCGCCGCATCCCAGTCACCCCTCCAGGCATGTCTGGGTTCAATCTTCTCAAACACCAAATCACGCCCGCTAAACCACCAGACATCCAGCGTTCCATCCGACAACCCGTGAAATCCCGCAATATCACACAGACGGTCACCGTTAAAATCCCCGGCCAGAAACTGGGATGCATCCCAGTTCCAGTTCAGTTGTGCCAGAAACATCGGCTCCACCATTGAAGATGTAATATAGCGTCCATGGAAGGCCCAGACAGATGCCACATCTTTTCCTTCCTTGTAAAACGCCATAATATCATCCCTGAAGTCTCCGCTAAAATCACCCGTCACAAGCTTTATCTTATCGCCGTCCCACTTCCCCTGCCAGATCGCCAGCGGCCTGATTTCATCCTCAACAATATCACTGCCCCTGATCCACCAGGCATAAAGAAGCCCGTGCGGCATCTTCTCAAACGCCACTAAATCACTAACGGTATCTCCATCAAAGTCTCCCACCACAAACCGGGTTTTGTCCCAGGCAAAGTCAAGCTCAGCTATTAATACCGGAACAAAACCTTGTTCCATCATCTCTGCTCCCGCACCAAGCCAGACTTCCGTCCTTCCCGTCTCACCCCTCACAAAAGCCAGCACATCATCTCTACCATCACCCACAAAATCCCCGCTCTGGAACCGTACATAATCCATATTCCAGTCCATTTCCCAAACATCCTCAGAATTAGCAATACCGGAAGCCAGCCCTCCCCGGGAAAACACAGAAGCACGTGTCCTTCCACCGTCTTCTGTAAAACTCATTAACGTCCCCGCTCCGTCACCGATAAAATCACCGGTCACCACCTGCGTTTTCTCCCAGTCCCAGTCCAGCCTGCTGTTTAGCATCATCGGAAAACCCGGGCCTCCCGTCAGCTGCCAGCCCAAAAATACCCAGGCATCCACCTGCTCACCCTGCCGGTAAAACGCCATAATATCATCACGCCGGTCTCCGGTAAAATCACTCCGCAGTCGCCGCAGATTCATCTCACCCAGATAAATATAACCCAAAAGCTGATATTCATCATCTATACCTCGCACTTCCATCTGCTGCCGGGTCAGCGTCTTCGGTCCTCCGTCATAACCGCCTCCCAGCCTCCCGTTATCCCCGCTAAACGTGTTCCAGTTCCCTTCATTAAAAGTAACCAAGTCACCATCCACCGACTCCACAAATGCCACATGCCCGTACCGCTCACTGGTCCAGACCGCAATGGAATTCGGCGCCGGCAAAATACCCCGGGCAAATACACCTTCCGCTTCATCCCACCAGTACTTCGCATGGTTGCGAAACGGCAGCTCAGCCTCCATCTTTTCCCGTACCCGCCCCCAGACAAAACCGGTACACTGCCCGCCTACACCAGAATGGTAAAACGGATTTAACAGCGAATAAGCCGGATGGGTCACATCCGGCCAAAACCAGGGATCTCGGTACTCTTCCTCTTCATCCGGCTCCCTAGCCTCATCAACCTCAACCGGGTCCGGCTCCACATCAGCCTGCGGCTCATTAGCAAAAAGCGCCCCCGTAAACACACACGAGAACAATATCACAAGTATGCACAAAAACAACGTCAGTATTGTTCTGCCGCGCATGGTGACGCCTCCCCTGATAGCAATAATATTCATTCCTAATTAAATAATACCATATATTTCTCCAAAGGCAATCAAATAATGATACATTTAGAATTATACGACAAACTCCCCCCGTTTCCTGCCGCCAAACAAATAAAGAGCCGGCAGCCCGGCTCTTATCCACTCCTTCTCAAATCACTCATCTGTGGCACAAAAAACTTCCTTAGCTTCTTTTGAAACGTCAGCATATATTCGCTCATCAGCTCCGCGATATCCTCTTCCACTTCTTTCAGCAAAGAAACAGAAACACTCTCATCCCCCATAGCCATATCAATCTTTAGATATAAATTGAGCAAATCACTCTTTAACTTCTTAAACTCCTCCCCCAAACCCTTCGGATAGCGGATATCATATTCCACCAGCTCATAGCCGTTTTCTTTCACATCATGCATCAGTTTCATAAGTTCCACCCGCGCCCTGGCATCCCTCTTGATATCCGTCAGCTTCAACGCCTCCAGCTCCCCCGACACCAACATCAAGGACCGGATGGTCTTCCTCGCCGTGATAATCAATTCCCGCACCAGCTGCCGGTACGCAAGATACACAGAAACCAACAAACCCGCTAACATCCCGGAAAAGATGGAAATAAAAACACTGCCGATCTGCCCTGCCACAAATCCTATAAACAAAGGCATATCGAAATAGATAAACGAAACAGCAAACATCGCTCCCAGCAAGAACGAAACCACAATCACCGGCAGCCTGTCCAGCGCCTTAAAATATCCCACAACTACCAACTCAACCAACAACGAAATGGCCCGCCTCAACAGAAGCACCCCCTGTCTTGTTATAGTCTGAGCACTTAAGCAAAAATTAACACCACGGTTCAAAAAGACAGACCGTACCCTACACACATCCGCATCGGACTTCTGCTTCCCGAAAATACCCGTTCATCATCAGATGTCTAATAAATAAGAAATCCCGAAGTTGAGACTATATGTCGCATCCTCGGGATTTTTATTTATTCACTTGAAAAGTGTTAAGACTTTCAGTGGCCTCCTAACGCCGGGCCATTTTGCTTCGTATAATAGCCAGTGCCAAAGACAATTCCTCTACCCGCAGGAGATAGGCCAGCAAAAAATAGATTCCTGCACCAAACCCAATTAAACCACCGAGTTCAAGCGCCTGCCTGGCAAACCCGCCTCCGGTCAGCAACTGACGGCCGTAAAGAAGTAGAACGCCCATACCAAGCGACGCAATCCCGGATTTTAATAATGTCTGAACCAATCGCCTGCCGCCGAAAGCCCCGATTCTCTTCCATAAAAGATAACTAAGTGCCGCTGCACCTGCGTAGACCGACAATGCCGTCCCCAGTGCGATGCCACCATGCCCCAATGGCTTCATTAGCAGCCAGTTTAACAGAATATTTAGCAGCATGGTAAAGATGGTCACACCCATTGGGGTGACGGTATCCCGAACTGCGTAAAACGCCCGGCTTATTAACAGCATCATGCCCAGCGGGATCAGGCCCAAACTGTAAAAAGCAAGCGCATAGGCTGTACTGTCCGTAGCCGCCGCATCAAAAGCACCCCGCTCAAAGAGCAGGCTAACCACCGGCACCCGTAAAACAATTAATCCTACCATCATAGGAAAAACGAGCACGATAATTAGCCCAATACTTTGCCTCATAGCGTCTTTGAATTCTTTGATTCTGTTCTCCAACTGCAGCTCAACCAATGTGGGGTATAAAACGGTTAAGAGTGCCAATATTAAAATTCCGTTTGGCAGAAGGTAAATTCGGGTCGCAAAGTTCAGTGCTGCAATACTGCCGTCAGGCAGTAGGGAACCGAAGGTCCTATCAATAATACTTTTTAATTCAATGGCAGCGCCACCCAGAATAACAGGCGGCAATAATACCGCCATTTTTTTTATTCCGGGATGCCCCCATAAGAGTTTTCTGCTTCGAAACACACCATGCTTGATTACCGCAGGCAGTTGAATTAAGAATTGACTCGCAAAGGCAACAATTGTTGCCCAGGCTAAACCGATAATTCCATAACGCCCTCCCAAAAATATCGCAGCAAAAACGATAATCAGATTACTTGGGTAGGCAGGCACTGCAGGAACCACAAAATTTTTCTTTGTATGCAGAATACCACTGGACAATCCGCTTAATCCCATAAAAAAAAGTCCGGGCAAAAGAATTCTTGACATGGTGACCGTAATTTGAAACGTCTCTCCATGAAATCCCGGCGCAATCAATTTGACAATTACAGGTGCAGTAATAACCAATACAATACTAAACAGCAGAAGAATTGCACTCAACAGAACATAAATTGTATAGGCAAACGCATTCCCGTCTTCCTCGCGGTGATATTCACCGTATATAGGAATAAAAGCCGTCTTGAGCGCATCATTGAAGGCAAAGAAAAGAATCTGCGGCAGCATCACGGCTATTAAATAAGCGTCCGTTTCAGCCGAAGCCCCAAACTGATATGCAATGGCTGTTTCTCTCAGGAAGCCAAGTATACGTGAGCCGACTAAAAGTATTGTTACAATTCCGGCCCATTTTAAAATAGTCTTATTTGGCATAATAACCTCTGTTTTATATATTTTACCTGGATTTACAGTACTGTTCTGGCAAAAAAGTATGTTAATTAACCGTATTTATTAAAAGTATGTTTTCTTTTTTGACCTGAAACCATAGCACGGTAAAAGATGCGGCAAACATACTTCATGCAAAGTATGTTTCAAGCCGGCCAAGCACAGGGAATAATAGTAATATTCCCCACACACTGAAAAGCAGGGCATTCCAGCCGGACAAACCTAAAAGAATTCCCAGCGGTATGCCACCCCGGATTTCGGCCACCGACAGCGCTGATAATAAAAACACCTTAAGATTATTCCGCTATGCTCCTCTGTGAAAACTTTTCTCTTTAATGCTTTCTTTATTAATTCTTACCCGAGGTCCACTCTCTCATTATCCGGGTCTTTAACTACCTCGCTAACATACTGTATTTCGACGTCCGCCCCGTATTTCCTGTCTTAAACCATACAGTAAAATCAGGTCATTAAGCTGCTCTGCAATTAGCACCAGCTTTTCCCTGACCCTAACAGACAAATGCAGTACACTGTCCGGCCAGAACCATAACTCACTTAATTTATTTTCCCGCCCGGCAGCTTTGCTTGTCATACCCCGGTATACTGCTCCACTCACAGCCCCATCCCGAAGGCTTGCTTCATAGGAAAACAGGCGTGCGGGAAACAGGTTCGGGGATAATAACACAAGCAGTAATGTAAAAAATATAAACTTTGGTAGCGGGGGGAGACACCCTTTTCAAAAAAGATGATTCGTTAATAACTATCACTAATTATTTCATTGAAAAGTGCTCTCCGCCGTTCTCCTTATCTACGGTATCTTTACTGCCCGAAAAGCTAAATATCGGGTATAATAAAAACCCTCCTCACAGAGGGTTTTCAATTAATCCTTCGTACACGCCACTTCGCAAATGGACTGTAGAACTTCTTTTTCCAGTACTTCATTCTGCAGCAGGATGTTAGCGGGTATCGTACAGTTACAGGCCACTACGGAATCGGTCAGTTCCACACCATCCTCCACCGTTACGTTATTCCATAAAACACCACGCTTGATCAGTGTATTTTTACCCACTACAGTGTCATTGCCAATTACCACCGGTCCATAGATCCTTGCACCCTCGCTAATGACACAGCGATCGCCCAGTAAAACGGGTCCCACTATCGTACTGCCGGTGTGAATGGAGACACGACTCCCCAACCAGATTCTGCCATCCAGCCGCTTCCCCGGCAGGTCCACAGCTACCACCCCGGTCAGCATGTCGTAATGGGCTTCCCGGTAAACACCTAAGTCTCCCACATCACACCAATATTCACGCATAACATAACCATACATCCCTTTATCTTTGGCCAGTAATTCAGGGAAAACCTGTTTGCCGAAATCATAAAATGTATTTGCGGGAATATGGTTAAAAATCTCCGGTTCAAAAAGATAAATGCCTGTATTGGCCAGATTACTGATGGCCTCTTCTTTTTTTGGTTTTTCCTGGAACCGGCTGATTCTCTGCCCGTCCAGCACCACAACACCATACTGGGTCGGGTCGGCCACCCGCTTAAGCGCCAGCGAGGCGATTCCTCCGTTTTCCTTATGGAACCGGTGGAAACTGTCGAGATTGATATCCGTCAGCGCATCACCGCTGACAATCAGAGCACTCTCATCCCCAAAGAACTCCCGTACCCTCCGAAACCCTCCGGCGGTTCCCATTAGTTCTTTTTCGTATGAATAAGTAATACTTACGCCAAATGATGTACCATCGCCGAAATGTTCCTGAATAGCTTCGGGCATATAATGCAGGTTGACCACAATATCCGTTATACCGTACCGCGCCAGCAAACGTACCGTATGCTCCATGCAGGGCCGGTTCGCCATTTGCACCATCGGCTTCGAGACTTCATTGGTCAGCGGCCGCAGTCTTGTCCCCAGTCCCGCAGCCAGGATCATAGCTTTCATGTTATCACGTCCTGTATATTTATATAATTATACTTTCGCCCAATTTACTCCCATTCCCTGCCGTTCATACAAAAAGAGAGACCCTTCAAAAGCAAATCCCAATATAAATCTTTATTTTCCGCCCCTTCTTACATCAGCTAGACGCGGTACAAAGAACCGCCGCAGTTTCTTCTGTCCGATATCTTCCTCCACCTCAGCCAGTAGACCGGCTGAAAAAATTTCATCTCCCACAGCCATCTCAATTTTAAGATAAATATTAAGCAGATCATTTTTAATTTTTTTAAACTCCTTACTCATGTCTCACAGATATTCCTTATCCAATCCATACCGGCAGAAATCCAGGGGTGGAACTGGGGTGCATTCTGGCTTAACTGGATCTGGGGTGTTACCAATCAAACCTATATCGCATTTCTTTGCTTTATACCGGTTATTTACATTATCATGCCATTTGTTCTGGGCATCAAAGGAAATGAATGGGCCTGGCAAAACCGCCAATGGGATAGCGTAGAGCAATTCCACATCGTTCAGAAGAAATGGGCTCTCTGGGGCTGGATTCTTTTTATCGCCGGCATTGTTCTCTCTGTTCTGATGATCATTGCATCAGTTTCACTGGCGACCAAATTCTAGCTAAATAACAGTGGGACTCCGAAACCGGGAGTCCCACTGTTATTTATTAACAATCATCCTCAGGGGTAAATTTCCTGAAGAGAAGTTTTGCATAGCGATGTTTGTTTAGCGAATCACCTGGATCCAGGTATTATAAAAACGGATGTCAACCGGTGAACCGTCTGTGTGGGTATAGCGCGTTTTACCGCCACTTTTTTCCCAATGAATTGGATATTTTCTCCCTCCCTCATAAAGCACGCCGTCGCCCGAGCCTTCCAGGCTAATATCTACAAGGTCGGTACCGGCTACAGTTGTATGTTTATTCTGCCGCAGTATTACCCGCTTAGCCGTGTACTGCTGCCCGGTCTCACGGTCTTTATGGGGCTTGCCGTTTACGAAGCGCAGATACAGTTCGCCTTCCTCATCATATGAATAGCTGACCAGATTATGGTCTTTGTAGGCAACTTCAATCGCAGGCCCCGCTTCAGAAACGTCCGGCAGAGTGCTCTCTGTTACCGTCTCCTCAGTTACGTCTGATGTCCCTCGGGCACTGTAGAGTTTTTCCATGCTGGTATAGAGATTGTGAGGTGCCTGACGTGAATTATCTCTCCACAAATATGTTGCGCTCGTAACTTCCTTGATACCAAGTCCGCTGATTTTTTCCTTTGTCCGCTGTGAGTACCCCGAGTGAGCGACAGTTCGGCCATGCTCCAGCGCCTGTACCGCAAAATAAGGGCGCAGGCTGCGCACCGGCCCAACCGTGACATCTTGCTCAGGCAGAGTGTCGTATACAGCCAGCAGCCGGGTAATACCGCCCTCCACCAGAAACTCATATACAATGGTTGCTTCCTGCAGCCCGGACTGCGGCCTGGCCGCAGCGTGGTTATTGATTACAACCGTTACCGGATCAACCCGCCTTACTGTCTTTGGCTCAGATTCCGCTTCCGGTTCGAGTTCCGGCTCCTCTATTGGGTCTTCTGCCGGCGGAGGTTCTGCCTCCGGCGGTTTCTGATTACATCCGGCTATCATTGCCGCGGCTACAATTATCAGCAATAAGGCCAGTGACAACCACTTTTTCATAGTCTGCTTCCTCCGGGTGTACTGAATTTTTTACATAAACTTAATTCGACAGTATTTTAGATTTTCCTGGTATCTGCACCGTCTTGCCAATTGGGCACATCCCCACCATTGTCTATGGAGTAACGGAAATGGTTAGTGTATCCTTATACACAGGATCTACGTTACTTATCCCGAGATAGTATGCTTCAATTTGATATATTCCTGAGGCAGAAGGTTGCCATTCCCAGGTAAATACTTTCTCCTCATCCGGTTCAAAGGTAATATTCCGAATAGCCTTTGTAAAGAACTGGCCTTCAGACCAGCGGTGTTCCACGACGCCGTCCCGGCCAGCCACAAAATCAAAGTCCTGGCCACTGGGCAGTGTAATCGTTACGGTTTCCCCGGTCTGGTTTTGCACAGTCAGAGAGAACACCACGGTATTGTCTTCGCTAACCGTCCAGAAAAGGTCAGTTGTCAATGCCGTATCAGTCGGGAGTATTCCCAGCGAGACCGACCGGTCTGCTCCGTTGTAAAAAACACCGTAACCCAGTTCTTCCGCAGCAAACCGCAGCGGGATATGCATGCGGTTGTCAATAAGTACCGGTTCTGCGTCCGTTTCACGAATAACAGTCCCCTGACGGACCTGCTTTTCCCCGGGTCTAAAAAACAACGCTGTCTGTTCCTTGCACAGGGAAGCTTCCCGGGTATCAGGATTCCAGCCCACATCTGCCTTAATCACTGCAGCAAAATCTCGCAGGAGTAAATAAGCTCTTCCATCCCGTAACGTTAGCACCACATCAGAGACCTCTCCATCCACAATCAAAGTAAGCCGATTCGCCGCGCCTGCCGTCGCAAAAAAGGATGCAACCAATAAGAAGCCCAGTAAAAGAGCGATAATGACTCGTTTCATAACCCGCCTCCTTTAGTATAATTCTTTCCTTACTATTCGTTTCTACCGTAACGTTTCCCTGCCACAGGGAATACAATCAGGTTTTTTGCCAATTTATAAACCGGAAAAACCTCTCTGCTGTTCAGAGAGGTTTTTTGTTCGTTAGCAGATTCTATTCGCCATCCTGGATAAAGAAGTCTTTGAACATATCAAACCAGCTTCGTTTGGCCTCTTCCAAAATCGGCTCATTCTCAGCAGGTAAAATAATTGGTTCTTCCTCAACTTCTTCTTGCTGTTCTACTTCTTCTTCCGTTTCCTGGGTCTCCCCTGTGTTTTCTTCCTGGGGCTCTTCCTGCGGCTCTTCCTGCGGTTCCTCCGGTTCAACAGGTTCTTCAGCAGAAGGGTCTTTGTCCTGTTGAGCTATGGGGCGATCCTTTTGACCGGGCTGCTTTGCATCCTGGTCCTTAACGGATTTATCAGGAGTATCTTCTTCCAACGTTTCCGTCGGGATGATTTCTTCCTCCTCGGCAGCCTGAAGTTGGGCACTCTGAGCAATTTGATCTTTCATCTGGCGGACATTCGCCGCCAGCCTAACAAAGTCTGCTTCCTGTCCCACAAGCTGTAAAATTTCATTTGGGCTCATGCCGGTTTCAGCGACGGCACGTGCAATTCCTTTTTTCTGAAGAGATTCAATATCAATGTCATATCCTATACTTAAAGCCTCGAGGTACACCGTATATTTCCCTGTGGAAAGGCCGGCCTCTCTGGCCTGTTCACGAATCTGTGTGTCAGTTGCAATAAATGTTACCACAACGGGCTCAGCCTTGGCAGGTGCTGCGAGTGAAAAAATAACCTGATTAATTCTCTCCGGAATTTCATTACTGTCTGCAGATACAGCAGCCAGCAACATGTATGCTTCTTTACTGTTCTGAATATAACTAAGTTCTTCAGCCGCAACGACAACTTCTTTGACGGCACGATCCAGCGGTAGTTTTGCAAGACGGAGCTCATCTAAAAGCGCAGCAGCTTCCTCATTCAGCGGCTCAGCGGAGATAACCCGACCGCTGTGACTCACAGCAAACTCCATGCTGGGGTTTAGGTCAACAGAGACATATGCTGCCGGAACCGGCTGATTAATTGATGTGGCAACTAGGGAAGACAGGAGCAGAATCAGCATGGAGGCAACAGCAAGCCACGGACGGCCCGATGATGCAAAACTGTATTCGTCCCCGATATCCACATGCCCTCTTTTAGGGAGCCGGCGGAAGCCGCAGTCTGGTGTTAAGACGATGACTGTATTCTTTTCAACTTCCATAACGAGACCTCTCGTTTTCATGCCTCGTCGTCTCCCTTCAGATATTCACGGATATGGGGCAGATCTTCGATATAAACCAAAAGTAGTGCGATAATAAATTTCCGCTGCCTCTCCAGAGTTTTCCTGCTAAACGGTAGGAGGCTTTCCATTTCTTTTAATGGCAATTCTCCCGCGCGTAAAAAGTATTGCAGCAGTTCAGAGTTTTTAATAATGATATTAGCCGACATCAAAGCGCGTTTGCGAGCCGCATCATGTTTGGGCGAACACTTAACCAACTGAGACAGAGAGATATTATAGCGGGCAAGTAACTGTGTAAAGTATATGATCTCGTCCTTACGGTCTCTGGTTTCCTGGACGTATGAAAACACTTTTTCCGCTTCCCTCTGCTCCAGGTGATTCAGCGCAGAAGGTTCTTCACTATCATTATCTTCAAAGTCAGAAAACGGAATCTCACGAAGCCGCGACTTATTACTGCGATAGTAATCAATCAGGCGCCTTTTTACCACAACGCCGGCAAAACCGTAAAAGCTGCTCCCCTGTTCCGGGTCATAGTTGTCTATCGCTTCGTTTAAAGCCAGCAAGGCTATCGAGATCTCCTCATCGATTCCTTCGTGCAGGAACCGGCCGCAACAGCGGGAAGCAATACGAATTGCCTGAGGTTGAAATGTAGTTAGTATTAATTCCCGGCTTTGCTTATCGCCAAGCTGTGCTTTTCGCAACAGCTCTTCCGGGATAGGTTCACCACGGTTTGCAACAGGTAAAACCACCGGGTTTTCCTCCCCTATCAATTATTTCGTAGAATCTGTGCTGATTTTTGGGGGTAAGAAATAAAAAAAGTACGGCTTTTGGCCATAAACACAAGAAAAACCGCTCATCTTTGGATTTATTCCCTTTTTGACCCATTCATGTCTTCATTCTTTCAGCTTAATATATTCGATAAATGTATGTGACTTTCCTTTCTCTGACGAATTTTGGCAGCAAAGCCACTCTGCTCATCTATAACGAAAAACACCATGATTCACAGAGGAATCCATGGTGTTTGTATCCTTATTAAAACAATCTCGTGGAACGCATCATCCACAGAGCACTCATCGAGAAAAAGATTGAAATGCAGTAGATGAGCAGCACAGCCTGGGGATGTGAAAGTCCCCTGGACAGCAACCGGTGGTGAAGATGCTTTTTATCTGCCTGAAAGATCGGCTTATGTTCGCAATATCGCCGCACGATAGCAAAGCAGGTGTCAAAGATTGGAACACCGAGGACTACAATGGGGACAATAAATGTAAGCATGGTAACCCCTTTGAGCAGGCCAAAGACAGCAAGGACCGAGACCATATATCCCAGGAACATGCTGCCGCAGTCACCCAAAAAAATTTTAGCTGGAAAAAAGTTATAGCGTAAAAAGCCAAGGACGGAACCGGCCAGCGCAAACGCCAGCAGGGATACGATATGCTGGCCAATCATAAGGGCAATCACGGCAAAGGTTAACAGCGCAATTGTGGTAACGCCTGCCGCCAGGCCGTCCAGGCCGTCAATCAGGTTAATTGCGTTGGTGATTGCCACAATCCAAATAACAGTGATCGGCGCGCTGAGTGAACCGAAATAAAAATATTCGTTAAAGGGATTGCTCATAAAATCAATTCTGACACCGTAGGAAACAACAATAAAGGCCGCCAGAATCTGCCCGGCCAGTTTGAGTTTAGGTGAAATACCTCGGATATCATCAACAATACCCACTAAAAACACCACGGTTCCACCCATAAGCAAACCGGTTACCTTTTCTCCTGTTACGGGCAGGAAAAACACCGCGGCCATGAAGCCGGCATATACGGCAAGCCCGCCAAGGCGGGGCATTACCTTATCATGAACCTTGCGCTTTTCCGGGTGATCCACGGCACCGACACGGAAAGCAAGCTTGGACACAAGTGGCGTAACCGCCAGGGTAACGGAAAACGCAACAACAAGTAACAGTAAATATTGATACATGAGCTCCCCTCCGAATATCTCTCTCTACAAAAACACATCTGATACTTTTTTATCATAAATTACTGATTTTAGCAATCTAAAGTTAACGACTCACAGCTTCAGCCAGCACCAAATAAATAAAATAGGGCAGGACCAGAACACGGGTAAGGCGCCGCCGTGGCTGCTGAAAGAGACGGTAGAGCCATTCCAGGCCGACACTCTGGAATATTTGCGGTGCACGATGTATACGCCCGGATAGCACATCAAAGGAGCCTCCCACAACCATTAACACACGGGCGCCTGTAGCACGCCCATGCAGAGAGGCAAACATTTCCTGCCGTGGGCTTCCTGTCCCCACAAAGACCATAACGGCTCCGGATGCAGCAATCTTTTTTGCTACATTCGCTTCTTCGCCAGGATCTACGTACCCATGGTGCGTACCGGCGATTATTAGCCCCGGGAACATGTTCTGCAGGTTTTGAGCAGCCTTAGCAGCGACCCCTTCAGCGGCACCGTAGAGAAAGACGCTACATTCATCTTCTACAGCAACACGCAAAAGGTCTAACATCAGATCAATGCCCGTTACCCGTTCTCTGATCTGACCGCCCCGCAGCCGGGAAGCCAGCACGATGCCCACCCCGTCAGGCGTACCCAAATCAGCTGAAGTGAGCACACGGTGCAGTGCAGGGTTGGTTTGAGCAGCCACACATATTTCCGGATTAACGGACGCCACAAAATGGGCACGGTTTTCCGTAAGCATTAGACGGATTCTCTCCGCTGCCTGACCCTGAGTAACCACATCAGCTGGAATACCCAGAAATACTTCTTTTTTTTCCTTCATTTCAGAATAGACAGCTATGGTTTTTCACCACTTTCAAACAGGGTTTCAATAACGATTGCTGCCGCCTGCTCTGCCTCGGCACGAAGACCGTCCCGCCTTTGAAGCAGGGATTGGCGCACAGAATCTCGCTGGTGCCAACGCTCCAGAGCCTGTCTGATGATTACCGGTGCAGTTACTTCACTTGTGTCACCGGCGGGCAGTAGGCCAAGACGGGACATAAACGCGTTCACTTTGGGATCATAACCGATGCCAACCATCGGCACACCGGCGGCTGCGGCAAAAATCAGGGCATGCAGCCGAACCGCCAGCACCAAATCCAGCCGGCCAAATATACTAAGCAGTTCCGCAGGGGTCATGTTTTCTTCTTCGAGAATCACGGCATCGTTATGTAGCATACCTTGAAGTTCCTGTGTCACCGGCAAGTCTTCACTATAATACATGGGAATCAGAACAAGGCAGGCATTGAGTTCTTCTGCCAGGGTATCGGCAGCAATGGCAATTTCTTCAAGGTAGCGTCCCTGGCCCTTCCAGGCACGTACAGCAACGGCAATGACCGGCTTTTTATCTGATAAACAAGCTGCAAACGGCACATCTTCCGCAGCTGTTGCTGTCAGAAGAAATGCGGGATCGGCCGTAAGGGAAACCGGTGGGCGGGAAACCCCCATCCGGGCCAACTCTTCCAGAGAGCCGGTATCGCGTACGGTAATCAGCGTGGCACGGTTGGCAATCAGGCGGACGAGCAGCCTGTTCAAAGGCCCAGTGACCGGGCCGATACCATGGGCGTATAACACAGCAGGCTTACCAAATAACAGGGCCAGCAGCACCAGCCCCAGATAATAGGCTACTGACAGCCGCAAGCCGGTGGTGTCCTGCAGAAGGCCCCCGCCTCCACTGATAAACATATCACATTTGAGCAAGGTACGGATAATGTTCAGCAAATCGGTACGTCCCACCGCGCAGACGTGATGGCGGGACGCTGTAACGTCCGGCTGTGCGGAAAGAACAGTAAAGACTATTTCTTTATCCTTTTTGGAAGCTTGCTCCCTCATAGCGGAAAGCATGGCGGAAAGTACAGCTTCGTCGCCGGTATTGTTAAAACCGTAATAACCGGAAATGACGACATGCTTCATAACTTATCCACTCTTTCGGTAAAATGGGCCAGTCCCATCACTGTTGCTGTGAACAACAATCCGAAAATAAGGCCAAGCCAAAGTCCGTTAAATGAACGTAGCAATGTATTGTAGCCCGGTGTGGTAAAGTGCATGAACGTATTAACAACAGAAACTGTGGCAATGGCACCAAAAGAAATTAACGCTGCCGATACAATGTTGCGGTATCCTTTGGCCACCAGGAAAAGACCGAGCAGAGCCAAGGGATAACCAATCAGGAACTCCTTGAAGCGTGGACGGACCAACAGGAATTCACCCAGTAAATAGCGCATGTGCAGTTCCAGTGCCGGCACAGGAATACCGGCAGTATGACCGGTACGACCGACATAAATAACACCGAGAACGGCCAGGATGCCCAGAAAAATCAGATAAGCCATCAATACGGGCTGGGCCAGAATCCGGCGGACCCATTTTAAAATATCACGAAGTGTCCAGGTTGTTTTCTCTGCATAGACAATGCGCATGCCCGCTGCCACGGCAATGGCCAGAAGCGGTAGTGTATGAACGAGCTTCACCCCACGAAACAACGGAACTCCTGCGGAAAAATACGGAGCAGATGTCAGGCCCAGAACTACAAGCCCTCCTGCCACAGCCATAAGGAACGTACGCCCAATCGTTTTCAGAGACCAGAAAAGCGCCGCACGGCTATTCAGATGTCTTCGGGGAATCCTGTTTAGCTGTTGGGTTACTACCGCCAGTGAAGAAAAAACCATAGCAGTGACAATAGATGCTGCCTGCAGAGCCAAATTGAAAGGCAGGACGGCAAAGAATGCAGCCATTCCCAGAATAATAACAAGAAAGACCAGCCAGAGATGACGAAACTTTCTGCCGATGATTTCCGCAAACAACAGTGTCGCTGCCGCAGACACACCCAATAGCATCAACAGGATCAGTACGGGTTCCTGAGCCGGCGTGGAAAACGGTCGTGCGGGGCCAGGCTGCAGCCCGTGGTTTTTTACACTCTCTGAGACGCCTGCTATCAGCGCCAAGCCTTTTTCGTAAAAACCGGGCTCTTCCAGATTGACGCGTACATAGAGAAGACGCACCCGGCGCTCCCTTGCTGAATTCACAATGGCCTGGACGGTTTCCCGCGGCCAGTTGGAGTGAACCAGTACCACGGCATTGTCCGTTTGCGATGCCAGACTGAGTGCACCGTCAGGACGGGGATTGTATTCGACGATACCAAAGGGGATACCCGCTTCATTGAGCACTTCCGCAGTGGCAGGGATATACTCAGCAAAACCGGTGACATCCGTCCCTTCAAAGATCACGGCAGAGAGCATCTCCCGGGGCAGAGAAAGGAATTCTTCCATTGTTTCCTTCACCGCCGCACGATTATTTAAGAACATGTTATCAGGGCGGGGGACAATGCGCAGGCCTGCGTTTTGAGCCAACTGCACATCACGGGAATCCAGGCCGATACGCAGCCTGAGCACCCTGTTTAAGTCTTCCATAATTTCGACAACATACGGTGCGCTGTGATAGAATGTGCGCACCGGCTTTTCCAGCTTTAATTGGGCTTTGTGACGCAGTCGGTCTGCAAGCTCTGGGTCATCTGTCACCAGATAAACTGCATTGGCAGACACTTCACCCTGTTCAAGCAGTTCGGCAAGACGGGGATGAACTGTGCCTGTAGTACGCCAGGCATTGAACAGTTCCCCACCCTGAATAACAGCCAATGATCCTTCGCGGCGGTAGCGGGCTACGGACGCTTCCCGTAAACCTACGGCGGTGGCACCCAGATCTTTTAAGCGGGAAAGTATTTCTTCCTCGGTCACAACCGCTTCCAGGGCAAGACCCTGTACATCAATAAAGTCCACGGCAATTTCCACACCCCGGTGACGGTACTCAACCAAATCGCTTCGAGCCACCAGGAAGCCGCCTGAAAGGACAGATAATATAATTAAAAACACAAGTATCCTTCTCATGTGTCACCTCATCATAATTAAAAGCATTAAAATACTATTCGGCGGAACAGAGCCACTTCCTGCCTCAATCAACCACCATTAATTTACATAAATGGATGCAGGAAAAATATATGTTTTATACGGTAAAAAAGAAAGGCATCTGCCTTTCTTTTTATTTATTTGCATTGGTACTATTGTCTTCCTCCCAGCGAAGATAACGCCGGATGGTTTCCGCCAGAACATCTTTGTCCAAATCTACATAGGCGATACCGTTGATATTGACGTTCCGGCCCGGTAGAACCACGGCTGTCACTTCATCCATGTTAATACTATTCGCCCGTCTGGCAAAATCCAGAAGCTCGGGAATGGTCATGTCGGTACGCAGATGACGTGCTGTCTCTTCCAGAAGCTGTGGTAGTTTTAGCACCGTTTTCGCCTGTAACACTTCGTTGGCCAGTGCTTTGAGGAATTTCTGCTGCCTCTCCATGCGCCCGAAGTCCCTCTGTGCATCACCACGAAAGCGGACATAACCCAAAGCCTGTTCACCACTCAGGCGCTGCTCTCCGGGAGAAAGATTGATAGACGGGCTGTATACTGCCTCATGAACCATGGGACGCTCCACGTTAACGGTTACACCACCAAGGATATCGACAATCCGGGTAAATCCGGTGAAATTAGTGTAAACATAGTGGTCAATTTTGACACCCAGGAGTGTCTCTACAGTCGACTTCATCAGAGATATCTGGCCCTTGTAAGCCATGGCATGATTTATTTTATCCATTCCGTGCCCGGGTATTTCTACGCGCGAATCACGGGGAATGGAGATCAAAGCAACTTCATCCGTGTCTTCATTTATGCTCATCACAATAATACTGTCTGCCCGGCCAGGCTCATTCCCTATCTGGTCAACTCCCAACAGCAGAATATTAGTAATGTTTTTATCCGGTTCGGGTTCAACAATATCATCCGGCGGTACGTAGTCCACAGGAGGCGGCGGGTTGTCATGGACGCGAACCCAGACGGACCAGGCCCAACCAACTGCAGCAGCAAATAAAGTGATGACTATAAGAAATATTGTTAGTCGCTGTTTTTGTTTCATTTAAAGCACCTGCCTGTAATTTGTCAAACCTTCTCTATTATATCAGTATTCGCCTTTTTTTTACAATGTAAAAAATAGAATAAGCCATTTGCGTTGTACGCTGTTTTTTAAAAATGCTCATGTTATCATTGAGGTAGCACAGGCATTTTATTAGCT
>JAWSUT010000023.1:0-51225 GCA_033549345.1 Bacillota bacterium | reverse complement strand
GTAGAACAAGATATTTTGTCAACCATCTATTTGTACAATCTCACCCAAGATATGCTTCGAGATGCAGAAAAGGAACAGCAGGGTAAAAATAGGGACAAGCACTATAAACACAAAATGAGTATAAACTTGAACCTGGCCATTGGCATCATCAAGGATGACTTAATCCGCATGGCTTTACAAGAAGATCCTGAAAAAAGAGGGGCCATTTTTGAAGATATCATCCAAGGTATAGCTCGGAATCTTGTTCCAGTTAGAGAAGGACGACGATTCCAGCGCAAAAAAAAGTATCCTATCATAAAATATCCGACTACAAAAAAAAGAAGCTATTAGTTTATGCCCCGTTCCCTACATGAATAAACAATACCCTAGTTTAAGTCGCTCTAAATCAGTCAAGTCCATACTTAAAAAAGCAACCCCATTCCAAGTGGATGCGGGTTGCTTTTTATTTGTGAGCTATATACCTTAAGTTAATGACATTGCGCGTTTGCGCCCTTTTTTAATGCGGTCCCAGAAAATTATTTTCTCGTAAATCTTCAAACGGAACATCCATGGTCCTGCAGGTACCCATGACAGTTACATTGGCTGTATCTTCTCCTACACCTTCGATCCAGACCGGCTTGCCACGATAAACGACATCAATTGGATCGGGAGACTGCAGAATTTGCTCTGCTCTGTCTTTGTCCATACGCATCCACTCCTTTGTCTTAGTATGCGGCAAGATAGGTCCCGGATATGCAAAAGACGCCGAATCGGCGTCTTTGTTTAGCTACTTTGCATGTGCAGTTTTTTTCCGGAGAGATACAAACGCCAGTGCAAGAAGGAGAACGCCACCGCCTGCGACATAGGGAACATAGTTGGTTTGCTCAGTGGCGCCGGGTTTGAGATTGTCAATTCCGTCACCAAGTGAGGGGCCGCTTGCATAAATCTCTTCATTTGTGCCTGTGATTGTAACTTCACCTTCAATTCCTTCGCCCACCACGTCGAGAGTCGGTTCTTCAACGAAATTGTCAGCAGGTTCGCCTTCTTCGCCTTCCTCAGCAACGTGCTCAACCGGCTCATCTGGAACGGATGTGATCCCCACTTCTCCTTCCTCAAGCACCAGCGGCTCTTCTGTGACGGCGGCGGCTGCCACTCCGGCCAGGGCCAGTGTCAGGACGAGTGTGAGAACAACGAACGGTAACCATTTCTTCATGTGTAAAACCCCTTTCTGTGATCTATAACTATTCGACGTACACAAAAAGGAAAATGTTCCGGGGGGATGCAAAAAAAATCAGTCTTTGGTCAGATCGACGATATCAGCATTATTAGCAGTTATGAGTGCCTTGGGTGTGGTTTTGACCAGGGACGTTTGAGAACCGCCGCCTGTATAAACGACCGGCATATCCAACACTTTTTCATCAATCAGAAAATTGCAGTTAAAACCAAAGGACGGAGTGCCTCCGCAGGGGAATCCGGTATTTTCGAGTATTTCGTCAGGAGTGGCCATGCGTGTTTTTTTTACTCCCAAAATTTTGGCAGCCTTTTTCGTGGATACACGGTCACACCCGCGGACGATGGCAACGGCTATTCCTCCTGCAGGGTCCACCAGGCAGATGTTTTTCACAAATTCCTTAGCCGATGCACCGGCGGCCTCCGCAGCCTCGTCAACGGAGTGGCAGGAAACATCAAAGCTAAGATGTTTTGCTTCTATATTGTGGTCGCGAATATAATCGATGATTTTTTGTTCCAGTTCTTTCATGTCGTCCTCCCCCTCGTCTATCTCTCCGCTGCGATTTCCCGCAGTGCGCCGAGTATGGTGTTTATATCATCAGGTGTGTTCTTATAGCCAAAGGAAAAGCGCAGTGTGCCCTCGGGAAAAGAACCTATGGTCCGATGGGCAAGCGGTGAACAGTGCAGCCCGGATCGGGTCATGATGCCGTAGGCCTGTTCAAGCATAAAGCTCAGATCCCCGTTATCCAGATCTGTCATATTTACAGAAATCGTTGACACACTGCTCTCCACATCTTTTGTGCCGTAGACTGAAATCTCCGGAATTTCGCCAAGGCCACTGAGGAACGTTGCCGTCAGGTCACGTTTTTGTTTCTTAACAGAATCAAGGCCCAGCTCTGTTAGCAGACGGACACCGGCCGCCAGCCCGGCGATACCGGGTACATTTTGTGTCCCGCTTTCAAACTTGTCAGGCAGAAATTCCGGCTGGTTTTCATCTTCAGAACGACTTCCTGTCCCCCCTTCAACAAGCGGTGAAGTCACGGCGGCAGCGCGGTCACTGATGCAAAGGCCGCCGATTCCCGGTGGGCCCAAAAGTCCCTTATGCCCCGTAAAAGCCAGATAATCGCAGTGCAGTGCGGAGAAGTCAACCGGCTCTGTCCCGGCCGTCTGGGCAGCGTCGACACAATACAGGGTATTTGTACCGGCCAGCATTTCTCCCACCTCGTATACGGGAAGCATTGTCCCGGTTACATTGGAAGCATGGGTAAGTACCACAAGCCGTGTTTCAGGGCGCAGAGCACCCCTGACATGTGATGGATCCAGGGTACCGTCAGAGCTGCAGGGCAGCTTTTCCACCCTGACGCCACTTTTGGCCGCCAGGCGGGAAAGAGGCCTGACGACGGCATTATGCTCCATGGAAGAAATCAGAACATGGTCACCCGGCTGCAGCAGCCCTTTGATGACCAGGTTGAGCGAATATGTAATGCTGGGAGTGAAAAGAATCTGCTCCGGCTGCGGCACGGAGAAAAATCCGGCTAGAAGGACTCGGGCATCATAGACCATGCGGGATGCATCCAGGGCACGCCGGTAACCACCACGCCCGGGGCTGCAGCCAATTTCCGTCATGAATGCTGTCATAGCCTCCACCACTTCTCCTGGTCGCGGGTATGTGGTTGCCGCATGGTCGGCATAAACCTCTCTCATGCTTTTTCCTCCCCGGTTACAAAGTTTTGGACAAAGGTCAGAAGCGCCTTGGATGCCGGCGACAGTATGCGTTTCTCATGGTACACAAGATAAAAATCCCGTTTCAGATTCATCCCCTCCAGTGGCCGTGTGACGAGCAGCCCAAACTCTTCATAGTCTTCCACCACGTAGCGGGAAATAACGGTCAGTCCCAATCCCTGGCGCACAGCCTGTTTGATCGTTTCCTGATTGTCATAGACGGTCACATCCGTCAGTTCCAGAGAATGCACGGTTTTTTGCAGTTCCTCCTCAAAACGGGAGCGTGTCCCGGAGCCGGGCTCCCGCAGGAGCATCTTATACCCTGCCAAATCGGACACATGCAATGAATCCTTCATTGTCAGCATACGATATTCATCGCGGCGGGGAATGGCCACCACCAGCTCATCGGTCATAATGGGCTGAAATACCAGCCGCGGCAGCGGAATCTTCTCCCCGACAACACCCAGGGGGCAGTGGTAGTTAAAAACATCTTCACAGGCTTTTCGAGAGTTTTCCTGGCGGAGTGAAACAGAGACACCGGGAAACTGTTTTTCAAAAGCAGCGGCCGCTTTTGGAAGCAGATACTGGCAGGGTACGGAACTGGCGGCTACGGTAATCTTTTCTTCGACCACTTTTTGAACAGACTGAATCTCCGTAAAAGTCGTAGCACGTAAATCAAGTAAATCACGGGCGTAACGGTAGAGAGTTTCTCCGGCCGGCGTTGTGATCAGCTCATTTTTACCACGGTCAAACAGCGGCAGGCCCAGTTCTTTCTCCAGGCTTTTGACATGGGCGCTTACTGTGGGTTGGCTTAAATACAGGTTTTCGGCGGCACGGGAAAATGATTTGTTTGCCACCACCATCACAAATGCTTCCAACTGGTAGAATTCCAAGTAATCACGCCCTCTCTGCTGTAATATTGTTCGCAATTTGTTCTTATAAATCCTGCCTCATAATTGGTTTACCATAGACGAATAATATGTGATTCCAAGGTCATAGGTAATATCAATGCTCTTAGCTTGTATTATCGGTAACAGCTACTTGTGAGCGGAAATTAATTTTGTTATGATAATAGAATTAAAGAAGTTAAACCTGACCCCGGGTTTTGGACGCAGGATTGCAGGGCAGGTTACCGTACGTTCCAAAATTAATGTTCCGGGAAGGTGTAGCTTTTGTTGGAAAACTATTACGTAGCAACATTTTATTCTGTCTCTCAGGCGCTGCGGTTCGAAAAGCTCCTGCAAAGTGAAGGTCTTGAGGTGAAGATGATTCCGGTTCCCAGAGTTATCTCTTCTTCCTGCGGCATTGCTGCCCGATTTTCTGATATGGTGCTGACAGATGTGGCAGATTTGCTTGTTTCAGAACGTGCCCAGGTGGAAGATGTTTACCGCTTTGAGAGTGACGGTAAAAGAATTCACGCAGAGCGGGTATTATTACACTCCGACGATAAACTCTGAACTACCAATATTTCGCTCCCTGTGGTACAATCCCGTATTTGACACTTGATAAAACAAAAAATCCTGCAACGCCTTGATTTTAAAGGCCTGCGGGATTTTTTATTAACACCAAAAAGTGCGTAATGTTTTCAAGATTTAGTGCTTTTTAAAATTTTTTTCATCATATGTCAAAGACCCGAGAGTGACGGTAAAAGAATTCACGCAGAGCGGGTATTATTACACTCCGACGATAAACTCTGAACTACCAATATTTCGCTCCCTGTGGTACAATAGAATTTGAAATTACACAAGGAGTTGGTTTTGTGGAACAGGCAATACCAATAGCAAATCTGTTTTTCACGATCCTGAGATGGCTGATCCTTGTACGGGTCATTCTCTCCTGGATTCCGCATAACCCCAATCATCCTCTGCTGAGCATACTCTATGAAGGCACGGAGCCAATTTTGGGGCCTATTCGCCGCCTAATGCCAAAAACAGGTTTACCCTTTGATCTGTCGCCGATTATCGCTATTATTGTCCTTGGCATTGTTCATAACTTTGTCATCAATTTACTTGTATCACTGCTGTAGCATAAAAACCTCCCGCCGACAAATACTAAAACGGGAGGTTTTTTTATGTATCTGATCAGACACAAGAAAAATGTTGGCAGAACCGACATGATGATTCGCATTATCGTCGGTAGCATTCTGTTTGCCCTGGGTGTACTGCGCGTTTTCCCCGGCAGCTATGTTGGTGCTGCGGTGAGTATACTAGCCGGCACTTTTCTGATTATTGAAGGCGCAGCACGCTATTGAGTGTTTTACGACCTTTTGGGTTGGTCAACCCAAAAAAAACGGGAAAAGCAAGATTAATTAATAATCTCTAAGGAGGTTCAGGATGACAACGCCCACAATTACGTTCTATTCTGCAGGCAAATACTGAGGTGGCTGCCAGGATGTGAAAGAGTTTCTTTCACAAAGAGACCTGCCTTACCGTGAATATAACATCACACAGGACAGAAACGCGTTTGAGGAAATGTGGCATATCTCCGGGCAAAAGGCTGCGCCTGTGGTCACGGTAAACGGCGAAGTTGTCATCGGTTTTGCAAAAGAAAAGCTTGAGTCCCTTCTGCAAAATCTTTCTTAACAGATAATTATAAGTTGCGCTGCCTGATTGACAGGTATTATTTTCTGCGATATAAATGGTATATCAGTAATAATTATTGATTGGAGAGTGATGAGTGATGGATCTGGTTAATGAAAACAAAATCGGTATTTGCAAAGGTACATGTGTCATTGACGATGTCGGCAACGAGTTTAAAGGTGAGACCTGGGAAGTGGGCATTTATCTGGCCATGGCCCGGCAGGCGCAGCGTGAAGGATATCCCGAAGTTGCTACGGTCTTAAAGGAAATTGCCATGGAAGAAGCGCAGCATGCAGCTCTCTTTGCCGAACTTTCGGGCAGAATATCGACCAGCACCAAAGAAAACATCGAGAAAATGCTCAAAGGTGAAATTGAAGCCAATAAAGGGAAGCGCGAAGCGGCCGTTAAAGCCAAAGACGCCGGTATTGACCATGCACATGATGTGCTTGATGAGTCAAGCCGTGACGAAGCCCGGCATGCCCGTGCTCTACAGGGTCTTTTGGACCGTTATTTCAAGTAAACATACTCCTTTTCTACATACACAGGCGGACTCTCGTCCGCTTGTTTTCTTTTCTGCCATTCGCTATAATTAAAGTGGATAAAATTATGGCTTATTCAGTAAGTTCTAACTATGGTACGGAAAAGAGGCGTTTATTCATGAGCCAACTGGAAAGTAAAACGATTGCGGCAGCCGCCATACGGCTGGCCCTCTCTGCCGACAGAGATGTGGAACGCGAGTTAAAAGCCCAACTGGCTGCAGAAGGAATTAAAGCCACAGCCGTGGATTACGGCGGGGAATTTCTCACATCGGTGCAAAAAGTGGTGGAACGTGCTGTGGTGGCCGCCAAGCGTGAAGGTGTAATTGAGGGTTCCCACCAGTCCGAAGGCGGTGTGGCGGGCGCCGCCCGTGAGGCGCTTTCACAGATTATGCCCAAAGCTATCGGCCTCAATGTAGGCGGCAAAGTCGGGATAGCCAGAAAAGGTGACCATATTGCTGTGGCTATCTTTTTTGCTATCGGGCTTCTCCACCTAAATGAAGTCGCCATCGGACTCGGCCACCGCGCCATCTGAGTCCTTCGTCTCTTCCTTTTTCCTGCATAACCGGGCACGACACAATGACCCGTCTCCGAACCGGTCCCGGATTTCATCGGCGGTTCGGGTGAGCCGGTCCAGTCTTTCCCCGGTGGCATCCCAGAAAGACAGCTGACAGCCGGCATCACGCGGGAGCAGTTTGGATACGCTGACTCCCAGCAAGCGGGCTTTTCGCCAGGGTTCAAACTGTGTCCGGTAAATATCCAGCGCTGTACCGTAGATGACCTCCGTCAGGCTGGTGGGTTCGTGCAGTGTGCGTGAACGGGTTGCACTGACAAAATTTTGGTCTTTGACTGTGAGTGTCACCGTTCTGGCCATATAGCCGCCGTGACGCAGACGCCGCCCGACACGCTCACTGAGATTGAGCAGCACACAGGCCACGTCCTCAGGGTCATTTATGTCCCGCGGCAATGTGAGTGAATGCCCCACTGATTTAACTGTATCAAAGACATTTGGATCAACCGGCGCATCATCCCTGCCGTTTGCAAGATGCTGCAGCGCTTCGCCAACAATACCAAAACGGCTGACCAAAAGCCGCACGGGCATCTCTGCCAGCTGGCCCACGGTATGTATGCCCATTTCCCGCAGTGCGGGAGCAAGTTTCCGGCCGACACCCACCAGTTCTTCCACGGGCAGCGGCCAGAGAACTGTCGGCACATCTTTTGGCCAGAGCAGTGTGAACCCGTTGGGTTTTTGCCGTTCCGAGGCCATTTTTGCCAGAAACTTATTGGCGGAAATGCCTACAGAGCAGGGTATGCCCAGTTCGGTTAGGATTTGTGCTTGCAGTTGGCGGCCTATTTCTTCCACGGGGCCAAAAAGTCGCGACGAGCCGGTTAGGTCAAGCCAGGCTTCGTCAATGGAGAATGGCTCCACAAGAGGTGAATAGCACCGCATGATGGCCAGGATTTTTTCCGAATACTGCCGGTAAAGGTTGTGATCCGGGCGGATAAAGACCGCCTGGGGACAAAGTTTTTTTGCCTGCCAGACCGGCATAGCTGTTTTTACGCCGAAACGACGCGCTTCATAGGATGCAGTAAGAATAATGCCGTGGCGTTTCTGCGGATCCCCTGCCACAAGCAGCGGTTTTTCGCGTAAGGCCGGATTATCTGCCTGGTGACAGGAAGCATAGAATGCGTTCATATCGACGTGTATAATTTTTCGCATTGTTTTCTTCCCCCGAATGTGTGTTCGCTTCTCTAGTATATCAAATGAATCGCTTTTCCGCCAGACAATTTACTTAACAAACCAAACTCCGCCTTGGGCGGAGTTTGCAGTTAGTATAAAAGTCCGGGTAAGACACGCTCGACAACTTCAGCCATGGCTTCATACCCGTCTATGTTGGGATGACAGCCATCTGTGGTCAGTTCAGTTTTAAACCGTCCGTCCCGTGCCAGAAATGCCTGATGAAACGGAATCACTGAGATTTTCTCCCTACGGGCAAAATCCGCAAAAGAAGCACGGTAGTCTGCAAGCAGCGCTTCCACCTGGGGCTCTTCCACCGGGGTGGGCAGCCCTATTATTGGTTGAATCCCTTTCTCCATACAGCTGCCGCATATTTGCTCTGTATTTTGTAAAACAGTTTTTAAAGGTTGTCCCCAGTATGCGTCATTTACCCCGCCAAGGAGTATCAGGTGGGACGGCTGACCGGCGAGAGCCGATGGCAGCCGGTGCAGCATAAATGTGGTGGTATCACCGTTTACACCGCCATTATCAATGTTTATATCCAGTTTCTGCGAGACCAGCCTGACCCAGGAATACTGCGGGCCATACGGAAACCCGTAGGTGATTGAGTCACCCAGGGCATAGATTTGTATTGTCATGATTATCACCCGTTTACTGGTTCGCTTCCCCCTCCCTGTTTTCCTGCTCCCCTTCAGGCCCGTTTTCGTTCTCTTGTTCTTCCCCGCTGTCAGTTGATGCCGGTATTTCAGCGGTACCGACCCTAAATTCCGCCGGGACGGCTTTATATGTATCTTCCGAAATTTTTTCCCTCTTGATTTCTTCGCCGTTTAGTGTTGTTATGCGCCAGACAGTGACCCGGTAGCCGGGTTGGCCTTCTTTTATTTTTTCTCGCACACCCATGGGCAACTCGGCCGTCTTTGTAACTTTCTCTCCGGGTGGAATCTTGGTTACATTTTGCGTCACAACCTTAACTTCCTGACCGGGGATCGGACTGCCGTACAGGCTCACAGTTAACTTTCCGCGTTCGATAAATGTACGCATCCAAATGGCATGGCTGCGGTCATTATGGAATTTCAGGTCAATGACCCCGTAGGCTACAGTGGCATCGAGGCCGGGAGGCAAATAGGCTACACGCAGGCTATGGTTTCTCCTTTGCGTAATAGCTATATCCGCCAGTAAAACAGCGTTGTAGAGAGTGGATGAAACCTGACAGACACCGCCGCCCACCCCTTCAGCTATTTCACCACTGAGAATAACGGGCGCAGGTTTATATCCCTGTTCTGCCGTGGTGTCGCCAACTGACTCGTTAAATGAAAACTCTCCGCCGGGCAGAATGAGTGTTTCGTCAAGAGCACCGGCAGCCAAACGGATGTTTTCCATACGGTTCGCATTGCTGCCTGAAAGTGCTGTACTATAGGAAGAAACTTCTTCCCGGACATTAAGGCTTTCGAGATCTTGAGCTGTCCACTGGGCTTCCACTTCTCTTACCGATACCGTAACAGTGTCCAGATTCGGGTAGCCGGCCAAAGATGACTGTAGAGAATCATACGTAGCGGCAAAATCCATTTCCCGACCCGGCATATCCGGGATAATATCCACACTTTTTTTGTCCTCACTAAGGATAAATACCGCATTTTCAGGCTCTTTCAGAACATCCGCTGCGATATTCTCCATGGCCGCGCGAAATGATACCATATCTGTGACCATAAGCGGGGTCACCGACGTTTTGGAGCGTGCCAGGGTAATGCGTTTTGGATAACGGAAAAGATGGATTTTTTCTCTTCCGGTTTGAAATGCTTCCTCAATGGTCCCTTCCAGGTCCGGCGCTGCGCCGATTTGAGAAAAAGGTAATTCCCAAGTATTATTATCGTAAGCAAATCTGACTTTCTTCCAAGCCAAATCCTCTTTTTCCATTGCTTCAGCCAGCAGGTTAAGGGCTTCTTCTTTCGTCTTTTTGCCAACATCAAGCTCGTCTATGTACACACCACTATAAATCCGGTTACTGTGGTAACCATAATCTGCCGTGACGAACAGTAAAGCAACTGCTGTCACCCAGGCAGCAATAAGCAGCCAGCGCGGAATATTTTTTTTGTTTGACGTCATTTCCTCACCCTCACTTTAAAAGCACTGCTTCTCTTATCATATTGATTAAAATCCTCAAGTATGATTGTCTTATTTTTCTAGATGCTTTTTAAAAAAAGAGTGAGTTATCAGGTATAGAAAGTGTAATCGGGGAGAAAATAAAAACGAACCTCACAAACGGCAGACAGTCTAAGGTAAATGGCTCAGTTTACTTTAGACCAAACAAACGCCAGTTGTGAGGTTCTTTTTTGTGGTTCAGGAAAAGTATTTTACCATTTTAGCCGAGCAGGGAAAGTAAGATACCGGCAGCAATGGCCGAGCCGATCACACCGGCCACATTGGGCCCCATGGCGTGCATCAGCAGGTAGTTGTTTGGATTCGCTTCTCGTCCCACAACCTGGGACACACGTGCGGCCATCGGTACGGCCGATACCCCGGCAGAACCAATCAGCGGGTTAACCTTGCCGCCGCTAAGCTTGCACATCAGTTTACCCATCAGGACACCGGCAGCTGTACCGATGGCAAAGGCCACCAGACCCAGCGCAATAATCTTCAGTGTGGCAGGTGTCAGGAACTTGTCATGGCTGGCGGATGCACCTACAGCCACACCAAGCATAATAACAATAATATTGTTCAGTTCGTTTTGCGCCGACTTGCTCAGACGATCCGTTACGCCGCTTTCACGGAACAGGTTGCCAAGCATGAGCATCCCCAGCAGTGGAATGGCCGGCGGCAGCAGCAGGCCGCAAAGCGTAACTACGATTATCGGGAAAAGCACACGTTCTGTTTTTGACACGGGACGGAGCTGTTCCATCACAATCTCCCGTTCCGCTTTGTTGGTAAAAAGCTTCATAATCGGCGGCTGGATAATTGGTACCAGGGCCATATAGGAATAGGCGGCAACCGCCACAGACCCCAGTAGGTCAGGTGCCAGTTTCGACGCTGTATAAATGGCCGTGGGGCCATCTGCACCGCCGATAATGCCGATTGCTCCGGCTGCCTGGGGCGAAAACCCCAGCAGCATGGCACCGATTAGTGTGGCAAAAATACCAAACTGTGCGGCTGCACCCAACAGAAGCGTCTTCGGGTTGGCAATTAGCGGCCCGAAATCCGTCATGGCACCTATACCCAGGAAAATCAGCGGTGGGAAAATTCCCAGCTTAATTCCCTGGTAGAAGTAATAGAGCAGTCCGCCTGCTGAAGCCATTTCCCCGTTCTGGTAAACAGGGGCGTTCATCACGTCGGCAAGCGGTAGGTTTACCAGCAGTGCACCGAAGCCGATGGGGACAAGGAGCAAGGGTTCATATTTTTTTACGATTCCCAGGTAAAGCAGGGCGCCTGCAATGATAATCATCAAGAGCTGTGGGAATGTCATTGCATAAAAGCCTGTACCCTGGACAAAAATCATCAGTTTATCAATCATGGTCGTCCCCCCTTATTCAATGACGACCATTAAATCGCCGGTATTTACGCTGGCACCTTTTGCTACAGCTAATTCTTTGACGGTACCGGCTGCCGGTGCAGTCACCTCATTCTCCATTTTCATTGCTTCAAGAATCAACAACACATCACCGGCTGCTACCTCCTGCCCTTCACTCACGAGAACATTCAGGACAACACCGGGCATGGGAGCACTAACCGAGTTTCCTCCCGCGGGTGCAGCAGCCTTCGGTGCGGCCGGAGCGGCTTTTGGCGCCGGAGCAGCTTTTGGTGCCGGTGCAACTTTTGGTGCCGGTGCCGGAGCAGCGGCTGCGGGCCTGGGAGCTGAAACAGGCTGCGGAGCCGGTTTTGCTACCGAAGCACCTGCACCCAATTCCTCAACAGCAACATCATATGCCTGACCGTCTACAGTGACTCGAAACTTCTTCATTATCTCCTCTCCCTTCTAAACATACCTATATCCTGGCGCTTTTCCATGAGTCTTTTTCTGCCCATAACAGCCCAGTTGGACGTACTGCTGTTATGACCGGATGGCGCAGGTTGTACCGCAAGAATTTTAAATTGATCGGAAGACACTTCCAGGCACGCAGAAACAGCGGCCGTAATAGCGGCAATGATTTCGGGGGCCGTCCCGAAAGATTGCTCACTGACAGCAGCGGCAACAGGGGCTGTGGTTACCTCACTTAACACCGAAGAAGGCGGTGTCGGAACTGTTTCTTTCCGGGGTTCAGGTTTAGCCGGCCTTGCGCAGCAGCGGCTGAAACCAAGTAAAATTAGATACAAGAGGTATAAGGTCGCCATGACAACAGCAAAGCCGATGACCATGATTTCAAGACCTAAACGAAGGTTTTCCATGTTTTGTACTCCTCCCAACACAGCGTAATCGTTTTCTCTTTGTTACCTGAATCAGACGGCCGTCATCACCTCACAGTTCCTTTTATTTTATCATAGCGTATCCATTCTGAAAAGCCTGAATATTCATTTTGGCTGTTCCGGAAGGGACACGTTCATTGATGGCTTCAATTAAATAATCCTTATCCAGTACGTCTTTCAGGAGCGCTCCCAGTACACCAAGAGCAACCATATTGGCGGTAATTTCCAGTCCTGCCTCCCTGGCTTTGGCGACAATGGGCAGTGACAGAGCATCTTCAGGGCAATCTGTGGCCTGCAAAGTTTCATCAATAATAATAATTCCGTCAGAGCGGATATCATTGCAATATTTACCGTATGATTCCGAAGTTAAAGCCAGAAATATATCCGGTGAACTGACTTTGGGATAGTCCACCGGCTGGTCACTGATAATCACCTCGGCGCGGCTTGCTCCCCCCCTTGCTTCCGGACCGTATGACTGTGTCTGAACAGCGTTAAATCCGGCTTTAATCGCTGCATCGGCCAGCGTGACGCCGGCAAGAATCATCCCCTGGCCACCCGAGCCGGACAAACGGACTTCTTTTTTAATCACGGCTCTCGTCCTTCCCGCACTGATTATGCAGCTTGCGGTAGCGTTCAGTGTATTCACCGCGCAGTTTGTTTACATAGATGCCGGTTATAATTTTTTCTTTAAGGGTATGCGGCGGCAAAGATTGTGCCTTTTCCAGTGTAATGGTGTGCTCTTTTTGCCATTCCAGCATATCAACGGCTTTCCCCATTTTGTTTAGGCGCCCGTAATATGTGGGGCACTGGGTAATACAATCGATAACGGAAAAGCCGTTATGTTCAAGAGCTTTCGTCATCATCGCTTCCAGTTTTACCGGAGCGTATGTTACGCCGCGCGCTACAAACGTGGCACCTGCCGCCCGGGCTAATTCACAAATATCAAACGGCGTGTCCAGGTTCCCCAGGGGCGCTGTTGTTGCTTTGCAGCCTTTTCCCGTCATCGGGGAGCACTGTCCGCCTGTCATACCGTAAATACCGTTGTTGAAGATAACCGTGGTGATGCCGATATTCCGCCTGGCGGCATGAATTAAATGATTACCGCCAATAGCTGTTGTATCACCGTCTCCTGCAAGAACGATAACATGCAGGTCGGGATTGGCCAGTTTAATTCCAGTGGCAAAGGCCAGCGGCCTGCCGTGGGTTGTATGCATGGTGTTGAAGTCCAGGTAACCGGATGCACGTGATGAGCAGCCAATGCCGGATACGACCACAACTTTGTCCTGATCAAGCTTTAGCGTGTCTATAGCCCGCAGAAGGGCTCCCAAAACCTGGCCGTTGCCACACCCTGCACACCAGATGGTAGGATATTTATCGAGACGTAAATACTTATGAATATTGGCGTTTTTATTCATGTTGTGCCTCCCTGACCGCAGAGAGTATTTTCTGAGGCGGAATTAAAGTTCCGTCAATATGGGTGACGGACTTAACCCGCTCACTGCCGTACAGGGCCCGCCTGACTTCTCCTGAAATTTGTCCGAGGTTCATTTCGGCTGTAATTACAGTTTTCGCGTCGGCACAGATTTGCCTGACAATATGCTCAGGAAACGGCCAAAGGGTAATCAGCCTGAGTAATCCGGCCCGAATCCCTGATTTACGCGCTTCCTCAACTGCTGTTTTAGCCGGCCGGGCACTCCCCCCATAAGAGATGACAATTGTATCCGCATCGTCTGTCAGATGGGTTTCATAGAAAACAAACGGCTCCATATTCTTCTGGATTTTATCCCGCAGCCTGAGGATCAGTTTTTCAATCGCCTGAGGCTGGGCTGTTGGAAACCCTGTTTCATCGTGATACAGGCCCGTGATATGATAGCGGTAGCCTGTTCCAAACGGAGCGGGCGTCGGTACCAGATTCAGTCCCGGCTTAAATGGTTTGTAATCCTTTTTTGATGCCGCGGGGTTGCTGCGGGAAATGACTTCGATTTCACCAGGCTCAGGAAGGGCAGCGCCTTCGCGCATATGAGCAATGGTTTCGTCCAATAGTAAAATCACAGGCGTTCTGAGGTATTCTGCGATATTGAAAGCTTTTACCGTTAGCGTAAACGTTTCCTCAACACTGGCGGGTGTGAGTACAACCATCTCGTGGTCGCCGTGTGTACCCCAGCGCGCTTGCATAACATCTCCCTGAGACGGTGATGTAGGGCCGCCCGTGCTTGGACCAAGCCGCTGTACATTTGCTACCACACAGGGAGTTTCTGTCATAATGGCGTAGCCCAGGTTCTCCTGCATCAGGCTGAAGCCGGGGCCGCTGGTTGTGGTCATTGCTTTCGCACCGGTTACAGATGCTCCGATACAGGCAGCAATACTCGAGATTTCGTCTTCCATCTGAATAAATCGTCCACCGTTTTCCGGCAAACGGGAGGCAAGAATTTCAGCGATTTCGGTTGATGGGGTAATCGGATAACCGGCAAAAAAATCAAGGCCGGCGTAGAGTGCCCCGGCCGCACACGCTTCATTTCCCTGCATGAGCCGCCTGGGTTTAGTCATTGTTTTTCTCCTCCAGTTTGATAGCAAATTCGGGACAGCGCAACTCACAAAGCCCGCAACCAATGCAGGCTTCCGGGTCTTTTACATAGGGCTTCCCGTCTTCACCGATTTCCAGTACATTTTTGGGACAAAATGTTGTGCAAATACCACATTTTTTGCACCATTCCTTGTTGATTGAGATAGACGTCCGACTCTTTTCTTTCACGGTTCCCCCCTGAAGGTTTTAGCTAAAAAAAAATACCCATATTATTGGTATTTTCATTGTCACATTTTATATATTAATTCGCCAAAGCAATAAAAAATCCTTTTTTATGTTCAGAATTTTACGTCAACGGCTGTGGGAAACCGTTAAAAACTCTGTAAATTCTTCTTTATTGAGCCCGCAATGGCCAAGTTCACGGGCTCTCTCTCCACCGTGGAAATCTGAGCCCCCGCAGATAACAAGGCCTTTGTTTTTAGCAAGTTGCCTATAGTATTCAGATTTTGCAGCAGAATGGTCGGGGTGATACGCCTCAAGGCCGTCGAGGCCGCAGGAGAGAAACAATTCCAAAAATGAATCATCTCCAACCAGTCCGGGATGGGCCCAGGCTGCAATACCGCCGGCTTGATGAATTGCCTGAATTGCCTGTTGAGGTGTCAGCTTAAACCGCTCCACATAAGCCGGCATTCTAAACCCAATCAATGATTCAAACGCATCTGTCACACTGGGTAAATACCCCTTTTCCACCAGGGCTCTGCCGATGTGCGGCCTGCCGGGTGCCGCATCACCTGCATGGCGCAGTACAGCATTCATTTCAATTCTATATCCCAGGGATGCCAGTTTCTCCACCATTTTTTCTGCCCGTGTAAAACGGCTGGTCTGCAGATCATTTAAAAGTGAAAGTAAATGTGTATCTGTATGGTCAATATAGAACCCCAGAATGTGTATCTCATGATCCTCACATTCCGTGCTGAGTTCAATCCCCGGAATCACATTGACTTGATACGCAGCACCTGCCTCAAGGGCTTCAGCGATTCCTCCTGCAGAGTCGTGGTCTGTAACGGCAACGGCAGAAAGTCCGGTTTCTGATGCCCGGGCAACCACATTACGTGGGGACAGCATTCCGTCGCTTGCGGTTGTGTGAACATGTAAATCAGCAGTGACCGTCATTGCACATCCTCCTATTTCAAAACTGTCCGCAAAACACGTAAAAAATTGCCACCGAGAATATTCTTTATTTCACTACTGCTAAATCCGCGTTTTAACAGGCCCTCCGTAAGGTTTGGCAGCAGGGAAACGTCGTCAAGCCCCCGGACACTCTCAGGGATCCCGTCAAAATCCGAACCAAGAGCCAGGACGTCTGTACCGATGTGTTCCGCTATATGGCAAAAGTGATCCAGTAAATCATCCAAAGAAGCCAGGCCGCTTCTATGTACAAAGGGTGGATAATATGTCAGTCCCACCACGCCTCCCTGCTCCTGCAGGGCGCGCAGTTGATCGTCATCAAGATTTCGTCTGTGATCACAGACTGCTTTTGCGTTAGCATGTGTGACAACAAAAGGCGCCGACGCTGCATCAAGCAAATCATAAAATCCCCGCGGGGCCAGGTGCGCGGCATCAACAATCATGCCCAGTTTGTTCATTTCCCGAACCATGTCCTGTCCCAGGTGCGTTAAACCTCCGGCGGCCTGCCCCACACCGACTCCATCGGCAAGCATATTGCGCTGGTTCCAGGTCAGACCCACACTGCGCAGTCCGAGCCTGTAAAGGACATGAAGCACGTCCAAATCTTCCAGCGGTTCACCGCCTTCCATACTTAATAGAACGGCCAGTTTTTTTTCCAGCAAGGCAGACTCCAGATCACCGGTACTTTGAACAACGGTTACGCTGTCTCTACACTTTTCCATTTCCCGCCAAAAATACTCAATTAGTGTAAGTGTGCGCCGCAGAGCTCCGTATGGTTTAAACTCGGGCTCAATATATACGGCAAAAAACTGTACATCAACGCCTCCCTCCCGTAGCCGCGGCAGGTCTATATGCCCCACGTCGTTTTTCTCACCAAAAGAGTAAGGCTCCTTGTTGCCCAGAAACAAATGAACGGTATCACAGTGTCCGTCCACCACCACAGCCTCTCTGTGCAGAGTATTGAAATCATTTGTGCTTATCATCTGGATTCCTCCGTTTCGCCGAAAAAAAACACCCTAATGGGTGTGTATATCTATATTATATACTTATCTGGGCTGTACCAGAAGTTTTATTGCAGTCCGCTCCTCGCCGTCAATTAAAATATCTGTAAAGGCGGGAATACAAATCAGGTCCATTCCACTGGGAGCAACAAAACCCCTGGCAATGGCTACTGCTTTCACAGCCTGATTCAGAGCGCCTGCCCCGATTGCCTGAATTTCCGCACATCCCCGTTCACGTAAGACGCCAGCCAACGCTCCTGCCACAGAGTTCGGGTTTGATTTTGCTGAAACTTTTAATACTTCCATGCTGGACCTCCTGATTATTTGACTTTTCTGACAACTCTAACTATTTATTCAGCATCTGCCGGATAAATTCCTGCTTTGTCGGACAATTATTTTAATTAAGTTTCATGTATATCAAAAATCCTTTCAATAGAAGCAGCCCGGCCCGTCAGCTCGTCAATTTCTACTACGACTGCGTTAAACTGTGCAGGCCCTTTGTCCATCACTTCAAAACGGGCCGGCATCTGAGATAGAAATTTTTGCAGGACAATTTTGGGGTCAATGCCCAGCACAGATTCCAGGGGGCCGGTCATTCCCACATCTGTAATATACGCTGTACCGCCCTCTAATACCCTTTCATCAGCCGTCTGCACGTGTGTATGGGTTCCTGTCACAGCGGAGACAATTCCGTCAAGGTATCGTCCCATAGCAATTTTTTCTGAGGTGGCCTCGGCATGAAAGTCAACAAAGATGACGTCCGTTTCGCTTTTGAGATGTTCTGCCGCTTTGCGTATTGTCCTGAAAGGGCAATCCAAAGCCGGCATGAACACGCGCCCGCTGCCGTTTAAAACAGCAATTTTGATTCCGTTCTTCTCAAAAACAGCATAACCCTGTCCCGGCGTACCGGGCGGGTAATTCACAGGCCTGACAATACGGTTTTCACGCAGAATGTAGCTCAGTGCCTCTTTTTTGTCCCAGACATGGTTGCCCATCGTCAGTACATCCACACCATATGTAAACAACTCGCTGGCTGTCTTTTCATTAAATCCGGTACCCGCGGCAAGATTCTCACCGTTGGCGACGGTAAAGTCAATGCTGTAATTCTCTATAACCCGGGGTAAAAGGTCGCGCACACAGTGCCTGCCGGGTCTCCCCACAACATCGCCGATCATCAATACCCGCAATATCCGCACCTCATTTCCTTATAACCATACCATGCAGTTTTCCATAATTTTCTGCTAATTATGCATGAAAAGGCTGTTTTCACAGCCTTTTGGATTCTAAACCAACGCTCTATTTATCATAGACAAACACTTTACCGGCTTCGCGGAATGCAATAAGGTTTTCTTTCTTAGTCCCGGTGCTGTGCGTAAGAAGATATTCAATGATCTCCTCCTGGCGGAGCATTTCTTCATCATGTATCACTTCAGCCGTATCGGCGTCAATCATTAGCCTGTCCGGAAACGCATTGTCCACAATACCTGTGATGAGCTGAATTCCTTCAAGGGTTAGGGCAGCTGTGCAGCAGCTTACTTCCAGCAAATTCAGCTTGCCGGAACGGATCATTTTGGGTTTAACCTGCACCTTTTCCCCTGTCAGCTCCTCATAGGCGGCCAGCGACTCACGTAAAAGGCTGCCAAAGCGCTTATATTCGTCCTTATCAGGGCATCCATGCAGGAAAAATGTAAACTTGGCCTGTTCATTTTCTGTATTAAAATTAATGGACATGATTTCAGGAAAACGCATAAGCAGTGAAATCAGAAGATTTGAGGTGTATGCGTCTTGCTTTGATTGCTGCTTTATTTTGGTCACTAATAACACTTCCTCTGCAGTAAATGGGTCATAGGTTATTGTTATTTCAATAGCGGCAGGTCAAATTCCTTCTCTAACCTATAATTTCACCGGTTGCAATTTTTACCTGAACAAGCGGGAATGGGAAATGAAATAAAATAAAAACAGGCGGAGCTAAAAACTGCCGCCTGTTTTTTAACCTGTTTACTTTGCGTAATCCACAGCACGGGTTTCCCGTATGACTGTCACTTTAATCTGGCCGGGATATTCCAGTTCTTCCTCTATCTTTTTAACAATTTCCCGGGCCATATTAACACTGGTACTGTCATCTACTTTGTCGGGCTTGACCATGATGCGGATTTCACGGCCGGCCTGAATGGCATAGGCCTTATCCACACCTTCAAATGAGTCAGCGATTTCTTCAAGTTTTTCAAGGCGTTTAATATACGCTTCCAGTGTTTCGCGACGCGCTCCCGGCCTTGCAGCCGATACGGCATCGGCAGCCTGAATTAATACCGCCTCCAGTGTCAGGAACTCCTCATCGCCGTGGTGAGCAGCTATTGCATTGACAATTTCACGTGACTCTTTATACTTTCTGGCTAAGTCACCGCCTATGGTCACATGCGGTCCTTCCACTTCGTGATCAACGGCTTTACCGATATCGTGCAGAAGTCCTGCACGTTTGGCAAACTTCACATCAAGACCCAGTTCCGCAGCCATAGCGCCTGCCAGATGAGCAACTTCGATGGAGTGCTTCAGTACGTTCTGGCCGTAGCTGGTGCGGTAACGCAACCGTCCAAGCAGCTTGACCAGTTCCGGATGAATCCCGTGAACTCCGGATTCGAATGTGGCGGCTTCCCCTTCTTCCCGAATACGAACATCCACTTCCTGGCGGGCTTTCTCCACCATTTCTTCGATGCGCGCCGGGTGTATCCGGCCGTCGGAAACCAGTTTTTCCAGTGCTATTCTGGCGGTTTCCCGGCGGATGGGGTCAAAGCCGGACAGAATGACAGCTTCGGGTGTATCATCAATAATCAGATCGATACCCGTCAGTGTTTCCAGCGTGCGGATGTTGCGGCCTTCACGGCCGATAATCCGTCCTTTCATTTCGTCGTTTGGCAGGGAAACAACCGAAACCGTAGTTTCGGAAACATGATCCGCCGCAAACTTTTGAATCGCGTACGTAATAATATGACGCGCTTTTTTTTCAGCATCTTCTTTAGCCTGGCCTTCGATATCCTTAATCATCATGGCCATTTCGTGCTTCACTTCATCCCGGACACGGGAGAGCAGAATTTCTTTGGCTTCATCTGTTGTCATACCGGAGAGGCGCTCCAGTTCTGCCAACTGCTGACGGAAAGTTTCTTCTATTCTTTCACGAATAGAGCCAATTTCCTCTTCTTTTTGCTTAAATTCTTCTTCTTTGCGTTCCATAAACGATGTCTTTTTGTCAAGAGACTCTTCCTTTTGCAGCAAGCGCCGCTCCATACGCTGAAACTCCGACCGTCTCTCGCGGCTTTCCTGTTCCAGGTCTTTACGCAGCTTATGGACTTCTTCTTTTGCTTCAATAATCTTTTCCCGTTTGGCAGCCTGTGCCTGTTTCTCGGCTTCCTCGAGAACGGTTTTAGCCTGCTGTTCTGCAGAACCAATTTTACTCTCGGCAATTTGCTTTCGTGCAAAATATCCAACGAGAGCAGCCACAATGGCTGTTATAACCGTAATTACAATTGCAGTAATCGGATTCAAACGTTTTCACCTCCTGTTTGCTTCATTTTTTAGAGCACTCATTTTTTAAGAAAATAAAGAAAGCTGTGTGGGCACACAGCTATAAAGAGTCGCATACTGATCTTAACTGGATCAATCAGAGGAAACTATCGCTTTTTTACCAGTAAAAGATATATATGAGAGGCCTAATTGGCCGTCGCTCTTTAGCAGACCCACACTAATAGTGATTCTGCCTTAAATTGTATCTTTTTTAGGACATTATGTCAAGATTCTTACAAAATTCTTCTTCTACGGCTCGGTGAATCACTGTTGCGGAAAATCCCCGGTTTGCCAGCTTCCGCATGGCTTTGGCGGGCGATGTTTCTCCGCGCCTGACCAGAGTACGGACAAACTCCACCGCCAGCGCATATTCATTCTCCGGGGGTATGGTTTCGAGAATGATTTCTTCGGTAAGTTCTCTTGCAATACCGGCCCGGGCGAGCACTGCACGAAGATAGTGCGGACCGCATGGTTTTTTCTCAATATTTGCCCGGACTGCCTGTTTTGCATATTCGCGATCGTCTACGTAGCCGGCTTCCTGCAGTTCAGTCAACACCGTGGCTGCCGTTTCTTCGTCCGCCCCTTTTCTGCGCAGAGCCTCAAATACCTGGCTGCGGCTGCGTGCCCGGGCGGCCAACATTTTATAGGCAGCGGACCGGGCCCGTTTTAGGGTCATTCCTTCGTTCATGCTTCGTCTGCGCTCTTTTCTCCGGCCGGGGCGGCGGCGACAAGGCCGTATGCTTCACGTATTTTCATTTCAATGGTTGCGGCGATATCCGGGTTTTCTTTGAGGAATTGACGGGCATTTTCACGGCCCTGGCCCAACCTGTCCTCGCCAAAGGAAAACCAGGCGCCGCTTTTTTGCACCAGGTCCATATCGCAGCCTAAATCGAGCAGAGCCCCTTCACGGGAAATGCCCTGGCCGTATATAATGTCAAATTCAGCCTGCTTAAACGGCGGAGCCACCTTATTTTTCACAACCTTGGCCCGGGTACGGTTGCCCACCGGGTCATTACCCTGCTTGAGTGTTTCAATTCGACGTACGTCAAGACGCACAGAGGCATAAAATTTAAGCGCACGGCCGCCCGGTGTTACCTCGGGATTGCCGAACATAACGCCCACCTTTTCACGGATCTGGTTAATAAAGATGGCGGTGGTGTGAGACTTGGATATGGCACCGGAGAGCTTGCGCAGTGCCTGGGACATCAGGCGCGCCTGCAACCCGACGTGTGAATCGCCCATTTCCCCCTCTATTTCCGCTTTGGGAACCAGTGCTGCCACCGAGTCGATGACAATCACATCGATGGCTCCGCTGCGAACCAGTGACTCGGCGATTTCCAGTGCCTGTTCGCCGGTATCGGGCTGTGAAACAAGCAGCTCATCAATATTGACACCCAGCCTCTGCGCATACACCGGGTCCAGAGCGTGTTCAGCATCAATAAATGCCGCAAATCCCCCTGTTTTTTGCGCTTCAGCGATGGCATGCAGCGCCACCGTGGTTTTACCGGAAGATTCCGGACCGTAAATTTCGATTACGCGTCCCCGGGGGAAACCTCCCACTCCCAGTGCAATATCCAGCGCCAGTGAACCGCTGGGAATGATCGACAAATTCATACGTCCCGGCGAATCTCCCAGTTTCATCACAGAACCTTTGCCAAACTGCTTTTCAATCTGCATCAAAGCCATTTCCAGGGCTTTTTGTTTTTCCATCATTTGCCTTCCTCCTCCAAACATTTGTTCCCCATGACTGTATATTTCGCCCGGGAAAAAGAAAATCCTGCCTGTTACTAAAAAAATATTTTAATCTTGCAGAGAAAATTTTCGGAGAGGTTTGTATACCGGCCCCTGCGGCGTCAGTGTGCTTTCCAGGCAACAAAAACTGTCAATTTGAATTGTATCTGCCCTGAAAGACGCTCCCCGGCGCAGAAAGACGCTTGTATCAATGCGGTGGCCCTCACGTATCCGACCCAGCGTCAGGTGCGGAGTATACGCTTTATCCTGTGCAATCCCCAGCACTGCGGACAACTCATCGGCAAGAATCGTCAGCTGCAAAGCGCCGGCGGCAACGCCGGCCCAGAGTATACGCGGCCTGGCAGGACCGGGAAAAACTCCTGTGCCTTGGATTGCCAGGTCAAATGGACGGCATCGTTTTGCTGCCCTGTTTGCTGAGTCCAAAAGCTGCGGCAGCTTGTCTTCCTGCACTTCGCCGATAAAGAGCAGGGTAAGGTGCAGATTTTTTTGCGCCACCCATTTGACGGCGTGTGGTTTTGCCTGTACATACTGACGCAGGTCCAACACGGATTCTTTTACAGCGGGCGGCAGTTCCACCGCAAAAAATAGTCTTGGCATAAACACACCCTTCCCGGCGTAGTCTTCTTCGTTCCGGAAAAAACAAAATCCTGCCTGCAAGACAGGATTATTCCTCACTGTATTCGAGTTCACTGATTTCCCGCTCTTGGGCCACAGTGCCAAAGAGTCGCCGTTCCAGTAAAAAACCGCTTTGCAGCTGAAAAACCTTAATAATATCGGTTGCTTTGAGATAAAATTCACCGTCCGCCTGCCTGCCAAAATGTAGCAGAACCAGTGAAAACGGCGTTTCCTGGTTTGTCTGTAGTCCACGAATACCGGAGGCACCGGTTGTGCCGGCATTAATCATCACCGACTCGCTACTCTCCGTGATGCCTAAACGATGAGTATGCCCGGTCAGGACAACACGTACGCGGTCCATAAAGTGTCCGGCGATGCGGGGATGATGGACTGCCACTATATGGGGAACGTCTTCGGCTTCATTTAGCACACGCTCCAGTCGCGCGGCATAGTCCTCAAGAATATAATCGGCGGCGACAACCATGCCGGTGTCCCGCGAAGAGGGGTCGGCGATGCCTGCAATGCGCAGCCCGAAAACGTCAACAATGCCCTCTTCCAGGACAAGTACATTGGCAAAACTTTTCATACGGGCTACCACATCGGGTGAGTCGTGGTTGCCGGGCACAAAAATATAAGGAATATCAAATTCTTCAATAGGGGCGGCCAGGCCTGCCTCAATTTCCGTTCCAAAGTCGGTGATATCCCCGGTATCAATCACAAGATGCACACCAAAAGTGCGGACAACCTGACGTAAAAAATCCATGCCCGCCGGATTATTGTGTAAATCCGAAACATGCGCAACCTTCAGCTCACCCTCCACGGTACCTCCGGGTTCCAACTGTTCCACCTGCTCAAAGAGAACACTGATATTGGTCGCAATCAGGCCGAGCTGCTCGCCCAGAGAACGGACTTTAACGAGTGTCTCCTCCAGCAAGCCAAACATCCAGGGCGCAGCCTGAAGGATCCCTTCAAATTCCGGATTAAGAAAAGCCAGTGGGTCGTAAGTTACGTAGGAAGCAGTCAGCAAAGTACCCAGCAGGAGCATACCTATCAGGCCGGCAGCAAGCAGACGCTTTCTTTCCCTTTCTCCAAAAAGAAAAGGCCCGGCCAGCCCGCCGAGAAACGCCAGTACAAGCAGCCGCAGCAGAAAAACATTAATTTGTCTGCGGGATGCGTCTCTCAGGCCGTCCAGAAATTTCTCATCTTCCACTTTATCAAGCAAAACCTGGAGCTGATCCAGATTAATGTTGGTCAGCGTGACGCGCAGCATAAGCGGCGGCGCATGGGTCCTGGCGCGTACCTTACCCAGCGGCGGCAGGGCCAGCTCCGTGAAACCGGAGTCAAAAATCATCAGTTCCATACGCATCTCAAAGGCGTCAAGCGTAGTTGTATAGCTGCCCAGCAGGCTGACAAACACCAGCATACCAATCACAGCCAGTATTACAAGAGCAAACATTTTTTTTCGTTCAGACAAAAGATCACCCGGCTGGTTGTAAAAGATACAGGCGAATCATGTTCAGTGCTGTCATCATCGCCCGTTCCTTTATAGTCTCCCGATTGCCGAAGAAATTAAACCTGCGACAGGTGATGCCCTCCGGTGTGGCCAGCGCAATAAAAACCAGTCCCACCGGTTTGTCGTCCGTGCCTCCAACGGGACCGGCAATTCCGGTAATGCCGATGCCCAGATTGCTTGAGGCCAGCTTGCGAATATTTTCGGCCATGGCGCGTGCCACCTCGTCAGATACGGCACCATAGGCCCGGATGACTGAAGGTTTCACTCCCAGTGTATCTGTTTTGGCGCGGTTACTGTATGTGACCAGGCCCTGCAGAAAATATCCCGAACTACCCGACACATTGGTCAGCATATGCGCCAACAGCCCGCCGGTACACGATTCGGCTGTGGCCAGCGTCATCTTTTTCTCCAAAAGCAGTTTTGCTACCACATCCACCATGGTTTCCGAGTCGCGCCCAAATACAGCTGTTTCCAGGCGTTCAAGCAGTTTTTCTTCCGTTTTGTCCAGCAGTTCGTTTGCCTCGGGAACACTTGCTGCACCTGCCGTCAGCCTGAGATGAACCTCTGAATATTTGGCCAGCGGTGCGATTGTGGGGTTGGTCTGGCTGACCATCAGGTCGGCAATTTTTTCTTCCATGGCCGATTCACCGAGCCCAACTACTTTTAAAACCCGGGACACAATAACCCGTCCCTCACCCCGGACCAACAGAGGCAGAACCTTTTCGGCAAACATGGGCTCCAACTCGCGCGGCGGCCCCGGCATCAGCACAATCACTTTGCCCTCATGTTCCAGATAGATTCCCGGTGCGGTCCCGTGATCGTTTTCTATCAGGCGGGCTCCTGCGGGCAGCAGCGCCTGTTTTCGGTTATTGTCGGTCATTGTACGCCCCATTTTGGCAAACAGGCCGGCCATATGCTCTTCCCATGCCGCATGTTTTTCCAGGGGTAACCCCAGCTCTTGGGCCACAGTTTCTTTGGTTAAATCGTCCATGGTGGGTCCCAGGCCGCCGCTAAAAAGAATAATTTCCGCCCGTGTCAGCGCCCGCTGCAGAGCCTCTTTCACCCGGCCGGCATTATCGCCGACTACCGTATGCCAGTAGACATCAATACCTGTTTCGGCCAGTTTCTCCGACAGAAAACGTGCATTTGTATTACTGATCTGTCCCAACAGCAGCTCTGTGCCAACCGCGATAATCTCTGCTCTCATCTTTTCAGCCTCTTTTCCAACGTATGCCTTTTTGAATGATACCGCCGCCGACAACGTCATCTCCGTCATAAAACACAACCGACTGACCCGGTGTTACAGCCCGTTCCGGTTCTGCAAATTCCAGCCGGGCCCGCCCGTCGGGCAGCGGGGAAAGCACAGCGGGCACTTCTTTGGCATGGTAGCGGATTTTTACCGTCACATCCATGGGTCCGTCAAGGGACGCAATCTGAATAAAATTCAAATCGTCCGCTTCCAGTGCCCGGAAGAAAACATCCCGATCGTCGCCCACAATCAGAGTATTCTTTGTCATATCAAGCTCTATGACATAAAGCGGTCTGCCTGCTGCCAGCCCCAGGCCTTTACGCTGGCCCACGGTGTAATTAACAAGGCCACGATGCTCTCCCAGGTATGTGCCGTGCACATCCAGGATCGGGCCGGGCTTTTGCTCTACATCGGTTTCTTCCCGCAGAAACCGCTTGTAATCATCGTCGGGAATAAAACAGATTTCCTGGCTGTCGGGTTTATCGGCCACAGACACCAGCCCGTATTTAGCCGCCATTTCCCGCACTTCGCTTTTTAAGTAGCCGCCCAGCGGAAAAAGTGTATGCGCCAGCTGTTCCTGTGAAAGATTGTAGAGCGTGTAGGTCTGGTCTTTACCGGCGTCCACCGCTTTTTTCAGCAGGTAACGGCCGCGTGAATCGTCAAATTCTATCCGGGCGTAGTGTCCGGTGGCAATATACCAGGCTTCCAGTTCCAGCGCTTTTTTCAGCAGCAGGTCGAACTTCATGTGGCGATTGCAGGCAATGCAGGGATTGGGGGTGCGTCCAAGCCGGTATTCTTCCACAAAATAGTCCACGACCTTTTCCCGAAACGGTTCTTTAAAGTTTAATACATAATAGGGCATACCCATGGTATCGGCCACCCGGCGGGCATCATCCACAGCAGACAGTGCACAGCAGCCCCGGCCCGAATGTTTGGCTTCATCCTCAAAGTCAGGCGAAACCCACAGGCGCATTGTCACGCCGATGGCATCATAACCCTGGTCTTTTAACAGCGCCGCCGTCAGTGAACTGTCCACGCCGCCGCTCATGGCCACCAGCACCCGTTTGTTTATTTCCAGCTTCATCTGTTTCCCTCCAAGAAAGGCACTACCGCTTAGTATGGCCAAATTCCACCTTGGCCTTGCCCCGTGTCACATCCGCTATCTGCTCTTTGAGCAAAGCAGCCGCATTTAGCGGAACCCGGCAGATTACATTCACTCCGTCTGCCGTGTAGTCTATTTTGTCCACTTCACCGCCCACAACGGCAAGTTCACGCATTACAGCGCCCATTTCATCATAAGGCACCTGCACACAAAGCGCCTCATAACAGATTTCCGTCTTTTTTCCGGCTTCGGCAAGGCCCGCCTCGGCACAGGCGCGATAAGCGCGCACCAGGCCGCCGATGCCCAACTTTACTCCGCCGAAATAGCGTGTACCCACTACAGCCACATTGGTCAGCCCCGCATGTTCAATAGCCTGCAGCATCGGTGCCCCGGCCGTCCCGGCCGGTTCGGCCGCATCACTCTGCCGACAGACTGCCCCGTCGCCGACTCCGACTTTATAGGCGAAAGCATTGTGTGTGGCGTCGCTAAACTCGCCGGAGACCTCTTCAATAAAAGCTTTTGCCTCCTCCTCGCTGTTTACCCTGCCGACACTGGCGATAAACCGGCAGGCACCCACCGGCAGTTTTACGCGCACAGTACGGCGAACGGTGTCATAGCGGTCATTCATCACCGTCACCATTCTTTTTGCGCAATGCGTCCCAACGCTCAAGACGTTCCTTAATCGACCGCTCGTAGCCGTTTTCGCCGGGTTCATAAAACTTCGGCCTCTCCATCCCCTCCGGCAGATAATTTTGGGGAATAAAATTACCCGGGTAGTCATGGGGATAGACATAGCCTTTGCCGTGCCCAATTTTTTTTGCCCCGCTGTAGTGTGCATCACGCAGATGGGGCGGCACCCGGTCACCCGGTCGCTTCTTCACCAGAGCCAGCGCCTTTTCAATCCCCATATAGGCCGCATTGCTCTTGGGGGCGCTGGCCAGGTAGGTCGTGGCCTGGGCCAGCGTAATCCGTGCTTCCGGCATCCCGATCATATGCACAGCCTGAGAAGCCGCAGTGGCCACCAACAGGCCGTGGGGATCGGCATTGCCGATATCCTCTGAAGCCAGAATCACAAGTCGGCGTGCCACAAAAAGCGGGTCCTCTCCCGCCTCCAGCATCCGCGCCAGCCAGTAAAGCGCAGCATCGGGATCGGAGCCCCGCACCGATTTAATAAACGCGGATATCACATCATAGTGAGCATCGCCGTCGCGGTCATACACCACAGCCCGCCGCTGCACCGCCTCTTCCGCCAATGTCATATCCACCGTCTTTTTCCCGTTAACATCATCAGCCAGCGCCGCCGCCAGCTCCAGGGCGTTTAACGCCGTCCGCGCATCGCCGTTAGCCATCACAGCCAGGTGTTCCAGTGCTTCGTCATCCACTGTAACATCGCCCAGATATGCTTCCGGCGCCAAAAGCGCGCGCTCCAACAGTTCCCGGATATCGGACTGCAGCAGTGGCTCAAAAGGAAAAATGCGCATCCGGGACAACAGCGGCGCGTTTACGGTAAAGTACGGGTTCTCTGTTGTTGCGCCGATGAGTACCACAATGCCTTTTTCCACCGCCGGCAGCAGCGCATCCTGCTGCGCTTTGTTAAACCGGTGGATTTCATCTATAAAGAGGACGGTCCGTTTGCCGTCCTGAGCCAGGCGGCTTCTGGCCGCCTCCATCTCTTTTCTCAGTTCCGACACGCTGGAAGATGTGGCGTTGACGCGCACAAAAGAAGCGTTTGTCTTCTCCGCAATGATTTCCGCCAGGGTGGTCTTTCCCGTTCCCGGCGGGCCAAAAAACAGCAGAGATGACAGAACGTCGCTCTCAACAAGACGCCGCAGCGGCTTGCCTTCACCCACAAGATGCTTTTGACCCGCAAACCTCTCCAGGTTTTTGGGGCGCAGGCGCAGGGCAAGCGGCCCGTGTTTTTTCAGTTCTTCTTCTTCGCGTGCAGAAAAGATATCCATTTTATTCTCACCCGCTTGTTTTGGCCAGCATCCGCCTGGCCTGCAGATAAAGTCCGCATTCCACCCTTTTTTTATGCAGTTCGCACCCCAGAGCATAGGGTACTGTCAGATCCCCGCTCATGTTCCACGCGGCCGCATGACAGCCGCCGCCGCAGAAATACCGGGCAAAGCATTTCTTACAGGTCTTTTTTTCCACCGTATCCAAACCGGCAAACTTCGCCAACACTTCGGAGTTAATGCCTGTATCAACATGTCCTGCGCAAAAATCTTCCTCCCCGGCAAACTGGTGGCAGGGATACAGACGTCCGTCAGGTGTTACCGCCAGATACGCAGACCCTGCGCCGCAACCCTGCGACCGCTTCTTTGCACACGGCCCCTTGTCCAGGTCCAGCTCGAAGTGAAAGAAAAAAACGTTCCTGCCCATACTCTCCAGGTCCCATAACATGCGAACCAGCCGCTCATACTCGGCAAAAATTTGCGGCAGGTCCTCTGCACGCAGCGCTTCAGCGGCTTCCGGCGAGAGCACCGCCGGCTCCAGGGAAATCTGTTTGAACCCTTCATCAATCATCTGTGCCACATCGTTGGCAAAATCCAGGTTGTGGCGCGTATACGTTCCCCGCAGATAGTAGTTGTCCCCGCCGCGGTCAGCCACTATCGCTTTACAGTTATCCAGTACCTGCTGCCAACTGCCGCCGCCGCCGGGCAGTTTACGCATCCGGTCATGCACTTCTTCCCGTCCGTCCAGCGACAGCACAATGCTGATGTTTTCCTGCTTCAGGTAGTCCCGCACCTCGGGCGGCACCCTCAGGGCATTGGTGGTCACGGTAAATTTCAGTATCTTACCCAGTTCCTCAGCCCGTGCCCTGCCATAGGTTACCGTCTCTTTTAGCACCTCAAAATTCAAAAGTGGCTCACCGCCAAAAAAATCAATCTCGCAGTGTTTGCGTCCTTGGCTGTTTGCCAGTAAAAATTCCACCGCTTTTTTGGCCGTCTCCAGCGGCATCAAACCGCGACTGCCACCGTAATGGCCCTCTCCGGCAAAGCAGTATGTACAGCGCAGGTTACAGTCATGGGCCAGATGAAGACAAAGCGCTTTAACCACGTTTTCTCCTGTATCGGCCACGTCCCTTTTCTTGCTGAAGAGAATTCCTTTTTCTTTTAACTCACGGATTTCATCCATAACTAAACGTGCTTCATCCGTGCCTATTCTTTTGACGAGCTCACGCTCCACCTCATAGGGCATAGCCCCTGTCGCCAGCCACCGCACGGCAAAAAAAGCGTCTTCATCCAAAACATGCAGCGCGCCGCTTTCCACATCCAGCGCCAGCCTCAACCCATGCATCGCAAATGTATATACCATACGTAACAAGTCCTTCTTCCTGAGTACCGTGACACGGGGACGGGTCCCCTGTCACGGCATTCTATTAAAAAAAAGTAGTCTGCGACTACTTTTTTCCAGTCTTACTTCTCGTCTCTTGTACAGACCTGGTTGCCTACTGTGCAGGACGTTTTACAGGCGGACTGGCAGGAAGTGGGGCACTCGCCGCAGCCGGTCCCCTCTTCAAAAGCCTTGGCCGCATCGGGATTTACAGTGATAATATGCTTCTTTTCCACATTGTTCGCCTCCTCGACAGTTTACAGTACGATTATAGCACAGATGGCAAAGCCGGTAAAGTTAGACAAATCGCGCAAGGAGCACTTTAGTCAGCAGCCAGAGAACAAACAACATGCCTGCCACCAGCACTACATCAAGAAGCAGGTTCCCCCAGAGGATAGTGCTAGGATTCTCCAAGGGGCTTTGCATGCGCAACGTGAGCGGAAAATCCGAGTCAAACGGCGTCAGGGTAACCTGCTGTTCAAGGTATGGCAGGGGAAACCCCAGGCGCAGCGGTTGAAGCTGATTATAACCGCTTACCGTAACAGGATACACCATAGGAGATGCCAGTACAAACATCAAAGCGATGGCTAGGGCAAAAAACACGAGTCTTTTTTTCACCATTGTCCTCCTTGGATAATGCCAAGTTCACTGTGTTCGTTGTTTATTGTTTTCAGCATCTCAACAATTTTTGGTTGTTCAGGCAGATTGTAGGTTCCCGTTCTGACAATATACTGTTGTGAAAATATAAGAAACAACATTTCATTAATTTCACTTGTCGCCTCGATTAGATTAGCGGTAAATACTTGTAATTCATTACGTTCAGCTTCCGTCAGCGCGGCTACCTCATCAGGATAATAATAGCTCTCAACAATCTGATCTGCATGGACAGCCAACCTAAATAACTCATCAATCATTTCCCGATCAATAAACTTCGCCTGGCTGTTCATCATGCCATAGAGCGTTCCGCTTGCAAAATTTATTTCAACCAGTCGCTTGATTTGTTCGGAGTTTTCAGGATTATTAAGGACAATTTCCATGATCCGCGACATCTGGCTCAGTGTATCGACCTGGGCCGACATGGTCTGCAGTGCAAAACCTTTCCCGTTTTCACGTACTCTGTTCAGATTTGCGTAAAAATAGACATTCAGGGATAAACTCAGAATAAACAGCACAGTCATAACTTTTGTTACCAGAAAAGCAGACGAATGCTCACTCTGCAATCCTTCCCGGACAGCAAAGTAAATTAACAGCCCCACAATTCCGGTAAAGAAAACCAAAACTCCCCAGACACCGCTTTTATCACGTTTTTTCGCATCCTCGGATACCCAGGCCGCCATCAGAACGTTTATTACAAAAAACAGAAGGTATGGCACAATAAACCCTCCCAATATTTCTCTCCAGAGGTAATTTATACGATCTACATTAAATTATTTCTTCCCTACTGCTAAACAACCCTTTAAGAAACACTGAAGTCTATAAATATTTTAGAACAGGGAAATATATTCAGTGTGTAGTGATGCCAATCTACAGGGGGTATATATATTTGAATTATGATAAACCGCTTGTCGCCTTTTGTTAGGCGCCCTGTCAACCTTACCTTATGAAGCAGTTACCCGCATTATGGTCCTATTGGGAGTTGGCAAATACAGTGTGTATCAATTAAACAGCCTGATTGTTACACTGAACAGACCAAATGCTGTCTTGGGTTTAGCCACAACGTCTGTACTAAGCGGACTGCTGGCGATTATCTTCTATCATCTACTTAAGAAATTAGGATGGGACTACCTGATCGCCAAAAGCGTCGGCTTCGGTTTAGTTAGCTGGGTATTTCTTGAAGGCCTCTTTGTCTGGATTATCGAAGGCCCCGGATTAATTCCACCCCGGCCGATTAATGACTATTATGTACATATGATTGGTTCGGTTGTATTTGGAATTTCACTGGGCCTTCTGTTCAGAAAATACTTACTTAAAAAACAGCAAGTAACCTGATTAAATTTTTAACGCTTGTAAGCAGGAAACACGCAGCATTAATAATAAGGGCCTTCATCTCTCAAAAGTAGATGAAAGGCCTTTTCTCTCTGTCGCGATTTATTCGGCCGGGACGGGGATTTCCAGGACTGTTTTTGATTTGTAGAGCACCGTGTCGGCATGCAGGGTGAACACTCTTTCATCCTGCGGTAGCGGTTCAAACTGTAGCTCATAATATTTTTCCAGCCTGTTATGCACTAAGTTAATATCTGTGATTTTCCCTGCCCTGAAATCTTCAGAGGCTTTTGTATATGCTGCTTCAAGGTCCGGGATTGTCAGTTCGCTATTTACCAGTTCATAGCGATTGCCAAGCCGGTCCACCAGGTAGAAATCATCTAATTCCGCCAGGCGGCCATGGATAAACTTTAACGTGATGACCGTTTTATCATCCCTTAGATTAACACGTTCCCAGCGTGTGAATGTATCGTGAAGCCAGAACGCCGGTGTATTCCAGCGCCAGAGAAACTTACGCGCACGGACTTTTAGCGGTTTGCCGCCCACAATAAAACCTTCAGCACGGACTTTAAGATCCGTTCTGTCGGTAATGGGTTCATAAAGAATATCACTGCTTACAGATATGCCACTGCCACCGCCACCGGAAAAATATGGTCCCCGGAGGCTTTGTTTGCCTGACATTAACTGCACCCGCATTTCAAGGAACTGCAGTGAATCAGGAAACCCAGAACTCAGTCTGATCTTCCCTCTGCCTTCTTTCTTGAAGATACCGTCTATGTCCGTAACTTGCCAGTCCAGTCGTGTCCCTGTGATGCCAAAACCGACTGTTGCCTCCAGCTTAAAACCATCGCGCTCCACAGAAAGTCCCTCTATCAGATTGCCCTCAAACTCCTGAATGAACTCCACGGGGATATCAAGCGGCCATTGTACCCCATCTTGCGAAGTTAATGTAATGCGGGCAATTTCAATGTCCTGATCAAGTGCGCCATGAAGTTCCACTTGACCTGTATAGCCGTTTTCCGCTGTCTCCCTTCTATGTGTAGAACCGCTGCCACCGTACCGCCAGGCTGTACGCGGAGGTTCGATTTCATACGGTTCAGCGATTTCCCCTTCAATACTGTAAAAGAAGACGGTCCGGGCCGGATCTGCCACAACTCTGTGCACGGTAAAGGTCACACCGTTTTCGGTTACGGAATACTCCTTCCCGCCGGCGAGGGTATAGCCTTCGCGCAAACCCTCGTCATTACGGAATATGTTTTCCACAAACGGCAGCTTTTCCAGCTGGCGTGCCACAGTAGGGCTGACAAAGGGGAGAATAATCAGGATAGCCAGGAGGATAGAAGCGACGGCCAAAAGCGGCCTGACTCGCTTTGGCGGTTTTTTATGGTTTAGGCCTTTCGGAGAGCAAGCTGTATCAAGGCCGTTTCTAACGGTCAGTTTCATACGCTGGAGGGTAGCGAGGAATGAACGGCATTCAGCACATTGTTCAAGATGGCGCCCGGCTTCGGGGGAAATGAGCTCCTCGAGAATCTGAGTTCTTACATCTTCACATTTCATTGCCTGCCGCCTCCTCTCCCTGTTTGTATTCCTGCCGCAATGTATCTATTGCTTTGCCCAGCTGATATTTCACGGTACTTTCCGGCAGCATCATCACATCGGCCACTTCCTTAAACGTCAGGTCAAGCCCAAAGCGGAGAATGACAATCTCCTGCTGCCTTTCCGGTAAATGGGCAATCATTGCTTCAAACTCCACCCAATACCGGTCACGGGTTTGGGCGGTATGAACCTCGAGCGGCCTGGGTTCAGGCCGGCGTTTCTTTTTGCGCAAATGGTCACGGCAGGTGTTAACAACGACGCGATACAGCCAGGCTGAAACGGATGACTGGTCCGGAAGCTGCCCGGTATGGCGCCATACTTTCAGTGATGCTTCCTGCAGCGCGTCCTCTGCGTCATGGGGGCTGCCGAGAATACCAATAGCATAGCGGTACAGCTGCTGCCGCATTTCCTGAAAAAGTTTAAATTCTATCCCTGCTGCTTCTGTTTTGCTCTCCACCCGGCCACCCCCCTGTTATATATCTCTATAATGTATAACGTCTGAATTGCCTGAAAAAGTCAAATTGAAACTGATATAACCATAATTTCTTCTCAAAAAGGAAAATCCTGCACAACAATGCAGGATTAATCTGAGCTAGTTAAGTGGAATTTCAAACTCCCAGGGGCCTTTAACTGCATACTGCAGGTTCCCTACGGTAAATGTCAGTTTATTTTGATCCGGTTCCACTTCTGTTTCTATATACTCCATACGCCCTGTCTCTTCATTTACTTTGATGCTGTGGGACATATTCAGGCCAATCATTTCAAGAATTTCGCCGTCATCCGGGCCCGGATCCACGTACATTCTGAGACGGATTGGTGTTACGCGCTCCAGACCGGTAAAGGTGACAGAGAAGCGGCCAAGCTGCAGCTGTTGATTGTGCTCCGTTTTTCCTGCATCGGGTACAGGCAGAGTTACTTTGACATCGTCGATGTATTCATGAAAGCGGATTTCAGGGATAGACAGGTAGAATGTTCCGGCCGACGGGTCTGCGGGGTCAAAGCGCAGTTCATACGGGGCATCGCTCAGGTACCCGGTGGTACTGCCTTTTCGGAGCAGTGTATATTCGGTTCCCCTGTCGTCCTGGAGGAATGGTTCCCGGCCTTCATTCTGCGGGAAAAAGGTGTTTCCCACTTCCCTGACCAGGCTGTATTCCCGTGGGGACTGAATGAGCAGAGTCATTACAGATTGGTTATCCCGCAGGCTGTGAAACGCGGTAACGGTTATACCCTGTTTATGGCTGGCGATCTTCAGATCTTCCGCCGCCGTCAGTTCATCGGCGGGGGTTAACTGCAGACCGAGGTGCCAGACGCCGGACTCCTCACTCGCATCGGGCAGGGCAATATTAATGTTTCTGTACTCAGAAGGTATGGCCCCAAAGACCAGGGATGCATGTGCTGTACCGCCGTAACTTATAGAAGACGACAGTAGTGGATACCTGGCCCCGTCTTCTCCCTCTAAATACGGCAGCGCCTCACCTTGTTTGTCGGTTCCTGTAAACAGTGTACTGTCCGGGGACGGGCCGTTTGCCCGGATATGAGCGATTGTATATTCATCATTGACGAGCAAGCCGTTAATTTCGAATTCGTTCTCCCCGTGTACCACCTTAACCGGCTCTGCCAAAGCAAGCATGATTTGCTCAGTTTCTTCCAGGCCGAAACCGGGGACAAAGCGAACCAGTCCGTTAATGCCGGCAAGAATTCGGTTTGGCCCTACTACGGCTGAAACGAGGATCATGGCCAGAAAGGCAGCCGCCGCCACCTGGAGCCAAAGCGGTCTTTTCTCTGTTCTTCCATGGATTCTCCGCAGGGTCTTCACCTGGATTGACCGTTTGGTTCTTTCGTCTACTGGGATGTTGTCTTTGCAGATAACATCCACAATGTCATCGGGCAGGCCGGCCACTCCAAGTTGCCGGATCAGGTTTTGTTCTTCCTGTGTGAAACTGTCCCTATTCAAAGTCGGCCGCCTCCTCTTTAAGATTCTCACTGATATGTTCTCTGAGCATTTTTCGTGCACGCCACAGCCTGTTGTCGGCTGCTTGGCGGGTCAGGCCCAGTTCTTTTGCCATTTTGTTTACCGGTTCAAAAAGAAAGTAGCGTCTGTATACCAGTTCTTTGTCCAGTGGCTTTAGCTCTTCTAAAGCATGCAGGACGCTGCTTCTTTCTTCAGCATGGATAAGATGGAGTTCAGGAGTATCCGCACCATCCGGTAGCGTTTCCAGTTCCACATCCGCCGCATTCAGGTTGCTCTGCTTTAATAACGTTTTGCGGCGGTCGAGTGCTCTGTAGCGTGCGATCATCAGCAGCCAGGTTTTAAGCGGAGCCCGGTTTGCGTTATACCGGCCGGCCTGTTCCCAGGCAGTCACAAAAACATCACTGCAGCATTCCTCTGTGTCCTGAGCTGTTCCCACGCCGGCCAGGATTCTGCTGATTAACATGTGGATAGGTGATGTATATTTCTCCATAAGGATAGTCATAGCTTTTGTATCCTTTTTACACAGACGCTGATGGAGTTCGGAGTCTGTCACGTAACCACCTCGTTTACCGAAAGCTGCTTTCATACTGTACTACGTCACGTACAGAGCAAATCTCCCAAAAAAAATTCTCTGCAGCTGCAGAGAATTCCTTGTATGTATCAGGCCTGGAAACGGATAGCGGCCAAAACGGCAATGATGCCGATAAACTGCACAAATGTGATTGTCTCTCCCAGAAAGATCATGGCGGCGATAATGGCGACCACCGGTTCAACGGCGGCAACCAAAGTGGCTCTGCCGGCGTCAACATGGACAAGCCCGGTTACAAAAAATACATAGGCCAGCATGGTGGAAAAAACGGCCACAGACACCAGCAGGATCCATAAAATGAATGGCTCTCCTGCCAGTGATACCAGGCGCCATGGAGGTTGGACGACTGAGAGAAACAAAACGGCGGCACCCAGGGCCAAAATGACTGTTTCCAGAGTGGTGTAGCCGCGCCTGATCGCTCCTTTAGTGAAAACGCTGTAAAGGCCGAAGGTCACACCGGAGCCCAGTCCGGCCAGGATTCCCGGCACACTCAGCTGCAGCTGCCCGGGACGGTATGCTTCCACAACAAGGATAATGCCGGCAAAGGTTGAAAGCAGTGCCAGCATTTTGCGCACCGTCAGGCTTTCTTTGAGTATAATCCGGGCGGCCAGCAGGCTGAAGGCCGGCGCGGTATAAAGAAGCACAACGGCTGTGGTTACTGTGGTCAGTTGAATGGCCGTAAGGTAGAAAACATTGAATCCTGCCACACTGACAGCGCCAAAAGCCAGAAAAAAAAGAATGTGCTGCCGTTTTACACGTATTTTACGCCCGGTGAGGAGGGCAAAGGCCAGCAATGAAAAGAAACTGATGCCGATACGCAAAAGAGACAGCGTTTGCGGGTCCACACCATAGGAATAGATAAATTTTGTGATGGTACCGGTGGTACCCCAGAGGGCACCGGCCAGCATCACCATCAGGAAACCGAGCTGCTTTTGTTTTTCCGTAGATTCCATGTGCTACCAACTTTATTGTTTATTCCGATTCGTCGGGCTGAATCGTTCCCTGCCCTGCCTCGCCTGCGGCAAAGAGGGCGTGGCGGGTGACCCCGGGCCCGATAATTTCAAAGATAGTAACGGCGGCCAGCTCCACGGCCGTGATGACGACGGCAATGGTGGGAAAGCGGCTCTGCACCAAAAGCAGCAGACCGATTGTGACCCCCGCTTTGGAGAGCATGGCAAAACCAAGATATTTTACGACTTCTTTGCTGGCTCCGCCAAGGTGGGCACCAAGCGAAACACCGCCCACTTTTCCTATTGAGCGCAAAACGACATAAAACAGGGCCATAGGCCAGTTGTCGATGAGAATGTCCAAATGCAGGCTAAGCCCGGCCAGAGTAAAAAAGAGGATGAAGATCGGCAGTTCAATATCGTTAAGTACCGCAAACAGACTTGAGGGCCGGGCATAGATGTTGGCAATGATGAAACCGCTGGTCATGTTTGTTAAAAGCGGCGAATAGTGCAGAGACTGGGCAATGCCGCTGTTTAAAAGAATCAGGCCGAGTAAAAGAACGAGCCGCTGCTGCTTGTCCCGAATATTGCGCAGATACAAAATTAGCAGCATGGCGGTGACAATTCCAATAAGCAGTGAACCGCCAAGTTCAGCAATCGGCGGCCAGACAGAGGCTACGGTAAAAGCAGTGCCGTGTAAAAGGACGGCCACAGCTGCCGACACCATACCAAAGAGGATAATACAGGCAGCATCGTCAATGGCGACAACGCTCATCAGGGTGCTGGTAAACCGGCCTTTGGCATTGTATTCACGGATAATTGCCACAGGTGTGGCGGGTGCGGTGGCTGTCGCCAGGGCAGCAAACAAGAGAGATTCGGGAAGAGCCATGCCTGCAAGCCAGAACATACCGGCAAAGACCACCGCCCAGGTAATAATCACCTGAATGGGTGTAATCCAGTAGATACTTCTGCCCAGCAGTTTAAGACGGGGAATCTCCAGTTCACCGCCGATAATCAGGGCAATCATGCCCAGGCCGAGAACTTTTACACTTTCCAGTTCAATTCCCAGTGCTCTTGGCAGCAGGTTGAAAACAGACGGGCCCACAAGCAGCCCGGCTATGACATAACCCGTTACGGAGGGCATTTTAAAGATTCTGGCCACCCTGCCGCCGAAATAACCGAAAAGAAAAAGGACTGCAATGCCAAGCACCTGATTTACAATTGTCAACAATAAGCACCTTCTTTATTTGTTAGAGGACAGATTTGCAGGGAAACTAACCACTGGCTTTTGCTGTCCGGGTTACCGGGCCGAATTCCGTTTCACCGGAATTGATGAGTGCGTAGCGTGTGCCCATGGGCCCGATCAGTTCACAGACAGTAACAGCTGCCAGCTCGATGGCTGTGATCACCAGTGCCAGCTCAGGAAAACGTCCCTGAACCAAAAGAACTAAGCCGATGGTGACCCCCGCTTTGGAAAACATGGCAAAACCAAGATATTTCTGAACAACCTCAGGTGCACCGGACAGGCGCGCACCCCAAAAGGCGCCGCCCACCTTACCTATACCGCGGGCAACAATATAAACGAGGGCCGGGAGCCAGTTATCTGCCAAAATATCCAGGTGAAGGCTTGCTCCGGCCAGCGTGAAAAATACAACAAAAATGGGAAAATCTATATCGTTAATTACAGAGATTGTTTGTGGTTTATTAGAGAGATTGGCAAAGACAAAACCAGTGGTCATGCTGGTCAGCAGAGGAGAAAGATGCAGCATATTGGCCAGGCCGCTGTTTAAGAGAGCCAGGCCAACCATGATTACAATTTTATGATGCCTCTCCGTCAGGTATTGCATTAAAACAATCAGAATAAGTCCGGTAAGAAAGCCGACGCCAAGTGAACCGAAAAGTTCTCTTGCCGGCTCCATAAACATCTGTGCACCCATCACGAAAACGCCGTCGAGCATCATACGGACAATGGATGCCACAACACCGAAGAGAATAATACACAAAGCATCGTCAGTGGCGACGACACCAAGAAGTGTTGTGGTAAAAGGACCTTTGGCCTTGTATTCCCTGATAACGGCAACCGGTGAAGCGGGAGCTGTTGCCGTGGCCATGGCACCCAAAAGAAGCGAAATGGTCAGATCCAGTTTAAGAATGAAAAACATAGCTACAAAGACAACGCCAAACGCACCGACAATCTGTACCAGCGTTGTGCCTAAGATTGTTTTGCCCAGATGTTTAATTTTTTTAATTTCGAGCTCTCCGCCAATCATTAAAGCAATCAGTGCCAGACCCAAAACTTTAATCAGTTCAAATTCAGAATTAAGCTGGGCCGGTATAATATGCAGCACCGATGGGCCCAAGAGGAGCCCCATAATCACATAACCGGCAACCATCGGCATTTTGGCCTGCCTGGCCAGGCGTCCTCCCAGATAACCCAGAAGCAGCAGGACAGACAGGCCCATCGCCTGATCGAAAACTGTTAAACTTTCCATTACTATCTACTCTCCCCATATCCCCTTCAAAACAGGTATTTATTTATCAATCATCCCCGTTCAACAATTCTGCAAATCCTTCGGCATAAGAAACCGGTATACAGAACACAAAACCTGTATTGGGCTGGTCCAGACTGCCCAGTACCTCTTTAATCACACCAATGGCCTTTTCCCTGAGTTCGGCAGAGCGCACGACGGTAAAGACGGTCTGGTTGTTTGGCCTGCAGCCCTGAATCATGTTACGAATGCCACCGAAAATGGGGACTTTTTCGCAAAGTGTCCGGCCCATACCGGTGGAGTCAATAATTGTGGCGCCTCTGACGCCAATGCGCAGAAACCCTTCGAGGATTTCATCAAGATATTCCGGTTGATTCAAGACAAAAACAATCAGTTCCATTACTGGATTCCCCTTTCTCGTGAAAAATACCGCTTGCGCGGTATTTCTGACACTTAGCTCTCGTTTAGCTGTGCAAGCAGTTTGTCCAAATCAATACCATGTACAACAGCAGCCTGTGCAATCGTTTCACCCGACGCGGTAGCGCAACCAAGACAGTGCATGCCATGACGCATCAAAACCTGTGCGGCGGCAGGTTTTTGACGCAGGACATCAGCAATTGTCATATCTTTGGTAATATTTTTTTCATGATGGCTCATGTGTCCCACTCTCCTTTATCCTTCATTACGTATATTTTACTCCTCCTGCCGGTTGTCGTCAAGGATGCTACCCAACATCCCTGAGAGCAGCGCTTACTTTCCTGACGGATACCATGAGGGTCGAAAATTCAGCTGGTGTGAGTGACTGTGGACCGTCACAGGCTGCCGTATCGGGTGTTGGATGCACTTCGATAATTAATCCGTCTGCCCCGGCTGCCACTGCCGCACGGCTCATGGGTGCCACCAGGCTGCGCCGGCCGGTACCGTGACTCGGATCCACCACCACCGGCAGTCCGGATAACTCTTTTAGCAGAGAAACAGCGCTTAAGTCGAGGGTATTGCGCAGCGCCGTCTCAAATGTCCGGATTCCCCGTTCACAGAGGATCACATCCGGGTTGCCTGCATCGAGAATGTATTCCGCGGCCAGCAGCCATTCCTCCACTGTTGCCGACATACCGCGCTTTAAAAGGACCGGTTTGCCTGATTTGCCCACTTCTTTTAACAGTGCGGTGTTTTGCATGTTTCTTGAACCGACCTGCAGAATGTCAGCCACCTCAGCCACACTCTCCACATCCCGTGTGTCCAGCACTTCAGTCACAATTTTCAGTCCGGTGACTTTGGCAACGCGGGCCAACATCATCAGTCCGGGCCGGCCCAAACCCTGAAAGGCACTGGGGGATGAACGGGGTTTATAGGCGCCGCCGCGGAGAACACAGGCACCGGCATCACAGACAGCCCGCGCTGCCAGGTAAAGTGTTTCTTCATCTTCCACGGCACAGGGACCGGCCATTACGACCAGGTTTCCGCCGCCGATTTGCAGCTGTCCTACTTTAACAACATGCTGTTTTATGTTCGGCATGCCCGTTGCCTCCCTCCAGTGCATCTTTGAGGGAGCGGATAAACGCCGCTGCCACTGTAAGTTTTTCTTCTGTGCCCTGAGTATCGGCAATCCGTCTGACAAGGGCGCTGCCGACGATCACAGCATCGGCAAATTCCGCCGCTTTGGCCGCCTGTGCCGGTGTGGAAATACCAAAGCCAAGAGCAAGTGTGACATCCGTATACATGCCTGCTGTTGACAGCATATCAAAAACAGCTGGATCCATAGCTGCTCGTTCTCCCGTGACGCCTGTAACTGTTACACAATAAATAAATCCCTCTGCTGCTTTGCAAATTCGTTCCAGTCGTTGTGGCGATGTGGTGGGAGACAGAAACCGGATGTTGATGATGTTTGCATTCTTTGCGGCAATATCCAACTCCTGTGCTTCCTCAAAAGGCAGATCCGGAACCACCAGTCCGTTCACACCGGCTTTTGCGGCTTCGCTGCAAAACCTTTCCACGCCCCGGTTATAAATGATGTTGTAATAGACGAGCAGCACAACAGGAGTATCATAGCACTTGCGAAAGCGTGCCACTGCAGCAAAAACGCCGTCTGTGTTGGTGCCGGCGGCCAGTGCCCGGCCGGCTGCCAACTGCAGCACCGGGCCATCGGCCAACGGGTCGGAATACGGGATGCCAAGCTCAATGACATCGGCACCGTTTTTAGCCAGAGCCGCCATTAATTGTTCTGTGACCGCCAAATCCGGGTCGCCTGCGGTAAGAAACGGTATCAGTACTTTTTTGCCTGCAGTTTTTTGTTCTTTTAATTGAACAGACAGATTGTTCATCATAGCTTCACCCCCGAAAGTTTTGCCACTGTTTCCACATCTTTGTCGCCGCGGCCGGAGAGGTTGACCAGGATGACCGTGCTTTTATCATAGGCTGGAGCAATCTTTGCCACATGGGCCAGTGCGTGGCTGCTCTCCAGTGCCGGGATGATGCCTTCCTCCCGCGTCAGCAGGTGAAATGCATCCAGCGCCTCATTGTCGGTTACGGCAACATATTCTACCCGGCCGCTGTCTTTTAGGAAACTGTGTTCCGGACCCACGCCCGGATAATCGAGTCCGGCGGACACGGAATGAACCGGAGCCACCTGGCCGTCAGTGTCCTGCAGAAGATAGCTTAAGGTGCCGTGCAGCACGCCGGGTGAGCCTTTCGATAATGTGGCGGCATGTTCCGGGGTATCGAGGCCTTTGCCGGCCGCTTCCACGCCGATCATCTGCACATCGTCCTCAAGGAACGGATGGAACAGGCCGATGGCGTTGCTTCCGCCTCCCACACAGGCCACCAGAATATCAGGCAGACGCCCGGTTATTTCTGTTACCTGCGCCCGTGCTTCTGTGCCGATCACACTCTGTAAATCCCTCACCAGCCCGGGATAGGGGTGGGGGCCCACCGCCGAACCCAACAGGTAAAATGTGTCGCGCACGTTGGTAACCCAGCTGCGGATTGCCTCGTTGGTGGCATCCTTGAGTGTCCGGCTTCCCGATGTGACCGGAGCCACCGTGGCACCGAGCATTTTCATCCGGAATACATTGAGTGACTGGCGGGCCATATCTTCCTCGCCCATGTAGACCACACACTCCAGTCCGAACAGAGCCGCCGCCGTGGCAGCCGCCACGCCGTGCTGGCCTGCGCCTGTTTCAGCCACCACTCTTTTCTTGCCCATCCGGCGGGCCAGCAGTGCCTGGCCTAAGGCGTTGTTGATTTTATGGGCCCCGGTATGGTTTAAGTCTTCACGTTTTAACAGAATGGTTGCGCCGCCCAGGTGTTTTGATAATTTCTCTGCTTTATAAAGCATTGTGGGCCGGCCCACATAATTAACCAGTACATCCCTGTACTCCCGCTGAAACGCCTGGTCCTCTCTGGCTAAAAGGTATGCCTTCTCCAGCTCCTCCAGGGCCGCCATCAATGTTTCGGGGACATAGCGTCCCCCGTATCTGCCAAACTTTCCTGCTGCCAACATCAGGCGCACCTCCGTACCGCTTGAATAAAAGCGCTTATTTTTTTTCTGTCCTTTTTCCCGTCTGTTTCCACACCGCTTGAAACGTCAACAGCATATGGCCGTACAAGCCCCACAGCCTCTGTGACATTATCTGCTGTCAGGCCTCCTGCCAGAACAAAAGGTCTTGACGCTTGTGTCCTGACCAGTGTCCAGTCGAACGTCCGGCCGGTGCCGCCGGCTATTTGCGGATGATAGGCATCCAGAACAAACGCGGCTGCGGGAAACTCGCTTAGACCTTCCAGATCCACTGCCGATCTGACCTGAACGGCTTTGAGAACCGGGATGGCAAAACTGCTGCAATAGCCGGCGTCCTCGCTGCCGTGAAACTGCAGCGTCGTCAGTCCGCAGAAGCGGGCAATCCGTTCCACTTCATCGCGGTTCGTATCAACAAAGACTCCAATCCGGCTGATAAAGGGCGGCAGCGCATCGGTGATGCGCCGGGCCGTGTCCAGACTTACCTGACGCGGGCTTTTGGCAAACACAAGGCCGATGGCATCGGCTCCGGCCTTTACACAAAACAGTGCATCTTCCACCGTTTTAACCCCGCATATTTTTACTCGTGTCATTACCAGTCGCCCTCCCCGAAAATTCTCTGATTTTTGCTGCCGCATCCGCGGATTTGACCAGGGACTCGCCAACCAGTACCGCGTCGGCACCGGCCAAGGTCAGCATTTTGATATCTTCAGCCGTATGAATTCCACTTTCACTCACCAGCACCACATCATCGGGGATGAGGCCGGCCAGCCTGACTGTCCGGTTGATGTCCGTCCGGAAGGTACGTAAATCCCGGTTGTTGATCCCCAGTATGTTTGCGCCTGCGCGCAGTGCCAGTTTAATTTCTTCCTGGTTGTGTGTTTCCACCAGGGCGGCAAGGCCCAGTTCTTCACAAATTTCCAGATAACCGGCCAGCTGCTTTTCAGGAAGGAACCCGGCAATCAGGAGAACGGCATCGGCATTTAGCGCTCTGGTTTCATAGAGCTGGTAGGCGTCAATCACGAAATCTTTACGCAGAACCGGCAGTGTTACGGTTTGTCGGACCGCAGTCAAATCTTCCTGACTTCCCAGGAAAAAATCTTCCTCGGTTAGTACGGAAATGGCGCTGGCTCCGCCTGCTTCATACTGCCCGGCCAGTTCGGTTATGGGCACCCTCAGGCCAAAATCCCCTTTGGAGGGAGATGCTCTTTTGATTTCGGCGATAACTGAGATTCCGGGAGCTGTGAGTGCTGCACGAAACTTCCCCGGCGATCCGGCTGCCGTTAGACTTTCTTTTAGCTGTTCAAGCGGTAGCCGGCACTTTGCCGCGATTACCCGCTGTTTCTTTTTAGCCGCAATTTGCAAGAGCATCGCTTTGTCCCCCTGTAAAGCGGCGCAGGGCTTCCAGTTTGGCCAGTGCGGCTCCGCTGTCAATGGCTTCGCGGGCAAGATTGATGCCATCGGCCAAATTAGCTGCCAGACCGCCCACATAGAGTGCCGCCCCTGCATTTAACACCGATACATCACGGTGCGGCCCGAATTGTCCCTGCAGGACGGCTAGCACAAGTGCTGCATTCTCGTCAGGCCCGCCGCCCCGGAGCGTATCCGGTGCACTTCTTTTTAGCCCGAGGTCCTCCGGAACCACATCATAGCAAAGAACTTTACCCCCGCGGAGTTCGCAGACCATGGTACTGCCGGCAAGTGTTAATTCATCGCTGCCGTCAGACCCGTGCACCACAAGCGCCTGTTCTGCTCCCAAAAGCAGCAGCACATTGGCCATCACCGGAGCCAGTTCCGCAGCGTAGACTCCCAGCAGCTGACGTGTGGCCCCGGCGGGATTGGTAAGCGGCCCCAGCAGGTTAAACACAGAGCGTACCCCCACATCCCTGCGGGGCCCGGCAGCATGTTTCATTGCTTTATGCAGCACCGGGGCGTAGAGAAAGGAAATGCCCACTTCATCGAGGCAGGCGCCCATTTCGCCGGGCGTGAGATCCAGTTTCACACCAAGCGCTTCCAGTACATCTGCGGAGCCGCACTTACTCGATACCGACCGGTTGCCGTGTTTGGCCACAGGCAGCCCGGCTCCGGCGGCGATAAGAGCTGCAGCAGTGGAAATATTGAAAGTACCCCGCCCGTCTCCACCGGTGCCGCAGGTATCTGTCAGGCCGGTGCGGCTGGTTTTGACCTTTTCCGCCCGCTGCCGCATCACTGTGGCGCAGCCAAAAAGTTCGCCGGCCGTTTCCCCCTTCATTTTCAGTGCCACCAAAAATGCCGCCACCTGTGCCGGTGTGGCTTCACCATCCATAATAGAGGCCATGGCCACGCCAGCTTCTGTATCCGTCAGGTTCTCTCTCAAACACAGTTTACTGAGAACATCTTTCATGCTGCCGCACCTCGCAAAAAGTTTTGTAGGATCTTTTTTCCCTCGGGCGTAATTACCGATTCAGGATGAAACTGCACTCCCAGCAGCGGAAGCTGTTTGTGACGCAGCGCCATGACAATGCCGTCCTCTGTCCTGGCAGTAATCTCAAAGCAGTCCGGCAGCGTTTCTGCTTTCAGTATCAGGGAATGATACCGGCCGGCTGTAAAGGGACTGCCAACACCGGCAAACAGCGGGTCGCCGCAGTGGTACACTTCTGAAGGTTTGCCGTGGAACGGCTTTGGGCCCCTGACCACTTCCCCGCCAAAACACTGGCCGATCGCCTGGTGCCCGAGGCAAACCCCAAGGATGGGCACCTTTCCGGCAAAACACGAAATCACATCAAGAGTCAGTCCGGCTCCGTCCGGCATCCCCGGCCCCGGTGAAACCACAATCGCCTGCGGACCGAGCTCAGTCAGTTCCGGCAGTGTGAACCTGTCATTTCGCAGCACCTGCAGCTCTGCGCCCATCTCACCCAGCATCTGGACCAGGTTATAAGTAAAGGAGTCATAATTGTCTATCACGGCAATCATCCCTGCACCCCCAGTGTGGCAAACATTCCTTTTGCTTTATCAATTGTTTCCTGGTATTCCGCCTGCGGTACCGAATCGGCCACAATACCTGCCCCGGTCTGGATATAGGCCCTGCCGTCTTTGATCACCATCGTCCGGATGGTAATACAGGTGTCCATGTTACCGGCAAAATCCAGGTATCCCACCGCACCGCCGTATGGCCCGCGTTTTTCCTGCTCCAGTTTATTAATGATTTGCATGGCGCGGACTTTGGGAGCCCCTGTAAGCGTCCCGGCCGGGAAGCAGGCCTCCAACGCTTCCATGGCCGCGCTGCCTGCGGACAGTTCACCCGTCACTTCACTCACAAGGTGCATCACGTGTGAGAAACGCTCCACCTTGGCGTATTCTGTAACATTAACTGAACCGTACGCTGCCACCCGTCCCAGATCATTGCGTCCCAGATCCACCAGCATGACATGCTCCGCCATTTCCTTGGGATCGCTCTTCAAATCCTCTTCCAGCGCTCTGTCTTCTTCTTCGCTTTTACCCCGGCGCCTGGTTCCGGCAATGGGCCGTGTGGTCACCGTTTTACCGTCGACTCTGACCAACATTTCCGGTGAGGCGCCCACAAGAGTCACATCAGTGAAGCGAAGGAAAAACATATACGGAGAAGGGTTGAGGCTGCGCAGGCGTCTGTAGATGGCCAGCGGATCTTCTTTAACGGGAGTCGAAAACCTCTGTGAAAGTACCACCTGAAAAATATCGCCCGCGGCTATATATTCTTTGGCGGTCTGAACCCGCCTGACAAACTCTTCCTCCGTCATATTTCCCTCGGGTACGGGAACCGGCTCAATTTCTGCGCCGCCGGGCAAATCCGGCACCGTTGCGGCCAGCTTCGCCAGCATATCGCTTAGGGAATCTACGGCCGCTTGCTCGGCTTCCGTGGCAGTCTCGTTTTCATATACCGGACGGTTAACAACCAAATGAATTTTATGAGTAAAGTGGTCAAAGATCATGATATTTTCCATGAATTGCAGATACGTGTCCGGAAGGTTCAGCCGGTCTTCGGGCGGCTCCCCCACCGGCTCCAGCAGAACAGCATTATCATAGGCGAAATATCCCACAGCACCACCGCAAAAACGCGGCATTGCCGGGTGTGCAGGCAGCCCGTAGTCGCGAAGAAGCATCCGCAGCGCCGCAAAGGGGCCTTCGCTTACTACTTCCCGGCGGCCGTCCACCCAGTTCATCTCCATCTGTGCACCGTGCCCCTTCACCACCAAAAACGGGTTGCAGCCCAAGAATGAATACCGGGCCACCTGCTCCCCGCCCGCAGCGCTCTCCAGCAAAAAAGCCGGGCCTTGCGGACAAAGTTTTAAAAAAGCAGATATCGGCGTTTCCAGATCCCCCATCAGTGCCCGATGCACAGTCACCATCTTCGCCCCACTCACTGTCGTTGCCGCCAAATTCATTCTCCTACCTCCTTGGAATCGGTTTGACTTTAATTTTATGAAAATAAAAAAAGCCTTTCATCCATAAAGGACGAAAGACTCTGCTTTCGCGGTGCCACCTTTTTTAGCCTGCAGATATAAACAGGCCATCTCTGACAGGTACGGGACATGAGGTGTAATACAGTCCGATACCCCGTTCCCTGTAACGGGGGAACATGCCGGCGGAGCCTACTCCATACGTTTCGGTCCACTACTCTCGGGCCCATTCAACGGCGGTCCTTCTGCCGGATTCACACCTACCCCGGCTCTCTGAAAGAATTTCCTCTCCGTCTACTCTTCCCGGTCATCGTATTTGCATTGAGTTTAGCACAGAGCTAAACCACTGTCAATACAAGTTTTAAATTTATGTGTTTTAAATTTACAAGTTTTCAATTTATTTATTTCAGTGTGTTGAGGAAAGTAGTTTACAAGTTAAATGCGACCCCAGGTTTTGGAGATTGGGGTAACATGGACAGTAATCCGGCTTAGTTCGGGAAAGTTACGCAGCAGTGTGGCTTTTACATTTCTGGCTACATCATGTTTTTTGCTGACGCACAGCTCGTTATGAACTCCGATATAAACTTCGATTTGGCTTTCCTGCCCCTGCCTGTGCGTTCGCAGGCAGTGCAGAGTGGCTACATCAGGCAGTGATTTGACAGCCTGCCTTATTTCAGACAGTCTGTGTTCATCCGGGGTTAGTTCGATGAGTTTACCTAAACCGCTGCGGCAGGTGGCAATTCCCTGGCGGATAACCAAAACACTGATGATAAGCGCGGCCAGGCTGTCAAAAACGGGGTAACCCAGCCTTGCACCAATTACGGCCAACAGGATACCGGATAGGAATATAATCTCCGTGCGATGGCGCCTGACTTCAGCATACAGTAACTGTCCGCCCGTTTTGCCTGCGGCAATGCCGGCGTAACGATACATGCCTACTTTAACCGCAACACAGGCAGCAATCATGTAAAGTGCCGCAGCACCGGGTACTACACCGGACCGGAGGCTTACGATGGCTCCTGTTGTCAGCTTGAAGCCGATACCGACCCAAAGCAGTCCCGCCAGGCAAGAGCAAAGAGATAACCATTTCCGGGAGATGCGAAAACCGCTGAGTGTTGCCAGGTTCTCAGCAATACCACCTGTTGAATGAACCGCCTCAGCAACGAGCGCTGCACTTTGGACGGTAATCCCAATCATAATCTTCAGAACCGCAAGGAAAACGTCGCCTGCCATGGTTCGCCATACAGTTCGCTGTGGTGCAGACATCTTCTCCCTCCCCTCACAATGTCATTATATTGATAAAGGGGCAAAAAGTGCAGGATGGGAGACATTTTACTCATAGCGTCCCGGCGGTTAGAATAAACATGAAAAAAAAGCTAGGGGTGAGCAGATGGTTTTTAAAGCGTTTCTGACAACATTTGCGCTGGTATTTCTGGCAGAACTGGGGGATAAGACACAACTTGCGACAATGCTCATGGTCTCGCAGGGCCAGTCGGCAAAGATTGTCTTTTTGGGCGCAGCATCCGCTCTTGTCCTGTCTTCACTGATTGGTGTCCTGGCCGGTGCCTGGCTGACACGTGTCTTTCCGCCGAATGTGCTGCAAACCGGTGCCGGTGTGGCCTTTATGATTATCGGACTGCTGTTGTTATTGGGAAAGTTTTAAACGAAAGGAAAACCCCGCTGCTGTTGCAGCGGGGTTTTTTAGGAGTTGATGCCAAAGATCCCTCCAGCAGCTCCGGTTACAAATGCCAGGAACACTTTTGCTATGTAACCGACATTGAGACTAAATTCGGGCAGGAGTATCAGTCCGAAAATCACCAGGCCGGCCAGGTAGACCAGACCGGTAATCCCGCCGTTTAACCAACCCTTAGTTTCCAGTCTTTTACTAACATATGATGCACCAATAAAAATAGCAATTAGTGACGTAGCATAGGCAGTATAGGGCAGAACGGCTTCAGTCAGCTTCGTATACTGTATCAGGGCGCTAAACAGCAAAAATACAACGAGCGAAAAGAAGTAAGCGTAGAGGACTCCTTTGGCCATGACGACGGCAGAAGCAGGCGGTTTTATCTGCGCAGTTGCAGCACTTTTTCTCGGCAATGGGTTCACCTCCACAATTTCTTATTGCAATGTATGTACCAATGCCGGTAAATATTCACATTTCAACAAAATAAAAAGGAATGAGCTCTGTTAGCTCATTCCTTATCCGTCATTACTCTCTCCACACCAAAACGTGCCATGCGGACACGTACGTTATCGGCGATGCGCACTGTCAGATCATCATCCTTGATCTTCTCGATTGAACCATAGATACCGCCGATGGTGCGAATTTTGTCCCCTTCTTTCAGGGACTCGAGCAGTTCTTTTCTTTTTTTCTGCTGCTGCATTTGCGGGCGAATCAGAACAAAGTAAAATACGACAAACAGCAGAATAAATGGCAGGATACCGTTTAGAAACTCTGGTGGCATAGAATCAAACCTCCTTTTTGTGCCCGAGACGGGCATGAAATTCTTTATACAGATCCGGGAATGTGCCGTTAATGATACTATCCCGGATTTCAGCCATAAAATGAACCAAAACATATAGATTGTGGTATGTGGTCAGCCGGAAGCCGAAAATCTCATTTGTCTTAATCAGATGCCGGATATAGGCCCGCGTGTAGTTACGGCAGGTATAGCAACCGCAATGTTCTTCCAGGGGACGGAAATCGTCGGCATATGGGCGGTTTCTGACAGTCAGATATCCGTCGCGCGTAATGACGGTACCATTGCGGGCAATTCTAGTGGGCAGTACGCAGTCAAACATATCAATGCCCCGTTTTACACCTTCAAGCAAATAATCAGTCGTTCCCACACCCATGAGATAGCGAGGTTTATTTTTGGGCAAAAGCGGCACGGTTGCTTCCAGCATTTCGTACATTAACTCTGCAGGTTCACCAACGCTAAGACCGCCCACGGCATAGCCTGGGAAATCCAGCGGCACAAGTTGGCTGGCACTTTCCCGGCGTAAATCGGGGTACATTCCACCCTGGACAATGGCAAAGAGCGCCTGGTCTGTGCGCTGCTGCGCTTTTCTACAGCGCTCGGCCCAGCGGGTGGTTCTTGCCAGAGAATCTTTGATATACTCGCGTTCGGCCGGGTAGGGGGCACATTCATCGAAGGCCATGATAACGTCGGCACCGAGCGCCTCCTGGATCTCCATGACTTTTTCCGGGCTGAGAAAGTGCTCTGAGCCGTCATGATGGGAGCGAAAGGTTACGCCCTCCTCTTTGATTTTGCGCAGGGCACCAAGACTAAACACCTGAAACCCGCCACTGTCGGTCAGGATGCCCCGGTCCCAGTTCATAAATGTGTGGAGGCCGCCGGCCGCACGGACGAGTTCATGTCCGGGACGCAGGTAAAGATGATATGTATTGCTGAGTATGATTTTTGCCCCGATTTCTTTTAATTCTTCAGGGCTCATTGTTTTCACCGTAGCCTGCGTGCCAACCGGCATAAACACCGGCGTGGGTACATCACCGTGGGGTGTATGCAAAACCCCGGCGCGGGCACCAGTCTCGGGACATTCTTTGACTAAAGTGTATGTAACAGCCATGTACACCTCTCCATGGGATAGTTTACCTGTGATTCGTAAACTTGTCAAATTACAGAATCAGCATCGCGTCACCAAAACTGAAAAAGCGGTAGCGTTCTTTGATTGCCTCTTG
>JAWSUT010000022.1:0-59185 GCA_033549345.1 Bacillota bacterium | reverse complement strand
GCCATTGATGACGCCAAGAAAAATTACGGATTTTTTGCCCTCATTAGCAATGAAATCAAGGACCCAATTACGGCCCTTGAAATCTACCGCAACAAAGACCTTGTAGAAAAGGCGTTTGGTAATCTAAAAGAGCGGCTAAACATGCGTCGCCTGTTGGTGTCTTCTGATGCCAGCCTTGACGGCAAACTGTTTGTGCAGTTTATCGCCCTAATCTTTCTGTCCTACCTGAAAAAGCAGATGCAGGACAACGATTTATTTAAAAAACACACCATGCAAGGATTACTGGACGAATTTGATGTCATTGAATGTTACCACCAGCCCGGCGCCAAACTGCGCGTGGGAGAGGTCACACAGCGACAAATGGATCTTTACAATAAGGTGGGAGTTACGCATCCAACCTCGTTACAGTAATCCGGGAATCTAGGTTTGATTGTATTCTGTTAAAAGTGCATATGCTTCTTCACGGGTTGGTGCGGTTTTATTCATTTAAATACCTCTTTCCGGTTTTTATATGTATTTGGTAGGATTGCCCTTGTTTATTTATTTTAATTTTAAATAAAGATTTGTCAAGTTAACAGCGGGTGTGTCCAAACAAAAAAGGTTAGCAAGTATACTCCAGGAGGGAATTGCTTTTTTGTGCCATTTGGTAGGTGTTAGCGTAGATGTATGGAATTTAATATGTATTCTGGTTTGTGGAGGCAGGGCTCATGAGGATAACAAATCGTGTTTGTCAGGCAGCCGGTTCGGATCTTACTGCCCCGGAAGACGGTGCGGTCTATGTTGTAGACGGAGGAGACGCCTTTGCACTGATTGATACAGGTGCCGGCAACACTGTAGAAAAAATACTTGGCTATCTGCGCGAATCCGGGCTGCTGGCAAAAAGGGCGGCATACATTGTGGCGACACACGCACATATTGATCATATCGGCGGGTTAGCAGCTCTCAGAGAGTTTTTGGGCTGTCAGGTGGTGGCGCATGCAGCAGACAAACCTGCTATTGAATCCGGAGACCCGCGTCGTACCGGTGCTAATTTGTATCGAATGAGTTGCACTCCCTGTCCGGTTGATCTAACCATGGATCAGGATGTTCTGGTTCTGCCGGTTGGCACTGCGACACTTCATCTGATCCACACACCCGGGCATACACCAGGCAGTATCTGTGCCTGGGTTAAAGACGGGGAAGAGACCGTGCTGTTTGCGCAGGATCTACACGGGCCATTCCACGCCGACTGGGGTTCTGACCGTGATTTATGGCGTAAATCCCTGCAGCAGTTGCTGAGACTGGATGCCGATATCCTTTGTGAGGGACATTTCGGTGTCTACTCCGGCAAGGCATCCGTAAGAAGCTATATCCAGTCGTATTTATACCGATAATACATTTACAGAAGTCTTGTCCCGGACATTTCGCGGCAGCCGGGTGTAAAAGAGATAAAAGAGCTTTATAGTAGCCGGATTAAACCGGCATACTAACGAATAGCTCTAAAAAAAAAGAAAGAGGTCGCTAAAAGGTGCCAACTGATTTTGTTTCATTGGGAATTAGATCTGAACTAAACGACATTTTAAAAGACCTGGGAGCCAGGATTCCAACCCCCGTGCAATTGCAGGCAATTCCTGTGATTCTCTCGGGAAAGGATATTGTGGCTCAGGCGCAGACAGGCACAGGGAAGACCTTTGCCTTTATATTGCCAATGCTGGAAAGAGTAGACGGAAAGAAATCCTACGTTCAGGCCTTAATTGTTACTCCCACAAGGGAGCTGGCCCTGCAGATCACGACTGAGTTAAATAAATTAGCGCATAAAGTCAATGCGAACGTCCTTGCTACCTACGGCGGACAGGATGTGGACCGGCAAGTCAAAAAATTAAAGGGTTCCATTCATATCGTGGTTGGGACACCCGGGCGAATTCTTGACCACATCCGACGGGGAACCATACACCTTGCCGATTTGAACATGCTGGTCCTTGACGAGGCCGACCAAATGCTGCATATGGGCTTTTTACCGGATGTTGAGCAAATCATTAAACAGACATCGCCCAAACGCCAAACCATGCTCTTCTCTGCCACCATACCGGCAAGTATACGTAAGCTGGCAAGACGCTATATGAAGGACCCGGTAGATATTCAGACCGAAAGTAAAAGAATTACATTAAATGAGATTCGGCAAATGATTGTGGCTACAACTGACCGGGCCAAGCAGGATACATTATTTAAACTGATTGACAATTACAGGCCATACCTCGCCCTGGTATTTTGCCGGACAAAAAGGAGAACGGCTAAACTTAATAAGAGCTTGCTTGAGCATGGGTATTTATCTGATGAACTGCATGGCGACTTGTCCCAGGCCAAACGGGAGCAGGTGATGAAGCGGTTTCGGGAAGCAAAACTGCAAATACTTGTGGCAACCGACGTGGCGGCAAGAGGTTTGGATGTGGAAGGTATTACCCATGTGTTTAATTATGATATCCCCCAGGACGTAGAAAGTTATATCCATCGTATCGGCAGAACGGGGCGAGCCGGTGAAAAGGGACTGGCCATTACCCTGGCAACACCGGGTGACCGGTCAATTTTGCAGTTAATCGAAAAAGGAATTGGCATGTCTATTCCCATAACAGAAACAATTGCTGCAAAGAAATACGCAAAAACAAAGATAAGCACTCCGCAAGAACAAGAGAGTAAAGTCAAAGAGCAGCGAACTGGTTCATACAGGCAGCGTAATAAGCAAACGGACAGCCAGGGCAAAAAGCCGGCAAAAGACCAAAGAAGAAGCCCGGGTAAGCAAAATAGCGATAGGGGAAGCAAAGACTATCTGCAAAAGAGCAAAAACCCCAAAAGGCAAAATCGCAAGAGAAAGGAAAAAGTATAAAAGGTTCTCTATGGAGCGGGATATGTCATAAGTCCAATATCATCAATCATAACTTTCCCGGGACCACCGGAGAAATATAAAGTGATTTTAGTGATGTCCTCTGGCTGAAAGTCAGCATTGAGTTGTTTAAAAGAATGTAATGGTAATTCATACGTTTGAAATACAGGTTCAGCAGATTCGCTGTACTTGCCGTTTCTCATGATGTCATCAAACCAGGGGATTCTCGTATATTTCGTATAGATTTGCGGCGACAACGGCATAAACCGGTCCAGTGGCATTCTAACGGAAACCGTTCCCCCTGTTTCGACCTCCACTTCTATCTTTGGTATCGGTGCCGGTTCGTTCCTGCTGCCCGGCAAATCCTTTTCCAGATTAGCCATGGAGACGATAAGACTTTCCGGCCGGTTTGTGAGGGTATCGTCACGAAACGAATCGGATACAACCATTGAGTACGAGCCGGCTTCATCCCAGGCAAGCACAACGCCGTGAATTCCTTTTTTATATCCCCTGCGGTCCTTGGCTTCTTCTACCGTCCATAAGGTAAACCCGTCAGCTTCTACGGAAACGTCCTTGGCGAATGTTGTTTTATCGCTGTTCCGTTTAAATTCGGTCAGTTGAATAAATTGCCCGTTTTCAAATCTGCTGAAATATTGGGCATGGGGAAGCCAGTCTCTGCCATACCTGTAATCCCGAAATAATTGGATATATTGTTCATTTCCGCGCAATGCGGTTTGCAAAAAAGCAGATATATACACTTTGGCAATTTCTCTTTGTGAGGAAGCATCCATTGTGTTACTTCGATTGAGAAACAGGCCCCGTGGAGGCAGGCTGTCCGTTTTGCCCCAATCGGTGTTGAACTGGCTGTGATTGGCTTCGCCAATATAAAGGGAAGCTTTAAAACGTTCGGAACCGTTGGCATAAGACGAACGCGCGTACTGGCGGTCACCCTTAAAAGAGGTAACATCCCCATCCTGAGCTCCATGTAAAACCAGATAATACATATTGTGCAAAACAGCTGTTTTACCATCAACTCTTTTGTCGGTGGGCGCTATACCAATGACCGCCTGAATATCAATCCCTGCCATGCCGGCCACAGATGAGTCTTGTGCAAACCATTTAGTATAGTCTGCTGCCATGGCTGCAGCCTGCCCTCCCCGTGAGTGGCCAATCAAAGCAATTCTTTGCAGATCAACCTGCTGATAAAAGGGCGAATCAGGCATATTCTGAAACGTTTGAATCTGTAAGAGGTGATGAATCAGCACCCAGGCCCGCAGTGTCATATCGTGCTCTGGAATGCCTGACCAGCTTGAGTAGTTCAAAAAGTTCTGATCTATGGAAATGGCAATAAAGCCGCGGCTGGCCAGCAGCTCTCCCAGGTAACCATACCCGTTATCCGAGAAATATTCCATCCTATGGTTGCCATGGACCATGAGAACAAGCGGAAAAGGCCCCTTACCTTCAGGCATCCACACACGACCGTTTAGCGGCAGATTTTTTTCAGTAAACCCCCAGAAAATTTTTCGCACCCAGGACCACTCATCAATATAAGCGGAAGCATCCACTGAAGAGGAGAGCAGCTTTGCGCCTGAACCAAACTCTTTACGATGTTTGTCCCGGCCGCTTCCATACGTAAAATAGCGATACGCATACGAGCCAGGTTCAGCGGGGTTTTCCACCTGCAGAGGAACAAACCCGTCCACATCCCCGGAAAAAGTCGGTTGAATGATGTTAGCTGTGGAACTCGAAAAGAGAAGGAATAGGCAAAATGCCGCCGGCAGTATGCCTAAAACTAATTTTCGTTGTAACGTAATCTTATTACTGGTAAGGAAATTGAAAAGTATTCCCAATACAGCTCCCGCCAACGAATATACAATGGCTATCATAACAGAGAACAGGATATTTAGTTTGGCATGATATAAGATTAAATAGACAGTACAACCTGTATACAACAAACTGCTCGCAAATAAACGGGGAATGGGCAAGTTTATTAATGTTTGTAAGAAGGCGGCAACCCTTGTGAATAAGAAAAAGGCAATAACATGCAATGCAGAATAGATGAAAAGATCAAAGATGAAGCCAAGGCCGGTCGGATTTCCCAGCCCTGCGATAATTACAGCAGCACCTGCCGCTAACCATGAACCTGCAGTCACTACCCGCCAAAAACTTGTATCATGTATTGATGTTTCTGCAAGCCGCCTCTTTACCCAGGCGAATCCTTTACTCATTTTCTTAACCTTCTTTAAAGATATATTTTTAGATTCAGTACTGAAATATCAGAAAAAATCCTTTATAGTAGAGTATGAGTGCCTTTACTCTAACCGCCAAGATAAAGGAGCCAAATATGTAAGGTACAAAATCCACAATTCTTCAATTGGAGTACACACTCCTGCCGGACTGTACAAAACGTTCAGATATCAAAGGGGAATAAACAGCGATGTTATACCGCGAAATGGGCAAGACCAAAGATAAAGTTTCCATATTGGGTTATGGCTGCATGCGTTTTCCGAGAAAAGCCGGCAGAATTTATGAGGAGCGGGCGGAAAAGCAGGTTATTTCTGCTATTGAACAGGGAGTGAATTATTTTGATACAGCCTATATATATCCAGGCAGTGAGTCCGCGCTGGGAAACATCCTGGCCAAAGGATACCGGGATAAAGTAATGATTGCTACAAAAATGCCGCCGATTATGATTCACTCCAGGCAGGACATGGATGCCATGCTTGATACCCAGTTAAAAAGATTGCAGACTACGCATATCGACTACTATCTGCTTCATGCCATGAGCGGTATGGATGGCTGGCGGAGGCTAAAACAATTGGGTATTGAGGAGTTTCTTCACAGGGCGAAACAGGCCGGTAAGATTAATCGGATTGGATTTTCCTATCATGGAGACACACTTCAATTCAAAGAAATTATCGACGACTATCCGTGGGATTCCTGCATGATTCAGTATAACTATATGGACGAGTATGCCCAGGCAGGAAAAGAGGGGCTGAGGTATGCTGCTGCTAAAGGTCTCGGTGTTGCAGTCATGGAACCTCTGCGGGGCGGGCTTCTTGCCCGGGCGATGCCTCCTGTGGTACAGGCTGTATTTGAACAGGCGGAAGTGCAGAGAACGCCTGCTGAATGGGCGCTGCGCTGGATATGGAACCATCCCGAAGTTTCCGTTGTTCTCTCAGGAATGAATGAAGAGTGCCAAATTGAAGAAAACATTCGGGTTGCCAAGAGTGCATACCCGCAGTCTCTTTCTCCGGACGAACTGCGCTCCGTCAATGATGCCAAAGAGCTGCTTCAGCACAAACTGAAAGTCGTATGTTCCGGATGCGGATACTGTATGCCCTGCCCCGAAGGGGTTAACATTCCGATGTGTTTCAGTTATTACAATGATAAACATATCTATGAACATATATCACCCCAGTTTTCCTACCTCGGTATGCTTGCCGGCATGGACGGAGGCACACCTTCCTATGCTTCTCTGTGCCGGGATTGCGGGAAATGTGAAAAACATTGTCCACAGAGATTACCCATACGGCAGCACCTAAAAGAAGTATCCAGGGACCTGGAGAGGTTCTATTTCAAACCTGTTGTTTACTCGATACGCGGATACTACGCAATTCGAAAACGGTTTAAGAAATAAGGGAAATAATTAACGAGAAGGGAATCGTTGTTATGACAGAAAAGCATGATTGGCACTTTAACCGGCCTTTGGCGGAAGTCATTAAAAGCAGATATTCGGTAAGGACGTATCGTCCGGAAAAGCTGCCGGATGAAGTAGGGGACCTGTTGTTACAATATGCCGCGGGTATTAAAGGTCCTTTTGGCCCGCAGGTGCGGTTGGAATTCATAGATGGTATTGAAGCAGTAGAGAAAACAGGTGGTAAAATTGGTACGTACGGAATCATTAAAGGAGCTCAGCACTACATTGCGGCGGTAGGTAAAAACGTGGACGGGGGTCTTGAACAAGTGGGGTATGTTCTGGAGAAACTGATTTTATATGCAGCATCCCTTGGTCTTGGTACCTGTTGGTTGGGTGGAATGTTTAAGAGAAGCCAGTTTGCAAAACTTGTTGATTTGCAGGAAGATGAAATCTTACCTGCAGTTACGCCTGTTGGATATCCCGGAGACAAAAAAACTGCAATAGAGTCTTTCATGCGCTTTGCCGCAGGTTCCAACAAAAGAAAACCGTGGCGGGAGTTATTCTTTAATGAGAGTTTCACAAGTCCTCTGGAAGAGAAGCAGGTTTCAAAGGAATACAGGGAAGCTCTGGAAGCTGTGCGGCTGGCGCCTTCTGCCTCGAATAAACAGCCATGGCGAATCGTGAAGCAGGGGAGAGCGTATCATTTCTATCTAAAATTAAATAAACGATATGCAAGCGCATTGGGTTTTAATATTCAAAAGATAGATATGGGCATTGCCATGTGCCATTTTGAAATGGTATTACAGGAGTTTGGGATTAAAGGGAAATGGCTGACAGAGAACCTGCCGGCGGATACGGACGAAAGAGAAAACCTCTTTTACACAGTAAGCTGGGTGGGTACTGCTGATTAATGCATCTTATCTGATAAAATCTGCTTCTTCAGGGGAAAATTAAGCTGAGGTGCTGATTAAGCAAAGAAGGATGGAAAAAAGTGACTGTCGCCACACAGATTCAGCAAGCCATAGCAACCGCCAAAGGAGCCCAGGCAAGTTTTGAAACCTTTGCGCAGCAGACCAAAGATGAAGCAGTAAAACAAATGTATGCGGATGCTGCGGGGCAGCTGCAGGCAGTGATTGAGGGCTTGGAGAAAAGAATGGAACAGATAAGGCAGGAGGAACCCCAGTATTAATTATTTAAGGCCAAGCGGGCCGGCTCAATACGAGCCGGCCCGCTTGCCATTTAAAGTCTGTAAATTGAATGGATGAGATGTGCAATTTGTCCTAAGCTAATCTTTGCTTCCAGCATATCCTTTTCATGTATTGTTTCCTTTAGGGCAATGATTTGCAGTTCAATTTTGCTATAATCTGCTTTCTCCCCCAAAAACTGCAGTTTCCATTTTCGTGCGGTATACTGCTTATGTAAATCATCAACTGTCAAAACGGCATTATCCCAATCTTCATTTTCAATTTGGTGCTGTAGCTCGGTTAGTGTATTTATTAATAAATCATCTTTCTCGGTTTTTAACAGATTACAGCCTGTAATTGTGATGATAAGCATCATGAGTACCGATAAAACCCGCAGTCTGACCATCTTCGGTGATAATCCCTCCCAAATCATTGAAAAGAAGTATGTTTTGTCCTAGTTTGCCCCATAATGTTGATTAGTACATAAAAATAAGGGTGAATTTGCGTGTCTGATTTAACAAATGTTTTAATTCGGGGTCTTATCGGTTTTTTTCTACTGTTGATTCTGGCCCGTCTTATGGGAAAGAGGCAAATAACACAGATTACCTATTTTGATTATATCGTAGGGATTACGATTGGAAGTATTGCGGCTGAATTAACCTTTAGCCCGTTCATTAGAGCATCAAATTTTATTCTCGGGATGATTATCTGGTCAGTTATACCCATTATGATTTCCAAGGGAGAGCTGAAGTCTTTTAGGTTTCGCACACTTATAGAAGGCAAGTCTACGACACTAATAAAAAACGGAGAGATACTTGAAGAAAATTTAAGAAAGGAAGCCCTGACAGTTGACGAATTAATGCTTCTCCTCCGGAAAAAGGATGTGTTTACACTCTCGGATGTAGAGTCTGCAATCCTGGAGAAAAACGGGGAACTCACTTTAATGAAGAAAAGTCAACTGGAACCTTTAACGCCAAAAGATGTAAGTATGGTGGTGGAGAAAGAAGGTGCACCATGTATTGTTATTATTGACGGGAATCTGATGGAGAAAAACTTAACTGACTATGGGTACACAAAAGAATGGCTGTTTGGTGAAATTAATAAGCAGGGAGCAAGTGATTTTTCTGATGTTTTTCTGGCACAAATCGATTCTTTAGGGGATGTATATGTTGATCTTTACAAAGATAAGTTGAAAGTACCGCAGATGAAGGAAAAGCTCATTGTGGCAGCAAATATCAAGCAGCTTCAATCTAATCTTATCAGTTTCGCCTTGCAAACGGAAAACGGCGATGCTAAGAAGATGTACCAGGCCTATGCGGGGACAATGGAAAAACTGATGGATGAAATGGCTGTTTATTTAAAGGAGTAAGTTGAGTACAGACTCATAATGCCCGGGAAGTGATGTGCATGTTGTAAAAAAACCCACTTGCTATTATACTTATGTTAAATGATATAAAGGTTATATTTTACCTGATACCACACCGAATACTAGAATTAAGGGGAGAACACATGGAAAATGATAAGAAAATTGCGGTATTAATTGATGCAGACAATGTTTCTGATAAATATATTAAATATATATTTGATGAAATTTCGAACCACGGCACACCAACCTATAAGAGGATTTATGGAGATTGGACAAGACCGCAGCTGGCATCATGGAAACCGGTACTGCTCAATTATTCAATTACGCCAATTCAGCAGTACAGCTACACAACAGGGAAAAATGCCACAGATGCGGCATTAATCATTGATGCGATGGATATTCTCTATTCAAAAAATGTGGATGGCTTCTGTATCGTGTCAAGTGACAGCGACTTTACAAAGTTAGCCGCCCGTCTCAGAGAGGCAGGGATGTATGTGATCGGCATGGGTGAGAAGAAAACGCCGATGCCCTTTATTTCTGCCTGTGAAAAGTTTAAATATCTTGAAGTCTTAGCCGCAATTTCCAGCGAAACCACCGACAAAACAGAAAAGCAGGAATTACAGAAAGACGGTATGGCTAATACCGAAGAGCTGATAGAAACGATAAAAATTATCGTGACGGAGAGTTCAGATGAAGATGGCTGGGCGTTTTTGGGAGAAGTGGGTAAAAGGCTTAACAAGCGCTATCCGGATTTTGATACCAGAAACTATGGTCACTCAAAGCTAACGCCTTTGATCTCGTCGTTAAAACAGTTTGAGATACAACCGCGTAGAACCAGTAACCCGCAAATTACGCATTACTTTATCCGAAATAAAGGATAGTTTTGTAAGAATCTTGACATAAAAACTTTATTTTGATATATAAGAAATTAGCACTCTCTGTTAGGGAGTGCTAATTAGCGAAGATGCAGAGGAAGGAGGAGGTCAGTTTGGCCAAAAAGCAGTTTAGGGCGGAATCAAAAAGATTGCTGGATCTGATGATTAACTCAGTCTATACCAACAAGGAGATTTTTTTACGGGAGCTTATTTCCAATGCAAGTGATGCCATTGATAAAATCTATTATAAGGCATTAACAGATGATGCAGTTACCTTCAACAAAGAGGACTATTATATCAAAATAGCTACTGACAAAGAAAACAGAACACTGACCGTATCCGATACCGGTATCGGCATGACAAAAGAGGACCTGGAAAACAACCTAGGTGTAATTGCCAAAAGTGGTTCACTTGCCTTTAAGAAAGAAAATGAACTAAAAGACGGCTATGATATTATCGGCCAGTTTGGTGTCGGCTTCTACTCGGCATTTATGGTGGCCGAAGTTGTGACTGTCATCAGCAAAGCGTATGGCAGCGATGCAGCGTACAAGTGGCAATCAAAGGGAGCCGACGGCTACACCATCGAGCCCTGTGAAAAAGATTTGCCGGGGACTGATGTGATTCTTAAAATCAAAGAAAACACGGCGGATGAAAATTTTGATGAGTATATAGATGAATACAGGTTACAGGCCATAATCAAGAAGTATTCCGATTTCATCCGCTACCCGATTAAAATGGATCTGACCAGATCAAAACTAAAAGAGGGCAGCGAGGAAGAATACAAGGAATATACAGTTGAGCAGACGGTCAACAGTATGGTGCCGCTCTGGAAAAAGAACAAGAACGAATTAACCCGTGAAGACTACGAACAATTTTATGCGGAAAAACGCTATGGTTTTGACAAACCTGTCCGGCATCTGCATATCAGTGCCGAGGGCACAGTAAGTTATAAAGCCATCTTGTTTGTTCCGGAAAAGATGCCCTATGACTTTTATACCAAAGACTATGAGAAGGGCCTGGAACTCTACGCAAACGGCGTATTAATTATGAACAAATGCGCCGACCTGCTGCCTGATTATTTCAGTTTCGTCAAAGGCATGGTGGACTCAGAAGACCTTTCACTCAATATCTCCCGGGAAATGCTGCAGCACGACAGGCAGCTAAAACTCATTGCCAAGAACATCAAGGCCAAGATAAAAAATGAGCTAGAGGACCTTTTGAATAAGGAAAGGGAAACGTATGAAGAGTTCTATAAATCATTTGGCAGGCAGCTAAAATACGGTCTTTATGCTGATTTTGGCAGTAATAAAGATGTCCTGCAGGACCTGCTACTGTTTTACTCTTCACAGGAGAAGAAGCCGGTTACCCTCGATGAGTATATCTCACGAATGCCCCAAGACCAGAAGTATATATATTATGCTGCCGGAGAATCAATTGACCGCATTGAGAAGCTGCCGCAGGCAGAAATGGTGGCGGACAAAGGGTATGAAATATTATACTTTACCGATGATATTGACGAGTTCGCGATAAAGATGCTGGGCTCATATAAAGAAAAAGAATTTAAATCTGTCGCCAGCGGTGATTTGGGTTTAGATAAAGAAAACGAAGAAACAGCCCAAAAAGACCACGAAGCAATGTTTGCTGAGATGCAAACATTGTTGGCAGACAAGGTAAAAGCGGTCAGGGCCTCAAAAAGGCTGAAGAACCATCCCGTCTGCCTGTCCAATGAAGGTGAGCTGACAATTGAGATGGAGAAAATACTCAATGCCATGCCGACCGACCAGAAGTTAAAGGCAGACAAGGTGTTGGAAATCAATGTAAATCATAATGTCTTCAGCAAGCTGCAGGAAGCGTACGAAAGTGACAGGGAAAAGCTGAAACTATACACAGATCTGCTCTATAACCAGGCGCTGCTGATTGAAGGCCTGCCGCTAGAGGATCCAGTGGAATTTACCAACAATGTATGTAAAATAATGATCTAGCGTTTGCAAAAAGAAGTATATATAAAGGAGCCGGGTAGGTGCCCGGCTCCTTTTTATGCATGTTGTTTACATTGTAACTGTTCAACATTGCAATACTAAAACAAACAGACCGTTATACAAAGGAGTGTCATCATGGGAAAATTGGAAACAATGGATGGGAACCAGGCGGCTGCTCACGCGTCGTACGCCCTGACGGAAGTGGCTGCCATCTATCCCATAACACCGTCCACACCGATGGCTGAAGGGGTAGATGAATGGTCCGCCCATGGCAGGGAGAATATTTTTGGCCAACAGGTCAAAGTCACAGAAATGCAGTCCGAGGCCGGTGCCGCCGCAGCCATGCGGGGCATGCTGCAGTCAGGATCCCTGGCATCCACATATACAGCATCTCAGGGCCTGCTCTTAATGATTCCCAGCCTTTTCAAAATGGCAGGAGAACTTTTACCGGGAGTACTTCATGTATCGGCGAGATCAGTCGCCGCACACGCTCTGTCAATTTTTGGCGATCATCAGGATGTGATGGCCTGCCGGCAGACCGGCGCTGCACTCCTTGCTTCGTCCAATGTTCAGGAAGCGATGGATCTGGCCTGCATTGCCCACCTGGCTGCCATCAAAGCACGGATTCCTTTTATCCACTTTTTTGACGGATTTCGGACATCGCATGAGATTCAGAAAATCGGCGTTATCGATTACAGTGATATCAAAGAACTTGTGGACTACAACGCCATCGAAGCGTTTCGTAACAGGGCGCTAAACCCTGAACACCCGGTGGCCAGGGGGACAACGCAGAACCCGGACATTTACTTTCAGCAAAGAGAAAGTGCCAACCCGTTCTATCAAGCTGTACCGGGTATTGTCCAGGATTACATGAACAGGCTGGGAGAAAAAACCGGTCGCAGCTACAAACTCTTTGATTACTATGGGGCCGACGACGCGGAGTATGTTATCGTCGCCATGGGCTCAGTCTGTGATACGATTGATGAAACAATCGATTACCTACGTAAAAAAGGAGAAAAGGTGGGAGCTGTGCGGGTCCACCTCTACAGGCCCTTTTCGGAAAAACATTTGCTTGAGGCTGTGCCACAAACCGTCAGGGGTATCGCTGTCCTGGACAGGACAAAAGAGCCCGGAGCACCCGCCGAGCCGCTCTATCTTGATGTACTGAAAGCTTTTAAGGGACGGGACATGGCCCCGGCTATAATCGGCGGCCGCTACGGGCTCTCTTCCAAGGATACCCGGCCCTCACAGATTATCGCAGTGTATAATAATTTACGGTCCGCTAATCGCAAAGACCGCTTTACCATCGGAATTGTCGATGATGTGACACATACTTCTCTTCCCGAAGAGGACATTGTTAATACATCGCCGGAGGGAACGGTGAGCTGCAGGATCTGGGGACTTGGCTCCGACGGAACCGTCGGTGCCAATAAAACAGCGACGAAGATTATTGGCGACCATACCGATTTGCATGTTCAGGCCTATTTCTCCTATGACAGCAAGAAATCAGGCGGTACAACCGTCTCCCATTTGCGCTTTGGCAAGAACCCGCTCCGCTCACCTTACCTTGTGTATGATGCCGACTATGTTGCCTGTCATAACAAATCGTTTCTTTATCAGTATGACCTGGTTAAAGGGTTGAAAAAAGGCGGTACATTTGTGCTCAACTGCCCGTGGCAGGAAGACGAGCTGGAGGAAAAGCTGCCGGCAGCATTAAGGCGTTACCTGGCTGAAAATGATATTGCCTTTTATATTATTGACGCCATGGCTATCGCGGACAAAGTAGGCCTTGGTAACCGAATCAATATGGTCATGCAATCTGTCTTTTTTAAGCTGGCCAATGTGATTCCTGTTGAAGAAGCACTGGGTTATCTGCGGGGCTCAGTTGAGACGATGTACGGGAAAAAAGGTCAGGATATCGTTATGATGAATATTGCGGCCATTGACGGAGCGATAAAGGCTCTTGTCAGGGTGGGCGTGCCCGCATCCTGGGCACGGGCAGAGGATGAGGATCTTTCGGTTAAAGATGAACCCGCGTATGTTATAAACATGCAAAGGCCCATGGCCCGGCATGAAGGGGACGAACTGCCGGTCAGCGCTTTTGTGGGCATGGAAGACGGGACACACCCGCTTGGTACCACCGCCTATGAAAAGCGCGGTATCGGCCCCATGCTGCCGGAATGGCAAATTGATAAGTGTATTCAATGCGGCAGATGTTCATATGTCTGCCCTCATGCCACAGTCAGGCCGTTTCTGCTGGATGAAGAGGAAACCCGGAGGGCGCCGGATACTTTTAAAACAAAAAAAGCATCGGGCAAGGGACTGGAACATTTGCAGTATCGTGTCCAGGTTGCGCCGCTGGACTGCACCGGCTGCGCCAACTGCGCCGATATCTGTCCGGCCAAGGGTAAGGCATTGATTATGAAGCCTGCAGAAGGGGAAATTGAAATGGAATCTGAGAACTGGGAGTTTGCGCTGACGATAACAGCAAAGGATGATCTGACCGATCCCAAAACCGTCAAGGGCAGCCAGTTTGTCAGGCCGCTTCTGGAGTTTAACGGCGCCTGTGCCGGCTGCGGCGAAACACCCTATATCAAGCTTTTGACACAGCTTTTCGGAGACAGAATGATGATCTCCAATGCAACAGGCTGTTCATCAATCTGGGGTGCATCTGCACCGTCCATCGCTTATACCACAAACGCTGCAGGCAAAGGCCCCGCCTGGATTAATCCGCTTTTTGAAGATGCAGCGGAATTCGGCTACGGTATGGCCCTTGGCGTAAAGCAAACCAGGGAGCGTTTGGCTGAACTAATGACAGAGGGAATCAATGCAAATCTTGACACCCGGCTGAGCGCGGCCTTTGCAGAGTGGCTAAACAGCATGCATGACGGCAATGCATCCAAAGAAGCGACCAGGCAGCTCCTCGACGTGTTGGATGGTTTTGACTCAGGTGGAAACAGGCTCATTGCCGAAATTCTCAGTAAAAAAGACTTCCTGGTTAAAAAGTCGGTCTGGGCCATTGGCGGAGACGGCTGGTCTTATGACATCGGTTATGGCGGTGTAGACCATGTACTGGCCTCCGGCGAAGATATTAACCTGTTTGTGATGGACACAGAGCTTTATTCGAATACGGGCGGCCAGGTTTCCAAGTCAACTCCTGCAGGGTGCATGGCTAAACTGGCTGCATCAGGTAAAAGAACCCGCAAAAAGGACTTGGGTTTGATGGCTATGACCTATGGTTATGTTTATGTAGCCCAAATTGCCATGGGTGCTGATATGAACCAGACCTTAAAAGCCATTCTTGAAGCGGAAAGTTATCAGGGTCCTTCCCTGATTATTGGCTACTCACCCTGCGTGAGCCACGGCATCCGTACAGGTATGGGCACCAGCATTATGGAGGAGAAAAAAGCAGTTGACGCAGGGTATTGGCACCTTTTCCGGTTCAACCCCTCACTGAGGCAGGAGGGTAAGAACCCGTTTATTCTCGATTCAAAACAACCCTCCGCAGACTTTAAAAAATTCATCCATGGTGAAATTCGCTATTCACAGTTGATGAATGTCTTCCCCGATTTGGCACCGGAGATGTTTGAATTGGCCGAGCAGCATGCACAGGAGAGATACCGCAAGTATAAGCAGTTGGCCGAGCAGGAAATCTTTTAAACATAACCATAAAAAAGTAGGAAGGCATAAGAGCCTTCCTACTTTTGGTTTGTGTCCACATACTCTTTGGCATTCCTTACATCCACTTCATCGGGTATGCTGACTTTTGAAACCGGTTTCATCTCTTCAATGTCCGCCCACGCTGCCGTGTCCTGCTTCTCAACGGGTATAGCCATAAATTTACCCTTGAACTTATTTTTTGCCATCGGATAACCCCCTTCTGTTTACTTTGCCTTTATTTTGCCCTGTTCAGTAGATTATAATTTTTGCTCAAGCAAAAAGTATGTCGTTTTTTGCGTATTTTCCTGACAATCAGTGCGCACGTTGTTGACTTAATATGTTATAATAGAAACCATGTAAAAACTTTACTACCATAGGTAGTACGTGGAGTGAGTACATTGCCAATCAAAATACCCAATAACCTGCCTGCAGCAGAAACACTAAATAACGAAAATATATTTGTCATGCCCCAAACCAGGGCGGAGCGCCAGGATATCCGGCCTCTTAAAATCGCCATCCTCAATCTGATGCCGACCAAAATTGCAACGGAAACACAATTACTGCGCCTGATCGGAAACACCCCCATCCAGGTGGAAGCTGTTCTTTTACATCCTAAAACGCATCATGTTAAGAATACTCCGCAGGAACATTTAACTAACTTTTATCATACCTTCGATGAAGTGAAGGAACAAAAGTTTGACGGATTGATTATTACCGGTGCTCCCGTGGAAGAGATGGAGTTTGAGGATGTGACCTATTGGGAAGAACTGACCGAGATTATGGAATGGAGCCTGAGCAATGTCTACTCAACATTCCATATCTGCTGGGCTGCCCAGGCGGCGCTTTACTACCACTACGGCATAAAAAAATATTCTTTGCAGGAAAAACTCTTTGGCGTCTTTCCCCATACAATAACCAAGCCCAATACCATGCTGCTGCGGGGCTTTGATGATGTTTTCCATGTTCCCCATTCACGGCATACCGAAGCCAGAAGGGAAGACATTGAAAAGGTCAGCGAACTTGATATCCTTTCAGAATCAGAAGAAGCCGGTGTGTATCTGATGAAAACAGATAAGGGCAGGCAGATTTATGTTACAGGGCATTCCGAATACGATCCCCTGACCCTTAAAGCTGAGTATGACAGAGACAGAGCCAAAGGACTGGACATTAAGGTTCCGCAAAACTATTTTCCCGGTGATAACCCGGACAATCCTCCGGTGGTAAACTGGCGGGGCCATGCCAACCTGCTCTATTCCAACTGGCTCAACTACTTTGTCTATCAGGAAACACCGTATGACCTAAATGAGCTCAAACGCAAATAGGCTGTCAAAGATAAACCCCCCACGTTCCAGTTTACAGACGTGGGGGGTTGCTTATTTACTTACTGATTTTGGCCCAGGTGTCCCTGAGGCCGACAATCCGGTTGTAGATAACTCTGCCTTCTTTGGCATCCACAGGGTCAAGGTAGAAATAGCCTTTGCGCATAAACTGGAAGCGGCTGCCGGGTGACGCGTCGGCGATGGCCGGTTCCACCGGTATATCGACCAGGGTAACCAAAGAGTCAGGATTAATGTTATTGGTGAAGTCACCGTCTGCTTCATTCTCGGGGTTTTCCTTGCTGAAAAGATGGTCGTAGAGGCGCACCGTGACTTTGGCCGCATGTTTGGCTGATACCCAGTGGATGACGCCTTTAATCTTTTTGCCGCTTGTGTCCTGGCCGCTTTTGGTCTGCGGGTCATAGGTGCAGCGCAGTTCCGTGATATTCCCGGCGTTGTCTTTGATAACCTCTTCGCATAAAATCACATAGGCGCCTTTTAACCGGACTTCTTTGCCCGGAGCAAGCCTGTGGAATTTCTTTGGCGGCTCTTCCATGAAGTCTTCCTGCTCGATATAGATTTCCCGGCCAAAGGGAACCTGCCGTATGCCGGCTGTCTCATCGCCCGGCATATTTTCTAGCTCCAGCTGCTCCGTTTTGTCCTCGGGCCAGTTGGTAATTGTCACTTTGAGCGGCTCCAGTACCGCCATCATCCGCGGTGCCTTTTCGCCCAGGTCTTCCCGGATGGCGTGCTGCAGCATGGCCAGATCCACTGTGCTGTCGGCACGGGCAACACCAACGCTCTCCTGAAAACCGGCGATGGCCTCAGGCGTTACGCCCCGCCGACGCAGCCCGGCAATGGTGGGCATCCTCGGGTCATCCCAGCCCTGCACATGCCCTTCTTCCACCAGTCGGCGCAGCTTGCGCTTGCTCATGACGGTGTAGCTCATATTTAACCGGGCAAACTCAGTCTGACGGGAGCGGGACTTGACGGTTTCGGGCATCAGTTCCAACGCGTTGTCCACCACCCAGTCATACAGGGGGCGATGGTCGGTATATTCGATTGAACACAGTGAATGCGTGATTCCCTCCAGGGCATCGGAGAAGGGATGGCTAAAGTCATACATCGGGTAAATACACCATGTGTCACCGGTTCTGTGATGAGTGGCGTGCAAAATACGGTAAAACACAGGGTCCCGCATGTTCAGGTTGCCGGAGGACATATCGATTTTACCGCGCAGCACCCGACTGCCGCTGGCAAATTCTCCTTTGCGCATCCGTTCAAAAAGATCCAGGTTTTCTGCTACAGAACGGTTACGGTACGGGCTTTCTTTGCCCGGTTCGGTCAGTGTGCCGCGGTACTCCCGGATTTCCTCGGGACTCAGGTCGCAGACATAGGCGCGTCCTGCCTGAATGAGACGCCGGGCGAACTCATACTTGGCCTCAAAGTAATCGGAAGCAAAGAACATGCGGTCTTCCCAGTCGACTTCCAGCCAGCGGATATCTTCCAGAATCGAATCCACAAATTCCTGTTCTTCCTTAACCGGGTTTGTGTCGTCAAAGCGCAGGTTAAACTTCCCGTTATATGTTTGGGCAAGCGTATAATTAAGTAAGATTGCCTTGGCGTGTCCAATATGAAGGTAGCCGTTTGGTTCCGGCGGAAACCGGGTATGCACACGGCCTTCGTTTTTCCCTTCTTCCAGATCCTTACCAATCATGGTATGAAGAAAATTGGACTGAATATCCGATTCATTGGTCATCAGGTTATCGCCCCTTTATCGTACAATTCTCCCCTATTATAGCAGAAAAACACCAATGGAAACAAATCCCTCAGGTATATTTGCCAATGCGCCGGGAATTGTTATTTTTCTGTCTGCCCCCAAAGGTCATGCAGAGCAAGGGATAGCCCGGAAAAGCCGGGGTGTTCGATGACATCGTCGTCCATACCCGCAGCAATCCTTACGTAGAGTCCATCACTGAGTGTGAAGCATTCCAGCGTTTGTTCCTTCGGGTCGACGAGCCAGTAGTGCTCAACACCTGCTTTCTGATATATCTGCATTTTTTGCAGCCGGTCTTTACGGCTGTTGGTTGGAGAGAGAATTTCAACGGCAAGCGCAGGCGGGCCGTCAATGCGGGTCTCTTTAACGATGGGTTTTTGTTTTCCCGATACATAAAACAAATCAGGTTGGACTACGGTTATGTCATGGAAGGTTACATCGAGCGGTGCATTAAAAACTTCTCCAACCGGGTCAGCCTTCTGAAAATAGTCTTCCAGGATACGCAGGAGCCGTCGGGACACCCGTTGATGCATTACGTTGGGAGATGGCTCTTTTATCAACATCCCGTCAAGTATTTCATAGCGGTAACCCGGCTCCCAGGGCAGCTTCAGATAATCCTGGTAGGTGAACTTTTTCTGAGAATCGGGTCTATACTCTCCGGTTTTTTCGCTCACAGCTGAGCCGGACAGCGTTTTGACCACATCGGAGAGCCTGTAGCGGTACTGCTTGCTGCCCAATGCAACATACGGTATTTTTTTCTCCCGGGTGTAGCGCCAGATTGTTTCCACAGAAAGGTCCAGCGCTTCTGCCAGGACATGAGCGGTAATCAGGTTATTCTCTTCGGACATTTGATCACCTCCTGCGTTCATTATATATAACATTTAAACAATAATCAACTGATATCAACTATAAGCAATCAGAAAACCTGCAGCACCTGCTGAATATTTACTGTGGGTTAAATGTGGTATAATAGCAGGAAGTAAAGAAAAAGGAAGAATAAAGATGATCAGAGTAAATGAAGTGAAACTGTCTCTGGATGAGGATAAGTCTGGCCTGAAAGAGAAGATAGCCGGAAAACTGCGGGTCAGACCGCAGGAAATCTTAGATTATACGATTTACAGGGAATCGGTTGATGCCAGAAAAAGAAGTGAGATCACCTTTGTATATATTGTCGATGTGAAAGTGGTCGATGAAGAAAAGGTACTGCGTAAAAACAAACAGCTGCAAAAGAGTCCTGATTTATCCTACGGGGATACGGCTTCCGGCGAAGAAGAACCGGTCCATCGTCCGGTAGTGATCGGCACCGGTCCTGCCGGTCTGTTTGCCGGCCTTCTTTTGGCCCAGAGAGGATACCGGCCAATCCTGCTGGAAAGAGGTCAGGACGTGGCAACACGAACAAGGGATGTGGCAGTATTTTGGCAGCAGGGGAAACTAAACACAGAGTCAAACGTTCAGTTTGGTGAAGGCGGTGCCGGCACATTTTCCGACGGTAAGCTGACAACCCGGACAAAAGATAGACGGTCCAGCAAAGTACTGCAGGAGTTTGTGGCCGCCGGCGCGCCGGAAGAGATTCTCTATGTCCATAACCCCCATATTGGCACCGATATTTTAAAGAATGTGGTCAAAAACATCAGAGAGCGGATTATCGCTCTTGGCGGCGAAGTAAGATTTGGCAGTAAAGTAACGGATGTACTGCTGGAAGGCGGTAGGGTAGGCGGCGTTTTGGTTAACCATTCACAGACTGTTCCCGCCCATGATATTGTTTTGGCCATTGGTCACAGTGCACGGGACACATATGAAATGCTCTATGCCCGGGATGTACAGCTCAGACAGAAGCCTTTTTCCATCGGAGTCAGGATTGAACATCCGCAGTCTTTGATAAACATCTGCCAGTATCAGAAACATCATGAGCATCCGCGCCTGGGAGCAGCCGATTACAGACTGACATACCAGAGCCAAAACGGACGGGCTGTTTACACGTTTTGCATGTGCCCCGGCGGCAAAGTGATTGCCGCTGCCTCTGAGGAACATGCTGTGGTTACAAACGGTATGAGTGAATATGCCCGTGATGCGGAAAATGCCAACAGCGCTTTGCTTGTGCAGATAAACACCGAAGATTTCGGCAGTGACCACCCGCTGGCCGGTATCAGGTTCCAGAGAGTCTGGGAGAGTGCGGCTTTTACACTGGGGGGCGGCAATTACAGTGCACCGGCCCAACGGGTTGATGATTTTCTTGCGCTGCGGCCGTCCGTCAAATCCGGGAGTGTCAAGCCTTCCTACCTTCCGGGTGTTCTCATGACAGATCTGGCCCGCTGCCTGCCGGACTATGTCATAGAATCCCTGCGGGAAGCAATCCCGCAGCTTGATAAAAAGCTGCAGGGGTTTGCCCTGCCGGATGCGGTGATGACCGGTGTGGAAACGAGAAGTTCAGCACCCGTTCGCATTGAGCGGTCCGGTGAAACATTGGAGAGTGTAAATGTATCCGGATTGTATCCGGTGGGAGAAGGAGCGGGTTACGCCGGTGGTATTATTTCTGCCGCTGTAGACGGCATCAGGGCGGCAGAAAAGATTGTCGGTAAATATAAACCCTATACAGCTTAATTGGAATAAGGCCGCGGAGGTAATTATGGTCAACAAGGCGACATTTTTGCCCGTTACAAAAGAAGATATGCTGGCCAGAGGCTGGGACGAATTAGACTTTGTCCTGGTTTCCGGGGATGCGTATGTGGACCATCCTTCTTTTGGTGCAGCTGTCATCGGCCGGGTTCTGGAGAGCAGAGGATATCGTGTGGGGATTGTTGCCCAGCCCTCATGGCAGGATACCAGGGACTATAAAATCTTTGGCAAGCCCAGTCTGGGATTTTTAATTACCTCAGGCAATATTGATTCCATGGTGAACCATTACACAGTGGCTAAAAAGAAACGACATGACGATCTCTATTCTCCCGGCGGTAAAGGCGGATACCGGCCCGACCGGGCCGCCATTGTCTACGCTCACAGGGCAAAAGAAGCCTACAGTGACGTGCCTGTTATCCTGGGCGGGATCGAAGCCAGCCTGCGCAGGTTTGCCCATTACGACTACTGGTCCGATAAGGTGAGACGGTCAATCCTGCTGGATGCCAAAGCCGATTTGATTGTTTACGGCATGGGAGAGCGCCAGGTCATCGAAATTGCCGAAGCCCTCAAAAGCGGTATTCCCGTGGGTGAGATCACCTTTGTCAAAGGAACAGTGTATAAGACCAAAGACAAAGACAGGCCGTATCAGCCGCTGGTTCTGCCCCACTACGACGAAATCCTGGCTTCGAAAAAGACATTTGCCAAGAGTTTTATGATTCAATACAACAACATGGATGCCATTGTGGGCAAGCCTCTGCTTGAACCGTACAGAAACTGGTATGTAGTACAAAATCCGCCGTACGGGCCAATGAGCCAGTCGGAGCTGGACCACATCTATGCGCTGCCCTTTATGCGGACCTACCACCCTGTCTATGAAAAAGAGGGCGGCGTGCCGGCAATCAAAGAAGTAAAGTTCAGTCTGATCAGCAACAGAGGCTGTTTTGGCGGCTGTAACTTCTGTGCTCTGACCTTCCACCAGGGACGGGTGGTGCAGTCCAGAAGTCACCGCTCCATTCTGGCCGAAGCGGAGAAGTTGGTCTGGGAGCCTGACTTTAAAGGGTATATCCATGACGTCGGCGGCCCCACAGCCAACTTTCGCAGCCGAGCGTGTGAAAAACAGGTTAAGCATGGTGTATGTACAGATAAACAGTGCTTATTTCCCAATCCCTGCAAACAGCTAAAAGTTGACCATCAGGATTATTTACAGCTCCTGCGTCATTTGCGTCAGCTGCCCAATGTCAAAAAAGTCTTTGTCCGCTCTGGTCTTCGCTATGACTACCTGATGCATGACAAAAATGATGAGTTCTTCAGGGAGCTTTGCCAGCACCACATCAGTGGTCAGCTCAAAGTGGCGCCGGAACATATCTCAGCGGATGTGCTGCAAAAAATGGGCAAACCGCAAAGGGATGTCTACGAGCGGTTTGTTAAAAAGTATCATCAGATTAATGAAGACCTGGGGCTAAAGCAGTTTCTTGTTCCTTACCTGATGTCAAGCCACCCGGGGTCTACTTTAAAAGACGCTGTTGAACTGGCAGAGTATCTACGTGATTTAGGTTATATGCCGGAACAGGTGCAGGACTTTTATCCGACACCGGGTACCCTCTCTACGTGCATGTATTACACGGAGTTGGACCCCCGGACAATGGAGAAAGTGTATGTGCCCAAATCGGCTCATGAAAAGGCCATGCAGCGGGCGCTTATTCAATACAGAAAGCCGCAGAACTACCGGTTGGTTCAGGAAGCGCTGGTTAAAGCCGGCCGGACGGATCTCATCGGTTTTGGCAAGAAGTGCCTCCTCCGGCCGCGGCAGGAGAAAAAAGCTGCCGGGCCGGCAAAAGGGAAGACCCACGGTAAAAAGGGCGGCAGGCGGGTTAAGGATACCAAAACGATCAGGAATGCACCAACCCGGCCAAAAGGCAAAAAAAATAAGGGTAAGAGATAAACGAACCGATTAAACACGGTTCGTTTTTTGCATCTTTTGGATATTGAGATTCAGGTAAAGAAAGACTAAAAAATAGAAGTATTGTTGAAAAAGGAGGTTTTTTTGTATGAGTGTGAAGGACATCGAAAAATCGTATGAACGAAGCGCAGAAAGAATGCGGGGTGATAATAAGACATTTGCTGCTGATTTAACAGGTAGTGATTATAATGACCCGGCACTCCATGAAGATCATGACATAAACGTGAATTACAACAAAATCGAGAAGTCCCCCTCTATGGAGCAGGTCCATAAGTGGCAGAGGGATCATATTAAAAAGGATGACCAGTCCAAAGAAGGCTACCCTCTAAATGTGATTATAGACCCCGCCATGCGGGAGATGTATCAGGTTGTGCATGATGCGGGCATGACAAATGTGTTTGACAGATTCAGCCAGCAGCAGCCTACCCAGTGTAAGTTTTGTGCCGAAGGGCTCTCCTGCCAGCTTTGTGCCAACGGCCCCTGTAGAATCAGCAAGAAAGCACCACGGGGTGTCTGCGGTGTGGATGCACACACCATGGTGGCCAGAAACTTTGTCTATCGGCATGTAACCATCGGCACATCGGCAAACATTTTCCACTGTCACCAGGCAGCCCGAACTTTAAAGGCAGCAGGAGAGCATCCACAAAGCGGGTTGAAAATACGTGACGGCGCAAAACTGAGGAAATACGCCGATATGGCAGGCCTGGACGCAAACCAGCCCCAGGAGAAACTGGCAGCAGCGTTTGCCGACTGGGTGATCAATGATATTCATGCGCCGCATCATGTAGAATCAAAAACAGTAGAGGCGTTTGCACCCCAAAAGAGAAAAGACCTCTGGCGGGAGCTGGGCTTATTCCCCGGAGGAGGCTACAGTGAAGTCGCCTACGCATCTACGCAGTGCATGACAAACTTTAACTCCGACCCCATCGAGTTTTTACTGCGCAGCGTACGGTTGGGAGTGGCCAATGAATACCAGGGGCTGTTCCTTCTGGATATTCTGCAGGAAATCCTCATGGGAACCCAGGCCATAGCCATGAAAAAGCAAAATATGGGACTCTTGAAGGAAAACAAGATCAATGTCATTACAAACGGACATATGCCGCTCTTGGCCCACGTGGCTATTGACCTGGCCTCCGGCGACGAGTGGCAGGAGAAAGCAAGGGCAGCGGGAGCAGAAGGGATTCAGATTCTGGGCCATGTCTGTGAAGGGCAGCAGCTCGTCAACTATGAAGGCATGCATAACCAGAGCGGCTACGGCGGCCAGGAAGGAGAGTGGCTCTCCCAGGAATACCTGCTGGCCACAGGTGTGGTGGATCTCTTTATGTTTGACTATAACTGCACTGTGCCCACCATGCCCCTCTTTGCCAAAAAGTTCGGCACAAAACTGTTAAGTATCCATCCCGTTATTAAATTGCAGGGGACGGAAACTCTTGACTTTGTTCCGGAAAAAATGAAGGAACAGGCCGAGAAAGCACTGGGCATGGCCTTAGAATCGTTTAAAACCAGAAAAGCCGAAAACAGAGAAACCTACATTCCGCCGCATGTGTCGGACTGCATGGTCGGCTTTAGCACAGAATCCATCAGAAATGCTCTCGGCGGTAGTTTTAAGCCGCTGATTGACCAGATTGCAAACGGCAACATCCGCGGCATCGCCACCATTGTGGGCTGTACCACCGCACGCTACGGACAGGGCGGCAGCAATATCTTTAAAATTACCAAAGGGTTAATCGAAAATAATATCCTTGTGCTCTCCGGCGGTTGCACATCATCTGTAATGGAATACACAGGCCTTACCAATCCCAAAGCCGCTGAAGAATGCGGTGACGGACTAAAAGCTGTGTGCCGGCAGCTTGGTATCCCGCCTGTCCTGTCCTACGGTGCCTGCGTGGATATCGGTAAAATGACCCACACAGCCATGGAACTGGCTGATGCTCTCGGTGTTGATACAAACAAACTGCCGCTGGTTATCGGCGCTCCCGAGTATCTCGAACAAAAAGCTGTGGCCGATGCCTGTACTGCGGTGGCGCTGGGCTGGCTTGTCCATGTTGCGCCCGTACCGTCTATCACCGGCAGTGACGTCGTGGTTAAAACACTCACCGAGACAACAGAAACCCTGGGCCTTGGCAAAGTGGTGGTGGAGATGGACGCAGAAAAAACAGTACAGATCTACGTTGATCACATAGAAAGTAAACGTAAGGAACTGGGGTTAAACTAACCTGAAAGCCGGCCTGTATGGCCGGTTTTTTTTGACCATGAAATAAAAAGGGTTATGATAAGTGCTGTCGTATATTCTTAGCCGGGGTGATTATTGTGACGCTTACACCAACAGCGAGAATCAGGCATGCAATTGTCCTGTCTGTCTGGAGACTGATTGAAAGGTTGGGGGACCATGCTGCCCAAAAAGCAACCTTACCGGATGGGGTAAGAATCTGCGCGGACATACCGTATCTTGATGACGGTATCCCGGCGCACCGCCTGGATGTGTATTCCCCCAAAGCTGTGGATGGGCCGCTGCCGGTTATTATCTATTTTCATGGCGGAGGCTTTGTGGCGGGGGATAAAAGCCATATGCGGCAGTACTGTATGGCGCTGGCTAACGAAGGCTACGTTGTATTTAACATTAACTACAGGCTGGCTCCCGTATATAAAAATCCTGCGCAAATTGAAGATGTTCTGGCTGCTCTTGCCTGGATTAAAGTAAACGGTGATTCTTATCAGGGTGATACGAACAGGATTTTCCTGGCCGGCGATTCAGCCGGCGCGTATCTTGCCGGGTTGGCGGCTGCTGTGTGTACAAATGGCAGACTGGCAGCCAAACTGGGCCTTCGTCCGCCGTTAACAGAGCAAGATATTAGAGGTGTTCTATTCTTTTGTGGCCTTTTCGATCTGCAGACGGCATCAAAAAGGAAGTTTATTTCTTTAAAGAGTGACATAGAAATGATGACAGGAACAGTTGACCTGAGGGGTCTGGATAACTATTCTGTGCTAAAAAATATAACTGCCAACTACCCGCCTGTGTTTATCAGCAGTGGCAAAGTTGACGGTCTGCATCCGGAATCAGAGCAGCTTATCAGTGCCTTGGCAGAAAAAGAGATTAATTATACAGCCCTGCTGTTTGACAGGTCGGAGAAAAAAGCATTTCATGCTTTTCAGCAGCACCTGGCACTGCACACGGCGAAGCAATGTATGGCTGAAGCCCTTAATTTTCTCAGGCAGAATGTTTAGGCCGATTGGAGTGAGATAAAATGCAACCCGAAATTACCGAGATTATCCGCACCAAGCGCAAAACAATTTCGCTTGTGATCAATACAAAAGGAGAGCTGATTGTCAGGGCGCCGCTGCAAACTCCCATGACGTATATTGAGGATTTGGTGCAGAAGAAAGCAGCCTGGATTACAAAGAAGCAGGAAGAAATGACCAAAAGAAATAGCCGTTACTGCGTCAGGGAATTTGGGGAAGGCGCGGAGGTGCTGTATCTCGGTGTACCTCTTAGACTGCAGTATGACAGAAAGATACAGGAAGTTACTTGCATTGACGGCCGGCTCGTTATTCCCTGGGAAATTGCCGACAAGAAACTGGCGGTGGTCACCTGGTATAGGACGCAGGCCAGGCAGGTTATCGGCGAACGCCTGACGTATTTTGCCTCTCTTACCGGCCTGCAATACAGATCGTTTAACGTTACCGGCGCTGCCAGACGATGGGGTTCCTGCAGCTCGAAAGGGTCAGTGAACTTTAGCTGGCGGTTGGTGATGTGTCCTTTACCTGCCATTGACTATGTAATTGTCCATGAGCTCTGCCACCTTGAACATCTCAACCATTCAAAGGATTTCTGGCAGAAGGTAAAACACGTTTTGCCGGATTATGCAGAGCAAAGAAAATGGTTAGCGGACAACCAGAAATTAATGGATATGATCTAACCGGATAGAGATACTGTGACAGGAGTTTTCTGTTACAGCTTTTTTTTAAAAAAAAATAAATACGGGGTTGACTCTCCCGTTACGGGAGCGTTTATAATCAAAGCATAAATCAACTGTGCGCACAGGAGGTTTTATGTTTAAAATCGGTGAGTTTTCCGGGATGAATAAAGTTACGGTTAAAACCCTCAGGCATTACGACCAAATCGGGCTACTTAAACCTGCCCGTGTGGATGGGGACACAGGCTACCGCTATTATACGGCAGGCCAGCTGCCCCGGCTGCACAAAATACTGGCACTGCGGCAAATCGGCTTTTCTCTCAGTGAAGTCATTTTGGCCATGGACAATGATGTCGGCACTGAGGAATTAGCCAGGTTCTTAAAAAGAAAACAGGTGGAAGTAACCCGAACTATTGTCGCTGAACGGGAAAAACTGCGCTGTATCGAAAAATATCTTAAAGCTTTGGCAAAGGAGGAAGATGGTTTGGCTTATCATGTAATCGTCAAAGAGCTTCCGGAAGTGATTGTGGCTTCCATGCGAAAGGTGATCCCGAACTATGATGCATACTTTCAAATTTACCCCGAGATGGGGAAGCTGATGGAAGAACAGAACGTGAAATGCGCTGTACCGGAATATTGTTTTACGATCTACCATGACGGTGAGTATAAGGAGACGGACATTGACGTGGAAATCTGTGAGGCTGTCACTGATTTTGGCCGGGACACAGACAACCTGAAGTTTAAGAAGATAGCAGGGGAAGAAACTGCAGCTTCGGTGGTCCACAAAGGCCCATATACCACAATCGGGCTGGCCTACGCTGCCATCATGGAATGGATTGAAGAAAACGGCTATGAACTCAGCGGCCCGCCGCGGGAATCTTACATTGACGGTATCTGGAACAAAGAAGATCCCGCAGAATGGGTTACCGAAATTCAGGTTCCTGTTACACCCAAAAAAAATTAATAGCAGAACAAAGCACCCGGCCTAAACCGGGTGCTTCTTTCTTAGTTGGTGTGAAGCTTTAGAAAGGTTTAGGCGGGTATCATGTCTTTCTGCGACTGCCTGATCCAGTGGCGGTGCTGAGCAATGGCTTCAATAAATTTCCCGCTGAAATAGCCCATATCGGCCGCATTGCGGATTGTCAGGACGCCAAGCTCGTTAATGAGTTGGTGTACAGACTGGGGCGAGGCAATGGGCACACCCTGAATCTGAGAGACGACCAACAGGTCAACCCCTTCATTGGTGGCTCCGATGGTTTTGGCATGTTTGAATGCTTCGTTGACAAAGTGGATCGAAGCGCCCTGCTGAAGCAGAGTATCGGAGCATTGACGGCCTCCGGTGACATAGACTGCATCATACATGATGGAAGCGGCGGTAGCATAGTTTTTATTCGCTTCAACCTGCCGGCCGTCCACACTGGCGAGCATACCCTGATTTTTGCTGACAATATCGGCGTGCACACCGGCTGCCTTGAGTGCATCAAGCACCTGAGTTACCTCGGGAAAGTTAAACCCGTTTTCCGCAAGAACAGCCACCTTCCGTGTACGTGCGCTCTTGGGGGTGTTTTCCTGACTGATGGCCGGCGAAGAGGCGGTGATACCGGTGCCGCCCGGATTAGCCGGTGGGGTGGCGCCGATTCCCATGGCAATCTGTGCTGCCAGGTTTCCGTCCACGTTATTGAACATATCAACCACGCGCTGTTTAATTTGTTTGTCCATCACGCCGCCCACTTCAAAGTGGAATGCTTCGATGATGTGCTGCTTTTCCGCTTCCGACATACTGTTCCAGAAAAGTGTAGCCTGGCTGTAGAAATCTTTAAAGCTTGCACTGCGCTCCCGGACTTTTCGGCCGTCCACTTTCTCCATGTAATGGACATAGCCGTTTTCAGCATCGGGTTCCGGTGTGTTTGCCTGCAGCGAGTTGGGGAAATAGCTGACACGGCCATGGTCAATGGTCATGCGGTGATAGCCGTCACGTTGGTTATTGTGCACATGGGCCAGTGGACGGTTAATGGGAATTTCATGGAAGTTTGGCCCGCCCAGGCGAATCAGCTGTGTATCCAGATAAGAAAAAAGGCGGCCCTGCAGCAGCGGGTCGTTTGAGAAATCTATGCCGGACACCACGTGTCCGACGTGGAAGGCTGCCTGTTCCGTTTCAGCAAAGAAGTTATCCACGTTGCGGTTTAACGTCATTTTGCCGATTCGCTTAATCGGGACTAATTCCTCAGGCCAGATTTTTGTGGGGTCGAGCACATCAAAATCAAAGTTAAACTCATCTTCTTCGTCAATCATCTGCACGGCAAGTTCGTATTCAGGAAAATCGCCGTTGTTAATTGCATCCCAAAGGTCACGCCGGTGGAAATCAGGGTCTTTTCCGGCCAGCTTCTGCGCTTCATCCCAGACCAGGGAGTGAACACCCAAAAGAGACTTCCAGTGGAACTTCACAAAACGCGCTTTGCCCTGTGCATTAACAAAGCGGAACGTATTGACGCCGAATCCTTCCATCATGCGGAAGCTGCGGGGAATGGCTCTGTCGGAGAGAAGCCACATTATCATGTGTGTAATCTCCGGCGTGTTGACTACAAAATCCCAAAATGTGTCATGGGCAGCGGAAGCCTGGGGGATTTCATTATGCGGTTCAGGTTTGATGGCATGGACAATATCCGGGAATTTAATGGCATCCTGAATGAAAAAGACAGGAATGTTGTTTGCCACAAGATCGTAGTTGCCTTCCTCGGTATAGAATTTGGTGGCAAAGCCGCGCACATCCCGTACGGTATCTGCCGAGCCGCGTGAGCCGACAACAGTGGAAAAGCGGACAAAGACGGGGGTTTTTCTGGTCGGGTCCTGCAGGAAGTGTGCTTTTGTGAACTCTGCCATTGGCTCGTAGACCTGGAAGTAGCCGTGAGCGCCAAACCCCCGGGCATGGACAACACGCTCGGGAATCCGCTCATGGTCAAAGTGCATCATCTTCTCACGAAAGTGAAAGTCCTCCATCAGAGTCGGGCCGCGGGAATCGGCTTTAAGCGAGTCATCGGTATGGGAAAGTGGTACACCCTGGTTGGTGGTCAGTTTTGTACCGTCGTGTTCCGCACGGAAAGGGGCTAACTGGTCAATTTTACTTTTATCGCTGATTGGCGGTTGCTCTTTGTTATTCATTTTCTCCTCCTTGGCCAAACTGGTTGTTGTTGTTTTAGTGTGCATTGTCCTACCATTCTTTATGCCGGAATTCGGGACGCTTCCGGATTCCAGGATAAAAAAAATGCAAAAAAGGGTCTGTCCCGGATTTGCACAGAAAACAGGAAAAGCACCCAATTGGATGCTTCTTTATTGTTCTTGTTTCTTATCTGACAATACGGCAGCGCACTGCGGGCACAGGGTGTGGCTGCCGAATTTCTGCTGCTTATATTGTTGCCGGCTGAAATAATAAACTGTCCAAATGACCGTGCCCAGCAGCCATATAGCATACGGAGAGACGAGGGAACTCCACACGGCAAACAAAAGCCCTGCGTAAAGCATAACTTCCGGGTCGGGTTGAATCTGTTTTCCTGGCAACTCTCTGCCCCCTTATGCAAAAGCTTATGGGTATAATATGCTCACAAGAAAGCATGAACATGCCGAACGAACCTGGCTTGCTTTTTTTCTATGGCTGGGCAGGAAAATGCTAAATAGTTGGCAAATCTACAGGTAAGTTAGCATATGTTTTTGGTAGTAGACAGCCTGTCAGTCAGGAATGCGACAAAAAAGAGCCGTTCCCAGCTGTCGTACGGGAGAGAGGTGAAGATTGTGGACCCCCAATATATTATAGGCCTGATTCTTGTTGTGTTTGTCGCTATATTTGTGTTGAAGGCAATCTTTAAACTGGCGCTGCGGATGGCTGTGGTCATTGGTATCATTATTTTTGCAGTAATGTACTATATGGGAACGCTGCCCTTTAGTCTGTGAAGAGTGTTCTAACGTCTGTAGGACGCATACGGTCAAAAAAAATCCCGCTTTTGGCGGGATTTTTTGCTTTTAGTTTTCCAGCTGCTGATCTATATTGAAAAATGCCTGGTAACCCAGTTCCACAAAGAGGATGACGGTGAGAGCCACGCTGCCTACGATGCCAAGCATAATGGCAATCTGGTATTCAATGGCCGTGATGGGAGATACACCGGAGAGAATTTGTCCGGTCATCAGACCCGGCAAAAAGACAATACCCATGCCCACCATGGAGTTGATGGTAGGAATAATGGCAGAATCAAACGCCATATCAGCGATGGGCTTGGCCGCCACTTTTGGTGTTGAACCCAGCATCAGTGCCGCTTCTACCATATGCCGCTGTGACCGCATGCCCTCTACCAGGCGGGTAACCCCCAGGGAAATGCCCGTCATGGAGTTTCCGATGATCATCCCCGCAATGGGAATAAAATAGCGCGGTTCATACCAGGGGGAGAGATGAATAACAACCAGGATGAAATACAGTAGGCTGGTGGTGGTACCGGCGCACATCGAAAAGGCAATAATCTTTTTCAACTTAAAAGGGAGTTCCATTCGCACACGTTTCATGATGTTGAAAACGGCAAAGACGAGCATGACTATAACGGCCAGTACAGTAAGCAGAGGATGGATATTCTCAAAAAGATAGACCAGGATGTAGCCCGTTAAAATGAGCTGCAGCGTCATGCGTACTGTGGCAATGACAATCTCTTTTTCGCGGGGGATACCCCTGCTGCGGACAATGGCCATCAAAATCAGGATAAACAGATAAGCTGCAGCGATTTGCCACAATTGAAGCTCAATAACTTCCTGCTGCATGTTCGCTCACCTCCCGGCGTAAAATCTTTCCGTCTTTGAGGTTGATGCAGTGGTCGGCAAACTCCCGGGCCACTTTTTTGGAGTGCGTAACCATAACAAGACTTTTGCCCCGAGCACGGGTATGCTGTACAAGTTTTTCAATTACAAGCTGTTCGGTTTCTTCATCCAACGCAGAAGACGGCTCATCCAGAAGAAACACGTCAGGGTCGAGTAATAGCACCCGGGCCAGTGCCAGTCGCTGCTGTTCGCCGCCGGAGAGTTTTTCTGCATTATCAGTAAGCTCTTTGACCAGACGAACTGCCCTTAGCGTCTCCAGCAGTTTGCCTGCATCTGCGTCCGGTTTTTCCGAAAACCGCAGACCCAGCTGCAGGTTTTCCTCTACTGTGCCCGGGAAGATAACCGGCGTCTGGGAGAGCATCACCACTTTTCGGCGCAGTTGTACGGCATCAAGTTCACTCAGCTTGTTTTCCAGAAAATAAACCTCACCCTCATCAGGGCTAATCATTTTGTTGAGCAGACGCAGCAGTGTTGTTTTGCCGCTGCCGCTCTCTCCGGCTATGCAGGTTACTTTGTTCGCCGGAATCTCCAGATGCTCAATCTTTAAAATTCCTTTGTATTGCACATTTTTTAAGACAAACATTATTCTTCTCCTTGATTAGTTTCACAGATTTCAGTATAGAGTTCTGCTGCTTTTATTTTTGCTTCTCTGAGTACGGCCCGACCCTTAGCAGTCGTTGTATAATACTTTCGTATCTTACCTTCCACAAGACTGTCCGATTTGTCCAGGAGGCCTTCGTCCGCCAGTCCGTGCAGGATCGGGTAAAGCGTTCCGGGACTTATTTCGTATCCATGCTCTTTTAGTTCCTGCAGCATCCAGGTTCCATAGAGGGGTTCATTTTGCGCATGATGCAGGATATGAATCTGAATAAAACCGAGAAACAGTCTGCGCAGCACATGCTTTTCCATCTACAACACTCCATTATCGGGTTGCGTTATCGAAAGACGATATAGACATTATAGCATAACATTTTTTTTGTGTAAAGTAAGCAAAAAAACGCAGAGGGAAAGGTTATGGTGCATATATGTCAAATAAGTAGTATCTAAGAGGCTGAGCTTTTGTAAATAAATCAAGCGGAGGTGGCTATGTTCTGTCCAAAGTGCAGGGATGAATTTGTACCGCGCATTAGGGAATGTCCGGACTGCCACGTGGCGCTGGTGGATACTCTGCAGGAGGAGATTTTACCACAGGATGAGTATGAGTATGTTGAGCTGGTCACTGTATTTGAGTGTGACATGTCTACAGCCCTGGTAGCAAAATCCCTCTTGGAAGGTGCGGGTATAAAATATTTCGCCAAGGGGGAACGGCTGCAGCACCTGTTTGGTTTCGGATATATCGGCACCGGTTATAACATGATTGTGGGAGCCGTACAATTACAGGTAGCAAAAGCCGACGAGGAAACGGCAAAAGCGATCTTGGCTGATTTAGAACAGGTTTAAAACAAGGGGTTTGCGTGTAAGGCGCAAATCCCGCTTAGTCTAAAGCGGTGTTTATAAAGGGGGCCTTGACATGAATACAACAGAGCGTGTGGTTATGGTCACAGGCCCCGGCAAAGGGATTGGCCGGGTTGTGGCGCAGCAGTATGCTGCCGGTGGTTTTCAGGTGGTTTTGGCTGATATTGACAGCCGGGGCGGCACAGAAACGGTACAGTCAATTCAAAGAGAAGGATATAGAAGAGACAAGAGCAAACATGTCTATGATTTATGAGCCATAAAGCAAAGGAAGGATTCCCGCACTTTCTGTGTAATATACTATCTGCAAACTATTGTCAATGACAAAGAAAACGCGCTTAAAAAAACTGTTGGGGAATGATTGCATGTTGAAGTTTATCGCGATAAAATTCTTTTATTTGCTGGGGTGGAAATTGCAGGGGGATATTCCCGCGCATATTAGCCGGTGTGTAGTCATTGTTGCTCCTCATACCAGCAATCTGGATTATCTTTTTGGTATTGTTACTGCGTTTAAGGTAAAACTTCCCGTGCGGTATCTGATTAAGGAAGAATGGTTAAAACGTCCTGTTATCGGGAAACTGCTAAAATCCTGGGGAGCTCTTGGCATTACCAGGTCACAACGTAAGAACATGGTGAATACGATGGCGGATTTATTGGTTCAAAATGAACGGATTATCCTGGCATTTCCACCGGAAGGTACACGCAAACTGGTGAAAAAATGGAAAACGGGCTTTTACTATGTTGCTTTAAAAGCAAGGGTCCCCATTGTAATGTGTTCCCTGGATTACGGAACGAAAACTGTGAAGATCGGGGAGTACTTTTTACCGACGGGCGATTATGTAAAAGATATGAATATCGTCAGGGAATTCTATCGCGATATAACTGCCAGGTATCCGGACAAATTTTCTCTGGCAATACATGAGGCAGTGCCTGCTGTTGGTGTACCCAAATAAGTGTAAACTAATGATAATCCAAACGAGGATGTGCATCCCGTGAAAATGAAAGAGCCTGTAAATGCCTTAACCCATCTGGCCGGTTTTATTGCCGGAACCGTTGGTTTGGTTTTTTTGCTGTACCACTCCGCAGACGACCTTGACAAGTTTGCCGTTATGGGCATTTACGGTCTCAGCATCTTAGTCCTGTACGGTGCCAGCTCCCTGTATCATGGTGTTAAGACCACACAAAAAAAGGAACTGTTGCTGAGAAAGCTGGATCATATTGCTATCTTTCTGCTGATTGCCGGTTCGTACACGCCTGTTTTCTATTACGGGCTGGACGGTGGCTGGAAGCTATCGATGCTCATCGCGGTGTGGACTGTTGCTGTGCTTGGTATCTTGCTGAAGGTGTTTTTTATAAAAATACCTCGCTGGCTCTCAACAGTAATTTATCTGTCTATGGGCTGGATCGCGGTGATCCCGTTTACCCAACTGACAGGCGGCTTGCCTGGCGGCGCCCTGGGGTTGATTCTTGCCGGCGGCATCGCCTACACCATTGGAGCCGTAATCTACGGTACAAAGAAAATCACCCTGGTTTCCAACTGGCTCGGCTTCCATGAAGTGTTCCACCTGTTTATCCTGCTGGGAACAGTGTTGCACTTTTTTATGGTTTTTTTCTATATCATCCCACTCTGACCCGGGTGAAAGGAAGGGCATGATGAAACGCATTATTATTGCGCCGGACTCATTTAAAGAAAGCCTGGATGCACAACATGCGGCTGCGGCAATTGCTGCCGGCTTTCAAAACGTGTTTCCTGCCCTCGAGATGATCTTAATCCCCATGGCGGACGGTGGAGAGGGCATGGTGCGTACACTGGTAGACGGGACAGGCGGCCGGTTGCTGAAAAACCGTGTCACAGGGCCTCTTGGCCGCCCGGTGGATGCCTGCTGGGGTATCTTGGGGGATGAACAAACATGTGTAATCGAAATGGCTGCCGCATCGGGGCTGCCGCTGGTCCCGCCCCAGGAGCGGAATCCAATGATCACCACCACATACGGGACAGGGGAACTGATACGGCATGCGCTGGCCACAAACTGCAAGCGCATCATCGTCGGTATCGGAGGCAGTGCAACAAACGACGGCGGCGCCGGTATGGCACAGGCTCTGGGTGCCCGCTTGCTAGATGCCGATGGTAGAGAAATCGGCTATGGCGCGCGGGGTGTCGGCACTCTCTTTTGTCTTGATATTGGTCAAATGGACCCCAGGCTAAAGGATGTTGATATTACCGTGGCCGTGGATGTCAAAAACCCTCTATGTGGACCTAACGGGGCATCTTATGTTTATGCGCCACAAAAAGGGGCCACACCGGAGATGCTGCCTGTGCTCGATGAAATTCTCCGGCATTATGCAAAGATTATCCAGAGAGACTTGAAGATCAATGTAGCTGATGTGCCCGGCAGCGGAGCCGCCGGTGGACTCGGTGCAGGCTTACTGGCGTTTCTCGGTGCAGACGCTAAACCGGGAATCGATGTGGTTCTGGATGTGGTGGGGATGGAGGCAGTTTTGCAAAGCGGAGTCGATCTCGTTGTTACAGGGGAGGGCGAAATCAACCAACAGACGGCCTTTGGCAAGGTACCTGTGGGAGTGGCCAGGTTGGCCCAAAAGCATGGTGTTCCTGTTGTGGCTTTGGTGGGTTCGATAGGTGAGGGAGCCCGGGCCGTGCTGGACTGTGGAATCGATGCCTATTTCAGCCTCGTACCACGTCCTATGACTCTTAGTGAATGTATGGAGCATGCAGAAGCCCTGCTAACGGACTTGGCAGAGCAGTGTGCACGAATGTTACAGGCATTTTGGGCAGAGTAAGATTAAAGACCACGTTACTAACAGACAGTGGTTTTGCAAAATACCATCCCCCGGATGGTATTTTTATGCAGGAATACAGCTTTACCGGAAAGAAAACTGAATATGATTATCTGAAAACTGGAAAACGGAGGATAACGATTATGAATGAGCGTGAATCTGAGGTAACCAGAGCGTACCGCTCCGCCATCGCCGACCGGGCGACATGGTTTTATCTGCTGTTGAAAGCTGCGGATGAAGAAGGCGCGGATACGGAAAGGATTGCAGAAAATGCTATCTGGCAGTTCGGAGTGGAGAAGGGGAAAAAGCTTGGAGAAGTCAAAGATGCTGCCGATTTTGCCGCCGCTCTTTTCTCCGGCTATGGCTGCGGGGCGTTCGCTATGGAAAAAGTGGAACAGTCGGAGGAAAAAAGTGTGCTGCGTTTTCATCACTGTGAACTGGTGGAAGCATGGCGCAGGCGGGGACTGGCAGAAGAAGAAATATCGCGTCTGTGCAGGCTGGCCCGTTACGGTGATCTGGGCATGGTCAGCAACTTTCCCAATCTGTCTCTGTCCTTTCCCAGTGTGATTGCAGACGGGGATGCATACTGCACGCTGGAAATTACCGCTGACAAAAAAAAGTGAGCCTGCTGGCTCACGTTTCTCTATACTTTTTTTATTTCAACCCCGCCCATGATGGCCCGTGCCTGGATTTTCAGGACACGGTCACTGTCTTTTGCCAGATTCTGTTCGTTGCGGGCCGAACCAATAATGCCGCCACTTCCCTTACCGAAAAACTCAAGTCCGCCAAGGACGGCAAATCCGTCGGCGGAGGCAGGCAGATCGGCCGGTACGCGGATGTCAATACCTCCCAGGACAGCAGTGAGGTCAAGGACTGTTTCTCCTGGAGGAATAACAGCATGCCTCAGGTCCAGTTCGATGCCGCCCAAAAAGGCCAGATAGGAACCGGATTCCAATTCCCAGGGCGCATTCTTGCCGCGTTCAACCCCTCCCAGAATAGCCAGGGTGCTCTTACCGGTAACCTTCGGGCCAAAAAAGAGGCTAACGCCAATCAGGATGATGAGAAGCGGGAAAAAGACCTTTAAGATCTCTTTGAAATCAAACTGTGTGTACCCGAGGTTGTTGGTCAGAAGCACAATTCCCAGAAGCAGTACAAACAATGAGATTCCCTGTGCGCCCAGATTTCTGCTGCCGGTGACCATGGAGTTGAGTCCCCAGATGATAATTAGCACCGGCCAGAATTTCCAGACATCCACATCAGTGACCTGAAGGTTATTTAGTAAGAGGATAATACCTGCTGTGATGATTGTGATACCGAGTAAGAATCTTGATTTGTCAGCGCCCATACAGTATCTCTCCTTCATTATCTTGAAATTTTCTACCATAAACTATTTCTTTTGATAAGTATATATTCCTGCAGACAAAGCGCAGTTTTTGCAGCATTAAATACATGTTTTAGAACAAGGGGTGAATGTATGTTTTATGAGACACTGGCCGTGTACTATGACGAAATTTTTCCCGCAGAGCCGACAAAAATTAGTTTTTTGGACAAACAGTTTAAAATGAATGGTGCTGTGCGTATTCTGGATTCAGCTTGCGGAACAGGCACCTACACACTGGAGCTGGCAAGGCTCGGTTATGAGACCTGGGGTATAGACTTGGAAGCGAATATGGTGGAGGCGGCACGACAGAAAGCAAACAGGCAAAACCTGAATGCCTGCTTCCAGGTATCCGATATGCGCCGCGCAGATAAACTGGGTAAAACTTTTGACGGCCTGTTTTGTATCGGCAACTCACTTGCCCACCTATTGCATGAAAAGGACTTGGCACAGGCACTTTCCGCCATGTATCATGCACTGGGAGACGGAGGTATTGCCGTTATCCAGATTGTAAATTTTGACCGGATTATGGCGTTGGGAGACACAGAGCTGCCGCTGATTGAACGGGAAAACCTGCGTTTTATCCGCACCTATCGCCCCAGGAGCGAACACAGTCTGATTTTTGATTCCGTTCTGGAAGTAAAGACGGAAGAACGGGTCATCAGTCGGCTGCAAAACAGCGTTAAGTTACGCCCAATCCGTAAAAGAGATTTGGAGAAGTATCTACTGGCTGCCGGATTCTCCGAAATCCGGACGTTTGGGAACTTCAAAGAGGAACCCTATAGGGATGATTCGGCGGCAACCGTGATGGTTGCCGCAAAATAACATAACAAAAGCCGCCCGAGGGCGGCTTTTGCTATGCAACCTTACTGAAGGTGTCTTCAAGGTGCTGTGCGGCAGGCTTTTGCGTGACCAGAGAAACAGCTACCAGCACCACTGCAGCGGCGGGAAGAGAGTAGACGAGGGGGTCGATGTGAGTCCAGGGGAAGGGAAGGAGAGTCGCCCGTCCGAACAGGCGGGAGACAAGCCCCACGGCCACTGCTTCCTGTTCATGGAGCAAAATATATCCCAGGCCGCTGATGATGCTGCCCGTGAAGGTACTGGCCAGGGCGCCGGCTTTTGTTGCAGCCGGCCAATACAGAGCGGCCACCAGAGTGGGAAGAAAGGCGGCTGCGCAGATCCCAAACCAGAAGGCGGTCGCGCGGGCGATAATATTGGCCGGCAGTACATAAGCCAAAAGAATGGCCGCCAGCAAAGAAAGAACAATTCCCAGCTTGGCCCAGAAACGGGTTGACATTCCGGGCAGGAATTTCTGAAAACCCATCGTTTCCACCAGGTCTCTTGCAAATGCCGCACCCTGCACATGGAGCAGGGAAGCCAGCGTCGAGATGCCTGCCGAAAGTAATGTCAGCATAAAAAAGTAGAGGAACCAGCTGGGCATAATCTGGGCGACGAAGATGGGGACAATCCGGTCGATATTCCCCTCTGCTACGGTGATTGCGATTTGCCCCTGTGTCTGGACGAAATAGAGGTTGCTGAGAGGACCGACAATAAAGGCCGTACCGGTCATAAAGAAGATAAATACACCGCCGACCAGGATGGCCTGGTAGATGGACCGGGGTTGCTTGACGGTCATAAAACGCATTGTCAGCTGGGGCTGAGCCAGAACACCAATTCCCACACCCAGTACCATGGTGGAAACAACAGTCCACCAGAAGGGGGATCCCAGGGCAGGCATGGATGTCCAGCCGCGATGGCCCGCTGCGACCAGGTTGGCCGGAACCATGGATGACAGGGCCGCCAGGCCGCTGTGTCCTGCCATAATACCACCGACAGTGCGATAGGTACTAATCAGCAGCGCGGCCATACCAATCAGCATAACAATAGCAAAGAAAGCATCGGTATACATTACACCACGCAGACCTCCGCTAATTACATAGGCACCAATAAGGATGCCAAGAATCAGTAAACTGGCATTAAAGGGCATACCCAAAGCATCCTGCAGGAAGCGGGCACCGCCGATAAGAATGGCGCTGGTGTAGGCGGGCATTAAGAGAAAGATTAATAACCCTGCATAGGCCGTCAGTGTTTTTGACTGGTAACGGGCGCCCAGCATGGACGGGAACGTTTCACTACCCAGGTTGGCAGACATCCGTCGGATTCTGACGCCGAAAAGAGCAAAGGCAATGAAGATGCCCACCACAATGTTGAGAACTGTCAACCACAACAAAGAAAAGCCAAAGAGTCCTGCAGCGCCCCCGAAGCCGATAATGGCGGAGGTGGAGATAAAGGCAGCTCCATAGGAAAGTGCCATCACCCAGGGATGCATTGTGCGCCCGGCCACCATGAAATCGCAGTCTGTTTTTGTCTTCCTGCTGCCCAGTACCATCAGGCCGGTCATAATACCCAGATAAATTAGCACGACAACGGTAAAAGTCGGTATACTCATAAGCTGCTTACTCCTCTTCCTCGTAATTCCAATGCATTGCCCCATAGACAACACAACCCACGGCCGAACCAATGGAAAGGAACCAAGCGGCTGAAACCCAAATGTCCTGCATACCCAGCAAATGAATCACCCCACATCTTTTATTTTTTGAAAACAAAAACTCCCCCGTCCATAAAGGACGGGAGAGATATCCCGCGGTACCACCTTTGTTGAATGCCATAGGCATTCCGGCTTATTTCGGGTGCGGACAAACTTGTCGATACCCTATCCTGATAACGGTGGATGCCGCCAGCGCCTACTTGCGTTCAGCGCGGAGCTCAGGGGTGAACCTCGATAACCCGATTCCGCCGGGCTTGCACCGTCCCCGGCTCGCTGAGGGTTCGTCTGTTATCCAACTTCCCCGTCATTGCTAAAGAAAGAATATGAATTTCTCTAATTATAGTCAGCTTAAGCTTGTCCTGTCAAGTAAAATTTAGCGGTTTTGAAAACAACTGCGGCAGTATACAGGACGATCCAGTGTGGGGTTAAAGGGAACTTCTGTTTCCACTCCGCAATCAGAACAGGTGACAGTGTACATACGGCGCTCTGAACGGTTGCCATTGCTGCGCTGGCGGCGGGAAGAACGGCATACCGGGCAGCGTGCAGGTTCGTTTTCAAAACCCTTTTCTGCATAAAATTCCTGTTCACCCGCAGTAAACACAAACTCCTGTTTGCAATCACGACATTCAAGTGTCTTATCAGAAAACATAAAAAAACCTCCTTTGTTGTGTTACCCTGGCTTCCGGGACAGAGACTGAGAAATCTAACCGACCAACAAAGGAGTATAGATTCCCAAAACCCCACGGAATAGCAGTGGTATTCATATTATACACTGGTGTATATAAAAAAAGCAAACTAAATAGTCGCCAACGGGAGAATTTTCTGTATAATAGAGATATCTGCGCTGAGAAGGAAGGACAGACTCATGGATAATAAAACAAAAGGTTTTTTATTCGTTATTTTATCGGCAATCGGTTTTGGTTCGATGCCGGTTTTTGCCCGTATTGCTTATCATGACGGAGCCAATGTTTTTGAACTCTTGGCAGCCAGATTTTTTGTGGCCTGGTTGGTCCTGCTGATTTGGCTGAGGTGGAAAAAACCGGCAAAGATCTTGACGGCAAAACAGCGTCGCGGAGCCATCCTGATGGGTCTTTGCGGCTATTCTCTCGCTTCACTTTGTTTTTTTAGTGCGCTGCACAGAATTCCGGCTCCTTTGGCCTCCATTGTCCTCTACACCTACCCGGCGGTGGTTAGCTGCCTTGCCAGTATAACCGGAACAGAAAAAATGGACAGGACAAAACTGATTGCTCTTCTTGTCTCCTTTACCGGGCTGGTTCTTGTCCTGGGTTCATCGTATGCTTCTTTTGATACTCTGGGTATCCTGCTGTCATTGGCTGCCTCACTGTTGTATTCATTTTACGTATTAATCGGCAACCATACATTAAAAGATGCGCCGCTGACATCGGCTACACTGTGGATCTCCTTTGCTGCGGCGGCAGGAATCGGTACCTTTGGCCTGGCTACCAGACAGCTTGCCTTTACATTTGGCGTTAATGGCTGGCTCGCTGTAGCAGGACTTGCCTTGTTTTCAACAGTAGTTGCCGTGTTGGCTTTTCTGCACGGCATTATCCTGGTAGGGGCCTCCAAAGCCAGTATTGTCAGTACGTTGGAGCCCTTGGTGACGGTGGTGCTGGCAGCGGTCTTTCTGGCTGAAATGCTTGGCCCCGTTCAACTTATAGGCGGTGCTTTGGTTTTGGCTTCCGCGGTTTTAGTTAATCAGGCAAAGAAAGATGCGCTTGAAAAAGAAAAGCCGCCTGCCGGCATGGCGGTATGAAAAAAGGCCCGTTTCGGGCCTTTTTCCGTTAGTGCTACTGCAGGTTTTGCTGTATATTCTGGTTTTGCCGCGGGTTTTGGAACGAAGGAGGGGTGGGGAAAGGATGTTCAAAGAATTTCCCCGGTGTGGAGAGGTCAAAGTAGAGTCGTGAATCTTCTGTGACACCGAAGTCCTTGTTCGACCCGTCGTTCTGCACTTTATTCAGCGCTTCCCTGAAGAGCGCGTTGTGGGCCTCCTCCCGGTTGAGAAGAAAGTCAATAGTTTCCCGTACACCCTTGTCATTAATCTGACGGTATAGGTACTCATAAACGACTTTGGCCCGTTGTTCCGCGGCAATATTTGACAGAATGTCGGCCGGCAGGTCACCTGTGGCATTGATATAACCCGCAGTAAACAGTTGCCCGGAAGCGTTGGTATACATCGGGTTCAGACCACTTAAAACATGTGCCTCGATGTTACCGACTGTAGCATTTTCTGCATTCAGGTCGTGTCCGTTCAACATGTTAATCATTGTGGACACCATTTCCATATGGCTTAGCTCTTCTGCACCAATGTCCAGGAACAAGTCTTTGATTTCCTGATCTTTGATACGAAAGCTTTGGGCAATGTACTGTAAGGCTGCTTTTAATTCACCTTGCGGGCCGCCAAGTTGTTCCTGCAGCATTGCGGCATAATTCGGGTTCGGTGCATCTACCTTCACCTCGTGCAGCATAGGTTTCTCATGTTTAAACATCAGATTCCCCCTCAATATAAATTTTCGGGTCAATATTAGGTTTTACGTAATAAGGTACAGTATGTGTGGCAATAAATTATAAAAAATTGAAAAAAACTGTCACTTTGGCTATAATGGTGCTAACACGTTGGATACGGAGAAAATGAATATGACATATGTTCGCAGAGTGTTGGAAGAAATTATCACGTTTCGGCCTGCTCACCTGACATTAATTGATCCCGCTAAACAGCCTGCCAGCCGGGCGGCAGAAGTTGCATCCGCAGCGGATGAACTTGGCACAGACGGTTTTTTAATTGGTGGCTCAAGCGGAATATCCCAGGTTAATTTGTCGGCCACGGTAAATGCCGTAAAACTTGTCACAAAAAAACCGGTGATTTTTTTTCCGGGCCAGGATAAAGCATACAGCCTGAGTTTTGATGCGATGCTTTTTATTTCGCTGTTAAATTCGCGGGATATTCGCTATATTATCCGCTCCCAGGCTGAAAGCGCACTTCTTTTAAAGAAACTGGGTGTTGAAGTTTTGCCTGCCGGGTATCTTGTGGTTTCCCCAGGAATGCGTGTCGGCGAAGTAGGCCAGGCGGACCTGATTGAACGGGAGGATAACTGGGCAGCTTCAGGGTATGCCGCTGCGGCGGAAATGATGGGTCTTAAATACCTCTATCTGGAGTGCGGTAGCGGTTCTCCTGTGACCGTGCCGCCGGAAATGGTTAAAGCAGTGAGGAATTCCGTGGACATTCCGCTCATTGTGGGTGGGGGTATTCGCACAGCAGCTGTGGCCAGGCAGTTAATCGAGGCAGGTGCCGATATCCTTGTGACGGGGACAGTAGTCGAACGTCATGAATACAAACAGCGCCTATCTGAAATCCTCTCGGTGGTGCGGCGCTGATGCGAAATCTGACAAGGCATAAGGTGCCCGGGCCCAAAAATTCACTTTTCTATTGGACAAGCTACGTTAATCCGCTGCGCGTCTGCTTTAACTTTGTCATTATCTATCTTTGCCGGTTTATCCCTGCCCTGCGGCTGAAAAACCATCTCTACCGGCTTGTGGGCATTAAGGTCGGCAAGGATGTTTCCGTTGCCCTGATGGTGATGTTTGATGTGTTTTTTCCCCAGCTGATTACCATTGGCGATAACTCTGTGATTGGTTATCATACCACAGTCCTGGCGCACGAATTCTTGGTCAAAGACTGGGCCACCGGTGAAGTTGTCATCGGCCGGGATGTGATGATCGGGGCCAACACCACCGTGCTGGCCGGAGTGGAAATCGGAGACGGCACCGACATCTCCGCCCTTTCCCTGGTAAACCGCGACATTGAACCCAATGTTTTTGCCGGCGGCATCCCAGCAAAAACCATCTCCCACAAATGAAGACGCGGGGACAGGTTCCGCGTCTTCATTTTCGGCAATTAGCTCCCTGTAGCAGAGTCTTTTTTTCCCATTAACTGTTAAATATAACCTTTCGGTATTAAGTTTTTCTTTTATAAAAAAGTGCCTGTATCAGTAATATGATGCAGGCACTTTTTAATGTAAACTGTTAAATATGAAGACAGTGGAACCTGTCCCCGCGTCTTCATTAGAGGTAGATAATTATGCCGGCCAGGGCTGAGAGGGCGAGGACGAGGATGGGATGGAGTTGAGTGTAGATGAGCAGGGTAAAGGCGCCGGCACCCAACAGAATGGATGTGATATCGGTAACGGATGTTTGGGCGACAAAGATGGCCGCCCCGGTGATCAGGGCGATAACTGCAGGGCGAAGGCCCGTGAAGGCCGCCTGAACCCAATGATTCTCATAGAAATGGTTAAACAGCCTGACTGCCAGGACGATCAGGATGATAGATGGTGTGACAACGCCGGCTGTGGCAAAAGCGGCGCCCCAAAAGCCTCCGGTGCTATAGCCGATGAATGTGGCTGAGTTGATGGCCACCGGCCCGGGTGTCATTTCTGCTACCGCCAGAATGTCCACAAATTCTGTGAGAGATAGCCAGCCCTGGTTTTCGATAATTTCTTTCTGGATCAGCGGGAGCATGACATACCCGCCACCAATACTGAATAAGCCGATTTTTAGAAAAGCAAAGTAAAGCTCCAGAACAATCAAGACGCTTCACCGTCCTTTTCATTCCTTTTTTCCAGGGCCGCAACAGTGATGCCGGTCATTACCCCAAGAAGAATGATATATATAGGATGAACACCGAACCCTGTGGACAGAATCAGGAAAAAGAACGCAAAAATATAGCTTTGACTTTTTTTCAGAGCCGGTCTGCCCAGTTTGACCACAGCAGCGGCAATCAGGGCGGCGATTGCGGGCCGGATGCCGGCGAAAGCCGCCACCACCACCGGAACCTCTGTAAATCGGGCAAAGAAAGCGGCAATTAAGAGGATGATCAGAAATGAAGGTAGTACAGATCCAAGCAGTGCGATAATCGCACCGGGGATGCCGTAAAGCTTTGTGCCAATGAAGACCGATGAATTGACGGCCACCGCACCGGGCAAAGACTGTGATACCGCCAGTACATCAACAAACTCTTCATCAGGTATCCATCCGTGACGCTCCACCACTTCACGTCTGATAATGGGCAGCATGGCGTAACCGCCGCCAAACGTTGTGGCACCGATTTTAAAAAAGGTAATGAATAATTGAATGTAGGGATGTTTTTGCATAATATGCCCTCGTTTTCATATCGTCCCCCCTGCCGACATATTCTTTAAAGGAAAGGGGGGTGTTGTCTTTGCGTGTCATGGTCATGCTTTCTCCGGCTGCGGAGAAAAGGATACGCTCTTTTTTTGTGTTACTGTTTTTATTGTTTCTGATAGGGATCGCAGTCCGGCTGGTTGGGTCCACAATCCGGCCCGCATCCGTTTTAGGCCTGCCGCTCTCCGGCAGGACGTTTGTTATTGATCCGGGCCATGGCGGTTATGACCCGGGTGTAACAAAGGATGGTCTTGATGAAAAAGATGTCACACTGGCAATTTCCCTGATGCTCCGCGATTATCTTCAGTCTGCGGGGGCGCATGTGGTTCTGACCCGGGAGACTGACCGGGATTTTCTGATCATGCCCACCGCCGGGCCGAAAAAGAAACTGGATATGAAAAATCGCCTTACACTCATTCGCGAAGCAGAGCCAGATATGTTCCTCAGTATTCACGCAAACGCAATGAATTCCTCCCGCTGGCGGGGTGCACAGGTATTTTACAGGAGTGACAGTGAGGATTCCCGCATGTTAGCCGAACTGGTGCAGCAGGAACTAATCCGGGTTTTAACCAATACAGACCGTCAGATTAAAACAGGAGACTATCTTCTTCTAAATGAACTGGAAGTACCGGCGATTATTGTGGAAGTAGGGTTTCTCTCGAACTGGGAAGAAAAACGACTGCTGTCAGAAGACAAATATCGTTCCAAGCTGGCCTGGGCCATGTACCTTGGTATTATGCGATATTATGCCCATGATATAAACGCCGGATCTTAATACTTTATTCGAGAATTCATTGTCAAATTCCTACAAAAAACAACTCCCTTCTTCGGGAGTTATTTTTCTGCCGTTTGCAGGCCGTGTTTTTTCCTTCTTCTGCGCACGGCTTTTTCCGCTTCTTCTCCAATCAGGATGGATGAAGCGGTGCCAATCACCACCAACCAGTGTGTCAGGGTTAGTGGTGTTGTTCTGAAAATAGTCTGCATGAAGGGAACATACAAGATCGTCAAATGGGCGAGAAAGGAAGCTATCACACTGAAAAATAAAAACGGGTTGCTCAATACGGGAGTGTGAAAAACGGATGCCTCATCTGAACGCGCATTAAAGACATGAAACATCTGAAACATGACCATGGTTGTCAGGGCAACGGTCCGTGCCTGGTCGAGTGGGGCGGACTGAAGCTGCCACAAAAACGTCACCAGAGTTCCTGTCATCATAATGAGTCCGACAAAGATTAATCTGGAGATCATCAGACGTGAAAGAATCGGTTCTTTCGGGTTGCGCGGCGGTACATCAAGGATGCCTTCTTCCTTTGGTTCAAAGGCAAGTGCCACGTCCTGCAGCCCGTTTGTGACCAAATTCAGCCAGAGAATCTGTGCTGCCCGGAACGGAAGGGGCAGGCCCACTCCCAAAACCAGCAGAATGAGCAAAACGACGCCTGTTCCGGTTGAGAGCAGGAAAAAGGTGGCTTTACGTAAATTAGCAAATACGACACGGCCTTCTTCTACGGCGGCAAAGATGCTCGCAAAATTATCATCGGTTACGACAATATCAGCCGTTTCTTTGGCTACATCGGTACCGGTTTTCCCCATGGCCACGCCGATATGTGCCGCTTTCAGTGCGGGCGCATCATTGACACCGTCTCCGGTTACCGCCACCACTTCACCGCGTTTAATCAACTGCTGGACAATCCTCAGTTTATTGATGGGGGAGACGCGGGCAAAGACGGAAGTATGCCCCACTTTTTCCAGCAGTTCCTCGTCCGAGAGTAAATCAACGTCACGTCCCGTGACCACAGCTTCACCTGTATGAATACCCAACATCTCCGCAATCGAGCTGGCTGTGACCGGATGATCACCTGTTACCATCACAATCCGCACACCGGCCTGCTGAGATTTGGCGATGGCCTCCAGCGCCTCTTCCCGCGGCGGGTCCATCATGGCCTGCAGTCCGGCAAAGACTAATCCTTCTTCCACCAGTTCCGGTGCCAGGCTCTCAACGGAACTCTCCGTTGTTTTATAGGCCATGGCCAGGACACGCAATCCGTCTTCGCCAAGCTGACGGTAGGCACTGAGTGTTTCATCTTTCTGCAGAGGAACTTCGTGCCCCTCACTATCCAGCTGTACCCGGCACATCTCCAGGATTTTCTCCGGCGCACCTTTAACCCAGACAATGTTCTTTTTTTCTTCCGGCGTCTTTGTCAGCACGGCCATATAAAAGCGGTCGGACTCAAACGGTATTTCTGCCAGCCGTGGATACCGGCTGTGCATATCTTTACGGGACAGGCCCGCTTTGAGGGCAGAAACCAAAAGTGCCGCTTCGGTCGGGTCTCCCGCTACGTCATATTCACCGTTATGCTCCAACAGATCCGATTCATTGGCAAGCAGCCCGGCAAGCAGGCTGTAATACACGGCCGGCTGTTTCTGCGGATTGATGTCCTGCCCCTGGGGTTCTGTTCGAAACTCACCTTCCGGTTTATAGCCGCCGCCGCTTATGGAGAACATGTGACCACCGGCAAAAAGATGACGGACAGTCATCTGGTTTTGTGTCAGTGTCCCGGTTTTGTCGGAGGCAATCACGCTGCAGCTGCCCAGTGTCTCCACAGAAGGAAGGTGACGGACAATGGCATTTCGCTTGGACATACGGTTGACGCCCACAGCCAGTGTCAGTGTAAAGACAACAGGCAGCCCTTCGGGAATGGCTGCTACAGCCAGTGCGATGGCTGTCAGTAATATTTCCGTGACAGGCAGACCCTGAACAACTCCTATCAGGAAAGCAAGGACAGATAAAGACAAAATCAGTATGCCAATCAGTTTGCCCAGACGGATAAACTGCAGCTGCAGTGGTGTGAGTGTTTTTTCAATTTCTTTAACTTTTTCTGATATCTGTCCGATTTGCGTGTCTTTACCTGTAGCATATACAATGCCCGTACCGCGGCCGGCCAGGACGGTTGTTCCCATAAATGCCAGGTTGTTCCGGTCGGCCACAGGCACATCGTTTTCATTGATGGGTTCGGTCGTTTTCCTGACTCCGGTAGATTCACCGGTCAGCGGCGATTCGTCTGTATCCATCAGCGCTGCTTCTACCAGGTGCATGTCGGCGGCAATGCGACTGCCGGCCGACAAAAGGACCAAATCGCCGGGGACAAGCTCACGGCTTTCAATCTCTTCAGTCCGGCCGCTGCGAACAACCAGGCTTTTGGGTGATGTCAGTTCGGCCAAAGCACGAATGGCCTGCTCTGCTTTATATTCCTGTATGAACCCAAAGACAGCGTTTAAAGTCACCACGGCAAGAATCACATATGTATCGATAAATTCCCCCAAAAGAGCCGTAACAACGGCAGCGGCAAGCAGGATGTAAATCAGGGGGTCTTTAAACTGGTCAAGGGCAATTTGCCAGGGGCTTACACCCTGGGCTTCCTCAAGTTCGTTATAGCCAGACGTTGCAATCCTTTTTGCCGCTTCTGCGTGGTCCAATCCGTCAGGGCCGGTGCCCAGATTCTGATAAACCTCAGCAATATCCATTTGATAAACATCTTTTTTTTCCAACGCTCCAAACTCCTTATAAATTGATAAAATTTTAATCTACTGTGTAAATTCAGTAAAAAAAGTTGCCTATCCGTTAAAAAATCTTTTAAGATAGATGTAAAGGAAAAGATTTCCGGGAAAACTATCCTAAGGAAATGCAAAGGAGGAATGCAGATGCGAACAATTGTCCATGCAGGTATCTATCCGCATCCACCGATTATCATACCCGAAGTGGGCGGCCAGGATGCCGGGAAAGCTGCGGCCACGGTAGCTGCGATGGAAGAGTTGGCCCGCCGGACTAAAAAAAGCGGCGCGGACACTCTTGTGTTAATCACCCCGCATGGCCCTGTCTTTCAGGATGCAATCGCATTACTGGCCTCAGACAGGCTGGAAGGATCTTTTAACAGATTTGGTTTCCCTGATGTAGAATTTCAATACCACAATGACAAACACCTTCTTGATGCGGTTGAGATTGAAGCGGATCGCGTCGGTATCCGTACAGCGCACATAGACAAACGCAGTGCTTCTGCCTATGGTGTTCAGGCCGAGTTGGACCACGGAGCGCTTGTTCCGCTTTACTATCTCCAAAAAGCAGGCGTAAAACTTCCCATGATTCACATCACCATCGGGCTGCTTCAGCCCCGACAGCTTTTTACCTTCGGCAAAGCAGTACAAAGCGCCCTTGTCCGCCTGAAACGCCGTGCCGCCGTCATCGCCAGCGGCGACATGTCGCACCGTCTCAGTGAAGACGCACCTGCCGGCTTTTCCCCGGCCGGGGAAGAGTTTGACAGAAAACTAATCAAACTCCTTGAAAACTACGATGTGAACGCCATCCTGTCGATGAACGCGAGTCTCCTGGAGGATGCCGGAGAATGCGGTTTCCGGTCTCTGTCCATTTGCCTGGGTATACTCGACGGCCAGTCCGTTCAACCCGAAGTTGTTTCTTATGAGGCGCCTTTTGGCGTAGGGTATCTGGTGGCTGATCTGACACCGGGCGTTATACGCAAAACCAGCGATGTGGCAGCCGGTGCAGAAGAAAGCAAGCCGGTAAGGCTGGCCCGCAAAACACTGGAAACCTTTGTGCGTACAGGTGAAATAATCCCGCCCCCGACAGACTCTCCCCTGGCAAACGAAAGGGCCGGTGCGTTTGTTTCCCTGAAGATAGACGGCCAGCTTCGCGGCTGTATCGGTACCATTGAGCCGGTTCGGGAAAACCTGGCTTCGGAAATTATTGAGAATGCCATTTCCGCCGGGATGTATGACCCACGATTCCGTCCGGTCACCAAAGAGGAACTGCCTAAACTCGAATATTCTGTGGATGTGCTCTCAGAGGCAGAGGAAGTTTGCGGACCCCATGAACTTGATGCCAAAAAGTATGGCGTCATCGTCCAGAGCGGGAATAAACGCGGGCTTTTGCTGCCGGATCTCGAAGGTGTGGATACTGTGGCAGAGCAGTTATCTATCGCCTTACAGAAGGCGGGTATCGCGCCTCATGAAACTTACCGGATTTTCCGTTTCTATGTGGAGCGCTACCGGTAACCGTGGAGGAAAAACCATGCATGAAGCGATGTATTATGAAAATAAAGATTCCGGTGTCCGCTGCCTGCTCTGCCCGCAGTTCTGCCGTTTAAAAGAAGGGGAAACGGGTCTTTGCGGGGTGAGAAAGGAACGGGACGGAAAGTTCTACACACTAAATTACAGTGTCTGTGCCGCGATGGCCATTGACCCGGTTGAGAAGAAACCGCTTTATCATTTTTTCCCCGGACGTGAAATTTTCTCTGTGGGTACGGTGGGGTGCAATCTGGGCTGCGGCTTTTGCCAAAACTGGCATCTGGCACGTCAGACCGCCGGCCTGGAAACAACAAGGCTTGAACCGGCACAATTGGTTTCTTTGCTGGAAAAATACAGGGACAAAAACCCCGTCGGCCTCGCTTACACCTACTCAGAACCGGGGATGTGGTTTGAATACGTCCTTGACGCAGCCCGGCTCGTCAGGGAAAAAGGATATAAGAACGTTTTGGTCACAAACGGTTTCTTAAATGAGGAACCGCTTAAGGAACTTCTGCCCTGGATTGATGCGTTCAATATTGATGTGAAAGCGTTTCGCGATGATTACTACAGGGAACACTGCGCCGGCCGGCTTGACCCGGTATTGCGCTACGTGGAAACGGCGGCGCGAGATACACATGTGGAACTGACATACCTGGTAGTTCCCACGTTAAATGACAGTGAGGAAGACATTCGCCGGTTTACAGACTGGGTGGCGGACATCAACCCTGCTATACCGGTCCATTTCTCCCGTTATTTTCCCCAGCACCGTTTTACCCTGCCACCGACACCGGTCGGTGTGATGGAGGCCGTCAGGAAAATTGCCTCTGAGAAACTTCACTATGTTTATCTTGGCAATCTGCCCGGCAGTGATGCGGCACATACCTATTGTCCGGAATGCGGTGAGCTTCTGGTTCACCGGAGCGGCTATCGTATTGAAAACCGCCTGCAGGGAAATGCCTGCCCGCGCTGCAAATCGGCAGCCGGTTTTATCAGCTGAAAAACATATCATGTTTTACCCCTCCGGCGGCATACTAATTTGAGAGGACAAAGGACAGGGGGATGATTCTGTTGATTACAGGCTTGCTGCAAGCGGTAAACGAGTGGCTGCACACTTTTGTTGGTGGCCCTGTAATGATTATTGCAATTCTCTCCACAGGTTTTTACCTTACATTGCGAACTAACGTCATCCAGGTCAGGCGTTTTGGCCAGGTACTGCAGGAGACAGTGTTTGGCCTGCTCAGGCCAAATAAAAGCAGTAAAGGCGACATCAGTCCCTTTCAGGCACTGACCACAGCGCTTGCTGCCACCATCGGGACCGGGAATATCGCCGGGGTGGCCACAGCCATTACCCTGGGTGGCCCCGGTGCCATCTTCTGGATGTGGGTCTCGGCTTTTTTTGGCATGGTGACAAAATATGCTGAAGTGCTGCTGGCGGTTCATTACCGGCAGACCCGCCCGGATGGAATGGTTGTGGGTGGACCGATGTATTTTCTTGAATACGGCCTGAAGCTGCGTTTTCTGGCCGTTCTGTTTGCCCTTTTCGGCTCTCTGGCCGCTTTTGGCATCGGCAATATGGTGCAGGCCAATTCTGTGGCTGATGCCGTCAACCAGGCTTTTGCCGTACCGCCGCTTCTGACCGGACTGGTATTGGCCGCAGCCACAGCACTGGTTATCCTGGGTGGAATTAAACGTGTCGCAGCAATTACAGTAAAGTTGGTCCCGCTGATGGCCGCGTTCTACCTGGCCGGAGCTCTCATTATCATATTGCTTTCCCTGGCAGAAGTCCCGGCGGCTTTTGCAGCCATCATCGGCAATGCGTTTACCGGCCGTGCCGCCATCGGCGGTTTTGCCGGCGCCGGCGTCCTGCAGGCCCTTCGTTTTGGCGTGGCGCGCGGGATTTTTACCAATGAAGCAGGACTAGGCAGTGCTTCCATCGCTCACGCCACCGCCCGGACTGACCATCCGGCCCGACAGGGTCTGTGGGGTATCTTTGAAGTGTTTTTTGACACCCATGTGGTATGCACAATTACTGCTTTAACAATTCTTGTCACAGGCGTCTGGACCACGGGACTGGAAGGGGCTGCCCTGACAACGGCAGCGTTCAATCAGGGTCTGCCCGGACCCGGCGGATATATTGTTGCCGTCGGCCTTGTCTTTTTTTCCTTTTCTACTCTTGTGGCCTGGTCATTCTACGGTGAAAAGTGTTTTGAATACCTGGCAGGAACACGTTCTGTCCTGCTCTACCGGCTTATCTGGATTCCCCTCATTCCCGTGGGCGCCGTGGGCGGCCTGCGCACTGTCTGGGCCCTGGCCGATACTCTAAACGGCCTGATGGCTATACCCAACCTGATTGGCCTGTGGGGGCTTAGCGGCGTGATTGTAGGACTTACCCGTGAATATTTCCGGAAACGGTAAGTCCGTTTTCATTTCATATGGAAAAAAACACTCTGTGAAGCGGCAACTGGCAGGGTATTTACATTTTTTAGCGAATATCAATGAATGGTGTATATTAATTTTTAATCCGACCTGTAAATGGAGGTGACGGGGTGCCGCAGCTTATTATTGACCTGCTTAATGCTTTGCTGGACTGGCGAAGCATTGTGGACATTGCCATCGTCACTTTTGTTTTTTACAAAGCAATTGTTGTCATCCGCGGTACACGTGCGGAGCAGTTGGTTAAAGGACTGGCTGTACTCCTCCTTGCCACCCTCTTAAGCGGTGTCCTTGGCCTGACAAGCTTTAACTGGCTCTTGACCCGCGTCCTCACCCTTGGTTTGGTGGCTATTCCCATTGTGTTTCAGCCCGAACTCCGTCGTGCACTGGAGACGCTGGGCCGCGGCAAAATATTTACCCGCAGCAGTTATCTCTACGGTGAAAAAGACTTTGAACTTACACTTGATGAGTTGATCAAAGCCATACAGGTCTTAGTCAAAAAACGGCTTGGCGCTCTGATTGTTCTGGAGCGGGAAACGGGCTTAAACGAGTTAATCGAAACAGGGATTACCATTGACGGACAAGTTTCCGCCGAACTGTTGATTAATATCTTTTTACCCCGCAGTCCGCTGCATGACGGTGCTGTTATTATTCGCGGCAACCGTATGATGGCAGCCGGTTGTTACCTGCCTCTGACCGAAAATCCCAATCTGAGCAAAGAACTGGGAACCCGTCACCGGGCCGCACTTGGCGTTTCCGAACAGTCTGATGCCATCGCCGTGATTGTCTCTGAGGAGACAGGCGTGGTTTCACTGACCAACAACGGGAAACTGACACGTTATCTTGACGAGAAAACTCTCAAACAGATGCTGCTTAATTTCTGCAAGCCACCATCCAATACGTTAAGTTTCTGGCAATGGAGGTCGAACGGACAATGATGGAGCGTCTCCTTAAGAACAATACAGCCGTTAAAGTGTTTGCTTTTTTCCTGGCACTGATGCTCTGGGTCTATGTGACCAGTGATGTGATGCAGGCCGGTGTGCCTGATGAGACGCGGCCATACAGAAATGTGCCTCTGGCCTGGCATAACCTGGAAGAAGGGCGGGCACTGATGGATATTCCCGATGAAGTGGATGTGTCTTTACGGGGACGGCCCGATGTCCTGGATTCACTGACACCGCAAAATATGAACGTTTTTGTGGATCTGCGCGGCCTGGAAGAGGGACGGCACAATATTACCCCCCAGGTGGAAGTTCCCCGGGGAGTGCGCGTGATGTCCATCGAGCCGCAGCAGGTTATCGTCGAGCTGGAGGGTGTTGAGTCTCCGCAAAAGCCTGTAACTCTGGAAATAATCGGTGCGCCCGCCGACGGCTATGTAATGGGTGACCCAAGAATTCTCCCCGACTCCGTTTTTGTCCGCGGCCCCCGTTCACTGGTCAACTCTGTGGACAGTGTCAGGGCGGTTGTGAATATTGACGGAGCCGAGAGTGACCGCGTGCAGGTTGTGCCCTTAAAGGTTGTAGATGCAGTGGGCCGTGAACTGACAGATGTAACGGTGAACCCCGACATGGTGGAAGTTCTTATTCCGTTTTCCGAACCCCAGAAGCGTGTTCCTATCCGGGTACCTTTGTTAGGGGAACCGGCTGAAGGATACCAGGTTCAGCAGGTGAATGTCAATCCGTCCACGGTAACAGTACAGGGCCGGGAAGAGGACCTGGCAGGCATCGAAGAAGTTCTCACAGGCCCGGTAAATATTGCTGACGTTACAGAAACCGTAACTGTTGAAATGCTGCTTATTAGCCCGGACGAAGCACAGATTCTCCATTCCGGCACAGTCAGTATAGAGATTATTATTGCCGCAGAGTAGCATTGTCAGGAAGCAAAGGGTATGCTATACTATAGTAGTTTGTCAGGAAGGAGCAGCCTATGGGAAAGCTATTTGGCACAGACGGAATCCGCGGTGTGGCCAACCGGGAACTGACGCCGGAGCTGGTCTTTAAAATCGGGCGTATCGGCGCACACGTTCTCTCACAAAACAGCGAAGAGATAAAAGCATTTCTTGTGGCCCGTGATACCCGTATTTCCGGCCCGATGCTGGAAGCGGCCCTGATTGCCGGCCTGACATCCACAGGCGCAGATGTTTACGTAGCCGGTGTCATTTCCACACCTGCCGCCGCATATCTGACAAAACAGCTTAAGGGCTGTGGCGGCGTTATGATTTCCGCATCCCACAATGCCTATCCGGACAATGGTATTAAATTTTTTAACGCTAAAGGTTTTAAACTGGCGGATGAGGTTGAAGCGGAAATAGAGGATCTCTATTTTTCTCTCGATGATACACTCCCCCGTCCGGAAGCAGACAAGGTTGGCCGTGTGTATCAGGATGAAACAGCAGAAGACCGTTATCTGGACTATTTGCTCTCCACAGTACCGTCACCCTTCAAAGGCCTCCGGGTGGTTCTTGACTGCGCCAACGGCGCTTCCTTCCGTCTGGCACCCAAGGCATTCCGTGCTCTGGGCGCGGATGTGTTTACCATGCACTATGCGCCTGACGGCATCAATATTAACAATAACTGCGGCTCCACACACCCCGAGCCTGTCATGCAGGCTGTCCGGGAACGTGGTGCCGATCTTGGTTTTACCTTCGACGGCGATGCAGACCGCGTCCTGGCCGTCGATGAAAATGGCCAACTGGTCGACGGTGATGCCATTATGACCGTTCTGGCACAGGCCCTAAAGGATAAGGGGCAGTTGCGAAATGACACCGTCGTAGCCACCGTGATGAGCAACCTGGGTCTGGAGAAAGCTGCCGAAGCCGGGCAATTCCGTCTTTTGCGCACCAAGGTGGGTGACCGGTATGTTCTGGAAGAGATGCTTGCCGGCAATCATAGCCTGGGCGGCGAGCAATCCGGCCATATTATCCTTCTGGACTACAATACCACGGGTGATGGCATTCTGACTGCACTGCAGGTTATGGCTGTGCTGGCAGAGAAGAAGCAGACGCTCTCCAGCCTCGCCTCATCCTTTACCCGCTATCCCCAGGTATTGGTCAACTGCCATGTCGGCCGCCGGGACGGCTGGGATACCAATCCCCGCATTCTGGCTGCCATTAGTGAATGTGAAGAAGAACTTTCCGGCAAGGGACGTTTGCTGGTCAGGCCCTCAGGTACCGAACCTCTGATCCGTGTGATGATGGAGGGACAAAACGAGGATGAACTGCATATAATGGCTAACAGGTTGGCAGACGTCATTAAAGAAGAACTCGCTTAAAGGAGGGATGCATGCCCACAACTGCATAGAAAGCGCCAGAACACGAAGTGATTCGTGTTGACGAGGAGGAGGTTTATCGAGTTTTTCGGCGGATGCCTCCCGGCCGGGCCACGGCCGTAAGGGTCCCTACAAAACCGGTAAGTGATTACCGGGACAAAGGGGATTCAGTGGCTTTTTGGTGTTTTCTTTTATACGAAGATGACAGGAACGGCCGCGCGGCAGATATCCGTACGGCATGAAAGGAGACAGAGCAAAAATGTGTGGTATTGTTGGTTATATCGGGGAACAAAAAGCTTATCCCATTTTGATAGAAGGCCTAAGTAAACTGGAATATCGCGGGTATGACTCCGCAGGCATTGCAATTCTCAGCGCAAAAGAGCTGGAGGTTATGAAGTCGGTGGGCCGCCTAAACAAACTGGAAGAAAAAGTCGGGGACAAATTCCCGGATGGCACCATTGGCATCGGTCACACCCGGTGGGCCACCCACGGACGCCCTTCCGATCTTAACGCGCACCCTCACAGCGACTGCACCGGTAAATATGTGGTCATCCATAACGGAATTATTGAAAACTATCAATATCTGCGGGAATGGCTGACTTCAGCAGGCCATACATTCCGGTCCGAAACCGACACGGAAGTCCTGGCCCATCTGGTGGAACACTACTTCGAAGGCGACTTAAAAGAAGCTGTCCGCAAGGTACTGGAGAAGGTGACGGGTTCATACGGCCTGGTGGTCATGTGCGACGGGGACCCTGACCGTCTGATCTGTGCCCGTAAAGACAGCCCGCTTGTCATTGGCCTGGGGGAAGGCGAAAACTTTATCGCCTCGGATATCCCGGCACTTCTCAAATATACCCGCAAAACCATTATTCTCGATGATGGCGAACTGGCCGTTGTCACACGCGACAAGGTTACTGTGGAAAACGGTGAAGGTATTCCTCTGAATAAACAAATTGAACAGATTGAATGGGACGCCATTGCCGCTGAAAAAGAAGGCTACGAGCATTTCATGCTCAAAGAAATTCACGAGCAGCCCAAAGCTATCCGTGAAACACTGCGCGGCCGTATCACTGTAGACGGTCTGGTAAATCTCACACAGTTGAACCTGGCGGAAGATGAAATCTGGCAGATTCGCAAAGTCGTGATGGTTGCCTGCGGCACAGCTTACCATGCCGGCCTGGTGGGAAAATATGTCTTTGAAAAACTCCTGCGTCTGCCGGTGGAAGTGGATGTCGCCTCAGAATTCCGTTACCGCGACCCCTTAATTGGTGAAGACACTCTGGTCATTGTCATCAGCCAGTCAGGTGAAACAGCCGATACACTGGCGGCAATGCGCCTGGCCAAAGAGAAAGGGAGTAAGGTTGTCGCCATCACTAATGTGGTGGGCAGCACCGTCTCCCGTGAAGCGGACCGTGTCCTCTATACCTGGGCAGGCCCGGAAATCGCCGTGGCGTCAACCAAAGCCTATACCACCCAGCTGATTGTTCTCTACCTACTGGCCATACAGCTTGGCCAGACAGCGGGAATGATTCCGGAAGAAGAGATCATCCAAATTACCGAAGCTCTGCAGAACCTCCCTGCAGACGTAGACCGTGTCATTCACAGGGAAGAGTCCATTAAAGACTTTGCCCAACGCATCAGTAAGTGGGACGACACATTTTTTATTGGCCGCGGCCTGGATTATGCCGTTGCCCTGGAAGGTTCCCTCAAATTAAAAGAAATTTCCTACATTCACGCCGAAGCCTATGCCGCCGGTGAGCTCAAACACGGCACTCTGGCCTTAATCACGGAAGACATCCCGGTCATCGCCCTGGCCAGCCAGCCGGGGCTCTATGAAAAGATGTGGAGCAACATCAAAGAAGTCAAAGCCCGTGACGCTTACGTCCTGGCGATCGTAACCGAAGGAGACGAAAACACCGTTAAAGAAGTGGATGCCGTCGTCGAAATTCCTCCCACACTTCCCATTCTGTCCCCGGTCCTTTCCGTCATCCCCCTGCAGTTACTTTCTTACTTCACTGCCGTCATGCGTGACTGCGACGTAGATAAACCAAGGAATTTAGCCAAAAGCGTAACTGTGGAGTAGGGTATTACACTGTTGTTTACCCCCATGTCTCCCCCAAATTAACCCCAAAATAATAAAGTTGACTCTGTGAGAATAAAGTCATTCCAGAATCCCGCAGCTACATGCAGGCAACCCCTGTATCCTGCTAACGGGTTCCGTTTTGAGGTGCAAGCATTACAACTGGCATAGTAAATCGCAAGATAATTTGATATGATTTCTATCACTAACTAGCAAGAGCCTAGCATTCATATAACAATGCAAGGCTCTTGCTTTTCATTTGCTTGGGTAAATATGTTTGGTTCACTTACCAATGATAAATTCACCTATTACAGTCTTTCCGTTATGGAATAGAACGCATTTTTACTCTACTCTGCTGTGCTATAGCTTCCTCTGGTGTCTTTGGCATTTCTCCATACAAGTCCGTTGCTCGAAAATATCCTATGGTACTGTCCCGACTATATATTTGCTAGAATAAAAGTGAGCCATTTTTCATGAAAACGCCAGGAAAAAAGTGAGCCACTTCGACTACAAAACCCTGTATAATTCAGAATGTATGACTACTGAATTACGGGGGGCGAGAGGGTGTCAATAGAAGTGGAACTCTACGAAAAAATCCGGCATTTACACGAGCATGATGGCATGTCACAGAGGGCGATTGCAAAACAGCTTAGTATCTCCCGCAACACTGTGAAAAAGTACTGTGATGGTTCCCATGTACCATGGGAACGGCAAGGCATAAGCGGTCGGCATCGGCATGTGATTACTGATGATGTCATGGCCTTCATCCAGGAGTGCCTTGATCAAGACGAGGAGGATGGCGTAAAAAAGCAGAAGCACACTGCCAAAAGAATCTATGACCGGCTTGTTGATGAGAAAGGGTTTGCCGGGGGACAATCGACCGTCAGAGAAATTGTTGCAACCCTGAAGGATAAACCGGGCAAACCATTTATCCCGTTGTCGTATGATCCGGGAGAGG
>JAWSUT010000021.1:0-59956 GCA_033549345.1 Bacillota bacterium | reverse complement strand
GAAAAAGCAGCTCGAGCTCTACCGGCTGCTCGGAGTGGAGCCACCGGCATAGGTATAAAATCGCGGGAATTCAGGTTATAATCCATTTCTTCGCCTGTCAGGATTTTATAGCAGGTTTTGCGAATAACGGACAACATTCTTTTTATGTTTTTATGTTCCTCAACCATCAATTCAATACAGTTCACAACACGTCATCCCCCTCGAATGGTGCGTGCGGCAGACACTAATTATTCAGCATTTTTATTGAGAGCTGCCAACAATTCATCCACACTGAATCCGTGCACTGTCGATGCTTCTTCCAGTGTCTCGGCCTGTGCAGACGGACACCCTACACACCCCATACCGTAACCCTGAAGAATTGCCACAGCCTCAGGTTTGGCTTTTAACACCTGGGCAATTGTCATATCTTTCGTGATTTTCATACCGTTAACCTCCAAATATTTTTTTACCGTTTGCGAACACGTATGGTGTTCTATATTATTATCACTGTTTTCGGACCGGCATATACCCTACTGCCAGGAGCCTGTATACAGTAACGGCCGCTTATTCATCGTAATAATCCAGATAGTTATGATGTTTACCGTCTGTTTTCCATCCAAGAATAGAGTCCAAATAGACATTATGGCCTGCGCGGAAGATTGATTTCTCCACTTCCTGAAAATTTTGCTTCAGGTCTTTAATCAGTTTTTTTATCTCATACCGCTTATTGCCCGTCTTTTTGGCCGCCACCATACAGGCACAGTTCAGGGGCCAGATTCCGCAATAGTTTGTAAACTGAACAATCGCTTCTTCTTCAATTAAATAAAGGGGACGAATGAGCTCCATGCCCTTAAAGTTTTTTGCCTTCAGTTTAGGCAGCATATTTTTAAAGCTGCCCGCACACAACAGGTTCAGTAATGTAGTCTCGATAACATCATCAAAATGGTGGCCCAAAGCCAGTTTATTGCAGCCCAGTTCCTCTGCTTTGGCATACAATGTTCCCCGGCGCATTTTAGCACACATATAACACGGATAATCGCCGGCTATTTTCTCTGCTATGGCAAAGATATCATAATCAAAAAGGTGAAGAGGTATGGCTAAATGCCGGCAATTATCAATCAGCAGGTCCTTTATGCCGGGATGATACCCGGGATCCATGGCAATAAACTCCAAGTCGAATTTGAGCTGTCTGTGGCGCTGCAGCTCCTGAAAAAGTTTAGCCATAAGCAGGCTGTCTTTGCCACCGGAGATGGCCACAGCCACCTTGTCGCCCTCTTCGATGAGCTGATATTCTTTGATTGCCTTAGTAAACTTGCTCCAGAGCGGCTTTCTATATTTTTTCACAATGCATTTCTCAATTTCAGCAAGGGGCCTGCGTTCACTTAAAGGAATCAGAGGCTCGCAGCCGCTTCCCGCCAAATCACTCATGGAAACACCCCGCTTTGTTATGTATCACATATGACAGGAGTCGTTTGCCCTGCGTACATCGTATAAATGATCACGAACTTCGTAACCTGGTGCACTTCAATAACCAGCGTAATAGTCAACGCAGCCATGCCAATACCTCTAACCCTAATATTGGTAAACATTGTACCATAATCGTACCTAAAAGTACACTTGACCGTCCCGGGTTTGCACAGGCACAGGAAAACCCAAGTTGATTGACTTGGGTTTTATCTTGTTTCCGATATGTGGCTCGCTGCTAATTCATCTACTTTATTCATGAGTTCTTTTGTTTTTTCTATTACTTTCAGACTTTGCTCTGCTTCCGGATTCATCACCGCATCTACCGTTTGCATTAAAGCCTCAAAGTTTTCAATTACCCACTCGCAGTCCTCAAGTGTGGACAGAGGACGATTATTGATAAGCAGAGATTTCCTGCCATCAGAACCGCAAATCACTTTTAACGGCATGTCATTGACAAGCAGAGCCGTCCTTGTGGGAACATGAACCAACACTTTGTTTAGTAAGTTGGCCGTTTTTACAGTCAGCTTCTCACGCATTAATTTTTCCTCGTTTTTTAAAGCCTCAGGGTTTTTTCTCATTTTCTCTGCAAGAATCCTCTCAGCATCTATTTACTCTGTTATTTTTTCAGTAGCATGCCTGTTTCATACACTTATATTACCCCCCCATCAAAGATGTCACCGTGCAGTTTGATTATAAATCTGCGGCAAACTGCTTATTTTGCTCCGCACAGATAATTTGTATCGCGCTGCGGCCGGAGACGGCGGAACCGGGTAAGCCGGCAGAGCCCATTGTCCACAGGCCCGCCATGTAAAAATCTCTGAGGCCCTGCAGACGTTGGGGAATCATAATATTGCCCGACTTGGGTGTGGATATCCAGGACATATACGCACCTTGCCAGACTCCCGTATAGCGGGTAAACGTCGCCGGAGTGGCAACATCGGTAACCTCGACACGGCCGACAGTCTCCGGGAACCTTTTTTCCAGTTCATCCATGACCCGCCTGGCAATCCGTGCCTTCTGGGTATCATATTTCTCCCTGTTTTTAGCAAGTTCTTGCCAATAATCAGAATCGGTGTGGAACACCGAGGCAACAACACACTTCCCCGGCGGGCTCATATTCGGGTCGAAGCTGTAATTTTTAAACCCGATGTAGCTGTGAACCTGGCCGGCAATTTCCAGAGGCGGGTCCAGTGGGAACACTGTGCTATGAGGAATTCCCGAAAGATCATAATCAATTCCCATGTAAACCATCATTGAGGTCATTGTGGGGTAATCACCGCTGTAATATTTAGCAATCTTGTCAGGTACATATTCAGCGCCAAGCAGTTTATACAGAGTCGTGTAACCGTCTGCAGCTGAAATGACTGCATCAGCCCGCACCTGACGGCCATCAGCCAGCTCAACCCCCGCTGCTCTGTTATCTTCCACCAGAATCTTTCTCACCTTAGAGTTGTAATGTATGCGGCCACCCAACTCCAGGTAGCGCTTTTCGGCTGCCCGGGCAAAGGCCAGCGAGCCACCCTGAGGCCATCCGGCATCTTTGGCAGCCAACGACCCCATTGTCGCAAGGAACGCTATCATATTATATCTGGGATCCAGAACAGCAGTCAGCATGTTCCTCAGCAAGGGGTCTTTAAACCGGGCGGCAAACTCTCCGACAGAGATCTTGGAATACTTCATGAATACCTTTAAATAGGGTCTCATCTCCCACATCATCTTTAGACCGTCAAGCGGGCCGAACAGTTCCCTGGGCTTGCCTACAGGCATCTCCAGTTTAACCAGCGTTCGGGCACCTTCGATCAGTTCCCGAATCACGTCTTCGTCAGCGGGAGAAACATCCAGGAGATGACGCTCCAGCCGGTCTAAATCGGTATACTGAATAACTGTGCGTCCGTCGGAGTCCGTTATGCGGACAAACTCATCGTGGTGGTGAAGGGGCTGACCGGCTAACGCTCCAATAGTGCGCCAGACCCGGTGCATGGCTGTATCGGATTTGGAGCCTACCAGCCAATGAATACAGCCGTCAAAGGTATAACCCTTACGATGCCAGGCGGTACACAATCCCCCCGGCAGGTTGTGCATTTCGTAAATCTCCGATTCGTAACCATTTAACTGTGCATAACAACCAGATGATAGTCCGGCAATACCTCCACCGATAATGATCACTTTCTGGGCCATTTCAAACCTCCATTTTCCCCTGCAAACGTGTATGCAACATATTCTACCACAGCTATAATGATGTGTACATGTAGATAACCCCCAAGCGTACGCTTAGGGGGTTACCCTGTTTTGGCTCTAAAATCCGCCATTGGTCGTGTTGTTTGTAAGATAGCTGCCTGGCAAGCAGCAGAACGAGGAAAAGAGAGACCACACCGATGACTATATTGAAAAGAAAGTCCAGGCTGGGAGGCTCTTCACTTCTTCCCCTCCGTAGCGGGTCACTATGCCCAATCTTGCGGTATCCTGGCGCTCATTTTCTATCAGGTGTGCAAATTGCGCGATTTCGTAATGTGGTTTCTCTGCCTCTGGGTTCTGGAAATAAAGTGTGTATGGCGATGTGCCTATATCATCAAAAACGATTTTGTCTACAAGATAATGCACGGTTACATCCCCGATTTGCAGTGGCCTGTCGTCGCGGTTGTTGATGTGTATCGAGAAATTCTCATCTGTTACGGGCCGTGGCAGAACAATTGTCGTATTCATAATGTCTGTGTCCTGAAATTGCAAACGGTAAAGTTCACCGGAAGTAATTTGCCGGTCTTTGGTGTTAAGTGTAAGGATGAGTTGATCGCCAAAAATATCTGCGTCCTCCCCGCAGCGGGATATGGCAAAGCCGCTGTCTGGGAAAACGCTGAAAAATTTCAGCAACCATTAATAATTAAAATGATTCTCCTATTTAAAATATAAATAAAGGAGGCGAACTGCTATGTTAACATTCTATTGTTTCCCAACGTGAACAACCTGCCGTAAAGCGAAAGCGTGGCTTTCAGAAAAAGATGCAGAGTATCAGTACAGGGATATTTTAAAGAATCCGCCGGACGCCGGGGAAATTAAGTCGCTGGCAAAGCTGGCAGGCCTTGATGCCCGCGGGTTGATTAACCCGAAAAGTACCGCATTTAAAGCCTTAAAAGTCTCTGCAGAGTCACTGAGTACGGAAAAAGCTGCTGAAATTATAGCGGCTAATCCAAAAGCGATGTTCCGGCCGCTGTTTACAGACGGACAGCATGTGGTTGTCGGCTTTAAGCCCGAGGAAATGACTACCCTCTTCACGTAAAACAAACAGGAGAGAGGTATTCGCAGTGAGAAACAAATGGGTAACTTTCATAACAAAACCCAAGCCTCGGCTTGGGTTTTGATTATGTTTTACTGAAACATGGAGTTTAGCACGAGGATAAACTACCTCCCCTAATGAAAAAGCCGCGGTAAAAGAAGTTGCTGGAATAATCTATTACCGTATTCGTCAGGAAGTGCTTAATGGCAGCATCAAATGCTATCTTAACACCCTGTGATTCTACAACGACATCTTTTTCGTTTAACTCATCCAGAGTTAATTGCAGACTGGGACCGCCTCAGCCAAATCCCCCGATTGAAACGCGTAATACTCTGTCCTTTGCATTGTCTTCATTGGCAACAATCTCTGCATATTTTTTCACTGCTTTTTCTGTTACTGTTACCATTCTCCTTCACCTCCTGCCTGTATTCAGCAATAACTGGCCTTCTCCATACCCTAGGGGGGTATATAAATATCATAAATGTTTACAGTTTAATTGTCAAGCCCCTTTACCATATTTGTGTTTCTAAAGAAGAAATAAAGAGTGCCCGGTAAGGGCACTTCAGTAAATCTGTTATTTTCGCCAGGCATTAACACCCGCTTCGAATTGGCCGCCGGCGGGAGGTGCAGCAAGTTGCAGGCGGCGTATTTTTTACTGTTGCACGAACTCTGGATCTGGATAATACCTCGTCCTCTGCCTAGCTATTGTCACTTAAGCCGGTAAAGATGGAACGGAGTTTTTCGTCTTCTCTGAGAATATTCAGGGTATGGTCGGCGTGGCCACGGGTGTAGCCGTTACCGATAATCAGCTCCACATCTTTGCCTACCCCTTCAGCCCCCAGTGCTGCGGCTGTAAAACTGGTAGCCATGTTGAAAAAATAAGTCTTTCCTCCATCGCGGGTCGACAGAATGGACGCCATTTCAGTACGGGGTACATTGGTACAGTTAATGGTCACATCGGCCAGTTTGCCCTGGGTTGCTTCGTGCACCAGACAGTATACTTCCATAGCATTGTTGGCGTCGGCAGACAGGACAACATCTGCCAGGCCGGTCGCATGCGCTCTTCTACAGGCAGTCTCGCTGCGGCCGACAGCAATGATCATACCGTCAGGTCCTGCCTGCTTCCTTGCTTCATACAGGCATAGAAGGCCTGATTTGCCTCCGGGGCCCAGTACGGCAACGGTATCACCTTTTTTGACGAGACGGGATACCTGGGCCGGCGCCCCGGCAACGTCAAGAGCAGCTAAAGCGACCTTCTCAGGCATATCCTGCGGCAGTCTGGCAAAAATACCGGACTCAAAAAGAATGGCTTGGCCTACCACATCCACCTGGGCTGTCTCGATATTTACAGCGGTGATTTTTTCTACTTTGAGCGGTGTCAGTGAAAGGGAAACAAGCGTGGCAATTCTGTCTCCGGGTGAGATGTCCGGCCTGTCTTTTAGTTTGTCACCGACAGCGTGAACCTGGCCAATCAGCATACCACCGGAACCTGTTACGGGATTATGTTGTTTTCCCCGGGTTTCTATCGTTTTCATGATTATCTCTTTGATAATTTCCGTATCACCGCCGGCCTCTTCCCTGATCTGATGAAAGCTGGCAGAATCGAGATTTAACGTTTTTACATTGATTAAAATTTCATTATCGTAGATTTCCATCGTGTTATCAATGCGCCAGGCGGCCTGCGGCATAACACCTTCCGGTTCAATGACCCTGTGTGTGCCAAAAATGCACCCTTCTTTCATCCTTTCTCCTCCTTAAGATCATGTATTTATTTCATTACCCAGGGACCCGGATTCATGACAGGTACAGGATGCAGCGCGTCTTTGAGCGCCTGCAAAAATTCCTGCAATGGAAATTCCCAACCTTCCGGTGAATAGGGGTTGGCTGTCACCGCCAGTAAGCGGAGGGGCTGCGTTGCATAGATCTCCCCTCCCCTGTTCATAAACTGCTGCCACTGCGCTGCGCTGACAAACAGGCACGTGGCGTTCCGGACAACAAGCCGCGGCAGATTGCCTCCGGCCAGGAGTGCACGGAATGTATCTTCACCAAGGGCACCGGCGATATAAACACCCCAGGCACTACTTTTACAAAAAAGCGAAGCTAACTCCTCTCCCCGGCCTAAAAGCGTCTGAAAGGGGAAAGGGTTTACATTAGAACTGTCAAGAACAATCCCCCCGGACCCCGGGGGCAGCTTCATCAGCAAGCGCCCCACCCAATCCGGTACCGGAGGTATGCTTAGCTGCTCAACCCACGTGGCGGCCTCTGCCACAACCACGTCCAGATGCGCGCTGACGACCGCTCCTACGGCAAGGACAATGTCTTGCAGCACGCTGCCGGCGGCCTTTCTGTCCAGAGAACCGTCTACAAAAATTCTTTTGGCACCGCGAGCGGTCATTCGTGCCAGCAATCTTTCCAAATCTCTGGCATAAAGGGGCCCTGCCAGTTCCAGGCATCCTTCCCCGGCTACTTCTGCAATAATCACTTCCCCCAGGGGTGTGTCAATGCCGGTTGATTCCAGATCGCGCAGGCTCGCACTGCCAACATGCAGAGCATTCCGGGCGGTGGCGATTATCGTACCCCGGGGGCAGAAAATATACGGTTTTATTTTCCCTGTAACCAGATCCAGCGCTTCACCGTCACGCCCCGTGGAGGTCAGGCCCAGTTTTTCCCTGAACCCGGTTGATGCGCCAATCAGGTGGTTTAATGTGCTGGTTTTACCCGCATTTTTGGCCATGCCCAAAATAAAAACCCGGTTGGCACCCTGTGTCTTAATGATTTCGTAAAGGCTCATCATTTGCTCGCCTTTCTCAGCATAGTTCGGGAAGACCCAAAATCCTGCGTGCTTCGACGGGGGTGGCAGCTGGGCGCCCCAGTTCTTTGGCCAGCCGGGCTATGCGGGCCACCAGCTGTGCGTTACTCGCAGCCAATGCGCCTTTCTCATAGTAAACATTATCTTCAAAGCCAACCCGCACATGCCCACCCATGGCAATCGCCATCGTGCCCAGAGGAAGTTCATGGCGGCCGATTCCGGCCACAGACCAGGTACAGCCATGAGGAATGCTTTCTGCCAGGTACACCAGATTACGGGCTGTGGCCGCCATTCCGCCGGGGACACCCAATACAAAATCAAAATGCAGGGGTAGAGCCAGTACGCCTTTTTTTACAAGCAAAAGCGTCGTATCCAGCATTCCCGCATCAAAGATTTCAATTTCCGGCTTAACCCCTTTTTCCTTCATCATCCGTGCAAAATCGATAATCAGCGGATAGGGGTTGCTAAATACTTCCGGGCCGAAGTTGACTGTGCCCGCTGTCAATGTGGCCATTTCCGGCTTCAGAGCCAATGGTGCACATCTCTCTTCGGGCGACATCCCCGTGCTGCCTCCGGTGGAAACCTGAATAACGATATCGCACCTTTGCCGCACCCCTTCTATCACCTGCCGGAATATTGTCGGGTCCTGTGTCGGCTTTCCAAGGGGGTCGCGAACATGAAGGTGGACAATGGCAGCTCCGGCCTGCCATGCCTCATACACTGCTTCAATAATTTCCTCCGGAGTCAGGGGCAGGTTAGGGTTTTCTTCCCGTGTTGCCTCCGCCCCCACAGGCGCCACAGTAATCATCACCTTATCCAAAGTAGTTCACCTGCCTTTATTTTCGCTGTTTGTCCCTGGGCACCACACAGGTTCCCCTTGCTTTAACCACTATCACCGGCTGTTCTAATACGTTGGCAGCTGAGGGGTGACTGCTATCCCCTGCCGGCCTGATCACTTTTTGGGCGGTAAACTCCATTTCGCGGGACGTGTTCCCAACCCTGGTAATTTTACCGTAGGCTTCAATGTAGTCGCCGGCATAGACAGGATTTAGAAATTCCACACTCTGGTAAGCAACAAAGAGACCTTCGTCCCCGTCATGCCTGATGAGGAGTTCTGTAGCCACATCACCAAAAAGATTCAGGATTCGTGCTCCATCCACCAGGCCCCCGGCATAATGGGCATCGTGTTCGCTCATTCTCACTCTGATCATTGCGTCAACTTCCATCTTAAGATCCTCCCGCATTGCTTCTTTTTGCCAGCTCATGGACCAGGTAGGAGGCCACACTTGCGGCCACTGTACCGGGTCCAAACCCGGCATCATAACCTAATTCCTTTGCCAGTTCCTGATTAATCCGCGGGCCTCCGACAATCAGAATAATTTTTTCCCGGATTTCCTCCGCTTCCAACATATCTACCAGGCGTGTCAGGTTTTTAATATGAATATCTCGCTGCGTCACCACCTGGGAAATCAACAGTACGTCAGCTCCCTTCTCCAGAACTGTCGCCAGAAGCTCTTCACAGGAAACCTGAGCACCGAGATTGATGGCGTCAATTTCAGCGTAACTCTCCAACCCTTTATGCCCGTCGTAACCCTTCATATTCATAATGGCATCGATGCCCACGGTATGGGCGTCACTTTCAATGCACGCTCCCACCGCTACCAGCTTGCGGCCCAGTCGTTCCCGGATAAAGGCATTCACTTCCGCAGGGCTGATGAGCGGAACTTTGACGCGGGGAACCTGGACAGCAGTGTAATCCACAGTGGCCTCGCAACTACCGTAAACAATAAAGAAGGTGAATTCCGGGCTAAGCGGCTGCATATACGCCACACGGGGTTCCCGAAATCCCATTTTCGCCGTTAACTGCCGGGCGGTTTCGGACGCTTCATCCCCGGCAGGCACAGGTAATGTAAATGAAAGCTGTGTGGCGCCGTCATTGAGTGTGTCACCATACGGTTTAACCCGTTTTAAATCCATCCTACCCCGTCCTCCTTTCCCGCAGCATCTCGATAAAGGGCGTGTAATAATCAGCCGTTTTGGTTACTACACCTTCCAGGCCCTTCCCTCCGTCCTGCTTGCGGGCGATATCAGCGAACATACCCCTGCTGATTGCTTCCATCAGCCCAAGAGAGGCAATTTCCTCCAGCATTCCCACCGCATCGTTTAGAACCTGCCCGGCACGCTGCTCCATTTTTCCACCCGGCTTCACCATCATTTCCCCGCCTAAATTCCGCGCGGCAGCAAAAACATACCGGGCGTTTTCCACACTAAGATAACGGTCCTGGAGGTGGGGTGTATGCAGCGCTTCCGTTAACATGCCCAAAAGGTGAATGGACTGCCCCGTCAGTACCGAAGTCAGATTGAACAGTGTGTTCTGTACATGGCCTTTAAAGATATTTCCGGTCATGTATTTTGTAGGAGGCATATATTTGATGGGAGAACGGGGGAAAAGCTGCCGTACCAGTTGAGCCTGCGCCATCTCCAAAAGCAGGCTGTCTTCCTTTTGGGGATTTATTTCAAATGCGTGGCCAAGTCCGATTTGTTCCTCGCGCAAGCCACTTTCGAGGGCAAAACGCTCATTGATGAACTGGGAAGCAATCACTGTATGTGCCTTTTCAAATGAGTCCGCAGTTGTTAGGTAATTGTCTTCACCGGTGTTAATAATAATGCCGGCATACCCGTTAATCAGGCGTGAAACATACTGGTCAACCAGTGTGCGGCGCATGTTTATGTCGCGGAAGATAATGCCGTACATCGAGTCGTTTAACATGACGTCGAGGCGTTCCAATGCTCCCATAACAGCTATTTCCGGCATGCAGAGCCCTGAACAGTAATTGGTAACCATAATATACTTGCCCGCTTCGTGCCCGGCTTCATCCATGGCCTCACGCATGATACGGAAATTCTCCTGGGTGGCGTATGTGCCGCCCACACCCCCCCGGATTGCACTGTAGGGGACATAGTCCAGAAGGCTTTGGGCCGTATGACGGATAACGGCTACAATATCTGCACCCTGCATCCCGCCGGCCCGGGCCTGGCTGACATCGGCGTAGATATCTCCTGTAGCGACGATAATATAAAGAAGAGGTTCACTGCCTTTACCGAGTGCTTTCTGCAGCCGGTTCCTCTCTTCTTTTTGCCTGTCAATTTTTTTCATTCCCGTTTCCGCTAACTGATGTAAAAGGGGCTGTAAAACAGCGAGGTCATTTTGTTTAACACTGAGCAAGTTCAGCTTCCCCTGCGCAACTTCCAGCGCCATATCCTGCAGCGAAATCCCGTAAGTATGCATCGCATTTGCCACCCAGTAGCAGGCTCCCCGGGAAAGGCCTCCGCCGTCATGAAGCTGTTTTACTACGACATTGGGAAGAGGTACACCGTTTGCGTCGGTACCGTCGAGTCCCAACAGACGAAGATAAGACCGTTCGACCGAAACAGTGGTATGGTCTTCGATATAACGCATCACCTCGGCAACGATTTTGCCGGCAAGATCTCTTGCCATTGCAACTTTTTTCTCATCCAAACGCAGCTCCATCAAAATCCCTCCCTTACGTTTATTTTCTGTCCGCCCAATTCGAAGAGAGGAATGGCACCCTCACGGTCATAAACAATCTTCCCTCCTACGATTGTCATATCCACATTCATGCTCTTTAGTGTCCTGGCCGTTATGGCACAAGGGTCTTCTGCAAGCACAACCATATCCGCCAGCTTGCCGGGCGTTATGGAACCCAATTCTTTTTCCCGGAAAAGCGCCTTTGCTCCGTCCAGGGTGAACATTCTCACCGCCTCAAATATCTCCACGCTTTCATTCTTATTGGGATGGTTTACAGCAGCATGAATCGCAAGGATAATGTCCAGCGGAGTTACCGCAGAATCGGAGCCTCCAGCTATTAGCAGGCCCCTTTTCAGCATTGTTCGCAGTGGATTTGTGCGCAGAACTCTCTCCGGGCCCAGACGCTCGCCATACATGTTTTCTGCGCCGCCCCAGAAATATTCAAAAGCAGGCTGTACCGATAGAACCAGGCCCAGTTTCCTCGCCCGCTCGATATGTTCACGGGTAGGAAGTTCAAAATGCTCAATCCGGTGGCGGTGGTCCGGACGGGGATACTTGGTTATCACTTTTTCCAGGGAATTTAGCATAAGTTCAATCGCCCTGTCACCTATTACATGCATCGATAGCTGCAGTCCGGCCATATGGACCTGTTCCACAAAATCGTCGAGTTCATGCTGGTCAAAATAAAGGTAGCCATAGTTTTCGGGATCGTCAGCGTACGGTTCCAGAAGTGCGGCCGTCCGTGAACCGAAAGAGCCGTCAACCAGAATACAGCCGCCGATTCTGCGCAAACCCAACCCGACAACTTTTGCAATGTCCCTCGTTTGATAAAAGACCTCCACCCTGAGGGGCAGCTGACCCTGATTATACAAAAGAAAGTCAGCGTCCATATCCTGGGAATCGTCACCCCCTTCCATGGCACAAACTGTGGTCACCCCGGTTCGCAGTGCCTGCCGCACAGCTTCACGCAAGGCAACCCCTCTGGTCTCGGGGCCAATCAGTCTGCTGCTGAATTCACGGGCGATTCTGTCCGCCTCCGACCGCAGCCTGCCGGTCACCACACCCTGTTCGTCAATTTCCAGTCCGGCAGTATCTAAGGGAATCTCCAGGTTGTTTAAAAAACGGCTGTTGGCCACAGAAGAATGTAGGTCTATTCGATTTAGCCAGACGAGATGGTCCGGCGCTGCGGCGTCCAGGTCCCAACGGGATGGCGGAACACCGTCAGGAAACTGGTAGTCGTCATAACCAAATCCCCGGATAATGGAGCCCGGAGGGAAAAAACGCGATGCGATGGCAATTGTTTCTTTGATATCTGCTACGGTATTCTTCCCCTGCAGATCGATATCGTTTGCCGCATATCCGGTTTGCATAAAATGACAGTGATTGTCAATCAGCCCCGGCAGGACCGTCCGTCCCTTCAAATCAATCACGGTGGCGCGGGGAGCTGCCAGGGACAATGCTTCCTTGGAAGCGCCGACAAAGATAATCCTGTTATCATGTACAGCAACAGCGCGGCCAAAAGGTCTCCGGCCGTCAATGGTAATGATATTTCCATTTATCAGGATAAGATTTGCCCTCTGCCAATCCATGTCGATGCGCACCTTTCACCAGGCCAATTCAGGCGCTGTCTGTATATTTTGAAAATAACACAAATACCTGTTGTTTCCTATGGTACCTGCTTAGGAAAATCTACTTACCGTTTTATACACGGAGTATAAATCGGGCAGGAATAACCCATTCAATCACGAATATCTTTTTAAAAAGTCCGGAGGAACGCCATGACACTAACGGTCCATGAGGCACTGCACCTGGAAGTATTAAAAGAGGCTAAAATCCGTGCCGGGCTCGGCGGGCTCGACAGAAAAATTAAATGGGTTAATATCCTGGAAATCCTTGATGAACTGAACTTGTCCAGGGACGGTGAATTGTTAATCACCACGGCATTCGGCCTTTTGGATAATCCCGGTCTGCAGGAACAGCTTGTCCCGCACCTTGTTGAGAAGGGACTGGCCTGTCTTGCTATCCAAACAGGCTATTACCTGGAAGAAATACCCCCCATTATTTTGCAGCAGGCCGATGCGTACAATCTTCCCGTTGTTGAGCTTCCCCGGGATGCCACGTTTGCCACCCTTTCAAAAGCGATTCTCACCCGCCTGCTAAACCATCAGTTCCAGGTCTTGTCATACTCCCAGGAACTGCATCACCGTCTGACGCAAATTGTGTTGAATAACCAGGGGCTGCCGGAAATTCTTTGCGTACTGGCCGAACTGGTCAGTCGGGAAGTCCGGCTTGTGGACCGTGACTTCCGCCTCCTTGCCGGCTCAGCTCCTCCGGCCGGAGAAAAAGTATCTTCGGATGAAAGCGTTCTGGAAGAATTTAAGGCACTGCGTGAAAACGGGATTCTTAATACGCTGGAGAAAGAAAAAAAAGCCGCAGAAGTCGCCGGATCCGACAATAAAGGTGTCCGCCCACAGGTCATTGTTCCCGTTATGTCCGGAGATACGATATCAGCCTATCTGTCCGTACTGGGAGATAGTCACACATTTAACGATTTAAATCTTGCTGCACTGCATCAGGCGGCAACTCTTTGTTCCCTGGTACTGCTAAAAGAAGCCGCAGTTCGCGAAGCGGAAAATCGCCTCAAAGGTGACTTTCTGGACGATTTGCTATCAGGTAACTACTCATCTGAAGATATCGTTTTGCGGCGGGCACGGTTTCTGGGTTACGAAACCATTCAGCGCGGCATATTTATGCTGATTAAAATCAATCAGTTTGAAAACATTGTGGAGCACCTTTCCGAGCCGGAAATTATCCAGCTAAAAACCCGCCTGTTTTCTCTGATTCGCAAAACCTTAGCAAAAGACAATATAAAGAATATCTGCCGGTTGCAAAGCGGAACCGTAATCGTACTCCTGCTTGACGAACGTTACCTCTCCCGTGATGCCGGCGTCACACTGGCGACGAGACTAAAAAATGAAATTGAAAAAACGATGGATACGTTCACTCTGTCGGCAGGCCTGGGACGCCCTTACACGGAACTTGGTGAACTGGCAAAGAGCTATTGGGAAGGAGAAAAAGCGCTGAAAATAGCGCAAAAGACCCAAAACGCCGGCGGGGTATTCAGTTTCTCCGACCTGGGGGCCTTCCGTCTGCTCCTGCACAGCGAAAACGAAGCAGAATTATCGGCTTTTTACCTGGATACCGTACAGAAGATTGTTGAGGATGACCGGCAGAACCAGGGAGAACTGCTAAAAACGCTAAAAGTGTATCTTGATGAAAACCGGAATATCAAAGAAGCCGCGAGCAAGCTGTTCATTCACCGGCATACGCTGAAATACCGCCTGAATAAAATTGCCCGCCTCACCGGGATGAACCTGGAAAACTCAGAGGATTTGCTAAACCTCCATCTGGGAATCCTGATTGCCCACATCCTGGGCGACTAAAACCCTGTCGGTTGCACCTTAAAGGATACGGCTTAAAAAAGACCGTGTCCTTTCATTTTGCGGGTTGCTGTAGATTTCAGCGGGGGAACCCTGCTCAACGATAAGACCTTCGTCCATATAAATAACCCGGTCGGCAACTTCCCTGGCAAAGCCCATCTCATGGCTCACCACAATCATGGTCATGCCTTCTTTGGCCAGTTCTTTCATAACAGCCAGCACTTCACCCACCAGTTCCGGATCCAGTGCAGATGTTGGCTCGTCAAAAAGCATTATTTTGGGTTTCATGCCCAATGCCCGCAATGGCCACACGCTGTTTCTGGCCACCGGAAAGCATCGCGGGGTAGGTGCCTGCTTTGTCGGAGAGCCCTACTTTCTCCAGCAGCTTTTCGCCAATTGCAACCGCTTCACGTTTCGATACCCTTTTCACCTGTGTCAGCCCTTCAATCACATTCCCCATCACAGTCATATGCGGAAAAAGGTTAAAATGCTGAAATACCATACCCACTTCCTGACGGATACGGTGAATATCTTTGCGGGACGGGTTAATTGTCTCTCCGTCAATCGTAATCCGGCCCTCCTGGGGGATTTCAAGAAAATTGACACAGCGCAGCAGTGTACTCTTCCCCGAGCCGCTGGCGCCGATGAGGACCACCACTTCACTGTTGGCAACATGAAGATCTATGCCTTTGAGGACGTGGAGGTCGCCAAACCACTTATGCAAACCGTTTATTTGAATCATCAGATAACCTCCTTAATCCCGGTATTCGCTGACACGCAGTTTCTCTTCAACTTTACCCACGGCCACACTCAGCACAGACGTCATAATCAGATAATAAATACCGGCAATAATCAGCATTTCCAGGAAAAGAAACGTGGAAGACGCATACTGTCTGCTGCGCAGAAGCAGTTCATGGACGGCGATGGTGCTGGCCAGGGAGGAGTCTTTCAGAGCAATAATAAACTGGTTGCCCAGGGGCGGCACCGCCCGTTTAAAAGCCTGGGGCAAAATAATGCGTTTCATTGTCTGCCAGGTTGTCATGCCCAAAGAGAGCCCCGCTTCCCGTTGTCCCCGGTCAATAGACTGAATGGCGCCGCGGAAAATTTCAGCAATATAAGCGGCATTGTGCACACCCAGTGCGATAACCGCTGAAGGGAATCCCGGAATTTTCACGATGGGTGCCAGGCCATAATAGACAATCCACAGCTGCAAAAGGAGTGGTGTCCCACGGATGGCCCAGATATAGGCCCTGGCCGGAGCATTGAGAAAACTAATTTTTGAGATGCGCAGCAAAGCCACCACAAGGCCAAGAAACAGGCCGAATAAAATCCCCAGGGTGGTGATTTGCAGTGTCATAACTGCCGCAGGCCAGAAACGCGGAAAGTATTCAGGAATGACGGTAAAATCATAAGGGAAATTAAAGTTCAACATGTTCTCCATCACCCTTTCAGCTCACAAGAAGCGCTTACCCTTTTCTGTTATTCAGATAAGCTCATGCCATTTTGCATGATTGTAAGATAAGTTAATGCCGTATGAAAAAAGGCACGGCGCCCTGAGGCGCCGTGCCGGCAGAGCCATTACTCTACTGTGATGTCAATGCCTTCACCAAACCAGGCTTCACTGATTCCTGTGAGGGTTCCGTCAGCATGCATCTCCAATAGAATTTCATTGAGACGCTCTAAAAGCTCGGTGTCATCCTTATGAATAGCAAGGGCCATTTCCTCTGTGCGCAGCAGGTCTCCCGCCAGGGCCAGTCTGTCTCCCTGCTGCATTTCACCCATAGCCCGGACAGCAACCAGGCGGTCGGTGATTACACCGTCCACACGGCCGTTTAAAAGCTCGAGGAGAGTCTGGTTATCGTCTTCGTACAGCGCGACTTCAGCACCGAGTGTTTCTGCATCTTCGGCGAAGGTGGTACCGGTAACCACACCAATAGTTTTACCATCCATATCAGCGGGGTCGGTGATTCCTGAGTCTTCCAGTACAACCAACTGTGCGCCGGAGTAGTAATACGGAACAGTAAAGTTAACCACCTGCAGTCTTTCATCGGTGATAGCCATACTGCCCAGTACCGCATCATACCTTCTGGCACGCAGGCCTTCGATAATGCCGTCCCATGCTGTGGTGATATAGTCAAGCTCCACACCCAGGCGTTCGGCAATCGCTTCACCTGTATCAACATCAAAGCCAACAACATTATCTCCCTCATAGAAATTAAAGGGAGGATAACCGCCGCTGCCGGCGGCAGAAAAAGCACCGGCTGCAAGAACACGATCGACACTGCCGTCACCCAGGGCCTCGTCTCCCGCATTATTGTTGTCATTTCCGTCAGGCTCCGGTGCATCCGCCGTGCCACAGCCCACCAACGCCAGGGCAAAGACAGAAAGCAAAATAATAAACAACAACAGACTTCGCTTTTTAATCATTTTTCCTACAACTCCTTATATGTAATTTTCCCCCTGTTTATAATGAAGACAATATTAAGTAGGTTTTCTATACCCCCCCTCTTTTTGGTACAGCTGCTCCTATTTGTTAAAGTGTTTGAATTTTGCATCAATTTTTTTCCTGCCAATACATAGCATCAATCCGGTTTAGACCCCCCGACTATTTGCATTTATCATACCACCCACATCATTTGGATAACAATGTTATTTACGTCTAAATAAATCAGGGATACTTATACAATATGTATAATAAACATTGCCAACTGAAACATGCAGAAGACTTCGGTCTATTCACGTAATCGGTTGCGGCTATCACACAAAAAAGAGGCTGAGAAGCCAGCCTCTTTTTTGTGTGCCCAATTGTAAAACTCTATTCGTCAAACCGCCGGACATCCAGTTTACCGGCTAAAATGGGAGTAATGGTATCTACGAATTCTTTAAAATATGGTGTGGTCAGATGATAATCAAATGCTGCCGCATCCCGGTATGTTTCAACAAAAACAATAACGGTAGCATCTTCTACGGATACATAGGGAACGTATTCTAAACAATCCGCTTCCTTTTCTCTTACAGTCTCAGCCATTTTCTCACACTGTTCTGCCAGGAACGTTTCTTTGCCCGGTACCGCTTTGAGCTTGGCAATAATCGTAACCATCTTAAAACCTCCTTTTCTTAGTTCTCCACCACTTTCCGGAGATTATTCCACATTGAAAACACATCTCCTGCATTCCCCAACTGCATACATCAGGGCACTTAAATATGCTTACATGGTAAACTCATATCTGTGACCATAACTAATCAGAGCAAGGATTAGAGCTACGTTGAAGAATGTATCCAACCACAGGTAAGAAAAAGATATTTCTCCCGAAAACGCCCCTAAGAGGCTTCCTGTAAGATTGGCGAAAACACTGATAACCAGGATTTGCCTCACCTGATAGACCGGCTTTTTAACGTAGGTAAAAGCGCCAAATCCTACGGCAATCGCCATAGCTCCCAGCCATCGCGCCGTCATACTTGCTGACGGTGAGACGGATGCCACACCGTATAAAGAAAAGCAAAGCTTGGGTACAAAAAGTGCAGCAAGGCCGGCAACCAGATAATACAGTCCGAAAAGATACAGTATTAATTTTAGCCATTTCATACAAAACACCCTTTCTACAAGTAATGTATACGACTAAAGCTCTCGCTTATTTAACCTGATCATACCGCACACTCCTGTAAGGGTATGTAACCGTAGTCACAATATTTGAATTAAAGCGCACCGTTTTTTAGCCGGAAAACAATCTGCAAATGTGGTGACCGTTACAGATTTTGCTTTATCTTTAGGTTAAGCTTGGGGCAAAGAAAAAGGAAAATCTTTTTGGCTGTAAAATTTCGCAATCAAAAAAGATTGGAGGAGAAGAAATGGTAGTTTCTTTGGTGATGTTTAACTTAGGAAAAGGGAAAAAGTCGGCGGCAGAGGATTTGGCAGACCAATTTGCAATGCTGCACAAGAACTTTAAGGGGTTGAAAAGTTTAACATTCTTCAGCGACGAAAACACTGGCGATTACGGTTCTTTTAGCATCTGGGAATCACAAGAAGCTCTCGATGCAGCGGTTGCCAACTATGGCTTCGATCTGCATGAGGCTCTCAGTGCTGTTGCTACGGCACCACCAACCATCAAAACGTTTGCTGTCTACGAACCGAAAGTATAAGTTTCATAGATTCTGCCATATCGGCTGCATGAGCAAATATCCGGCATGGGTGGCAGAGCAGATTTTAAGTAAATATGGTCAGGGTAAAAGCTGCGTGTGTACGATGTCCCCTGCATAATCACGATTCGTGCATACGTAACACATCGGTTACAGAAAAATGCTATACCAACACAAAGCCTGCTTTAGGTTTCAACCTAAAAGCAGGCTTTGTCTGTGTATGCGGAAGAATTTGAGCAGTACTTTTTCATCGACTGAAAATTGCAGTTCCTGCATGACTTAATGCAATATATTGGGAAGGAGAAGAACAATTTGCGGAAAAATAGTCAGGATTGAGATACAGGCAAAAATAGCCAGCAGATAAGGCCATACACCCCGGAAAATGGTCATCACAGGAGTACTTCCATCCACACCGGCAACAACATAAACATTGGCGCCCACCGGTGGCGTAATAACTCCCATCCCTAACGCCAGAACAATAATTACGCCAAACCAGATGGGATCAAAACCAAGCTTTAGAGCCAGTGGATAAAAGATGGGGATCGTCAGCAAAATGAGAGCCAGAGCATCAATAAAACAACCAAGAATCAAATACACGATAAGTATAAGTGCAAGAATTGCTACTGGAGGCAATGGCAGTTCTGCAGCCCAGTTAGCTAATCCACCGGGAAGGCCTGTAATGGCTAAAAACCGGCCATAAATCGATGCTGCTGCAACCAGAAACATAATCATAGCTGAAATACGTACAGAGTCATTTAGTGAATTAATAAACCCTTTCCATGACAGGCTCCGCCGGACAAGGGCAACCAGCAAAGTGGCAAAAGCACCGATGGCTCCTGCTTCGGTGGGGGTAAACCAACCGGCAAACAGTCCACCGATTACAGCAATAAAAATAAAAATTACTTCAACCCCACCCTTTACAACCGCTTTTACCTTCTCTCCCCATGGAACCTTTAATCCCGGAGGTGCCAGCGCAGTATTACGGGAAGCCTGTATATAAGCAACCAGCATAAACAGCACCATCAAAAGCACGCCTGGTAAAATACCTGCCAAAAAAAGCTTGGCGATGGATTGCCCCGTAGCAATACCATAGAGAATAAAAATGACACTGGGAGGAATCATGACCCCCAGGATGGCTGCCGCGGCAACAGTTGCCGTAGCAAAAGACTTGTCATAATCATACTTATTCATCTCGGGTAATGATACGGCACCCATTGTTGCAGCTGTGGCCGTGGTGGAGCCACAGATTGCTCCAAAAGCAGCACAGGCACCAATTGTCGCTAAGGCCAGGCCACCATTGACACTTCCTACCACCTTGTATGCCGCATCGTAAATCCTGGAACTTAAACCGGCATGAAAAGCGATATAACCCATCCAGACAAAGAGGGGAACAACAATTAGAGAATAGGAAGCAAAGGTGTTATACATTGTTTGCACTGAAATAGAAAGCATCGCCGTTGTATTGGTAATCACGGCGTAACCCGTCATACCTACGACCAGCATAACGTAGGCCACAGGCATTTTAGCAAAAAGGAGAACAAAAATGATTACAATTGAAAGAAGACCGATGTGAATTGGTGTCATACACGTTCACTTCCCTTAACAACCAACATAACTGCGTTGACAATATCCCTGAGGAGTACCAGCGCCAGCATGGCAAAACCCAAACCAACTAAATATATTGCCGGAGCAACAGGAAGCTGCAAATATCCTGTACTGTATCCTCTGCCCATCATCCTGGCGGCAAAAACAAAAGTCTCCCGGGCCAATATATAAGTAAAAAACAAGGAAACCGAACTGATAACAATATCAATCAAACCCTGAGTCCTGGGTGAAAAACGTTCCACCAGTACGCTTACCATGATATGCCCCTTTACCTGAGCAGTATAGGCTACCGCTAAGGCCAGTAAGATAGCACCGGACATTTCCACAAGTTCAACAGTACCCGGTACGGGACTACCGAACAATCTGCGGGATATGACATTGGCTACAATAATCAGCATGATAAAAGTCAGTGCAATCTGGGCTGCCTTAGCGGCCCCCAGAGTTATAAAATGGACAAATTTGTTAAAGACATGCATCAATCCCTGTCCTCCAGTCCCAAAACTACTTTGCCTGCATTAAAGAGGGCAAACGCTGTCCCGGTTTACTCCCACAACAGCATAAGCCCTCTAACAGGTTTTCTATTTATTCCTCAAAACAAATACTTTTACTTTTCATAATCACCATATAGCTCGGAAAACTGAGCATCAAGTTCAAGATAAAGCTCATATATCTCTTGTCCCGGTAAATTCTCAGCTTCTCTGTCACCTACCCATTGTTGAGGTATATGATTTATTTTTTCCAGCCACCGGTCTCTTTCCTCTGCACTAAGTTCAATTACCTCATGACCAAACTCTTTAACAGCAAACTGCTGGCCTTTAATCGAATAGTCCGTCCTAAGCTTGCCGTATTCCATGACAAAGTCTTCGTTAACCTCATCAATAATCTGCTGCACAGATGGAGGCAGAGAATTCCAGGTATCCAGGTTCATAACTTTAACAAAAACTACATTGTATCCAACAAAGGGAGTTTTCGTAATAAACTGAGTTACTTCGGCCAGTTTAAAGCCCTCTAAGATGTCGTTCGGTCCCAGGATCCCGTCCACAATTCCTGAGTCAAGAGCAAGGTAGGAATCAGACATCGGCATGGGTACAGGTGTACCGTCAAGAGCTTCGATAGCCAGAGTTGAACCACCGGCGGCTCTGATCTGCTGGCCGGCAAGGTCTTCCAACTTTCTGACAGGTTTGTTTGTGATAAAATCTCCCGGTCCTGTCGCCCAGAAAAACATGACTTTAACATCTTCATATTCCTTCTGTAGTTCCGGTGACATCTTCCACGCTTCATGCATAGTCAGCGACGCCACCAGGGCATTATCGTTATTGTATCCTGGCAGCTCAAGGCCCATCGTTAAAGGAAACATCCCCATCGTATAAACGGGAGCCGTAGAACCTACATCAGCCGCGCCTGCAGCTATACCCTCGTATATTTCTGCCGGTCCCAGGAGAACACCGCCAGGCTGCCAGCTAAAACTAACACTGTGAGGTGTCTCTGCCGCCACGCGATCTGAGATTTCCTGTGCCCAGGCCTTATGGCCTTCGGAAACCTGGAAATCCACTTCAGGCCAGAAGGTAGCAAATTGCAGATTAAACTGCTGCGGACTTTCCTCGCCATTAGCCTCATTGCCTGGTTCACTTGGTGCCTGAGCCGATTGCCCGCATCCGGCAAATGCAATAAGCGCTAAAACTGACACAACAATTAAAAACAATGGAGTCTTCTTATTCATGATTTTTAATCTCCTTATATACCTGTAATTTGATTTACACCATATCCATTGCGCGATAATAGTAGAAAATAACCACCCCCGGTTTTCCTGTTGGCAGGTAGGGGCAAAGAAAAAAACGCCCCGTAGGGCGTTATAATCAACATACGCTTCCCTACCGTGCTGCTGTGCTACCGTTTCACTACTCATCAAAAACTCTACCGTATTACCAGTACTACCATACTATAAATTTTCAGTATTTTCTTAATATTAATTCTATTAACTGGCATTGTCAAGAAAAGTTTTCGGTATAAAAGGAACATTCGTCAGGCATTTTCTTCCTGTAAGCCATTCTTAATCATTGGTGATGCTTTATTGCTTGTTCATACTTATAATCTTAGGTAAACGTTGCGATACTAGAATTACAGCGTAGACAGGAGGTACAATGATGAAAGACCCTTTTGGCAGAGGATTGGTCGCCGGTTTGGCAGGTGTTTTAACAATTAACGCAGTGGAATTTCTGTTAATGTATCTTAATCTTAGTGAAACCCCGCTTTGGCAGGCAGGCGGCATTGTTTTCTTAACAGAATCTGCACTGCAAACACCTCTGGGAATAGCAATAGGCATATTTTCACATGTCTTTATCGCTATTGTTCTCGGTATAATTATCGCATACTACATCCATTACACCGACGTAGACTTTGCCATTTTGAAAGGCGTCGGACTCTCCCTGATTGCCGGTTTTATTGTCTTGACGATTATATTTCCGTTTAGGGGTCTAGCCGCAGATATGCAAAGCAGCCCCGGAGACGTATTGTCCGCCCTGATTGACCATACCGTGTTCGGCGCATTGGCCGGCTTTATTATCAAGTATCTCCAGGTCAGGGACGATCAAAAAGATAACGTCCCCGAAAGTCAGGTTAACTATGTCCGGTTCTCACCGCATCCTCATTCCGAAACCAAGAAAACCATCTTTAAAAAGCCTAAAAAAATTTAATCCCCTGCCGTCGGTAACCCGCAGCAGGGGATATATAACATATTTCCTGGGTTTAGAATTCAAGTTTTTTCTTTCTGTAAGCCTTCAGGTAGTTCTTGCATGACTTGTCTCTGCCGGCCAGTGTTTCTGCTGTTATAATGTTTGCCATCATTCTTCTGTCCAGCGGGTTAATCATTAGCCCGTCCAGCCCTTTGGTCATAGCCATTACGGCAAAAACGCTGTTCATAAATTTTCTCTCGGGTAAGCCAAAAGAGATATTTGACAGTCCGCACATAAAATGTACTCCAGGGAATGTCTCTTTTATGTCACCCACAGCATCAATAAATTCGATACCAAACTTATCGTTCGTACCAATTGGCTGAACCAGTGGATCCAAAAAGATATTTTCTTTCTGTACACCGTCTTTTACTAAGTTGTTTACCAGTTCGACGGCAATTGCCACCCTTTCCTCCCTGGTTTGCGGCATGCCTTTGTCGCTCATGCACAGGGCAACAACTTTCAAATCGGTATTGCTGACAATGGGAATAACCTGCTCATATCGCTCTTTTTCCAGTGAGATTGAGTTTATCATCGGAGTCCCTTTTGTGTGTACGGCAAGGCCTCTTTGCAGCGCTGCCGCACTGGGGCTGTCAATACAGCATGGTATGCTAACAGCTTCCTGGACAGTTTTTACCAGCCATTCCATGTGCTCCGGCTCATCTTCCACAAAGATGCCTGCATTGACATCGATGAAGTTTGCACCTGCTTCCTCCTGCTCTTTGGCTACCTGTTGAATATACTCGCTGTTTCTCTCTTTTATCGCCTGCGCAATGACTTTCCGGCTGGCATTGATCAATTCGCCAACAATATACATTCAATCAACTCCTTAGCAAAATTACAGGTAAGCTGACCGAGCGTTCGGTCAGCTTACTTTGTTAGGCCATGAACTGCTTAACCAAGGCAACACACTCGGGTGCATTTTTACCGTATCCGTCTGCACCGATCTTAACAGCGTATTCTTTGGAAACGGGTGCTCCGCCGACGATTATCTTCGTGTCTAACCCGGCTTCTCTTACTTTTTTAATTGTCTGTTCCATCGCCGGCATCGTTGTGGTCAGAAGTGCCGACAGGCCAAGAACAGCCGCGTTTGTTTCCCTGATTTTCTCAATAAATGTTTCAGAGTCAACATCAATTCCCACATCCACAACATCATAGCCGGCACCCTCAACCATCATGGAACAAAGGTTTTTGCCGATATCATGCAAGTCGCCCTTTACCGTTCCGATAATCAGTGTTCCTTTGCTGGCTGCCGAATCACCTTGCAGTAATGGCTTAACTTCCTCGAGGCCCGCTTTCATAGCTTCTGCTGCCATGAGCATTTCGGGAACATATAATTCGCCTGCCGCAAACTGTTTACCCACTTCATCCATGGCGGCAATCAGGCCATTTTCCAATATATCGCTAACGTCGGTACCTGCCTCTATTTCCGCTTTTACCAGCGCAACCACATCATCCTCTTCGAATTCCAAAACAGCGTCAAAGATCTCTTGAATACTCATGATATACCTCCATTTGTTTTTTTACCTGTATGCAGGTTAGTTATACCTTCTTCATGTCTTCCGGGCGCATCCCCAGAGCAAGCATGTAGTCGTCAAGCTTTTCTTCAACATCTGATGCCAGTTCAGGCTTCACATAGGCTGCCAACTGCTTTTCCATCCGATTGTTCATGGACTCATACAGAGCTTCATTGGGATCCATACCCTCAGGCAGCTCCGACCGTAAGCTTACCTGGGGGACATAGGCCTTGCGGCAGTTTTTGACGGTATGCTTTTGATTCAGGAAGGTTGCCCCTGTTTGTGCCACCTTTTTCAATGTATCAAAGGCCAGCGTCACTTCACTTACTTCCAGATCTTCGAAATAGTTTGCACATCTGTCAATGACTTCAAAATCCAGCATGACTTTTTCATAACTCATCGCCGCAAATGAATCGAGGATTCCGGCAGCATGCATGACAAGATTTGCTTTGTAATAGTTGGAGTGGAAAAGACACATTGCTGTTTCAATACCGGCCTGGGCAGTGACGCCTCGGGCATCGGAAAGGCCCCCGCCGCTTCTGCAGGCAAAGCCGTACTTCTTGGCCAGCAGTGAACCGTATCTGCCTGCTTTAATTAACTCAGGCGAACCGATGGATGCGTTTCCGGTCTGAACGTTTGAACCGTAACAGGCAAATTCATAGAGTACGGGATTACCCGGGTTAACAAGCTGTGTCAGGATGATCGTGCTTAAAATTTCTGCATTGCACATGGCCACTGCACCGGCCAGAGTAACAGGTGCTGTACCGCCAGGCATACATGCTGAGCAAACAGCGATGGGTTGATTATATTCGCAGCCTGCCAGCAAGGTGTCAATGGTACTTTCATCTACCCGGAGAGGACTGGTCGGTGTGCATAAGGGAATATAGCGTGCTTTTTCCCGCAGCGCTTCCTTACCCCCGAAAACAATCTCCAGCATCTTGTAAATGTGGTTATTGTCTTCTTTGGTGCCCTGAATACCGAAAAGCACCTTGGATGAGCGCTTCATGGCCGCATAGATCATAACCGGAATGCTGATATCCGCCTCTATGTCTCCCGGCTGGACAAGGATGCCGCCGTTTACATTAAACGACTTTTCCATATGAAACAGATTGGCCATTTTTAAATAATCATCAAACAGGGCGTCCCGGACACTACCGTCTTTATTAATGATTCTGGGAGCTCCGTAACCGGGGCAGTAATGCGTCTCTTCCGTATTAATGTTGATAGAATAACTCTCATCCCGGCCGTAAACTGTAAATTCCTTCGTTGCCATATTGATATATTTATTCACTTGTTCTTCTGTAAAAAATGTTCTGCCGTTCTCCTGTCTGAACCCATGTTGCTTAAAAAGATCATTTACTTCCCTGCTGCCAAATTCAACCCCGATTTCTGCAAGTATTTTCAGCGTCGCCTGATGAATTTCTTCCACTGCCAACAATTCTCTTTCAGTGCCCATACTTACAACCCCTTTCATGGTTTAATCCTTTGATTCGCACTGCTTGTGCCGCACCGGGAGTTTACCCTTAGACGCAAAACGGGTTTTCCCATAACGGCAGGCTCCTGCCGATACCCATCCTTACAGCATTCTCATAAACTCTGTGAGCTTCCGACAAATCGTGAATTCCCATGCCGATCGGATTAAAGAAAATTCTTTCCTTTGCGTCCTGTCGGCCGGGTTTCAGACCCACAATAATTTCGCCAAGATTACCTCTTATTTTCTCTTCGGGTATGACGCCCTCAACAACCGCTCTGCAACAGACATCCACACCGTGGTGTTTAACCTGGTACCAGTCGTCTACCACAAGAACGTCCATCACTTTGAGTGCTTCCGGAGGCGTATCCCAGAAGGATATCTCGCAATGACATACACCTTCCTTGTACCAGTCCCCGTTAATATAAGGCTCTTTGGCTATTGTGGCGGTACTGACGATATCCGAATCACGCACTGCTTTTTCTGCGCTGTCCACAATTACAAGTTCAATATCCACTTCGGCCTGCATTTTCTCCACAAATCTCTTTTGTGCCTGGGGATTCAAATCATAAATTTTGCATACTTCCAATGAGGGGACGCCTTCTTTCAGCGCCAGAAGCTGTGTCTTTCCCTGAACACTGGCTCCGATTAAGCCCATCACTTTTGCATCCGGGTTTGCCAGATACTTTGCGGCCACTCCGGAAGCAGCCCCTGTCCGCATAGCGCTAACCAGTGTTCCGTCCATAATACACGTGGGCATCAGCGTATCGGGGTCCACAATGATAATCACGGCGTTTGCCCTGGGGAGATTATATTTGCCTGGATTATGCGGTCTGCTGGGAATAAATTTGATGCCGGACGTATTGACGGGGCCAATTAGGTCGCGCGTTTTTAGCTCCTCCGCATACGCCGCGCCGCCCAGAAACGATGGCATTGACATGATCCTGCCTGTTGTTTCTTCTGTTTCGGGGCCTCCCCAGCGAATTACCGGTTTCCCGGGTTGAATAAAATCGTTTTTTCCGTGCAGAAAGAAGGATCGTTCCACCGCCTTCATACAACCCCGCATGTCATAACCGCCGGCTTTAATACAGTCCTCCTGCTGGAGATATAAGAATTCCACTTTTCCGCTCACTGCCACTGCCTCCTATTGCAATAGTTGCTTCCAGACTCTTGCCCGGGCCAATATTTACCCCCCGGCAATCGGCCCTACCAGCGTAATTTCATTTATTTTTTCTTCAATGGTGAAATCTTTACTTTTCATCTCACCGTCAACCAACACCGCGGCAACAACCAACGGGTTAACCCCCGCTGCGGCCAGTACATGCCTGACGGTAACCGGTATATTGATATCCACAAATAGGTCACTGGTTTTATCCGTATAAATACCCTGCAAGCTGCCGGACAGGTTAATCTTGACCCTCATTGTAACCACTCCATTTTATTTTACAGAGCCTGCTCCGCTGCTGCGCTTACTGTTTACAGTATCAATGGTGTCTGCCAGGCCCAGCCTTCTTAGTGTTGTCTCGGTCGGCACACCATTTGAATCCCAGCCGCGGGCATCGTAGAATTCATCCAGCAGTGAATCAATCTCATCAAGTACGATTAGGTGCCCTTTGTTGGGGCCGCTGGGGATGGGCTCCTCATAAAAACGCGGCGGTGGATAATCACTGGATCTGCCGTAACCGTCGATTTCCCTGATATTGAAACATCGGTTCAGGTTCCAGATTTTTTCCGAGATTTTCAACAATTCAGACCAAACCAACTTTTTCCCGGTAATTGCCTCGTACATTTCTTCGTAATATTTCGTTTCCAAACCAAGCTCCATATACTGCAGCCTGCAAATACCCAGGATATCAAAGGCGGGTCGGGTGTGCTGGCTGTTAATCACCATCGGTGAAACACCTTTTACCTTGGCTTTGGGCAATGTATTGCTGTTTTTGCCGCCGCTGATTAAATCGTGGACACTCCCGACATTTTCAGAACCGGCCACATCGTTGCCCAGCACCCAACATCTGCTGTGGTGGGCGCCCACGTCTGCAGTAATATATCCCAGCATCATACCGGGAGCATTCCGGCATTCATAGCCGGTCCACTCCAGGCCCTTCACATGAATCGCAAACTTTTCAGAGCCCTGACCGGTTTTTTCAGCAGCAATTTTTACCCCTTCCGCCAACAGATTTCCCAGGCCTTCTCTGTGTGCGATCTTTTCCAGGAGGTAGACGATGGAATCCAACTCGCCAAAGTGAATTTCCCTGCCAAGTAATTCTTTTGAGAATATACCCTTCTCATAACATTCCATGGCCCACGACATGACAACGCCTGCGGAAATCGTATCCACGCCCAGCTCATCACATACATAATTAGCGTAAGCAACTTCTTCGATTTTTGCCAGCGAACAGTTGCTGCCAAGCAGTGCGATGGTTTCATATTCAGGGCCTTCCACAAAAGCTGAACCGCTGGCAGTTTTGGCATAACCATATTTCCCGCAGGGCGTCGGGCAGCCAAAGCATCCTTTGTCGGTGATTTTGACATGCTCTAAAACCGCTTCACCGTTAATCTGTTTATAGTGTTCAAAGTATGAGGTCTGAAAATTCCGTGTGGGGCATGCCCCCACTTCATTGCACCAGTCTGTGATACCTGCTGTTCCCTGCGGTGTCCATCCCTTAAAACCGGGCATCTTTCGCACAGCACTGAAAACTTCCTTACCCCTGGTTAACACTTCTTCCGTATCGTGTACAGGGATACTTCCTGTCCCTTTAATAGCAATCGCCTTAATATTTTTGGAGCCCAAAACAGCAGCAACACCCGTCCTGCCGGCCTGACGGCCAAAATCATGGGAAATACAGGCATACCGTACCCTATTTTCTCCCGCGGGCCCGATGGTTGCAATCTGAAACTCTTCACCCAGATCATCTTTGAGCATTTTTTCAGTCGTCAGTGCGCCTTTGCCCCAGTATTTATCCGCCGGCCTGATCTCCACATGTCCATCTTCAATATACAGGTAGCTTGGTTTCTGCGCTTTTCCTTTGATTACCATCATGTCGTAACCCGCATATTTCATCGCCACCCCAAAGTGGCCTCCCATGTTGCTGTCGCCAAAACCGTCAGTGGCAGGTGATTTGGTACCGAAGTGCGTTTTGCCGCTGGCCGGCAGGAAATGACCGCTGAGAGGTCCCATGGCAATCACAATGAGGTTGTCTTCATCAAACGGCGCTGTATCGGGAGGCAGCTCATCGTAGAGTGTTTTGGCCACAAAACCCCTACCTCCCATATACTCCTCAACCAGTGTAGGACTTAGTTCCTCTTCTTTAATCTGTCCGTGTGAAAGATCGACTCGTAATATCTTCCCGGCATACCCGTAAATCATGCTGTTTTCACCTCCTTATTGTTTTTCAAAACATAATACCTCTCTGGGGCAAATGCTTACGCACTCACCACAGTTGTTGCATTTAATCGGTACATCCGTGTTTGGATGCTGCACCATCACGCCTCTGGGGCAGGCTTCTATGCAGCTCATACACTGAATACAGGCATCATGGTCAATAATGTATGCTCCGTTCTTTTTTACAATGGCATCGACAGGGCATACTTGTGCGCATTCACCGCACTGGTTACATACATGAACTTTATATTTTCCGGGAGCCGGGAAGCACCCTTCAATGACAAGTGCTGCCTTAGAGGGATTTGTTTCTTTCTGGTTACGCAAAGCACAGACCGTCTGGCAGATGCGGCAACCGGAACAATTTGACTCCATTGCTTTTAGTCTCATAATTTCGATCCTTTCTTTAGGTGCCGGTATAAGGGTATAGTTTAGACGACACCTGTTTCCACAATGAGTTCGCCTCTGGCAAAACGCTCGATACTAAGGGTCTCAACGGGTAAAGCCGGTTCCTCTCCCGCAATCAGCTCCGCTGTGATTTGAGCAATCATTGGCGTGAGCATAAAACCTTTACCACAGCCCAGCGACAGGTAGTACCCGTCAACCTCAGGGACAGGCCCCAGGATGGGCTGCCCGTCGGGAGAGATGCCATAATGGCCGGCCCACTGTCTGACCACACGCAGGTTTTTCATTGCAGGAAACTGATATACCGCCTTCTTAGCCATATTCTCCAGGAAGTTCCAGTCATGCCGGTAGTTTAGCCCTTTGGGTTCATCAGGATTGCCGTAACCCATCAGGAAACCGCCATGCGGTACTTGGTTGATATATGAATCGTGATGGAAAGACATGACAAGGGGTCCTACCATATGCTCCATCGGTTCAGTTACCAGTATCTGATGCCTTTCCGGTTCCACAGGATGATCCAGCCCCAGCATCATGCCAATATATTTTGCATAAGGGCCTGTGGCGTTTACCACCGTATTAGTCTGAATCTCGCCCTGGTCCGTGACAACAGTTGTAATCTTCCTGCCTTCAGTCTTTATTGCTGTAACCGTTGTATATTTATTGATTTCCACGCCAAGCCGCCGGGCCGCTTCTGCGTAGGCGAATGTGACCTTAAACGGATTGATATGCCCGTCTTCCTGGCAAAAAAATGCGGCAACTAAGCCGTCGGCATTCAGGTAGGGGACAATTTCTTTTGCCTCTTTTACCGGTACAGACCTGGAAGGAATCCCGAGCCTATGCTGGACTTCTAAGTTTTTTTTCAATCGAAGCGCTTGCTTCTCATCATAGGTAATCAGCAGATACCCGCTTTGACGAAACTCGATATCCCCGAAGCCAGTTTCTTCACCCATTGTTTTATAGAGCTTTGCACTACCCCTGGATAGCAGACAGTTCATTTCCGTCCCCCACTGCTGCCGAATGCCGGCACCGCAGCGACCCGTTGAACCGCTGGTTAAATAACGTTTTTCCAGCAAAACTACGTTTTTTATGCCTTTCCTGGCTAAGCTGTAGGCAACTGCACAGCCGATAGCACCGCCGCCAATGACGACTACATCCGCATGCTTACGCATCTTCCGCACCAGCTGCCAGAGCACCCAGTTTAACCGGCTTGGTCGGGGCGCGGAATGTGGGAACCTCAACTTCTGTTACGTCTATCTTGCGTTTTTTGGCTATTTCCCTGGCGATTACATCCCGGCAGGTACGGCCCTGGCAGGGCCCCATCGTACAGCGGCTCAGCCGTTTAATTTCCTCAAGATGGATATAGCCCTCATCGATTAAACGGTGCAAATCAGCCAGCGTCAGATTTTCACAACGGCATAAATAGATATCGTTAGCACTCATTTATCCCTCTCCCATCCCTATATTTCTCACAGACCACAGCAGCTCTTTGGGCACTGCAACCGTAACCACATTGGTGCAATCCAGCTTTGCATGGCTCTGAACATGAATGACTGTAACACGGGCCACCGCATTGCCTTCCCGATCCAATGCCGTTACTTCCTGCCCCTTAGCCGGTAACGGGAGAAATTCGTATGGAATTTTAACGGTTCCTTCATTGTCGGAATATGTTTCATCGATGATAAAACATGCCAACCCCGGACACGCACTGACACACAGGCTGCAGCCGGAGCATTTATCGTAATCAACCCGGGGAATACTGTTAATATCCGGGGACAAATCCACTGCTTTGGCTCTACAGGCCGTAAAACAGGGATTGCAGGGTATTTGCTGAAAACATTCAAAAACAGCATACGGTCCTTTTTCTCTTCTTTCCCGGGATGGCAAGATACCCTCCAACATTTCGTTTGAGACGACTCCGGTTTTCTCATACATGATTGCAATCACCGCCTAGCTCTCCAGGACTTTTAGTCCCTGCCTGATTTTTTCTCCTACAACCCCGGAACGCAATGTGTTCAAATCCCCAACGAACTGCGCTTTTAATCTGTCGGTATCAAGAGTATAGCCCAGCGCTTCCGCTGCCGAGAGCCCGGCAATTGAACCTTCAATCATTGCACTGCTGGCTTCTTCGACGCCGGCTGCATCTCCCGCCACATAGATACGGCTTGTCGTCGTTTCCAGGTTCGCATCTTTAACAGGCACATATCCGCCTAATTGGGGAACGTACTTTATATGGCAGTTAACATGACGCAAAAGTTCAACCTGCGGCGAAAGTCCCACTGCCAGGCAGATAACGTCTACGTCCAGCTCTTTCTCTGAGCCCGGTACCCTGCACCGGTTTTGATCCAGTTCATAAATCACAGCACCTTCAACAGATCTCTGGCCGATGGCTCTATCGATCGTATGAGAGGTTAAGATAGGAACTCCAAGCCTTCTGACTTTGGCTGCGTGGACAAGATATCCCCCGATACGAGTTTGTGCATCAATGATTGCAGCCACTTTTACCCCGGCCTGCATGAGCTGATAAGAAACAATCAGTCCGATGTTGCCGGCCCCCACCATCAGCACTTTCTCCCCGGGAATTACGCCATACTGATTCATCAGCGTTTGCACAGCGCCGGCACCATAAACCCCCGGCAGATCATTATTGACAAAAGGCAGCATTTTTTCGGAAGCGCCTGTTGCAATAATAACGCTTTTTGCCGACAGCTTTTTATATACCCCGTCTTCTTCAAAAGAAATGACTCCGTCATCATAAATTGCCAGCACAGTGGTATTGTTTCTTACGTCAATGTTGGCAGAATCACTGATTTCCTTCTCTAAAATACCCGTAATATCAATGCCTCTGGTTCCCGCATATTCTCTTTCTGAACCAAAGAATCTGTGTGTTTGCTTAATGAGCTGTCCGCCCAACCGTTCTTCTCTGTCCAGTAAAATAACCTGAGCGCCCTGGCCGGCTGCCGAAATAGCCGCACACATTCCGGCGGGGCCTCCCCCGATAATTGCAATCTCTGTGTGAATCAAGAGTTCCCACCACCTAAGAACTTACCTTTTCCTGTTTGCATGTTAATCACCATGCCGGCTCTGAGCTTTTCAACACAGACCCTTACGTTTGGTTCTCCGTTAACTTCCATCAGGCATGAAGAACAGTTGCCGATGGCACAAAAGAGTCCTCTGGGACGATGCTCCTCCCTGAGAACCTTAATCTTGTTTGCATGAAGGGCTACAGCAATAGGCTCGCCCTCATAACCACTGTATTTCTTTCCTTCAAAGATAAAGGTCACTTCATTTTTACTTTTGAATGTTAAAACAGGATGTTTGGCAATTCTGAGCATACCCTATCCCCCATTGATCTCCGACTAAATTGGTATTCTTACATTCTGCTGTGCAGGGAAATGCCAAAAAATCAAATTGCTAAATCTATTGCAGTCCGCAGGCTTAAGAAGACCCCTTAAACCTGCGGCTCTGCTTTTTTTCGCCCTATTGCCGGTGAAGCGGTAAATTTGCAAAGGCCTAATAGCACCAGTTTTATTGCATTTTTTCGTCCTTGGCAAAAGATTTTAGTAGTGCAGCTATCATAACAACCATGACCAGCATAAACGGGAAACCAAACGCAAATGCCACAGTTTGCACAGCTTCCAATCCACCTGAAAGCAGCAGCATGGCTGCAATGGCGCCCGCGACTGCACCCCAGAAGATTCTTAAACCGGACTTAGGCTCCAGGTCACCGCCGGATGTCATCATACTTACCACATAAGTGGAAGAGTCTGCTGAGGTGATAAAAAAGATTGTTGTGGTGATCATGGCACCTACAGAGAGAAGACTCGACAGCGGGAAGTGGCTAAACATAGCAAACGGAGCGCTGCTGACTTCTGCAAATGTTGCACTGACGATACCGCCTGCACCAAATAACTCTACATTAATGGCGGAACCGCCCATAATGGTGAACCAAATAAAGCACAGCAGACTCGGCGCCAAAAGAATGCCCACCATGAACTCCCGAATGGTTCTGCCCCTGGAAATCCGGGCAATAAAGCTTCCCACAAACGGCGCCCAGGTGATCCACCACGCCCAGTAAAATACGGTCCAGCCGCTCACCCAGTCCCAGCCGGCGTGTTCTGCCACGGCTCCCTGGCTGTCGGTGAAAAAGCTCATCCAAATAAGATTCTGTACGTAACTGCCCAGTGTTTCAATAAATGTGTTTAAGAGATAGCGGGTCGGCCCCAGGATAAACATCAGCAGCATCAAACCGAAAAAGATAACCATATTGGTATTACTCAGGAATTTAATGCCGCGTGCAACTCCTGTTACAGCTGAGATAGTAAACAGAACAGTAATCACAGCAATAATGATTACAGAAACAGTTGTGGATGCCGGTATTCCGGCTACAATGTCCAGCCCTGTAGTAATCTGCAGCGCACCCAGTCCCAGGGACGTAGCAACACCAAATAGCGTAACAACCACTGTTAGCGTATCAACTGCTTTTCCCCAGGGACCCTGGACACCTTTTTCGCCCAGAAAGGGGAGGAGTGTTGAGCTAATCAGGCCCGGCTTGTCTTTCCTAAACTGAAAGTAAGCCAAACAGAGCGCCACCACAGCGTACGTAGCCCAGGGATGCAGCCCCCAGTGGAAAAACGAATATCGCATCGCTTCCTGTGCTGCTGCCGCCGTATTGGGCTCTGCAAAAGGCGGACCGGCAAAGTGGTACATCGGTTCGGCAACACCCCAAAAGACCAGGCCGATACCCATCCCTGCGGCAAACAGCATGGCAAACCAGCTAAATCTGCTGAACTCCGGTTCTTCATCATCTTTACCCAGCTTAATCTGGCCGTACCTGCTAAAGATCATTGCCAAACAAAAAATTAGGAAAAGAGAGGCAATCAGCAAATACATCCACCCTAAATTAACAGTAAAAAAACTGAAAATATTGCCGAAGTAACCTTGCATTGCGGCTGGATCAGACATCGTAATAACAACAAAAATACCGCAAAAAATTGCTGCTAACCAAAATATTACCTTATCGTACTTACCAAAGATGTTCTCCATAATATACCTCCTCAATTTTAGTCGGTACCCCAAGATACCAATAAATCCCCTTTGGCCACCTCCAGATTGCTAACTTTACTACTTGTCGACAAAATATTGCAACTATTATGCCAGTTTGCATTTGCTTGTCTAATTAAAATTTTCACAGCATAAAGACGTATCTGGTAGCCGCAAAAGCACTGCACGGCAGAATACTCTGTTATTATTCAGGAAGATTATGCAAAGAAATTTTGCATGTGTATGCAAAATTTCTTTGCATAATCTTCGTTTTCAGGCAGGATTCTATAGGTACACACCGAAGCTTTGGTGATATTGATATTTTCTATCATACGAATGGTGAGTATGCAAGAGGAGGTTTTCTGTCTTGATGAATAAGCCGAACCCGGCACATAGCAACAAATTAACGGAAATACAGCTTGAGAAAATTATAGATTCAATCGATGAAGCTATTGTAGGCTGTGATAAAGACGGCTTCATTAATATTTATAATTACGCTAACGAGCGGCGGGAAAAAATCAGCAGAAAACAGGTTCTACACCGGCATGTGGAAGAATACTACGATTTTCATGGCGGGCCAAGCCTGCTGCTGCAAGCTATGCACTTAAAAAAGCCCATTCTGGACCAATACCAGGAATATACGGTCCGCGAAAGCGGCGTGCAGGTGGAAGTCATCTGCAGCACTGTCCCTGTTATGGACGGTGATGAGCTGATTGGGGCCGTCTCCGTGATGAAGGATTATTCCAAGGTCAAGAAGCTGTCGAAAATTATCATGGAACTCCAATCCAGCATCAGCCAGGGCAAAAGAAAAGAAGGCAGCACCACTGCCACCGCCAAGCATTCTCTACATCATATCATCGGCAACAATGAAGAACTGAAAAATACAATCAGGTGGGCACACAAAGCGGCGGAAAACAGCCTTCCCGTCCTGATATTTGGTGAAACAGGCACGGGCAAGGAGCTCCTGGCCCAGGGAATTCACAACGCCAGTGCCAGAAAAAATAACCCGTTTATCGCCATTAACTGTGCCGCAATTCCGGAGAATCTTTTGGAAGGCATCCTTTTTGGTACAACGAAAGGGGCTTTTACAGGAGCCGTTGACCAGGCGGGTCTTTTTGAACAAGCTTCAGGCGGTACCCTGGTGCTCGACGAGATTAATTCAATGAGCATAGGTCTGCAGTCCAAACTTCTGAGAGTCATTCAGGAAGAGTCCGTTCGCAGAGTAGGAGATGCAAGAGAAAGGAAAATAGATACCCGGGTCATCAGCATTTCCAATGAAGACCCCATGCAGGCCATCGAAGACCACCAGTTACGAAGTGACCTTTATTACCGTATTGCCTATATAACACTTAGTGTTCCGCCCCTGCGGCAGAGGCTCGATGACCTGCCTCTTTTAACAGAGTTTCTCATTAAAAAATACAACCAACAGCTGCACCTAAACGTAGAGGCTGTCTCTCCCTCCCTGTACACACTACTTGAACAATACAGCTGGCCCGGCAACATCAGGGAGCTTGAACATGTGATTGCCGCCGGCATGAGCTCTCTCAATACAGAAGACACGACAATCAACCTGACGGACCTTCCCCCCAATGTTAAATATAAACTGACTTCCGTTAAGCCAACCAGGCAGGCAGACACAGAAGATGCCGCCATGCTGGAAAACATCATGGATGATACCGAAAGAAGAGTTCTCGAAGAGGCCCTGCAAAGAAATGGCTGGAATGTATCAAAAACAGCCCGGGAACTTGGCTTAAAAAGACAGAGCCTTCAATACCGAATAAAAAAGTACGCTCTCGAAGAATAAGTTGTATTTGACAAGACAAAGCCACAGCCAGGAGACACCTTCTCCTGGCTGTGGCTTTGATCTTAAGGCCTTAAATTAAGAGCTTGTTCCGTTCCTATGTCTGCGGTACAATGATTCTTACGGCTTACGGAAACGGAGGATGACAGTGAATAAGGAAATTAGTGAACAAATTAAAAATTATGTTAAAAATTATCAGCGATTATTTTCCACAGAATCAAATTGGCTTGAACCTTGCATAGGTTTTAGCAGTACTGAAGATCCTCTGTTTCAAAAGCTACAGGAGTGGGTCAGTCCGTCCCATGCGCTGCCGACTGATTTTATCAGTGATGCAAAATCAGTAATCGCTTTTTTCCTGCCTTTTCACACAGACATTGTCGCTAGTAATATTGGCGGCATTGAAAGTTCCAGGGAGTGGGATATTGCCAATATTGAAACAAATAACCTGATTGTAGATATATCCAGGTTCATTTTTCTTTATCTTCAGAAAAAAGGCTACACATCGACGATTCTTCCGCCCACGTATAATTATGATGAAAAAAAGCTGATTAGCGACTGGTCTCACAGGCATGTCGGATATATAGCAGGGATCGGCACGTTTGGCATTCATAATATGTTCATTACAGAAAGAGGCTGCTGCGGCAGAATGGGCAGTATCATCACAAACCTGCCCTTGGAACCAACAAAAAGAAGTACCGCTGAAAATTGTTTGTACAAATATAACGGCAGCTGTAAAAAATGTGTTAATAACTGTGTGGCAAGCGCCATTTATCTCGAGGGCGGCCATCCTGTTCTGGACAAAAAACTCTGTTATGAACAAATCTATAATCACAATATCCCGCAGTACCCGATAGGGATCGGAGACGCGTGCGGCAAGTGTATGTGCAATACTCCATGCTCACGGGTCAACCCGGTTAGAGCCCTGCTAAAAACTGCAGAGTAGGGTTTGCCACAAAACCATGAGAGGTGTGTTAACGAGGTGAATTTTACAGACATTGACCGAAGACAACTTTTGATTCTAATCGGGTGCGGCTTTTTAAACTTTTCTCTCGGTTCGTTTTATGCATGGAGTGTGTATGTGGAACCCTTAGAGAAAGTACTGAATGTTTCCCGCGCTGAAGTCAGCACCGTTTTTTCAGTTGCCACAATCTGCTTTACATTGGGGATGATTTTCGGTGCGCCGATTTACCGGCGTGTGCACGCAGCAGCTATTGCCTCTGGCTGCTTATTAACAGGTGCTGCAGGAATTGCCCTTGCTGCCGGCAGCATGTCTTTACTCATGGTTTTTGTCGGATATGGTGTTATATTCAGCATGGCAAACGCTCTTGGTTACAATCTGACACTGCAGCTGGTTAATACGGAGTTACGTCAATACAGCGCGGTTGCCACCGGCATTGTTACAGCATGTTATGCCCTTGGTTCAGTTACTTCCGCCCCTGTACTTGTCTATGCCATACGCCAGTTCGGTGTCTGGAATACTCTGTTTGGGTTGGCGCTGTTTTTGGTTTGCGCGGCTATGATTAGCGGCTTATTACTGGTACTGGCAAAAACTACTCTGGCCTGCCCCCCGCTGCAGTCGGACACAGCATCCCCGTCGTTACAGCCAAGGCTTTTTATTAAGCTTTGGATCGGCTATGCGTTTGGCGCACTGGCCGGTCTCATGGTTATCAGTCACGCCGCCGGCATTGTCAGCTCTTACGGCGGTGCACCTGCCCAGATTGCTCTGGGTGCCATGCTGGTTAATATCGGGAATGTCACAGGTCGTTTCAGCGGAGGGTGGTTTAGCCAGCGTTTCCACGTCCGTCGTGTATTAGCTATCGTCATGGCTTTTGCTTCAGTCGTATTGGCTGCATTGGCTTTTTTCCCCGCGGTTTGGCTGGCTCTGGTTGTCCTGATGTTTATCGGCTTTGTTTACGGGTCTAACGCTTCAACATATCCGATTTCCGTAACCATCTATTACTGCAGGACACATATGGCAAAAATATTTGGCATACTGATGACTGCCTGGGGGACGGCAGGGTTAACAGCGCCTTGGATTGCCGGATTTGTATTTGACAGTACAGGGCAATATAAGTATGCAATTTTAGTTGCGGCCGGAGCAGCGTTTCTTGGCAGTATAATCAGTCTGACCTTACCGGACCAGGATCTGTGGCAAATCCCGGACGAATCAACAGTATATCTTTGATGGAAGCCAAAAAGGAACTGACCCGCTCAGTTCCTTTTATGCTTTATATTGTTTAGTGGATATCCGGATTTAGTTTTGTTCATAGCTCCCGATACCGGTAAGGCTGCACATTTACGAATTGACCCCGCTTTCGCCGTCTACGGAGAAGACGTACTATAAAAAGCAAGATGCCAAATCCGGCAAAATAGTAGGCAATTTTTCTCATGTTAACAATGGGGGATTGTTTGCCCGCAACCGCTGTTTCTACGTTAAGTGTTATTGAGGTATCCCCCAGATTCTCATACATAAATTCATTGGCTTGTTTTATATTGAGCGATAGTTGTAACTGTATCGTCCCACTGTCAGCATGATTTAACCTGGTAAAAGTTTTTTCGATATCTTCCACAGCTAAGTTGTTATGCAGCAGCCTGACAATGTCTCCGCTTGGATTGACGGTTAGGCTGTCCGTGTTGTTTAAACCTGATTCAGATATGCCCGCTACAAGGTCTGCAATGTTAAATCTTACATCCGAAAATGCGTTAAATCCATAGTCAAGCAGCTTTACCGTATCAGCATATTTATTGTCGGCACTTTGGCTTTTTAATACCACAACAATAAGTTCTCTATTTCCCCGTTTCGCAGCAGTTACAAGTGTATGTTTCGCTTGCGGAGTCCAGCCACTTTTACTTGCGATTATTCCTTCATATTGATGCACTCCATTCAACAAATCATTTTTACTGTTTAGATATCTTATTTCCGGCTGTAAATTTGTCGGCGGTATCTCATAACGGCTCTCACTAAAAATTTCAAGAAATAGCGGGCTTTTTACTGCCTGCATCATTATGCTTGCCATATCATAGGCCGTTGTAAAATGATTCGCGTCGTGAAGTCCATTAGCGTTAACGAAGTTGGTATTCATTGCTCCCGACTCCACGGCTGTTTCATTCATGAGTTGAGCAAAGCGTGCAGCATCTCCTGAGATATACTCAGCAATGCCGTTTGCTGCGTCATTTGCAGATGAAATTGCCAGAGCATAGAGTGCTTGCATAAGAGTTATTTCTTCATTTACATCAAGAGCAATATGCGCTGAATTTCTCTCAATGGAAAAAACAGCCTCTCTGCTCATCTCTAAAGTGTCCTCTACACGGCCTTTTTCAAGGGCAATTATACCCGTCACTATCTTCGTAATTGATGCGGGGTATTGCTGTTGATGCATATTTTTCTCAAAGAGAACTTGTCCTGTCTTTGCATCCATGAGAACCGCAGATTCCGAAGTCAGTACCGGAGGTGCGGATGACTCGGCAAATATACCTGAACTTGCAAACAAACTGAATAAGAAAAACAGCAATAATATAACTAAACTTTTGCAACGACCTGCCGGCATAGTTTTTTCCCTCGTTGAATGATCTGAGTTGCATCTCTCACTATATATACTTTAACGCCGGTATTAAGTCCTCTACATATGCCGCATGTAATATTTGGATATCAGGCAAAAATAACGAAGGCGAACCTATAGGTTCGCCTTCGTTTCTTTGCGAAAGACATCTGTATCATTAGAACTTTTTAAATGACTTAGCGGGTGCCCCACATATGGGGCAGCGCTCAGGGGGTTCTCCTGTACCAACCCACCCACATACCGGGCAAAGGCTTATCTCCTTATCCGCAAAGTCTTTACCCTCACTAACTTCCCCTTTGAGTTCCTTAAACGTTTGGCCATGAACTTTTTCCGCCTCATTGGCAAATTCAAATGATTTGAGAGCCTTGTCCTGTTTTTCCTCCCTGGCGGTTTCAATAAATTCAGGGTACATCGTGGTATATTCGTAATGTTCCCCCTCCACGGCCTCACCCAGGTTTTCCAGAGTACTGCCTACTTTACCCGCCACTTCCAGGTGCTTGAGAGCATGAATTGTTTCCGCTTCCGCAATGGCTCTCAGTACCCGTGCAATATTGACGAACCCTTCTTTTTCTGCTTTGATGGCAAAAGCTAAATACTTGCGGTTAGCCTGTGATTCACCCGCAAATGCATCCATCAGGTTCTTTAATGTTTTCATATAATTCACTCCCGTCCTTTAAGTGGTTACTAAGGGAATTATATCACATATTCTTACCATTTAATAGCAGTGCAGAACAGACGTCTTATCGGATTATAGCCGTTACAGCAATTGTTTTTCACAAATTAAAAGGAAGGATTATGTAAGTATTTGTTGAAAAGAGTTATTAATCTCGGTAGCTAACCCACGGTTTGTTAACAGGGCCACGAATAGTTTTTTGGGAGGAAGAACTGTGAAAAAAGTTTTAATGGGAATTTTAATGTTCCTCATTATCTCCGGAAGCGCATTGACTGTATATTCTCAGGTGTACCCAATGCCGGAAAACAAAATTTATACATATGAGCAATTAGGAGACAAACTGCAAAAGTTAGCCACCAATCATCCCGATCTTGTTTCACTCAACGTACTTGGCACATCCGTTGATAACCGCAATATATGGTCTGTGACGCTTGGTACAGGGTCAAAAAAAATCCTGGTCACGGGGGCTATGCATGCCCGTGAATGGGTCACTACACCGGTCCTTACGGAAATGATTGCATTATACATCCAAGAATATCATAACGGCTCGCATATTAAGGGTGAACCGGTTAAGCATCTTTTAGACCAGTATTCAATTACCTTTATCCCCATGCTTAATCCTGACGGAGTCACACTGGTTCAGAAGGGAGCGGACGCTTTTCCGGACAGAAAAGCTCAACTGCTCAAAATGAACCATTCCAGTTGGGGAAGTGATTTTCGAATTTGGAAGGCCAATATCAGGGGTGTTGATATAAACCGCAACTATGATGCCTTCTGGAATGAACAATCAGACAGCGTCGTTAAATCAAAAACTCCCTCCTATGCTTTTTACAAAGGCCCTTCTCCGGAATCGGAACCGGAAACAAAGGTAACTACAAACTGGATCCGGGCAAATAACCCCGAACTTATTTTGGATTACCATTCCATGGGCGAACTGATTTACTGGTTTTCCCATCAGAAAGGGGAGGTGCTGGAAAGAGATAAAGCAATTGTTCAGGCTATAGTCGATGCTTCCGGTTATACGATGGAACCCATAACCAGAACGGAGATATTTAACACCACCATGCAGCAGTGGTTAAATAAAATCATCAAAATCACCTGTGTTGTTGTGGAGGTGGGAAACAAACCCTCACACAGTTTAACAATGGATGATTTCCCCAGGATTTTTAAACAGACCCGTTACCTGCCACTAGTTGGCATATTAAAATTGCCGGGATTTGCCCCTTATGTACCTACAATCTCTGTTAATGTGCCTGATTCCTTACAGATGGTAACCCAAGATAGTGAGTTACTGGCAGCAAGTATCTTCCCCGCTGATGCCAGCAACAAAAAAGTATCCTGGTCTTCGAACAAGCCGGATGTCGTCTCTGTTGATGAAAACGGTGGGCTTATAGCCCTATCATCCGGAAGCGCATACATAACCGCAACAACAGAATCCGGCGGCAAACAGGCATCATCCCTGGTTACCGTTTATAACTCTGTATATGATGTGGTCGATACGGAGCCTGTTGTGCCCTTAACAATCAGCTCGGAAACAATTTCAGTCAACCCAAGCAGTTTAATCGTCAGCAAATTACCAGCAGGAATGACAGCAGAAGAACTTTTGGCAGGTATTAATGAAAAAGATAACGTTAAGATTTACAGCGGCACCACTGAAATAAGCGGAGATACGCCCCTTGGCACCGGCCTGTCGTTAAAAATCATGGATGAAAGTGTAGTTATCAAAACATATGCTGTTATTGTCACTGGTGATTCAAACGGCGACGGAAAGATAACAGTGACCGATATGATTGCAGCCAAAGCACATCTGCTTGCCAGCAGCACATTAAAGGGAGAAGCCCTCTATGCTGCGGATACCAATGGTGACGGGAACGTATCAATAACAGATTTCATTCAAATTAAATCACACATTCTGGGCAAAGAAGCTGTTGTTGCCCGGGAATATTAAAAGCGGGGAGACAGATTCTATGAAAAAGATTTTCTTTTTGGTGCTATTTTGTTTACTCATTACACCGTCAACAGTACTGGCCGCATCCGCTTCATTAACCGGCCCCGGCACCGTAAGAGCCGGCGATACCATTACTCTCACATTCAGTCTAAGTGGTACAGGAATCTTAGGTGGTTCGGGCACACTCTCTTATGATTCGAGTCAGTTGACTTTGACCGGCACATCCAGAAAAATCGCTTCTCCCTGGGTAGTAGAACCTAACGGTAACAAGCTTGTATTCTATGATAATAATCTTACTTCTCCGATTAACTCCAAAAAAGCAATCTTTACAGCCACCTTTAAAGTGAGTAATTCAGTTGCAACGGGAACAAAAATTACTGTATCAAGTACCGGGACTACAGCAACTGATGGTAAAGCCGATGCAAACATTGGTACGGTGAGTTACTCCACCACAATTGCTGCACCATTATCGAAAAATGCCAACTTAAGTGCAATGACAGTCAGCAACGCAACACTTTCCCCGGCATTTAGTACAAGCCGGACAAGCTATACCACAACTGTTCCTTACAGTGTGAAATCACTCAACGTTACTGCAACAAAAGAGGATCCGGGCGCCAAAGTCTCCATCAGCGGGACGTCCTTAAGCGTAGGTAAAAATACGGTCAGTGTTAAGGTCACAGCGGCCAGCGGGGCAACCAAAACATATACGATCACCGCTACAAGGGAACAGGACCCCAACTATGTGCCCAGCAACGATGCCAACCTCGAGTCCATTAGCATTGACAACGGCATCTTATCTCCGGAATTTAGCGTTGAGCACACAGGTTACATTGTTTACCTGCCGTATGAAATAACGTCATTTACAGCAAGTGGCAAAGCGGTGGATGCAAAGGTAAAAAGTGTAACCGGGGAAACAAAAGAATTATCTGAAGGCGAAAATGAAGTTACCATAACCGTTACTGCGGAAGACGGCACAACAAAAGTATATACAATTACGGTTGTTCGCATGCCGGAATATGGAGTCGAGCCGGTAAACGATCCCACTGACCCGGAAGAAACAGACCCTGAAAACAGTGACACTGAAATTATTCCGGAAATCGATGAACAGGAAAGTGCTCCTGAGGAACCACAAACAGCAGGAATCCCGGTTTGGTTTGCAGTGATGACGACATTTATTGGCATCCCGATTGGAGCAGGAAGCCTGATCCTTTTCAATAGAGATAAGTACGGCAAGCATTCTCTGAAGAAATAACACCCCAAAGCCTTATGGATCTACTGGTTTACTGCTTCTACCACTGTTCATCCCAAAGCAGAGACACATAAAACCCAAGCTTGCTTGGGTTTTATGGTTTTCACTTAAAAATCATCCCTAGGCAGCTTGCCCGCAGCTTTCAGGATTTCCCTGTGATGTTGGATATCCATGCCGCCGGAGTGGATTGTGCTGCCCAAAAAATGGATACAGAAGTGGCCTGGGAAATTATTATCATCTATCTTGCCGCTCCCATGCGGCATACCGTGCATTGATGCGGCAATCCGGTGGCCGCGGACCTCAACGATAACTCCCTTGCGCTCCCAACTCCACCGGCTGCCATAGATCTTTTTCATGACAGCCGTATCTTCAGCTGTCAGGGGTTGAGCGTCCACATGACTGCTGCCTTCTCTGCGCTGGACGTTAAAGGATGCGCCCGTATATATGTCTCTTATCTTGGCGGTGGCATACATTGGAAATATTTTATCCACTTCATCCCAGACAAGCAGGGAACCGTAGGTTTTTTCAATGTGCTGCCTGTATGACGCGGCAAGATCCAGCAGCACTTCTTTTAACTCAGATGAAGGTTCAACCAGTTTATTTTTCACGTTATATACCTCATTTAATATTGGACTGTAATGTAAAAGAATCTGCTTCTGGTCTTCATATGAGAATGTGAAGGTAAAATGGTCATAGAATGGCATATCGGTTATCGGTGAGGTGGTTTTGTAAAACAGCGGCTTTTCTCTAAAAATAGCAGAGTATGGTTTGTCAAAAGAATAGGATAAATACGGATATTCGGTGGACGATATCCGTATGCCCAGAAGCCCTTCTTTTCTGATACATGTACGGCCCGGTTCCTGATGAAAGTTTTTTATCAGCCAAAGAAAAGCTATCAGGAGAATCCCAAGACACAGCAGCTTGCATGTGATCCTCCGTACTGAAGTTATTTTGTTTGTAGAAAAAAACGCACTGATTTGCATACACAGCACCTATTTTAGAAATTTTACACCGTGCCTCTGGGAACGAAATCGATTTTAGCATGCATACCTGACAGCAATAACGAAAGTTTATTTCATGGCTATTACAGTATCGTTTGTTTTATGCTCAAAACAATTTTGATAGGTAGATACAACAAATGCAGCCAAGCCCTCAGACTTGGCTGCTCACCATGTAAATGGAAGTGAACCAGCCATTATACGATATTCCGGTGAACAGGAATTATAAAAGCGATTAACGAGTTTGCTCTTATAAATCAACATCAATGATTAAAACGGCGTAAAAAAAGGCTGACCTGAGACTCCAGAGTCAGCCTTTTGTTTTACTTCATGCCTGAGACAATCAACTCTAAAGTCTCATTGGCTTCGGGAAATGCCCCCGGCTTAGCCATCAGGGTAAGGAAATGAGAATTGCCATCCTTTGCAAAAACAGCAGTCCGGGCACTCACTCTGTCCCGCTCTCCCGCCTCTGTGGCCAAAAAATTCACGAGCCGGCCGGAGAGCTGTTTTTTTACCCGCTCTGCGGGCAACCGCGGCTGGAACAGGCTGCGGGCAAGAAGTTCTTCACCGTTTTTGACTAATTCCGCCTCGGTCATTTCGCCACCCAAAACTGTGAGAACCAGGGAAGCACTGCCCCCGACCTGCTCCAGTGTCAGAGTAAGCACACCGTCTTTCACTTTCTCTGACATGACTTGCCACTGTTCAGGATAAGAAAAGGCCAGGTTAAAGGACACATTCTCGTATACCTGCTCAAAAAAATGCTCCGCCGGCTCTGCATCCTCTGTGGCCGGTACCTGATTTGCGACCTGTGGGCCACAACCAGCAGGTAACAACAATAGCGCAAGACTCATCATGATGACAATTAATTTTTGTAACCGTGGCATCCGCTCTACGGCCGCCTATTCTCTTCACCGGGTGATTCAGGCACATTATCTGTAGGCACTTCAGGTTGTGCCTGGTCGGGAACCGTTACGCCATCCGGAACACCGCTCCGGTCTTCAGTCTGCTCTCCGGCCAACCCGGCATTATTCAGGGCTTCCTGCAGCTTTTCCATCGCCATCGCCTGGTTATCCAGCGCTTTTTGCATTCCGTCCAGTGCTTCCTGCGGCAGTTCCCCGTCATCGATCAGCTCCTGCAGGCGCACGCCGCGCTGCTGGTTGGCTTCAATAATTTTTTCATACAATTCCTCGTCATTAAAGTCTTTTGCAACCTGCTCCAGCCTGCCGTCAAAACCTTTGAGTTCATCAACCAGCTCGGCCACAAAATCAGGCTGACCTGCTTCGGCCATTTTACCGAGGACAAACATCCTTCTTTCTGCAAACAGGTTTAGCAGCTCTACCTGTTCCTCTCCGTTTTCGCTCAGGTTTACTTGCGCCTGTTCAAGGCCCCTGGCAGCTTCAAAAAACGGATCTGCCGGGGTAAAAGGCTCCGCCTGAGCGGCTAAAACAACACCTCCCACGGACAGCATCAGCACCACCAGCATTATGACTGTTACGTTTTTCATTTTTTTCAACCTCCTTTTACATCGCTCTTTAACTTTGAATTCGTTAACCACTTACTTTTTCGGTGGTCAGAACAAAAATTACCGCCATTTTTCCACCACTTCCTGTTCATCCACAGGCTGACCATGATCAGTAATCGGCGGTTCCGTATTTGTGTCCGCAGGGGGACTTACAGGAACCGGTGCTTTCTGTACCGGGGGTGCCGGCGGCACTGTTTTTGGCGCCTCCACCGGCACGTCAACAGGTTCAGGTACGTTGTTTCCTTCTGACCCGGTCACCACCGGCTGCAGTTGTCCATTCCCGGTGGGGCCGGCCTGCTTAAACAGCTCCAGCAGCGATCCTGGCTGTTCGCCCTCCGACTCCCCTGCGTACTTTCGCAGCTTTTGCACCAGCAGGTAGCGGTTTAGGGACAACCCCGCATCCAGGGCTTCTTTTCTGGTATCTTCCGCCGCTGAGCTAAGGGCTACAAACCCGCCAACATTCATCTCCCGTAATACCCGGTGTACTGTTTCCTCCAGATCATTCCTGAGAGCGTCAGCGCCCACCAGCGTTAGCATTACCAGGCTGGCTGTATCATCGGGTTGCAAATAGGAAAGCTCTCCGGACTTTCTGATTAACAGCTCCACAGCATCCAAGAGCGGCATCCCTACCTTTATGCCATCCAGCAATTCTTCACCGGCGATATCAGTGGCCCGGAAAGAAACCACCTCGAGATTATTGACAAAAGCCACTTCGACCCCCGGGTTGACATCAAAAGCCAGGTAACTAAGCTCTCTGCCTTCCCCCTGTCCGGGAACCACTCCCGGCAGTACAAAAAAGAGAATCAATACGGCGGCAATGGCAGTCATAAACGTGGCTACCAGTGGTTTCCTATCCATGGGTACAGTCACGGTAGCTTCCTGCCCGGCTCGCAGCTTGCCATAATCCCCCGAAACCCTGACAAAACAGCCGTCCGCCGTCAGTAATACCGCATGCTTATCAGTAGCTTCCAGTACCCGGCCATGTTTTTTCATGACAGCCCACCACCTTCCGTAATATTCCCCAGAGATTCCCGCAAATAAGGGAATTCGTCTCCTCTCAGCAACAATGCCAGCGCAATGATATATGTCCGTCCCCGCTCCAGAACACGGGGGCTAAGCCCCGTAATTTTACACAGTTCACTTTGGGGCAATCTGCCGTTTTTTAGTAGTTGGCTCATCAGGTCATCCCTGCTTATCAGAGCGGAAACCACATTTTGCAGATCATTCCGTGTCTGTCTGTGTCGGGGTGAAGCGGCCGCTACCATGCTAAAGTCCAAACAAAAGTGCTTTAGCTTCTCGCTGTAGCGGACTACTTCTTCTTCCCGTTCCCGCTGCTCCCAGTCCTCCTCTATCCTGACCGCAGCCAGTGCCTCGGGGCTGAGTAAATCCTCACCTTTGTTCCTGCGAAAGTAATCTATCAGCCGGCGCCGGACTACTACACTGGCTAACTGCTCAAGAGTCCCTTTGCTACTACTATAAGAGTCGAGCGCCTCGTTAAACGCTAGCAGGGCCACACTCAGTTCCTCATCCCGGCCCCACTCCAACTGCCTCCGGCAGGCCCGGCAAGCTTCCCGGAAAATAAAAGGCTGGTACAGCTCAATAATCCTTGGCATCGCGATTACCCTCTGTCGCTGCCGCTATTGCTGTGCCCCTTTTCACACGCCAGGCTCCACCTCCGACAATGCCTCTTATTATATACTTCGCCTCAATCCCGTTTTTTTGGGGGTCAGAAAAAATACTTCTGCAGTAAAACGCCTGGCAAGCCGGCGAATTTTGCCCAAAATAAAAACCCGACCAAAAATGACCGAGTACTTTTTATGGTTGCCTAAACATTCGGATTCTAAGCTGATTTAACTTTTCTTCCTTTTCCGTACGGAATACACAGGGGGGTACCAAATATAGGATCTTTAGTAATCATACATTCCATATCAAAAACATATCGAACCGTACCGCTCTTCATAACATGCTCCGGTTTTCCCTGGGTAAAGATACGACCATCTTTAATCGCTATAAGATTATGAGCGTAACGGCAAGCTAAATTTAGGTCATGTAAAACCATAATAATTGTTCGCTGTTCGCGTTCATTTAGCTCAAATAGCAAATCGAGAATTTCTACCTGATGAGTCATATCCAGATAAGTAGTAGGTTCATCCAGTAAAATGATGTCAGTGTCTTGGGCTAAGGTCATAGCAAGCCAGGCTCGTTGGCGCTGGCCGCCGGAGAGCTCGTCAATAGGTCTGTCTTTTAAGTCTGTTAACTTGGTTAACTGCAGTGCACTTTCTACTTTTTTTTCATCATCTTTTGACCATTGTTTAAACCATGTATGATGTGGATACCGCCCGTGTTTAACCAATTGATAAACGGTTAATCCCTCGGGGGCCAACGGTGATTGGGGTAAAATAGCCATTTTCTTTGCTATTTCTTTTGACTTTACCGTGGCTATTTCTTCCCCGTCGAGATATAGTACACCTGCTTTTGGTTTCAATAAGCGGGCTATGGACCGCAGCAGAGTTGATTTTCCGCATCCGTTCCCCCCGATGAACACAGTTATTTCCCCTTTGGGTATTTTTAAATTTAAATCTTTGATAATTAAAGTATCACTGTACCCTAAAGATAATCCCTTAGCGAAAATGTTGTGGCTCATTAACAAACACCTCTCAGTAGTAAAATGTGTCGCAAAAAAACTCTTGCAATTAAAATTAAATAACTCTATAATGATTCAAGGAGAATGATTCTCACTCTCATTATACCCTACATATCAAGGAGGCACAATAACTTATGAAAAAGATTTTTGGGATTTTATTAGTTTTATTGATGGTTACGGTAACGGCCTGTTCGCCGCAGCCATCTTCAAACGAAACCGGCAATACCGATTCAGAACCTGGAAACCCACTTATAATTTCCGGTGTTTTGGGTGAAGTGGAATTAGCAGAACCGGCAAAAAAAGTTGTGGCACTGGAATGGACATATGCAGAAAACCTGTTAGCAGTTGGTATTCAGCCTATCGGCGTCGCAGACATTGGTGGTTACAACAGTTGGGTTCAAATTGAGGAAAAACTTAGTGAAAATGTCGCAGATGTGGGTACCAGACAGGAACCCAGCTTAGAAAAAATCGCAGAACTGGAGCCGGACTTAATTATTGCAATCAAATTTCGTCACGAGAGCATTAAGTCCCAACTTGAATCCATTGCGCCAACAATCTTTTTCGACCCATACCCTAGCGATGAAAGCTTCAGCCAGTATAGCGAAATGGAAGAAACATTCAAAGAGATTGCCAAGGCAGTAGGGAAAACAGCTGAAGCCGAACAAATCCTTACCGAACTGGAGAGAACATACGAAGATGCTAAAGCAGCGATAGAAGCAGCAAACCTGACCACAAAGGATGTTTTGTTAACACAGGCATTTAGTGCAAACCAGGCTCCCCAGATCCGAGTCTTTACGCCAAACTCTCTGGCGTCAGGAATTCTTAAAAAAATTGGGTTGAATAATATCCACACTCCCGCTGAATTTCAGGCCTACGGATTTAGTACTGTTAATGTAGAGGCATTGACACACTATGAAAGTGCAAACTATTTATATGTTGTTCAGGACAGCGACAATATCTATGAAAATCAGTTAAAAGATAATTCGGTTTGGAACGGCCTGGCGTTTGTCAAGGAGCAGCGAACATATCCATTGGGTGGAGATGCCTGGTTATTTGGCGGTCCGCTTTCAGCTAAAGTCGTGGTTAACCGTATTCTTAATGTGTTGGTGGAAAACTAAAAATGAATTTATTGCGTGAGAAGCACCTCATATCTTTCTATGGGGGCTTCTTCTTACTCATCGTTATTAGCACAATCCATCTAACTCAAGGTCAGGCAGAATACTCTTTTCAACGGCTTTTAACCGAAATATGGTTTTCAGGACGCGTTCAGGATATTGTCCTGGGCATGCGGCTTCCGCGTCTTGTGATTGGTATCCTGGCTGGTGGCGCATTGGCGGTTGCCGGAGTCATTATCCAAACACTGACACATAACCCCCTTGCGTCTGCAAGCACACTTGGAATTAATGCCGGTGCATTTTTTACCGTTGTTGTAGCAACAATATTCTTCCCCGGCCATTTTGGACAATATCCTTTTTTCATCGCTTTATTTGGTGCTGGACTTGCTACGTTGCTGGTCTTAACTCTGACGGGGAAAAACTTAAATCCTGTCCGTGTAGCATTGACGGGCATGATTATTGCTTTGATGTTTTCATCTGTAACCGGAGCATTACAGCTTTTATTCGAAAACGAGACAAGCGGTTTATTCTTATGGGGTTCCGGCTCGTTAATTCAGTTAAACTGGTCCGGCGTTCAGTTTGCATTTCCTTTCATATTCTCCGCCCTAGGCATATCCATTTTACTGGGCAAACCTTTGGATACCTTTGCCTTGGGTGAAGAACTTGCAACTTCGCTTGGACAGTCTGTAGTCAAAGTGAAATTACTTGCATGGACGATTTCAATCCTTTTATCGGCTGTCACCGTCAGTGTTGTAGGGGCCATTGGTTTTATTGGTTTAATGGCGCCACATATAGTTCGGCTGCTGGGAATCAGAGAACATAAAGCGTTAATAATCCATTCATTTTTATGGGGCAGTGTTATTTTAGTTGCTTCTGATGTGGTCGCCCGCTGGATTCAGCCCGGTCATGAAATTCCGGTTGGTGCTATGACAGCCTTAGTCGGAGGGCCTTGGCTGATGTATTTAGCTTACCGTACCTCAAAAACCCAGAAGAAAGGAGACAGAAGCCTCGGAGGCACAAAAAAACCACTTTCTCTTAAGTGGCTTTTACCTGTTATCTTTATTCTTGCTGGTATCGTTGTATATATCTCCTTCTCGTATAACGGGAGCACATGGGTGTCGGCTGCCCAATGGACAGAGCCGATTATTTGGAGTCTCCGTATCCCCCGTGTTTTAACAGCATTTATTGTTGGGGCCATGTTAGCCGCAAGCGGTGTCCTGCTGCAGGGAGTACTGCGAAACCCACTGGCGGATGCCGGCGTACTGGGGATAACCTCTATGGCAGGAGCAGGAGCAATGACGTTTCTTGTTATCTTACCTTTCTTACCTCCAAGCTTGATGCCTGTGGGTGCAATTTCAGGGGCAATTCTTGCTATGTTGATTATTTTCTTCTCCACATGGAAGAATGGAATTCAACCGATTTTGGTCGCTTTAATCGGAATCTCAATTTCTGCTTTTGGTTCTGCCGTGATTCAAATTCTTGTTGTTAAAGCCAAGCTGATCGTTGCCTCAGCCCTCGTTTGGCTGTCCGGAAGTACCTATGCAAAGAGTTGGAGTGACGTTTATCTTGCTTTGCTCGTTTTCATTTTAGTTATACCATTTGCTCTCTATCTGACCCGTTCACTCGATGCACTGGCTTTTGGAGATGAAATAGCCACAAGTCATGGTTTGCTTGTCTCAAAAACCCGGGCATGGGCTCTTGTTATTGGGATTACCCTGAGTGTATCCGCCGTCACAATTGTAGGTACCATAGGGTTTATCGGCTTACTTGCTCCGCATATTGCCCGTCGGCTTGTTGGCTATTTTCATTTGCCTCTTATGATCGTTAGCATGCTCTTAGGTGGGTTGATACTGAGCCTGGCTGACTTCATTGGACGGGTAAGCCTTGCCCCGAAAGAAATTCCATCCGGCCTGGTAGTTGCTCTGATTGGGTCACCTTATTTACTTTATTTACTGCGAAAAATAAAATAATGCTCTGAACTTAAGGAGAGCATTAGTGGCGGGCAGAATTCAGAACCATTATTATTACTACGAAATTGACTCTTCCGGTTCTTTAAGTTTGATTCGAATTCTTTTTATCCTGTTTCTATCTACTTCATTAATGACAATTGTTGCTTTTGATAAATCAATCGTGTCACCCTGCCCGGGAACATATCCGAGCAAACGAAAAACTAGGCTCCCCATGGTTTCATGTTTTTTTTGAGGTAAATCCAAGTTAGTAAGCTGATTAATTTGGGCCACTTTCGCTCTGGAACTGACGATAAACTCCCCTTTATCAATTTCCTCAACCAGCGGTTTATTGTCGTCATATTCGTCACCTATCGTTCCGACAATCATTTCGACCATGTCCTCTAGAAAAGCTAAGCCGGCTGTCCCGCCATATTCATCTAATACTATGGCAATATGGATTTTGTCGCTGCGCATTTCTATTAATAATTCGCTAATACGTTTTGTTACCGGTATAAAATATGGCGCACGCATAATGTTTCTGATACTTTCACTGTCAATACTGCTGTGACACTTTAACAGGTCTTTGGCATACAAAACCCCTATTATATTATCCATACTACCCTTATAGACAGGAACTCTGGAATGATTTGTTTCCTGGATAACATGCCACGCTTGCCGTAAACTGTTATCCACGGATATTCCCACTATGTCAACTCTGTGAACCATGATATCTCTGACCAATGTATCGTTCAGTTCAAAAACACTTGTAATCATTTCTTCTTCGGCAGATTCTATGGCTCCCTGCCTCTTCCCCAAATCCACCATCGTTCTAATTTCGTCTTCGGTAACCACAACTGCATTAGTTTCTTTACCGCCGACTATGTTAATAAGTAACCCGGTGATTATACCAAGCAGCTTTATGACTGGATATAGAATGATCTGAATTCCTCTTACTATACGGACGATTTTCAATGCTAACTTTTCATTATTGGCAGCAGCATACGTTTTTGGAGTTATTTCAGCAAAAATTAGTATGACAACAGTCAAAACCCCTATAGCTATGCCTATTCCGGCCTGGCCAAAGAGCCGGAGCGCCATGGACGTAGCCAGTGCTGACGCTGCTATATTCACCATATTGTTTCCAACCAGTATGGTAGACAACAACTGACTGGGATTGGCAATCATCTTCAACAGCAAAGAAGCATTATGTATTTCTTTTTTAACCAGGTGGTGTACTTTTATTGTACTTAATGACATGAGTGCTGTTTCAGTTGCGGAGAAAAAAGCAGACATAAATAATAAAATGATGAGAGCAAACCATTCCATAATAAACCCACCTATCAGAAAATAATTATTTTATAGTATTTACACCCACATCATAAAACATAAACAGCCGGAGACAGGCGATAACCCATGACGAGTCGTCTCTCCTGACAAACCGTGGAGTCGGTAGCCTGATTAGTCGATGCAACTACCATAATTGACTCAAGTGGTATAAAAAAGGGAGCGGCCTACACCGTCCCTGTTCTCCATTTTACATATCAATAGAATACTCGCGCTTACCTCTCGCCTCTTGGCAACCTTTCCCTAATTGGTCAGGTATTGGACCAAAGCATAAACTCCAAACCCTGCTGCCAGCAGGATATACATAAGCATTCAGGGTGAAATCCGCTTGTACCACCGATCCTTTATCTCTTTCATTTAGTCGACCTCCTCAGTACAGTTTAATCCTTTTTTTATTACCGTGAAATCAAAAAGATAAAATACCACAGCCTATCGTAGCAAACAGGTATATACCTACAGTGGTCCATCCCGGTGCATTCACTACACCACTAATCTGACCAAAACAGCAAACAATTAAACTTCAACTACAATTTGATTACCATGTATACGTTTAACTACGGTTGATGCACGCCTCCTGCTATGTAAACACCTAGGACAGAATAAAAATGTCAAATGTTCCCGCAATTAGTGGTAATTAGTGACAGATTTTTCTGAAAAGTGATTTCGTATTGTGCTGGAGAAAATTATATCGTATAATTGATAAAATCGGGAGAGTAAGACTCTTGTAGCTTATTCCAGAATGGCCCTGATTAAAAAGTTGCGTTTGCAATTAGTTAACCAGGGGCGTGCTGAACTGGAAGAGACCGTTGCCAGAGTTGCATTGGCCAAATTGGCCAGTCTCAATTCCGATATCAGCACAAAGACGGGGAAGCGCCTTTTCGTTTTTGTCGTTGCCAGTTAAATATAGCGTTGGAATGCGTTTAAAGGGTTTATACCGGTTAAATGAAAGTCCGACACCAACTTATTGGTGTGGACTTTTTTATGTTTGTACCATTTATGAACATATGAAGGGAGATGATTATTTTGCTGAATATGTACCAGGTAATGGCGGGGCCTGAAGGATATATGCCTCAGGCAGCGGCCATCAGGGGTGTTACACTTCCGGAGAGGGGCCAGGCACTTGTCGAAGGCCTGACTGTACCCGAAGATGAGGCCTTGGCCCGCATCGCAGAGAAACTGCTGCAGGCGAAAAACCCCTGCTTTTTTCCCGGCCCCCTCGTCCTCTGGAACTGGAAAGAGGGTGTGGCGGAGAAAGCGACGGCGGTAAAGAAACTCTCTGAAGCGGCCAAGGCCAGGGTTATCCCCATGCCGGACTACCGTCCCAAATATCCTATGATCAATCCTGGTGTTGAAATTAACCCGAACCACCCGAACCTGACGATCTGGCACAATAAAATTGACGTGTGCGTCTTTGTCGGTGTCCATTGCCATTATGCCAATGTGGCTCTGAAGATTATCAGGGGCGGAACCGACTGCTACACCATTGCGCTCTGCGGCGAAGCGGGGCACGAAGATGCCATGATCTCAATCCGCGATGCAGGCCTGGAACAGTTAAAGAAACTTACCGGTCTGGTCACACGTGAAAAAGGAGAAAGGTAAAGTGAAAAAAACAAATATACGCATGTCGGGACTGGGCGGACAGGGTGTCGTTACCGCTGCGCATATTCTCGGTGCCGCTGCAGTCCGTGACGGACTGGTCAGCACAGTGAACCCCTTTTTCGGAGCGGAAAAAAGGCTTGCTCCGGCTGAAAGCTATGTGCGAATCGATTCGGAGAAAATTTATGAACGGGGAGAAGTCTTATACCCCAATATTATCATGATTTTTCACCCTCACGTTATCACTATGGGTAAATGCTACACCATGCCTTTTTTTGACGGACTGCAGGAAAATGGAATCATACTCATCAATTCCGAAAACCCCCTGGATTTTGGATCTGATGATGCAGAGACACTGTCATCGTTAAAAACAAAACTTTATTATCTTCCCGCAACCAGTGTTGCTCTGGATGTTGGGGGAACGGAGCTGGCCACCAATATGGCTATGCTGGGAGCCCTGCTGAAAGTTGCAAGTATTGTGTCGGAAGAGGCGTTTCAGTCGTCCCTGGCCGAGCGTTTTGGTGGAGGCAAGTTTGTGGCTTCCGGTACCACAGCTGTCCTTGACGACGCACTGAAGAGCAAATATGAAAAAATGAGTCAACTGGTGGAAAAGAATATGGAAGTTGTACGCGCCGCCGGCAATTCTGTCCGGGAACTGGCGGTATAAGGAGGACAATATGTACGTAGCAGCGAGAGTGGATAAAGACAAGTGCAACGGGTGCAGATTGTGTGTAATAAGCTGCCCCGATCCCAATGTGATTGTGATGAACAGTAAAAAAGCCGATGTGGATCAGAGCCGCTGCAAAGGCTGCGGTCTCTGCGTCGAAGCGTGCCCCAAAGGCGCTTTGGCCGTCAGTTAGAAAGTGAGGGGGAGAATATGGAACAACGCCCGGTTAAACCCGAATATCTTTTTCAGGAAGCACCACGCGAGTCGGTTTTTATTACCGGCAGCGAAGCAATCATGGAGGCGGTGAAAAGAGCCAATGTGGAAATGGCCATCGCTTACCCTATCACGCCCCAGAGTGAAAGCATGCACCTTGTGGGCGATCTCTACGCCCGCGGTTACCTGAAGGACTATTACAGAGCCGAAAACGAGTTTGCCGTTATGGCGGCTATTCATGGAGCAGCGCTGGGCGGGGGACGTGTCTTTACCGCCACCAGCGGCCCCGGTACATTGCGGGCTATGGAAATGTTCCCTGTCTGGGCAGGCTCACGTCAGCCTGTAGTCTGCGCTTTCATGTGCAGAGGTGTCTCACTGCCTCCATCCATTCAGCCGGAGAACATCGAAATGGGCATGCTGCTAGACACAGGCATGCTAATGCTTCATGCAGAAAATGCCCAGGACTTTTTTGACATGATTCTTAAAGCATACGCCATTGCCGAACAGCCTGAGGTTCACCTTCCGGTAGGCGTGTTCGCCGACGGTTTTTTTGTCACCCATACCAGGGACTCGGTACTGCTGCCGCCGGAAGATATAAAGCTGGAACCATATGACAACTCGAAAGCGCCCGTACCTGTCTTTGATATGGAAACACCGCCAATGCGTATCACAAGAGACCCCCTGCTCAACAAAAGCAACTTTATAAGTTATGCCGCCAATGCCAGTTGGCACCTCGAAGTGCTGGCGGCAGCGGAACGGGCGCGCAAATATATTGACCGCTACCTTGGCGGCCTGCTGGAAGTGGAAAACCCCGGTGCCAAAATCTTTATCGCAGCGTCCGGGACGGCCGTTTCACAGGGTCGTGAGGCTTTAAAATCATTGAAGAAAGAGGGAATTGATGCAGGCCTGATAAAAATAAAATCCATCCGGCCATTCCCTGCCGCTGAAATAGAAGAAGTGACAAAAGGCGCCGAACTAATTGTTGTTCCCGAATTTAATGCCGGTGGCTGGCTGGCCAGGGAAATCAAAGCGTGCCTCAATGAAAACAGCCGCGTGGTGGCCGGGCCGCGTGTGTTTGGCGGTATGACAATGCCTATGGAACTGATCGTTAATGAAATAAAGCAGGCGCTTCAAAAGCGTGCTGCAGGAAGGCAGGAATAACGCCATGTCAGTCAGGATTATTACACCAACGGAAGAGTTTAAGGACCTCTTACCGCAAGAGTATAAAGAACTGGTGGAAAACGGACCGTTTGGCTCACCAAAAGGAATTAATGACCTGGGCTCTTATAAGGAAATCATCGAGGAACACCCGCACTGTGCCGGTTGTGGCGTAGCGCTGGGCGTCCGCCTGGTGGCAGCCTCACTGCCGGCTCCGGCCGATACGCTTATTATCGGCACACCGGGCTGTTCTTTCTTCGGACTGGCGCAGACGGCAGTGAATTATGCCAACACAGCGTTCGGCAACCAAAATGCCGTAGCCTCCGGTTTGAAAAGAATGCTCTCCATCCGTTATCCGGACAGGCAAAAAGACGTGGTTGTACTGGTGGGGGACGGCGGGATTGCCGACATCGGCCTCGACCTGACTCTTCACTCCTGGTTCCGACGCGAAAAAATTACTACCATCATGGTGGATAACGAAGTATACGGCAATACCGGCGGACAGGAAAGCGGCATGACAAACGAGGGCCAGGTGCTGAACATGGCCCCGGAAGGTAAAAAATTTCCGAAAATCCCGGTATTTGAACTTGCCAAAACAGCCGGGTGTGCATATGGGGCCCGCGTTACGGTAGCCAGCCCGAAAAAAATTGAGAGTGCCGTAAGAAAAGCCATTCTTGTAGCCAGGGAAATTGGGCCAACTTACGTCCAAATCTATACCCCCTGCCCCACCAACATGAAATTTGCTCCGAATCTGACCATAAAAACAGCCAAAGAGGCGGAGAAAGACTACTACTCCCACCAGGAGTTTATGAGCGATGAGGCCCGTGACTACCTGAAGCAAGTAAATATCTAAAAATCTCAGAGGTGAGTACGTACATTCGTACTCATTTCTTTTCCCGAAAAAACAGAAAAAAGGTTATTCCCATTCTGTAAGGACTCTATGAGTTCCTGTTTATACCAGCACTATTCCCATAGGAAGTACTGTTAATCTATTGACAGACTTTATCAGTATTCATTATAATTAAAAGAAAAAAGGAGACAACTTGTTCAGGCAGAAATGTGTTGGAATGGAGCTGACGGTTCCTTTTTTCTTGATTACAGAAAAAAGCATATATTCAGCAGAATCGTTCCCAAAAGTCTAATTCTAACACAGCAGAAAAAGCATTAAAAATTAGGGGGTTTTACGTTGTTTAAGAAATCAAAATTAGTTGTAATGTTTTCTTTGTTGGTAATCCTTGCTTTAGTTGTTGTTGGTTGTGGCGGTAGCGGTAACTCAAACGCAGGAGGAGATCAGGAACCGGAAGCACAACCTGTAAAATGGGTCGCCAATGCGGTTAACCCGCCAAATAACCATCATAGCCAGGGACTTGTGGATTTTGCTGCCAAAGTTTTGGAAGAAACAGATGGTATGGTCGAAATATCAGTACAGGCTGGTGGGGCTCTTGGCTATAAAGGTCCGGAATTATTAAAAGTAGTCAGGGATGGGTTGGTTCCCGTATCCGATATTCTGGTAAGCGGCGTAGCCGGAGACGAGCCAATGCTTGAAGTGGTTACTCTGCCATTTTTAGTACAAAGCTTTGAAGAAGCAAAAATCTTAAATGAAATTGCCCGTCCGTATTTTGATAAGGTTTTGGAAGAAAAATGGAATCAAAAAATCCTGTATAATGCACCATGGCCGGCAGCCGGTTTATGGGCGCAAAAAGAGATTAATACGTTAGATGATATCAAGGGCTTAAAAACAAGAACCTATGACAAAAATGGTGCTTTGGTCATGGAGGCTTTAGAAGCTACTCCGTACCCGCTGCCATTTAGTGAAGTGTATTCATCCTTGGCTACAGGAGTAATTGACTCTGTTTTAACATCTACTCCAACGGCTGTTGATGCTAAGTTCTGGGAAGTATTGAACTATTATGCTCCTGTAAACGTCACGACAGCTGCTAATATTGTTACAGTCAACTTAGATGAATTTAATAAGCTTGACCAGGAAACCCAAGATATATTGATTAATCTTGGTAAAGAAATGGAAGAAGAAATGTGGGCTATGGTAGCTGAGCTTGACAAGGAAAAAGAAGCAGTTGTAAATGATAATGGTATTACTACCCTTGAACCAAGTGAAGAGTTATTGAGTAATCTTGCTGAAATCACTGAAGGAATCAGAGCTAGTTGGTTAGAAGAAGCTCCGGCTGAAGCAAAAGAGATTGTTGAGCTGTTTAATCAACAGGTTGGTCGTTAAAAGTATTCGTTAGTCATTAATAATTGCAAAGGAAGCAACCGACAGATAATTTGTCGGTTGTTCCTTTGTTAACTTAAATACAGGGGGTGAGAAAAATGGAAAAATTTATTAATATAGTTGATCGTATTAACCAGAGTACGGGAATTATTACTGGTTTTATGATGATCTTAGCTACAGTTATGGTAATTTCAGAGATTATTACCCGTACTGTGTTTAGCAAAACCCTCTATATCACGGAAGAATACACTGGATATTTGATGGTTGGTATAACTTTTGTAGGCCTCGCCTATACACTTAAAGAAAAAGGTCATATTCGTATGACTTTTTTACAAACTGTGCTTAAAGGTAAAGCCAGGTTGTATCTGGAAGTTTATGCATTAACTATCGGCTTAATCTTTTTTATTATTATTACCTACACAACGGCCGGGTTCTTTTGGGATTCTGTCTTATCCCAAACACGTTCCATGCAAATTTCATCGACATATAT
>JAWSUT010000020.1:0-61127 GCA_033549345.1 Bacillota bacterium | reverse complement strand
ATTTTGTTGGCAACAAACAAAGTGAATCAGCAGGGTCGTAACCGTGTATTGGTTGCTGGTGCTGAACAAGCTCTGGAACAATTCAAGAACGAAATCGCCAGTGAACTTGGTCTTGACTACAATGGTGACAAGGGTAATCTGACTTCCCGTCAGAACGGATATGTTGGGGGTTTGATGGTTCGTAAGATGATCGCCCAAGCCGAAAGTCAACTGGCTGGTAAGCAAACTCCTCAGTAACATATGAGAAATAAAGCGGAAAGTACATACTTTCCGCTTTTTTCTTTATCTAAAAGGAAACGTAAGCGACGGCTAGAAGATTTAAATAAATAAAAAGAGGCCCTTCGGGCGGGGAGTCCCGAAGGGCTGGGAGAGGAGAAACCGGAGGAAGAGCTTATGGGGAATATGTTGTAACCATAGTATGGGCAGGGATGATAAAGGTTATACATTATAAAAACAGGTAATATGTGGTAATCTATATCTGTATAAACATTTTACCCAAGCGGGATGTTTAATTTGAGGTGATATAATGAGAGTAATCGCCGGAAGCGCACGGGGGCGCCAGCTTAAAACGAGAAAAGGCCGGGAAACGCGCCCAACGGCAGACAGGATAAAGGAATCACTCTTTGGTATTCTGGCAACAAGAATTACGGGCTGTCGTTTTTTGGATGTATTCGCCGGCAACGGCGGTATTGGCATAGAAGCGTTAAGTAGAGGTGTGGATAAATGTGTTTTTATTGAAAAAAACAACCATTGTGTTAAAATAATAAAGGATAACCTGATGAGTGCCGGATTTACAGAACAGAGTACTGTTATCGCCAGCGATGCCGCAGTTGCTCTTAGCATGCTGCAGAAAAAAACAGAATCTTTCGACGTGATTTTTTTGGACCCCCCATACCATAGTCCTGAACTGGCGCCGGCGCTGCAAATAATTGCCCGGGGACTTCTAACATCGGACGGGTTGGTCATCGTGGAACACCACAGCCGTGATACAAGTTGGCGTGATGACGCGATTTGGATAGCGGTCAGAGAGAAAAAATACGGCGACACAACGCTTACATTTCTCGTCCCTGCCGCTGCCGGCGGGGTCGCAGACTCGCCGGAAGAAGGAGGAGAATAAAGTGTCTATCGCAATTTATCCAGGTAGCTTCGATCCGGTAACAAACGGCCACAAAGACATCATTGAGCGCGCCAGCCGTGTTTTTGACAAAGTTGTGGTATCTGTGCTGGAAAACCCGCGCAAGGAACCGCTGTTTTCTATCGAAGAGCGGGTGGAAATGCTAAAGATGATCACGAACAGCATTGCAAATGTAGAGGTGGACTCATTTCAGGGACTTTTAATTGATTTTGCCAAACAAAAAAATTCCAACATCCTCGTCAAAGGGTTGCGCGCCATGAGTGACTTTGAATTTGAATTTCAGATGGCGCTGATCAACCGGAAACTTGACTCGCGGCTGGAAACAATGTTCATGATGACTAACAACCGGTATTCTTATGTGTCCAGTAGTATTGTCAAGGAAATAGGCATCTATGGTGGAGATATATCTGAGTTGGTTCCCTGCGAGGTATACAATATTATAATGCGTAAAATCAGGAACACAGAAAAGCCTTAAGACCGGAAAACAATCACTTTTATATTCTTACAGGCCCCCAGTGCCAGGCCAAGAGCAAGGAGCAGAACGCAGAGGATGATAAACAGCCACCCCATATGCAGCGCTCTTTGCAAAAAAGTCATGCCGTTTTCCGGCTGCAGGTGGGCAAAAACAGGAGTTCCATAGGCCATGGCAGGAGCAAGGGGACCCATTAACACCCAGGTATAGAATGCTGCCAGGACGCCATGGACAAACCGGGCAGCAATGAAGGGTGTTACATTCATATCTGTGGAACTGATGATACTGGCAACCTGTGCATGTACAGACAGTCCGCTCCAGGCGATAACAAAACCTGTCACCATCACCTTCTGCATCATGGGCACGGTATTGGCAGCCTGCCCCGCCAGTTGGCTGCCCAGTGTCACCTCGAACAGTCCGCTGATGATTGCCGGTGTCAGGGCAGGATCGAGGCCCAGTGGGCCGAGAATGCGTATGATACCGGCCGAGAGAATCCCGACAATACCGACAGTTGTCAGGATGCGGATAATCACGGCAAAGAGAATAATGAAGCCGCCGATTAATAAGAGGGTATTTACGGAATTGCGCACGGCGTCGCCCAGCAACTGTCCGATGGGACGACCGTCCTTTTTTCTTGCCTCAAACATGGCGTTAAACGACCGCCAGAGAATGCTTCCACTGCTGGATTTCTCGGCAGAGTTCGGCTGGCTCCGTCCATAGAAGCGCAGGAGGATGCCTGTGGAAACACTGGAAAGGTAATGAGCTGCTGCGATTGTGACACCAATTTGCGGGTAGCCGAACATGCCTACAGCGACGGCGCCAAACATAAAAAGCGGATCCGCCGTATTGGTAAAACTCATCAGGCGTTCGCCTTCCACTTTACTGCAGAGCTCATCTTTGCGCATCCGGGTTGTCAGGATGGAACCGATGGGAAATCCTGACGCCAGGCCCATGGCCATGACAAAAGAACCGACTCCGGGGACATTAAAAATGGGCCGCATTAAAGGCTGCAGCAGGACGCCCATAAAATGGACGACGCCAAGGCCCATTAAGAGTTCAGAGCCAATAAAAAATGGCAGGAGTGCCGGAAAAACAATATTCCACCAAACATCCAGGCCTTTTACGGCAGCGGAGAACGCATCTTCCGGGAAAAACACCATTGAAACCGTAAGAAATACAGCAAAACCAGCCAGTAGTGCGGTTGTTGCCCTGTTTAAGGTAACACTCTTTATTTTCATAGTCCCTCCCGGCGGTATAAATATACTTTGAATAGTAATATATATAATTGAAGTAACTGGAGTATGCCGGGATTCGAGGTGTGAATCAGGTGAAGGGTACAAAGAAAGTGGTGGGCCTTGCACTTGGTGGCGGGTCGGCACGGGGATTTGCGCACATCGGAGTTATTAAAGTCCTGGATGAGGCCGGTATTCCACTGGATTTAATTGTCGGTACCAGCATGGGCGCCGTTGTCGGCGCTTTCTATTGTTCCGGTATGAGTCTGCGGATGATGGAGCGCCTGGCTGTACATATTCAACGGAATCAGTGGATGGACTGGACATTCCCACGGCTTGGCCTTGTCAGTGGGGATAAGATGGAGCAACTGGTGGCTCTGCTAACGCGTTCCAAAACATTTAACGAGCTGACCAGGCCCTTTGCCGTGGTGGCCACAGATTTGGGGCGTGGCGAAAAAGTAATTATCCAAGAAGGCCTTGTGGCCAGGGCAGTACGTGCTTCAGCGGCAATACCCGGAGTGTTTTGCCCTGTTGAGTATCAGGGAAAGACACTGGTGGATGGTGCCGTGGTGGAGCGGGTTCCTGTCGGGACCGCCAGGGAGTTGGGTGCGGATTTTGTCATCGCCGTTGATGTGGGAATTTATCTTGGCGGCAACAAAGTGAATCATATTCTGGATGTTATCTCCCAGAGCCTGGATATCATGCAGCGTGATTTGTGCCGCTACAGTACAGATCTGGCGGATGTGCTTATTTCCCCGCAGCTCCATGAGATACCGCCCGGCCATTTCCACAAAGCGGCGGAGGCGATCCAGGCCGGTGAAGACGCCGCCAGGGCCATGCTGCCGCAGATACTGGAATTATTGAGAAAAGAGGGGTGTCATGAGAAAGATTCAGCAAGCCCGTAAGATTCTTGCCATCATTATTATCGCCGGATTATTGCTTTTTGCCAGAACGGGTTACCTGTTGGTCAGGCCCGGTTCAGCTGAAAACCTCACAAATTTTGTTTCCGTGGATAATGGAGATAAGGATCACCGGGGAAAATTCTTTCTTGTGACAGTTAGCCAGCAAAGTGCATCGCCGGTACTGCTGTTATACGGCCTGATCAACCCGATAATTGATGTTCAGCAAAGGCGTGAGGCCATCCCCCCCAATATGGACCCGGAAGAATACAGGGAGCTGATGCAGAAGTGGATGCAGGAAAGCCAGAATCTGGCCAAAGTGATTGCCCTACGTCGCCACGGTATTGAGGTACCCATTGACAGTGACGGTGTTGAAGTGGTGGATGTGGGTGATGACAGCCCGGCAAAGGAGATTCTCCAGCCGGGGGATGTTATTCTCAGCGTGGATGGTAGAGAAGTTCTTCTGGCCGAAGACTTGGTTAATCAGGTGCAGACGCGGCCCATCGGGGAGCCGGTAGATTTGGAAATCCTGCGTGATGGCCAAAAAAAATCTGTCAGTATTTCAACCACGTCTCATACGGAACAGCCACAAAAGGCGGCAATCAGGGTTCTAGTACAGACATTAAACTGGCAGCCGCAGCTGCCTGTGGAAATTGAAATAGAGGTCGGAGAGATCACAGGTCCGTCGGCGGGGATGATGTTTGTGCTTGAGATTCTAAATCAGTTGGATGCAGGTGACCTGACCGGCGGAAAACAAATCGCCGGTACAGGGACGATAAACTTACAGGAAGAAGTGGGTCCTATCGGCGGTGTCAGACAAAAAGTCAGGGCATCGGAAAACGCAGGAGCCCAATATTTCCTTGTGCCGCAGGAAAATTATGAAGAAGCAAAAACGGCAGCACGGGATATACAGCTGGTACCTGTGACAACCCTGGATGAAGCAATGCGTTTCCTAAATGATATCGCAGATGAATAGCAGCCAGAAAACAGAAGCATATTAAAGTAATTCAAAGAAAATAAGCGATTCCGTAAAATGTTGACAAAAAAGTTAATCCTCTATATAATAAACCTTAGCGCGCAAGCGAGGTGCTTATATTTTCCTATGCGTATAGCCCTGGAAACCTTAAAAAATACACCCGGTGAAACGTTTCAGTATACGTTTTCCACAAATGCCGCTCAACTGGAATTGTCGGATGAGGATATCCGGTTTACGGAGCCTGTTGAACTCCACCTGGAAGTGGCCTACCGGGACGGGAAATACATTGTCAAAGGTAGCCTGCGCACAAAGATGGCCTTTACGTGCAGCCGCTGCCTGACGTCGTTCACCTCCCCGCTTAGGGGGGACATAGAAGAAGAATTCCCCGCAAGTGAAACCACAGAACTGGATTTGGCCGGGCTGGCCAGAGAGATAATTTACGCCGGCCTGCCGCTTAAGCCCCTATGTGAAGATGCGTGCCTGGGTTTATGCACCGCGTGCGGAGAAAACCTGAACGACAAACAGTGCGGTTGCAATACGGATGAAGTCGACCATCGATTAGCTGTACTCAAGAAACTGCTTGAAGAGTAGTACGAGGAGGTGTAATTATGGCGGTCCCTAAGAGGAAAACGTCAAAGGCGAGAAAACATAAACGGAGAACACACTGGAAACTGGCTGTTCCCGGCCTGGTTTCCTGCCCTCAGTGTCACGAACCCAAGCTTCCCCACCGGGTATGTGTTCATTGTGGCCATTATAAAGGCAGAGAGGCTGTAGAAACAGAATAATCAAAACGAACACATTACGCTACTCTCCTGAAAGGGAGGGTTTTTGTTATCCGGGATAATATTGCCACAGGGGAATGTTTGCCTGTGGTAAAGTTTTGCAGTGAGGTGAAACAATTGATCCGAATAGCGCTCGACGCTATGGGCGGCGATCATGCCCCGGCAGAAGTGATACGAGGTGGGCTGGATGCGGCCCTGGAACTTGAGAACCTTTATCTTTATCTGATCGGTCCGCAGGATGTGCTGGAAGCACAGATGGCCGGACAGGATTATCCCCATAACCGGGTGGAAATCATTCACGCTGCAGACACAATTGCCGCCGACGATGCTCCTGTGATGGCCGTTCGGCGCAAAAAAGACTCATCCATGATGCGAGCCATTACGATGATGAAAGAAGGGCGGACAGACGCAGTCGTATCCGCCGGTAATACCGGTGCCCTGATGGCAGGCAGCCTGTTGATTGCAGGCCGTCTTGAAGGGATAGAACGGCCTGCGCTGACGATTGTGGCGCCAACGTTCAACGGTGACAATGTGGTCATCATGGATGTGGGCGCCAATATGGATGCCAAAGCCGAACATCTGGCCCGGTTTGCTCTGATGGGCAGGCTGTACGCCCGGGAAGTACTGGAAAAGCCTGCACCTCGGGTGGCATTACTTAATGTGGGGACAGAAGAGAATAAGGGAAATGATCAGGTCAGGAAAGCCTATGGTTTAATCAAAGACTCACTTGACGGTTTCAGCGGGAATGTGGAAGCACGCGATGTCCTAAACGGTGCCGCAGATGTTGTCGTCTGTGACGGCTTTACCGGAAACATTCTTTTAAAAACGGTGGAAGGGATGGTCACCGGGATATTTGGTGCCCTAAAAGAGACATTTTCCACCAGCCTGAAAACGAAGCTGGCTGCAGCGGCTCTGATACCGGAGCTGAAGAAAATGAAAACCCAGCTCGATTACGCCGAATACGGCGGGGCGCCGCTACTCGGTATTGACGGTATCACAGTTAAGTGTCACGGGTCATCCAAAGCACGAGCCGTACGCAGTGGGATTGTCCAGGCTTATCGTTTTGCCCGTCAGGATGTGAACGGCCAGATTAAGAGTGAACTGGCAGTTCTGTCACCGGAATATTAGCGTTATCTGTCCCGACAGAAAGGAAGTACGTCATGAAGTTACAGAATGTGGGAATATTAGGGATTGGCTCTGCTCTCCCTGGTAAAATCGTCACAAACGCCGACCTTGAAAAAATAATTGACACCAGTGATGAATGGATTCGGACGCGGACCGGAATCTGCGAGCGCCGCGTGGCTGAAGACGGAGTGAACACGTCCGATTTGGCTGTTAGCGCCGCCCGGGCTGCTCTGGCTGATGCTGAAACAGACGTCAACGATGTTGATTTGATTATTGTGGCCACAGCCTCTCCGGATGCACCGCTGCCGGCCACAGCCTGTTATGTGCAGGCCAAGCTGGGCGCGCCCAATGCTGCTGCTTTCGATGTGGCTGCCGGTTGTACCGGTTTTATCTACGGCCTTGCTGTCGGCAGCCAGTTTGTCCAGACGGGCGCTTACAGGCGGGTTCTGGTTATCGGGGCCGAAGTACTCTCCCGTATCTTGGATTGGAGCGACCGCAGCACATGTGTTCTCTTTGGTGACGGAGCCGGCGCAGCAGTTTTGGGTCCCAGGGAACATGCGGGGCTTTTAAGCTTTAAACTTGGCTCAGACGGGACCATGGGCGATGTGCTTGCCATTCCTGCCGGTGGTGTACGCCTGCCTGCCTGTGCTGATACCGTGGAGGCCAGACAGCATTTTGTAAAAATGCTCTCAGGCAATGAGGTGTTTAAATTTGCAGTAAAGAAGATGGGTGAAGTAACCCAACTGGCTTTGGATGAAGCCGGTCTTAGCAAAGAAGACCTTGACTTTCTCATTCCTCATCAGGCCAACCGGCGGATTATTGAAGCAGCAAGAAAGCGCTTTGACATGCCGGAGGACAGAGTGGTTGTCAATATTGACCGCTACGGTAATATGTCCTCGGCATCAATTCCTGTGGCCATGGAAGAAGCAATCCGTGCCGGACGGATGAAGCGGGGGGATTTGACGGCCCTGGTAGGATTCGGCGCCGGACTGACTTGGGGCGCAGCAATCATGCGCTACTAGCAAGAGGAGAAGGAGGGTTGAATATGTCATTTCGAACCAGGCTTTGTGATGTGTTGGAGATTGAGGTGCCTGTTTTACAGGGCGGTATGGCCTGGGTTGCCACCGGTGAATTGGCAGCCGCTGTGTCTGACGCGGGCGGGCTGGGTATTATTGGTGCCGGCAATGCGCCTGCCGATGTGCTGGAAAAAGAAATAAAAAAAGTGAAGCGACTGACAAATAAACCGTTTGGCGTCAATATTATGTTATTATCACCCTTTGTGGATGAGGTTGTTGACCTTCTTTGTCAGGAAGAAGTACCTGTTGTGACAACAGGTGCCGGTAATCCCGGAAAATACATCGACCGTTTTAAAGAAAAAGGAATGAAAATTATTCCTGTGGTCTCGGCCGTGGCCCTGGCTAAGCGTCTGGAGCGTTTAGAGGTTGATGCCATGATTGCCGAAGGCCTGGAAGCGGGCGGCCATATCGGCCAGCTGACCACGATGGTTCTGGTACCGCAGATTGTGGATGCAGTTCGTGTTCCGGTGATTGCGGCCGGAGGCATTGCTGACGGCCGTGGGGTAGCTGCTGCACTGGCGCTTGGGGCCCAGGGTGTTCAGATGGGTACCCGGTTTATTTGTGCCCACGAGTGTACTGTGCATCCCAGTTATAAAGAGAAAGTAATTAAAGCAAAGGACCGTGACACTGTTGTGACCGGTGAGTCCACCGGCCATCCGGTTCGTGTTTTAAACAATAAGCTGGCACGTGAGTTTGCCAAGCTGGAGAAAGCCGGAGCAACCCCCGAAGAGCTGGAAAGGTTCGGTGCAGGCAAGCTTGCGGCAGCGGTTCGTGACGGTGATGTTGTCAATGGTTCCATCATGGCCGGACAAAGTGCCGCTATGGTAGTAAAAGAACAGTCCTGTCAGGAAATCATGAATGACCTGAAAACGGGTACACTACGGGTTATTCAAGAACTTCAGCAAATTTTTGGGTAAAACCAGCTTTGAGGTGAAAATCATGGGTAAGGCAGCTTTTATTTTCCCCGGCCAGGGAGCCCAGTACGTGGGTATGGGCAGGGAGATGGCCAAACATTTTGATGCAGCCGGCCGGGTATTTGCTATGGCTGACGACACACTGGGTATGAAACTGTCGGAAATCATGTTTTCCGGCAGTGAAGAGGACCTGAAACGCACGGAAGTAACGCAGCCTGCTATTGTGACGGTTAGTATTGCCTGCCTGGAAGTTTTACGGCAATACGGTATAGAGGCCAAGGGAGTTGCCGGGTTAAGCCTGGGGGAATATTCCGCTTTGGTTGCTGCCGGCGCAATGCCCCTCACAGACGTTCTTCCTCTCGTGCAGAAGCGCGGCCGCCTGATGCAGGATGCGGTTCCGCCGGGTGTTGGCGGCATGGCTGCCATACTGGGCCTGGCGCGGGATAAAGTTGCGCTGGCCTGCCAGGAAGCTTCATCTGTCGGTGTGGTGGAACCGGCAAACTATAATGCCCCGGATCAGATTGTAATTGCCGGGGAAGTAGCGGCAATAAAAAAGGCATGCGCGCTTGCCAAAGAGTTGGGTGCCCGTCGTACCGTAGAACTTCCTGTGAGCGTCTCGTTCCACTGCAGCCTGCTCAAAAGTGTGGAGCCGCTTTTAATGGATGAGCTGGCCCAGGTATCGATCTCACCGGTTCAGCTTCCTGTTATGGCGAATGTTTCTGCAGACTATATCGAGTCAGCAGACGCGATCCGGGATGCCCTTGTACGGCAGGTAAGTAACGCGGTGTTGTGGCAGGACTCGATGGAGAAAATGATTGCTGATGGGTATGACACCTTTGTGGAAGTGGGCCCCGGAAAATCGCTGACGGGACTGATGAAAAAAATCAACCCTGATGTCTGGGTTCACCAGGTGGAAGATGTAAAAACGCTGGAGAAAGTGATTGCCATGCTTGGCGGGGAGGAAGGCGGACAGTATGCGGTTGACAGATAAGACGGCTATTGTAACCGGCGCATCCCGCGGGATCGGCCGTGCGATTGCCATCGCCCTGGCTCAAGAGGGGGCGGCTGTTGTGATTAATTATTCGTCCAACGAAACAGCAGCACAGGAAACGCTTGCTGCGGTGGAAGCTGCCGGTGGCCGCGGTACCATTGTGCAGGGAAATGTGGCAGAGCTTGCCGATTGTGAAAAACTGGTAAAAGCTGCTCTTGATAATTTCGGTAAAATTGATATACTAATTAATAATGCCGGCATCACCAGGGATAATATTGTCGCGCGCATGAAGCCGCAGGAGTGGCAGGATGTGCTTGATACCAACCTGACAGGCGCCTTTAACTGCGTAAAGGCGGCCATGCGACCGCTCCTTAAGCAAAAAACTGGGGGCAGAATTATTAATCTGTCATCTGTTGTCGGTCTTGCCGGCGGTGTTGGCCAGGCAAACTATGCCGCGGCCAAAGCAGGCTTGATTGGCATGACAAAATCTCTGGCACGGGAACTGGCTGCACGGCAAATTACAGTTAATGCGGTGGCTCCCGGCTTTATCGACACAGAGATGACAGCCGTCCTGGCAGAGGGTGCAAAAGATGAAATGCGAAAACAAATTCCCCTGGGTCGGACGGGTACTCCGCAAGATATTGCAGAAGCTGTGACGTTTTTGGCATCCGATGCGGCAGGATACATTACCGGACAGGTCATCGCCGTTGACGGTGGACTCGTTATGCAATAGGAGAGCAGGTATCATTTGACTTTTTCTTTTTGATTCCTTACTATTAGTGGGAAGGAGGTGAATAAAATGGACGTGTTTGCAAAAATTAAAGGACTTATTGTTGAGCAACTGGGCGTGGATGAAGCTGATGTCAAAAAAGAAACTTCATTTGAGGATCTGGATGCTGACTCTTTGGATATTGTAGAACTTGTTATGGCCCTTGAGGAAGAGTTCAATCTAGAGATCTCCGATGAAGAAGTGGAAAATATCAAGACAGTGGGAGATGTCGTTAAATACATAGAGGCCCATGTCTAAAGGAACCGGAAGCCCTGCTCTGCAGGGCTTCTTTAAAGAGGGCCTCGAACTAGTTAAATGAGGTGAGAGGATGAAACGACGCGTGGTCATTACCGGCATGGGTGCAGTTACGCCTGTCGGTATTGGGAAAGACACGTTTTGGGCCAATTTATGTGCAGGCAAGTCCGGAATTTCCCCTGTATCAAGCTTTAATGTTGATGATTATCCCACACAAATTGGTGCGGAAATTAAAGACTTTAATCCACACGATTTTATTGATAAAAAAGAAGCACGCCGCATGGATCGTTTCGGCCAGTTCGGCGTTGCGGCAGCCAAAATGGCTATTGATGATGCAAAACTGGACTTGGATGCGATTGACAGGGAACGCGCCGGAGTTTCGGTAGGCTCTGGCATTGGCGGTATAATTACCATCGAGGAACAGATTGCTGTTCTCAAAGAAAAGGGCCCGCGCCGCATCAGCCCGTTTTTTGTGCCGATGCTGATTGCCAACATGGCATCAGGATATATTTCCATTGAATTTGGCCTCAAAGGCCCTAATACCACCATCGTTACGGCCTGTGCCACAGGAACGCACTCCATTGGTGAGGCGTTTAAAACGATTCAGCTGGGGGCTGCCGATGTTATGGTAGCCGGCGGCACAGAAGCGGCGTTTTCTCCCATTGCTTTTGCCGGTTTCTGTGCTATGCGTGCCATGTCTTCCCGCAATGATGACCCGGAGCGGGCTTCACGCCCCTTTGACCGTGACCGTGACGGATTTGTCATGGGAGAAGGTTCAGGCGTTGTTGTGCTGGAATCTCTGGAGCATGCTCTGGCCAGAGGTGCCACAATCTATGCCGAAGTGGCGGGTTACGGCCTGTCCGGTGATGCATACCACATCACTGCACCCGACCCTGACGGCTCCGGCGCGCGCCGCTGCATGGGCATGGCCCTGGCAGACTCGGACCTGGAACCGGAAGTGATGGATTATATTAATGCGCATGGAACGTCGACCGGTTTAAATGACAAGACGGAATCTGCTGCTATAAAAACTGTGTTTGGTGAGCATGCTTATAAACTGGCCGTCAGCTCAACCAAATCCATGACCGGCCATCTGCTGGGAGCAGCCGGCGGCGTGGAAGCGATTGTTTGCGCGCTGGCCATCGGTAATGGTGTAATTCCGCCCACAGTCAATTATGAAAATCCCGACCCCGAATGCGACCTGGATTACACTCCCAACCAACCTGTTAAACGTCCCGTATCCGTTGCCATGTCAAATTCCTTTGGTTTTGGTGGCACGAATGCGTCATTAATTCTCAAAAAATACAGTGAATAAATAACGGTGAGGCCTATGGGCAGAAAAGACCTGCAAGACCTTTTTCCAAAACTGAATATAGAACCGCATAACCGGGAGACCTACCTGCAGGCGCTTACCCATTCATCTTATGCGCATGAACACGGCCTTGGCAGCCACGCACATAATGAGCGACTGGAATTTCTGGGTGATGCTGTGTTGGAACTGACCGTTTCGGAAGCCTTGTATTTACGCTTTCCCGAGCTTCCTGAGGGCAAGCTGACCCGTTTCCGGGCCGGGATGGTCTGTGAGGAATCACTGTTCCGGTTGGCCAATGCGCTGAACCTGGGTGACTATTTGCGCCTGGGCAAAGGAGAAGCTGCAAGCGGCGGCCGGCAGCGGCCGTCTCTTTTAGCCGACGCCCTGGAAGCACTCCTGGGGGCAATTTATCTTGATCTCGGCTTTGCCGCTGTGCGACATGTGGTTGAAACAATGTTTACGCCATTATTGGATGATATCTCTCGCGGCTGCCTTCGTCACGATTACAAAACTCTCATGCAGGAATACACGCAGGCTGCCATGTCTGTAACTCCTGAATACAGAATTGTCAAAGAGGAAGGCCCGGACCACTCCAAAGTTTTCGTAGCCCAGCTTATATTAAATAAACGTGTTCTTGGTGAAGGAAGCGGCCGGTCCAAAAAGGAAGCGGAGCAGGAAGCCGCACGTGTGGCCTATGAACATTTGGAGCCTCAAGAATAATAAATTATGGCTACTGCAGGAATTTGTTTGCGCAGTCACGAATAACTATAACAACAATGGAAATATTCGGCATATAGAAGAAATCAACGTTGCAGCGATAGATGAACTTTAGAAGGAGGAAATCATCGCATGGAAGTGTTGAAAGTTTCTGCGCAATCCAGTCCCAAGTCAGTTGCTGGTGCCCTGGCTGCCGTTATCCGTGAAAATGGAAAAGCTGAAATTCAGGCTGTGGGTGCAGGCGCTGTGAATCAGTCTGTGAAAGCGATTGCCATCTGTCGTGGTTTTGTAGCGCCAAACGGCATCGACCTGATTACTATTCCTGCTTTTGCTGAAATCACTATCGATCAGGAAACGAGGACAGCAATCAGGTTTATTGTCGAGCCACGCTAGAAAACAGAACCCTTTTGCCTGCTTGAAGCCAAGCAGGTATTTTTACGGGTATTTTTAATACTGTCGAATCATAGGGGGTACTGCTTTGTTTGTCAAACGTTTGGAAATGCATGGATTTAAATCGTTTGCTGATAAGACAACATTCGAGCTGACACCCGGTATTACCGTTGTGGTCGGGCCAAACGGCTGCGGTAAAAGCAACATTACCGATGCTGTCCGCTGGGTGTTTGGAGAGCAAAGTGCCCGGCACCTGCGCGGTGCGCGGATGGATGATATTATCTTTAACGGCAGTGCGAACCGTAAACCGCTTAGCTTTGCCGAGGTAGCCATTACTCTGGATAACAGCGAGGGCGCCCTGGGCCTGGACTATAAGGAAGTGTCGGTAGCCCGCCGCATCTACCGAAACGGTGAAAGTGAATACCTGCTTAATAAGCGGCCCTGCCGCTTAAAAGATATTCTGGAATTGTTTATGGATACCGGGATCGGCAAGGAAGCCTATTCTTTTATTGGCCAGGGCCGCGTGGATGAAATCCTCAATGCTCGCCCTGAGGAGCGACGCCAGATTTTCGAAGAAGCGGCAGGGATTCTTAAGTATAAAAGCCGTAAACGCGAAGCACAGCGCCGTCTTGCCGAAACAGCGGAGAATCTGCTGCGTGTCGGTGACATTATCAATGAACTCTCCGGCCAGTTGGAACCGCTCTCCATGCAGGCAGATGCGGCACGGAATTATCTTCGTCTCCGTGATGAATTGAAAACAAATGAAATTGACCTTTACGTTTATGATGCCGGCCTGCTGCGCACCCGCTGGTATGAGCTTGACGGTAAAGTAAAGGCTGCTGCCGACGAACTGATAGACCAGCAAACGGCTGTTACGCACAGGGAGAATGAATTAACCCAGCAGCAGCTGGCGTTGGACGAAGAACAGGCAGCCCTCAGCGCTCTGCAGCGTGAAGTACAGCAGCTTAACTCAAGTCTTGAAAAGCTTCAGGGACAGACTGCGGTCATACGGGAGAAACACAGCAGCGTAGAATACCGCATTGATGAGGGCAAAGGAGCCATCGGCGAGTACGACAGACAAACTGAAACTGTGAGTGAAGAGACAGCACGAATACATAAACAAATCGATGATGTAAAACGCAACCTTAGCCGCGCGCAGGAAGATTTGCAGGCTGCCGAGGATGAGTTGACCTCTTTGGATGCATCGCCGGAAGCGCTGCGCTCAAATGCCTGCAGGGATGAGTTGGACAAGCTGATGCCGGAGATCCGGCGTCTGCAATCCGAACATGACCGGCTTGACATGGAACTGCAGCAGTTAGCAGAAAAAGAGAGTGAAACAGCTGCCCTGCGGGAAGCCGGGTGCGCAAAGCTGGCGGAGCTGCAGCAAAGTAATGAGGCGCTGGCCCTTAAACTGGCTGAATTAAGCCGGCAAAAGACAGAGAAGCTGCAGCAGATTCAGGTTAGGAAAAAATCGGTGGAAACACTGGCTGCGCGTGCCCAAAAGCAAACAGCACAACGGGAAAAGACGGAAAAAGAACGTCTGGATGCGCAGGGTCGGCTCCGTTTGCTTACTGAACTGGAAGAAGCCATGGCAGGCTACTTCCAGGGTGTAAAATCTGTACTTACGGCCAAAAAAGAACAGGGGTCCTTCCCTGCAGTTTTCGGGACAGTGGCCGATCTGGTTGATGTCCCCGCCAGGTATGTGACAGCGGTGGAGGCCGCTGCGGGGCCTGCGCTGCAGAATCTGGTAGCCGAAAACGACAAGGTGGCCAAAGAGGCCATCACATATTTAAAGAAAACAAAAGGGGGGCGTGCCACTTTTCTGCCCCTTAACATTCTCGATGTCCGCAAGCGTGCTGACGCTCCTGCACAGCTGAAGTCCGTGGCGGGGTATATCGGCGTGGCTGCAGACCTGGTTAGCACCGAAGAGCGTTTCCGGCCTGTGGTTGAATCCCTTTTGGGGCGGGTCCATCTGGTTGCTGACCTGGATATTGCTGTGACTGCCGCAAAAGTGCTCGGTTTCCGGGAACGGGTTGTAACGCTTGAAGGCGATGTAATTTTACCCGGTGGCGCAATAACCGGTGGTTTTGATAAAAAACAGTCCGGAGTTTTGTCCCGCCGCAGGGAAGTGGACGAGCTGCGGCAAATATTGCGGCAAAAAGAGACAGAACGTATGGCCATTGCTAAGGAAATTGAGCAAATAACAAGTGAACAGGCGGCAGAGGCAGCCGAAGCCGCTTCCCTTGAGGACGCCGTCCGTAAACTGGACATGGAACTAAAAATTACAGAAAATGACGCAGCGTACCTGATAAGCCAGATTGAAGCGGCAGAAACCACCCTATCCACACAGGATGCCAACGCAAAAACACTGCGGTCCAGGTGGGAAACATGCCGTACCGGCTTGTCCGGTATCGCCGAAAAACTGGCCGTAAGCCAGGAAAGAGAAACAGAGCTTCGCTGTGAGGCCGCCAGACTTGCCGGGTTGCTGTCGGCCCGGGAGCAGGAGAAACGCAGCCTGCGCGAACGATATACAGAATGCCGGGTTCGTCTGGCCTCTTTGCATAAGCAGCAGGAGCATAATGAAGATGAGCTTGAGCGTCTGAAGAAGGAAACCGACCGGATTTCCCGCCAGCGGTTGCAAAAAGAAGAAGAAATCCGCAGCCAGAAAACACTTCTGCTGGAGCTGGAAGGGACAGCGGCCGAAAGCACGGAGGAGGCGGCTGTGCTGGAAGAAAAGCGCAACGCGCTGCTGGCAGGTCTGGTGAAAAGGGAAAACAGCCTCAAAGCGATGTCCACCGCGTTTCGGGAGGAGTCAGAGAATCTGCGCCGTCTTGAAAAAACACTCTCCGGACTGGAAAGAAAGCAGGCCCGCCAGGAGATGGAACGCGGAAGGGTGGAAGTAGAACTGCAGACGGTATTAGACAGGCTGCGCGAAAGCTGGGAATTGGAGTTTGCTGATGCACAGGCCCAGGCAAGGCCGGTGGAAGACCGGGGTGCTGCTGTGGCAGCTATCGGGAACCTGAAAGAACAGATTGCCGGGCTGGGGACTGTGAATCTCGGAGCCATTGAAGAATATACCCGGGTATCAGAGCGGGTTGAATTTCTTGTCGGCCAGCGTGACGACCTGCGGGAAGGGGAGAAGGACCTGCTGCGCATCATTCGGGAGATTGACAGCCGGATGGGGGAAAAATTTGTATCCTCTTTTGCAGTGATTAACGAGCATTTCAGCCAGGTCTTTAAAGAGCTGTTTGGCGGCGGCCGGGCCTATTTGCGGCTGACCGATCCGGAGAATCCGCTGGAGGCCGGTGTGGAAATCGTGGCGCAGCCGCCGGGGAAAAAACTGCAGCATCTGTCGCTTCTCTCGGGGGGAGAAAAAGCGCTGACCGCCATAGCCCTGCTGTTTGCCTTTTTGCAGGTTAAACCGACTCCGTTTTGTATTCTTGACGAAATCGAAGCCGCTCTGGATGAGGCAAACCTCGCCCGGTTTACCGGATTCTTGCGCAGCCTGAGCGATGAAACACAGTTTATTCTGATTTCCCACCGCCGGAAAACCATGGAGCAGGCCGATATTCTCTATGGTGTTACCATGGAAGAATCCGGTGTGTCGAAACAGATTTCCGTCCGGCTGCGCGAAGCGGATACGGAAGCATCCGGTGCCACAGCGTAACAACGAATAGAGAACCGCCGGGGAGAAAGAATATAGAAAGCCGTAACGAAAGGATGACAGGGACATGGGACTTTTTGGCCGCATCACAGAAGGCCTGAAAAAGACGCGCAGCAGCATTATGGGCCGTATGGAAGGGCTCTTTTCCCGTAATGTTTTTGACGATGATTTTTATGAAGAACTCGAAGAGATCTTAATCGGCGCCGATGTTGGTGTGGAGACCACCATGGAGATTGTGGAGAACCTCCGGGTAAAAATTCGCCAGGAGAAGGCTCGTGAACCCCAGCAGGTGACGGCTATTCTCAAAGAGCTGCTTTTAGACATCCTGGGCCGGGAAGTGGCTCCCCTGCAAATGGATGCCACGCCGACTGTTATTTTGGTCTTAGGCGTCAACGGAGTCGGCAAAACCACAACAATCGGTAAACTTGCCCACCGCTATCATCAGGAAGGAAAAAAGGTCCTGCTGGCCGCCGGTGACACGTTTCGCGCCGCCGCCATCGAGCAGCTTGAAGTCTGGGCGGGACGCGCCGGCAGCGATATCATAAAGCACCAACAGGGGGCCGACCCTTCTGCTGTCCTCTTTGACGGAGTATCCGCCGCCATGGCCCGGGGCAGCGATCTGGTGCTCTGCGATACCGCAGGCCGACTGCATAATAAGGCCAATTTGATGGAAGAATTGAAAAAAGTACGCCGCGTGGTGGAGAAAGCCATGCCGGGCGCACCACATGAGGTTCTCCTGGTGCTGGATGCCACCACCGGCCAGAATGCCCTGGCGCAGGCTAAAGTATTTAATGAAGTGGCTCCTCTGACAGGTGTGGTGCTGACCAAGCTTGACGGAACTGCCAAAGGCGGCATCGTAATCGCCATCGTCAGGGAACTCAATGTTCCGGTAAAATTCATTGGTGTGGGCGAAGGTGTGGACGACCTGCAGCCCTTTGATCCGGGTGAATATGTTGACGGGCTTTTTGCCAAAGAATAAGTTGACAATGCCCGTTGGAATTGGGTAAAATATAGGCTGTAAAGCAAAAATGCTTTACAGCCTTTTTAGGATGTGATACAATGCTTGAGGATACAACGCGTATCAATCTGCTTTATGACTTTTACGGAAATCTTCTGACACGCAAGCAGCGGGAGTGCCTCGAACTGTATTACCAGCATGATTTGAGCCTGGCAGAAATTGCGGATAACAGCGGCATTTCCCGCCAGGGTGTGCATGACCTGATTAAGCGGGCTGTCAGAACATTGGAGAAAGCGGAAAAACAGCTGGGATTGGTGGAGCGCTTTGCCGCCCAGGAGAAGGTGCTTCGGCGATTGCGGGATATTCTCTCCCGAGATGACATTGAACCGGGGGACCGCAGCGAAGCGCTGGCAATTGTGGAGAAGCTGCTGGACTAAGCGCTTTTGGAGGAATTAAAATGGTTTTTGAAAACCTTTCAGGTAAACTGCAGGACACGCTCAAGCGCCTGCGCGGGAAAGGCAAACTGACGGAAAAAGACATCGATTTGGCCCTGCGGGAAGTACGCCTGGCGCTGCTCGAGGCCGATGTCAATTTTAAAGTTGTCAAAGACTTTGTTAAGCAGGTTAAAGAACGCTGCATGGGCAGTGATGTGCTCGAGAGCCTCACGCCCGGGCAGCAGGTTATTAAAATAGTTAACGAAGAACTAACCAAACTGATGGGTGAATCGGTGGCCAAGCTCAACCACGCGCCGAATCCGCCCACAATCATTATGATGACTGGCCTGCAGGGTTCCGGCAAAACCACCTCGGCGGCCAAACTGGCCAATCATCTCAAGGCAAAGCAGCATACCCCGCTTTTAGTCGCCGCCGATATCTACAGGCCCGCAGCCATTAAGCAGCTGCAGGTGCTTGGTGAACAGCTCGATGTTCCCGTCTTCCAGATGGGCCAGCAGGATCCGGTGCAGATTGCCAAAGCGGCGCTGGAGCAGGCACGAAAAAATCGCAATGATTATCTGATTATCGATACAGCCGGACGACTCCACATTGACGAAGAGCTGATGAATGAGCTGGCCGGGATTAAAAATACGGTTAAACCCCATGAAATTTTGCTGGTGGTTGATGCCATGACCGGGCAGGACGCAGTGAATGTGGCCCAAAGTTTCAATGATAAGCTGGGCCTCACCGGAGTGGTGCTTACCAAACTTGACGGCGATACCCGGGGCGGTGCGGCTCTTTCAGTCCGGGCGGTAACCGGTAGCCCGGTGAAATTTGTCGGTCTCGGCGAAAAAACCGATGCGTTCGAACCGTTCTATCCCGAGAGAATGGCTTCCCGGATTCTGGGTATGGGTGATGTACTGACGCTGATTGAGAAAGCACAGGCCACCTTCGATGAAGAAAAAGCCCGGGATATGGAAAAGAAACTACGTACACAGCAGTTTTCGCTGGAAGATTTTCTCGACCAGCTGCAGCAAATTAAGAAAATGGGACCGCTTAACCAGTTGATGGAAATGATGCCGGGCATGGGCGGGCTGGGTAAAAAACTTAAAGGTATGCCTGTGGACGAGAAGGAACTGGTGAAAGTGGAAGCCATCATTAAATCCATGACCAAGAAGGAACGGATTGACCCGTCGATTATTAACAGCAGCCGCCGCCGGCGAATTGCGCTGGGCAGCGGTACACGGGTTCAGGATGTCAACAATTTGCTGAAACAGTTTGCCATGATGCAAAAAATGTTTAAGCAATTTGGTAAGATGGAAAAAGGAAAAATGAAAGGTAAGGGCAAGTTCCCATTCATGTAAAGGAGGTGAAATTGGATGGCAGTAAGAATTCGTTTAAAAAGAGTAGGCGCCAAAAAACGCCCGTTTTACAGGATTGTTGTGGCAGATTCCCGCTCACCCCGTGACGGTGCGTTCATTGATGAAATCGGTATCTACAATCCGACCACAGACCCCACTACGCTAAACATCAATGGCGAAAAGGCACAGGAGTGGCTGCAAAAAGGCGCTCAACCTTCCGATACGGTTAAAGCGCTTCTTGAAAAAGCGGGTATCGCCAAATAGTCTAGGAATGGACGGTGATGAACATGAAGGAACTGGTTGAATTCATCGCCAAAGCCCTGGTGGACCATCCTGATCAGGTCCGTGTTGAACAGACCGAAGATAACCGCGTCATTACCCTGGAACTGCATGTGGCCCAGGAAGACATGGGCAAAGTTATCGGCAAGCAGGGTAGGATTGCCAAAGCAATCCGTACCGTGGTGAATGCAGCGTCCGTCAACGAAAAGAAACGGGTTATGGTGGAAATCGTCGACTAGGCGGGTGAATATTTTTGGAACAGACAGCAGCTCTGGGAAAGGTAATTAACACCCACGGTGTCAAGGGCGGGTTGAAAGTGCAGCCGCTTTCAGATGTGCCCGGCCGCCTGAAGCACCTTGACCGTGTCTTTGTGGAAAAAGCAGGGCGGTCAACTGCTTATCATGTGGCTGAAGCAATTACCCACGGCCGCTTTTGGATTGTACGCCTTGAAGGTGTGCAAACCTATGAAGAGGCGAATGCACTTGTGGGTTCGCTGCTTGCCATTCCACTCTCTGAAAGGGTGGAGCTGCCTGCCGGTTCATTTTATCATGATCAGATTATCGGCCTTGCTGTTTACACAGTGGGCGGTGTCTGTCTCGGACGTGTCAGGGAAGTGCTGGAAACCGGTGCCAATGACGTCTATATCGTCCGGGATGAAGAAAATGGCCGCGAAGTCCTGATTCCGGCACTGAAGACTGTGGTTAAAGCCATTGATCTTGAGGAAGGAAAGATGGACGTGGATCCCCCCGAAGGGCTCCTGTGAGGTGAAAGTTGTGCGCATTGACATCGTTACCATTTTCCCCGGAATGTTTGCCGCACTGAATGAAAGCATCATGCGACGGGCGGCGGATGCCGGACACGTCCGGATTGAAGTCGTTGACCTGCGGGATTTTGCCAAAAACAAACACCGCAGTGTGGATGATTATCCCTATGGCGGTGGACCGGGTATGGTTATGCAGCCTGAGCCGTTTTTCCTGGCGGTGGAACATCTAAAGAATACCGACAGTCGGCCTGCGCACGTTATTTTGCTCTCCCCAGGCGGAGAGCGGTTTACGCAGAAAAAAGCCATCCAGCTGGCAGGACGGGAACGCCTGGTGCTCCTGTGCGGGCACTATGAAGGTGTGGACGAACGGGTAAGGGAAGCGCTGGTAGACGAAGAAATCTCTTTGGGAGATTTTGTCCTCACAGGCGGTGAAATTCCCGCCATGGCAGTTACCGATGCCGTAGTTCGCCTGCTGCCGGGGGTTCTGCCCGCAGAATCAGTCAGTGATGAATCATTTAGTGAAAACCTTTTGGAATATCCTCAATATACACGTCCGGCAGAGTACCGGGGTTTGAGGGTGCCGGAAGTACTTCTTTCCGGCAACCATGAAAAAATCCGGCTCTGGCGGCGCCGGCAGTCGCTTCTGCGTACACTCGCCCGGCGGTCGGATCTGCTGACGGAGGAGGAGCAAAGGCTTCTTACCGAGGAGGCAAGCCAATCCGGCGATGACCCATTGTTGTAAAACGGATTCCGCTATGGTATAATTTCTCTTGTTGCAAGCATGTTTTTGAATGAAAGGAGGGGCCAGCATGGATATTATCCGTCAGATTGAATCAGAACAGATGAAAAAAGATCTGCCTCAGATTACCCCCGGAGATACAGTGCGTGTGCACGTTAAAGTTGTTGAAGGTACCCGTGAACGGACCCAGGTTTTTGAAGGCGTCGTAATTAAGCGTCAGGGCGGCGGCCTGCGGGAAACCTTTACTGTTCGCCGTATCAGCTATGGCGTCGGAGTTGAAAGAACATTCCCACTGCATTCTCCGAAAATTGAAAAGCTGGAAGTGATGCGACACGGTATCGTACGCCGTGCCAAACTGTACTATTTACGGAAACTTACAGGCAAGGCAGCCCGCATCAAGGAAAGGCGCTACTAGAAAAAGAGGACTGTCATTACAGTCCCTTTTTTTACATGCGATGCAGCCTTACCTCGAGAGAGGAAGGACAAACAGATATGCGCGAGACGGAGAAAAGAGAAATGTGGGAATGGATTAAATCTATTCTTGTTGCAATTATACTGGCGCTGGTCATCCGGGCTTTCCTGGTGGAAGTTTTTCTGGTGCAGGGCCAGTCTATGCTCCCCACACTCCACGATAAGGAAAGACTGATTGTCAGTAAGGTGCAGTATTACTACCGTACCCCCGAACAAGGGGAAATTGTGGTTTTTAATGCCACAGAGGATCGTGATTTTATTAAACGTGTCATTGGCGTTGCCGGAGACGAAGTCCGTGTCGACCTGGACGGCGTCTACGTAAACGGTGAACGGCTTAGCGAGCCTTATGTGCTGGAAAAAGCCAGAGAACCTTTCGGTCCGGTGATTGTGCCTGCCGGCTCCATCTTTGTTATGGGTGATAATCGCAACAACAGTATGGACAGCCGTCATCCCAGTGTGGGTTTTATTTCCATGGAACGGCTCAAAGGCAAAGCCATGCTGGTTTTCTGGCCGGCAGACAGTATCCGCCTGATCTCACATCCGTAAAACGTTAGGATGATGCATCATGGAAGTACAGTGGTACCCCGGCCAGATGGCCAAGGCCAAACGGCTGCTGCGCGAAAATCTTAAGCTTGTGGATGCGGTAATTGAGGTGCTCGATGCCCGTATTCCAGCTGCCAGTCAAAATCCCGATATCCGGGAGCTTTTAAGCAGGCGGCCGGTTGTGGCTGTGCTGACACATGCCGACCTTGCGGATCCCGAAGCCACGGCAGCATGGACCGACAAGCTCAAAGACAGTTATTTTGCAGTGTCCGTTGTCAATGCCAACACCGGTGAGGGAATTAAAAAACTGCTGCAGTTGTTAAAGACCGTTCCGCGCCGTAAGAAACAGGATGCCCGGCCGCTCCGCCTGATTGTTGTGGGCATCCCCAATGTGGGCAAATCTTCACTCATTAACAGACTGATTGGCAGAAGTGCGGCCCAGACGGGTGACAAGCCCGGTATTACCAAAAACAAGCAGTGGCTGCGTCTGCAGGAAGGCCTGGAGATGCTGGATACACCGGGGATGCTGTGGCCCAAAATCACCTCCGCACGCCAGGCGTTCGGCCTTGCCGCCGCCGGTTCGGTCAGGGATGAGATTCTCGACCCGGTACAGCTTGGCACAGAGTTGATCAGCTTTATGCTGGCCCAAGCGCCCAAACAGCTTACGGAACGCTACAGACTGGAAAATCCCGAGGCAAAACCTTACGATATACTGACTGAAATCGGTAAGCGTCGCGGCTGCCTGGTTAAAGGCGGCAGCGTGGATGTGGAGGCGGCGGCCCGGTTGTTGCTCAAAGACTTCAGGGAAGGCCGCCTGGGGCGGATTACACTGGAGAAAGCAGGAGAAGAGGAACATGACGCAGGAATTTGCCAAAATGACAGTGGAGAAGATAGCCCGCTACCTGAGTGAAGCTGCTCCCACTGTGGAGGAACTGGGCAGCCTCTCGGGAGACAGGCGCAGCGGTGTGCGCAAATTAGTGGAACGCTACCATAACAGGCGTGAAAACGAACGCAGGGAAAGAGAACGCCTGGCTGCAATGTCAACCTTTGAAAATCAAGCCAGAGTGCAGGGTTATACATATATTGCCGGTGTGGACGAAGTTGGTCGCGGGCCGCTGGCCGGTCCGGTTATGGCGGCTGCTGTTATTTTACCTGAGGATTTTTATCTGCCCGGTGTTAATGACTCAAAAAAATTGTCTCCCGCCAGACGGGAAGAGCTCTACAGTGAAATTACAGCTCGTGCGCTGGCCTGGTCTGTCGGTGTGGGTGAGGTGGCCGAAATTGATACAGTAAACATTTTGGTAGCAAGTAAAGTAGCTATGCAGCGCGCACTGACTTCACTTTCTCTGAAACCGGACTATGTTTTAATTGATGCAATTGAACTCGACGACCTGCCTATTCCCCAGCAGGGTATCATTAGCGGCGACAGCAAGTCGCTTTCGATTGCTGCCGCTTCAATCATCGCCAAGGTTACCCGCGACCGCTGGATGTGCGAGATGGACAAAGTTTTTCCCGGGTACGGATTTGCCGACCATAAAGGTTATCCCACCAATGAACACCGTCAGGCTATATCACGACTCGGTATTTGCCCGCTGCACCGCAAATCATTTATGCTTCTGCGGGAGGAGCATCATGTATGAAAGCACTGGGATCGCACGGCGAAACACTGACCGCCGACTATCTGCAGGCAGAAGGATATGTAATCCTGGCCCGTAACTGGCGTTGCGAACGCGGTGAGATTGATATCGTGGCCAATGACAGAAAAACTCTTGTGTTTATTGAAGTTAAAACCAGGCGCACAGACCACTGTGGCGACGGTTTTGCTGCGGTAGATACACGCAAACAGGAGAAATTACGCCTTCTCGCCCGCCACTTTATTCACCAAACCGGCACAACCGCACACGCGTACCGCTTTGACGTCGTTGCTGTCGACGGCAACGACGGCAATATCACACATCTGAAAAACGCGTTTTAAGGTAGAAAGGACACATCCGGTGTCTTTTTTTTTAGTTTTTTTATTCCAATGAGGAGGAACAGGCAGGATAGGGCCGCATAGCTGTAACTTCCTGATGCAATCCCCTTTAGGACAAAGGGAGAGAGCCTGTCCGCGGCTAAAGAGGGGAAGTGCCCGTTGCCCTGGTTTACATAATACGTTATAATGGCACGTGCGTAACTATTCGCCGAATCCCCTCAATTCTAAGAGGGGTACGGGGGACACATGTTTTAAGGGGTGAATCTTTTAACAAAGAGGGGCACTTCCTGCCCAAACCCGTCAGCTAACCCCGGAGGCAAAAAGGAGGACTACGTATGTGCAAGAAAAAAATGAATTTTGCTCTGCGTTTAATTGTGTTGGTTGTAGCTGTGATGCTTGTTGCGGCTCCGATCGCTGAGGCGGCCCCCTTTGGCAGCCGTGATCTTCGTATCGGTGTCAATGGAGATGATGTAGCCTTGCTGCAGGAGTTTTTAAACATCCTCGGTTATCGCGACGGTTACATTGACGGTGTTTTCGGACCGCTGACCCACGGCAGCCTGCTCTTGTTCCAGGATGAAAACGGACTGCAGGTAGACGGGATTGCCGGTGACAAGACAATCGGGCTGATTAAGGAGCTTGCTGCAGAGGAAACGGATGGGGAATTTGCCGCGGTCATGGCTGCTGCGGAATTCAACTTCACAGCCGCCGAACTTGACCTGTTCGCACGGATTGTACATGCCGAAGCGGAAGGGGAATCCTTCACAGGCCAGGTGGCTGTTGCAGCCACGATCCTCAACCGGATTCGCAGCGAACGCTACCCTGATACAATGAGCGGTGTGGTTTATCAGGTTGTCAGCGGTAAATACCAGTACAGCCCTGTGCTTGACGGGCGTATTAACCGTCCGGCAGGCGAAAGTGCCAAAAGAGCAATACAGGAGGCACTGGCCGGCAATGATCCTACCGGAGGTGCTACCGGATTTTACAATCCGAGCAAAACAAGCAATCAATGGGTCCGTCAACAACCCGTTGTTACCAGTATCGGATCGCATGTATTTTTCAGGTAGCAGCAAAGCTGGGACAAGGGGACAGGTTATTTGTCCCAAATAAGTTACCAGCAGATTATTAAAAAACGTAAGAGATGTGGGACAAATAACCTGTCCCCTTGTCCCAAAGCGCGCCGTATGGCGCGCCTCTTTTGTATTTGACACTGCTTGCACTGCCCGTTACAATAGTAATGAACATATGCCTTAATCAGGAGGAAAACATGCCTAGACCGCCAAAATGCAGACGGGTGGAGTTTGAACCACAGGTAAAATATTTTAAGCCGGCAGGGATTCCCAAACATGAACTGCAGGAATTGGTGCTCAGCGTGGAAGAGCTGGAAGCCGTACGCTTAAAGGACAAGGAAGGGCTGGAACAGGAGGAATGCGCAGAGCGCATGCAGGTGTCCCGCCCGACATTTCAGCGTATTCTCGCCGGCGCCCGCGCCAAGCTGGCCGAAGCACTGATTGACGGCAAGGCCATCCGGGTTGAAGGCGGCAATTACTGTTTTGCCATGCCGCATCACGGACCTTGCGAAGCTGAGGCACACTGCCCGAAGTGCGGGGGGGCCAAAGGCCACCTCAGGCAGGGTAAAGAATAAAGCCGGGAAATTCCCGGCTTTTTGCTTTACTTTACTTTACTTTACTTTGCTTTACTTTACTTTGCTTTACTTACTTTGCTTTGCTGATGATGACTTCTCCATTGACTATAACCGTTTCCACATCATACATATAGTTGGCACCCTCACGAGATAATGTGCCTGTTGTTTCGACCAACTGACCAACAGCCGGCAGGGTGCCGGTGTACAGCGGAGCGTCAACGCCCAAATCTTTAAGCTGAGTTTGCTGTTGGGCGGTGAACGGGACAATCGCAGGGATCTGACAGCAACCACCGCCGTCAACCATCACAAAATATCCCTCATCCGGGTAGACAGTACCCACTTTTCCCGCCAATGCCAGCTCGCCAAGATACTTGCTTGGTTCCGCCGAGACTTCTGAAATCCCTATAGCTTCTTCGCCACCGGTGAAGCGGGGATAGATAAACAGGCCCGCAGCCAGAACAAGTAGAAATATGATAATCAAGTTCTTCTTTTGCATGTGCACCCTCCTTCACATAGTTCTATTATACGGGGGGTGGGTTCTTACGTCTAGTAGTAGATTGTGAATTTTTTGTGAACATTGATCAATCCCGGATGTGACAGTGGGGACGGGCCCATTGTCACACTATTCATTCTGCCAGTAGTCTTTTCACTGTGGCCTGCACCCGTGTTCCGTCTGCTTTACCTTTGACCTGCGGCATAAGTTTACCCATTAGTTTACCCATCTCTTTGGGAGAGGTGACATTAACTTCTGCCATGGTTTGTCTGACAATCGCCTCCAGTTCGTCATCGCTTAACTGTTTTGGCAGGTAAGCTTCAAGAATGGCGATTTCTGCTTCGGCCTGGCTGACCAAATCGTCCCGGTTACCTTTTTTGTATTCTTCCATGGCGTTGCGGCGCTGCTTGACTTCCCGCTGCACTACGGTCAGGACTTCTTCTGTGGTGAGTTCCTGGCGCTTTTCGATGCTTTCATTCTTAAGGGCGGAAACCAGCATTCGCAATGTGCTGAGGCGGAGCTTTTCGCCGGACTTTAAGGCCTGCTTCATGTCGTTTTGGATTGTTGTCAGCATGATCTTTAACCCCCTGGTAAATTATTCTTCTCATTACGTTATTATATTGCCTGAAACCTGGAAAATCAAATGCAGCGGTTTTTAACTTTCTTACGCAGTCACCACTTACCCGAAGATTCATATACTGAGAATATATCCGGGTGACCGGGGACAACGGCGTCCAGCATATCTGGACGCTTTTTATATTTTCTAAACATATGGAGGGATTGTAATGTGCGGTATAGCAGGGTGGACAGATTACCACCGGGATGTATCCAGGGAAAATACAGTCATTGAGAAAATGAAAGAGACACTCTATAACCGTGGTCCTGACGCAGGCGGGATTAAACTTGCAAAGCATGCAGCTCTTGGCCACCGGCGCCTGACCGTTGTGGATCCGGAGGGTGGTGCACAGCCCATGGTCCGCAGGCGGGGTGAACATACGTATACCATCATCTATAACGGTGAGCTCTATAACACAGAAGAGATCCGGCGCGACCTGGCAGCGTGCGGGTATACTTTCATGGGCCATTCGGATACGGAAGTTCTTCTGACAGCCTACATGGAATGGGGCGCGGATTGCCTGGGGAAACTCAATGGCATCTTTGCCTTTGCCATCTGGGAAGAGCCGGGGGAGAAACTTTTTTTAGCCAGAGACAGAATGGGAGTTAAGCCGCTGTTTTATACCGAAAAGGACGGCAGGTATTTGTTTGCCTCGGAACTGAAGGCCCTGCTTGCTCACCCGGCTGTTAAACCGGAGTTGGATGCGGAAGGATTGGCCGAAGTACTTGTTATGGCTCCTTCCCGGACACCGGGTCACGGCGTGTTCAAAGGAGTCAGAGAGCTAAAGCCCGGCCACTTCATGACTGTGGAAAAAGGTGGGGCCGGCAGAGAATTACCGTATTGGTCGCTCGTCAGCAGACCACATAACGATGACCTGAAAACCACGGTGGAGAAAGTGCGTTTCCTGGTCCAGGATGCTGTGGCGCGCCAGCTTGTGGCAGATGTTCCCGTAGCTACCTTTCTTTCAGGGGGACTGGATTCCAGTGCGCTTACGGCGATTGCCGCCGGCGCTGGTCCGCTTCATTCCTATTCAGTGGACTATCTGGAGAACGATAAGTATTTCCGGGAGAGTGACTTCCAGCCCAACTCGGATGCGCCGTGGGTCAGGCTGGTTGCGGATAAAGTCGGCACAGACCATCACTATATCTTGCTGGAGACAGCCGAGTTGGCCGATTCCCTGGTAGAAGCGGCATATGCCAGGGACCTGCCGGGAATGGCGGATGTTGATTCCTCACTGCTTCTGTTTTGCAGGCAGGTTAAAAAAGATGTTACTGTTGTTCTTTCCGGTGAATGTGCCGACGAGGTCTTTGGCGGCTATCCCTGGTTTACCCGGGAAGATGAACTCAATGCGTCCGGTTTTCCCTGGATCCGCAACACAAAGCAGCGCATGAAACTGTTTGTGCCTGAACTGGAGCAGGCGGTAAACCCGGAGAAATACCTCTACCGGCGTTACAGGGAAGCGCTTGACGAAGTGCCGCGTCTGCCCGGGGAAAATAAGCGCGAGGCGCGGATGCGTGAAATGTTTTATCTGAACATTACCCGTTTTATGCCTACGCTGCTTGACCGTAAGGACAGAATGAGCATGGCGGTGGGGCTGGAAGCCCGTGTACCGTTCTGTGACCACCGTATCGTTGAATACGTCTGGAACATTCCCTGGTCCATGAAACACTACAATGGAATGGAGAAGAGCATTCTGCGCCTGGCCATGAAGGGGATTGTGCCCGACGAGGTTTTGACACGCAAGAAAAGCCCTTATCCCAAGACCCATCACCCCGCATATCTGGGTGCTGTCCGCAGCGGGGTACTGACGATACTTGACGATAAAGACGCACCGCTTAACAGAATTGTGAACCGTACCGCTTTGCGTCAGTTTGCCCAGTCAGATAGCGCATCCGCGAATTTTCCCTGGTTTGGCCAGTTGATGGGCGGTCCGCAGCTTTTGGCCTATATGATTCAGCTCAATGCATGGATGCGCGAATATCAGGTCGATTTTACCGTTTAGGCAAAAATAAAAGGCCGTCTCGGCAGACGACCTTCTGAAGGGGAATAGGGAGGTTGTTCCTGAGTAGAGTATACCGTATGCCTGTGATTTAAGTCCTTAACAAAATATTTAAACCGCGCCCCGGGGGCGCGGTTTAAATTTAGTAGGCTTTAGCCGTTGTGCTGCCGGGGTAATAGTGTTCCAGAATTTCTGCAAACGAACGGCCGTCTGCGGCCAGGCCCCTGACGCCCCACTGGCTCATCCCGACGCCGTGGCCGTTGCCGCCGCCAAGAAAGCGGACGGTGGTAATGCGGCCCGTATTGTCCCTGTTGATATTCATAACTATAAAGGTACTGGGCAGAATGATATAATTCTTAACGTCAGAGCCATCGTGACGCTGTAAAAGAATATCCCGGCCGCCACCGATGCTGACCGGTCGGAGTGTAAAACGGATGGTGTATTCTTTAACCAACCGGTAGGTACCGTTTTCACCCGTAATTTCCAGCTCATACACATTGCCCCCGCCGCCACGGTGGATGACACGCAGATCTGTTAGTTCTCCCAGAGGGTTATCAGAGATCTCCCTGGAGACAAAACCGCTGCCTTCCTGCGTCAGGACAAAATCCGGCTGGGCCTTCTGGCGTTCAGGCAGGTAGCGTGAAATGACGGCTTCGAGCTCTGTGCGGCTCATCTCCACATCCCAGCGAAACCAGGGCGACATTGTATCGAAGCTGTCCCATGCCGTACTGCCGAAAAAGCTGCGCGCACCTTCTTCCGTGGAGACGTCCGGAAGTGAACCGCTGCGCAGCTGCGGGCGGGATGTAAGGTAAGGGACGGGAGTACCGGGAAAAGCACCGGTTTCACGCTCGTGCCAGACCTCCTCAAAGTTTGCCGTAACACCGGCTGATGTGGAAAAGAAACGTGTATCTGCAATTTCACCGCCGTATGTCAGAATGATCCCTGCCGTGTCATTTACCGCCTGTGTGCTGACAGGGTATTCAGGGACATTGTTATAGACCTGGGATGCTGTACTGTCATCCACGTGGGCGGCGTAGCGCCGGAAACCGCTGCGGTAGATGGATGCAGCTGCATACGAGCGGGCGGCGACCGCCTGAACCTGCAGCGGGACCAGCCCGAAAGAGACAGGCATTTCACTGGGAACCACAGAATAAAGATAAGCTTCCAGAGGGACTTCGTTAACAAGTGCCAGCTCACCGCCCGCTGCCCGTACCTCAAGATGGCCGTGATAAGACGGTGTGAATGCAGGGCTGCCGCGCCGCAGAGATGTTATCCGGACCTTACCGCCCTCAGGCAGGATAAATATACGGTTGATAAATTCGCGGCGTTCACCGGAAGGCAGCTGGGCCAGGATTCGCTCACCGTCGGCTGTCAGTGTCAGTGTCAGTGTCAGTGTCTGACCTGCCTGAATATGCTGTGTGGATTGGGCAACTTTATCCGTCAGGGCAAACGGCGTATCTGCCGTCAGTCTGACTTCCCGGTGGCCAAGACCGCCAAAGCCTGTGGTGTTTAGGACAACCCTGACCGTTTCAGGTACAAAATCTTTTGGCAGCAGCACCGCCCTGACCCTGCTGTCTTTAGTGTAGAAGACCAAATCTTTCATGCCCACAATAAAGTCTTCTTTGCTTGCTGTTTCCAATCCGGTTTGTCCGGGCCGGAAATAGGCCGTATGATCTGCCAGGTCAAAAAAACCGTCTTCTTCCCCTTCCAGGGTCTCGTCTGTCACGGTCAGCAGCTTGTTGATAGGGATCGCGGCAAACTGTTCAAAATACACAAGTGACCCGTCCATGCTCACCACAAGCCCTGCCTGGTTTGCGTTAATTTCTGACTCACCGTTAACGCTGTTCCGGGCCAGAGTAAACCGGTTACCGTCTGCTGAAAAAAATACTGCAGCTGATGGCAGGATTTCTTCGATTATCGCCGCAGGGACGGCAACAAGCTGTGGGAATGAGCCGATTAACCAGCCATCTTGAGTTTTTTCGAGCTCCACATGAACAAGATGAATACCGTCTTTACCTACTTTGAGTTGAACCGGCACCGAGGCACGGGAAAGAGAGTGGAACTGTGCTTGCCCGATGTCTTCAACGCTAAACAGGCCCGGAACCGCCAGTGCCTCCAAAAGGGCTTCCTGCTCATTTGGATCGGCTGCGAGCATATCGGCTGCCTGTGGTTCGCCGCCCGTTGCCAAAGAAAAAAACCGGTCCACCGTGGCGCTTAGTTCCTGCCTTGTCGACTGAATCAGGTTCAGGGCAAAAACGGCTGCAAGAGCGGTAAAGAGCATGAGCAAAACAAGCTTTCTCACAGTGTCTGCCTCCCCTGTCCGCGCTGCCTGTCGGGCGGAACAACACATGTACCGCTTGCACGACAGACGGGCTGAGGCTCGGCCAATACATCGGCTGCGGAAGGATATTTTCCGTCTGCTGCCGGAACTATGACTTTCTGAGCCAGAAACTCCATCCGCCGGGAGCTCCTGCCAACCGAAACGATGGACCCCTGCGCCTCAATAAAGTCCCCTGCATAAACAGGAGCAAGAAATTCTATGCTGTCATAGGCTACGAAGAGACCTTCATCACCGTCATGCCGGATTAACAGCTCCGTTGCCACGTCACCAAACAGGCCGAGAATACGGGCTCCGTCCACCAGGCCGCCGGCGTAATGCGCGTCTTTTGCGGACATTCTGAGTCGAATCGTTACCTTTTCATTTATCATCAAAATCCCCCCATGGTTCTAGTGTCTTACTTTCAGATTTCCGCGGCTGCCGGTATTCTTCCTGCATATTACGAAATTTTAAGAATCAGTCAACTTGACACGAACAAGTGTTTGCTGTATAGTGGAATAAAATGGGACCGGAGGTGACGGGGGGATGTTAGCCCGGGTGACCGGTTGTACGGTTGTGGGCATTGATGGCAGGTTGGTGGATGTGGAAGTATACCTATCATCTCAACTGCCCAGTTTTGATATTGTCGGCCTGCCTGATCCAGCGGTTCGGGAGGCGCGGGACCGAGTGCGCGCGGCGATAAAAAACAGCGGCTTTGACTTTCCGATGCAGCGAATTGTTGTGAACCTGGCACCGGCGGACTTAAAAAAAGAAGGGCCGCAGCTTGACCTGGCATTGGCTCTGGGAATTCTGCGGGCCAGCGGCCAGTTGTGCAGTGAAAAAATACCGTTGGTTATTCTTGGTGAACTGGCTCTGGACGGTACGCTGCGGCCGGTGCGCGGTGTGCTCCCCATGGTCATGGCTGCCAGGGAATCGGGGATGCGTACTGTTTTGCTGCCTTTTCGTAATGCAGCAGAAGCTTCCCTGGTCGGCGGGATGCATATTTTAGGCGCTGACAGCCTCAAAGAGGCACTGGCTGTTTTAACCGGAGAAAAAGCGGTACGGCCTGTTCCGCCGCGCGGCCCTGTCCCTGCTGCACATCGGGCAGACCTTGCCTGTGTCAAAGGGCAGGACGGGGCAAAGCGCGCGCTGGAAGTGGCGGCTGCCGGTGGTCACAGCCTGATTCTGACAGGGCCTCCCGGGTCAGGTAAGACAATGCTTGCGCGTTGTGTGCCGTCAATTCTGCCGCCTCTGACGGAGGATGAAAGTCTGGAGACCACAAAAATTTATAGTGCAGCGGGGCTATTAAGAGAGTCGGCCGACCTTATTACAGACAGGCCTTTCCGCAGCCCTCATCACACCGTATCGGCCACCGCGCTCTGCGGAGGGGGGAGGATGCCCCGGCCGGGAGAAGTGAGTCTGGCACATAACGGTGTACTGTTTTTGGATGAGATCCCGGAATTCCGCAGAGAAACACTGGAAGTACTGCGGCAGCCGCTGGAGGAAGGTGCCGTTACTGTGGCCCGGCTGCAGGCAACATATACATACCCCGCGGCTTTTATGCTGCTGGCGTCGATGAACCCGTGCCCTTGCGGTATGCTGTCCGACCTGTCTGTGGAATGTGTTTGCAGTGACTGGCAGGTACGCCGCTACCGGCAAAAAATATCAGGCCCCCTGCTGGACCGGATGGACTTGTTCGTTGAGGTTTCCCGTCTCTGTTATGAGGAAGTGGCTGCCAAGCCGGCCGGTGAGCCGTCGGAAACGGTGGCAGTAAGAGTTAGCCGGGCACGGAAACGCCAACAAAAGCGTTTCAGTAAAGAAGGCATTACATGTAATGCCCAGATGGGCTCCCGTCACATTCAGGATTGTTGCCGGCTGGACGCAGCCGGCAGAGATTTGCTGCGACACGCTTTTTCCAGGTTTCATCTGAGCGCCCGTGCCTATGACAGAATCCTGAAAGTTGCCAGAACACTTGCTGACCTGGATGAAGAGCACAAGATTTATACCCGGCATCTGGCAGAAGCCATCGGCTACAGGCAGGCCGACAGCCTGGTAAGGCCGGCCGCCCTGAATATCCTCTAGGGGACTCTTGATTGGCAAAGTTTAGACAAAATAAAAAAGTTAGAACAGAATTGTCAGAATTCTAGAAACTATAAGATTTAATAGTTAAACAATTTGTCTTTTGCTGGAGAATATACGTGCCCTGCGCTATAATGGGTAACAGAACAACGGGGTTCCGCCGCTGCCACAGCGGGATCTGCAAAAAAGAGGAGGAGTTCCCAGATGTTAGTTGTCCTAGCAATGGCACTTATGGTCACATTTATGTTTTCCTGTGACTACATTCTTGACGGTGAAAAAGTGTTTCATGTCAAGCCTGTGGAGAGGGAAGCCTGTCAGGCACGTCCCTTTACAACCATACAGGCTCTTGTCATGAACAAATAATATCGATAAATCACCATTGTCGCAAAGCACGCCGGAGTTTCACAGGCGTGCTTTTTTTTAGGTCAACTTCATTTCTTCGATAAAACGGCTGACGACCTTATCTTTGGCATATTGTTGAATTTGATGCTCACGGCGCGGTTTGGTTGTGACAACAGAGAGGATTTCGGCCAGGTCATACGGTGTATACAGATTGTCTGTGTGGACAAACTCAGGGAAGCAAAACGCCCTGGGGGCAACAGGGACAGCTCCGAGATATATGGCCTCTATCAGCGATGAAGGCAGCATATCGGCAATGGATGTGGTAATGACCAGCGAGGCCCGGGCCAACCTCTGATGATAATCGGTTTTACCGGCATTATAAACAAATTCAATACCGGTATGCTGCGCTTTTTTTATTAGTGATTTAAGCAGTGGGTTGCCTTTACTCAGTTGTGCAGGACTTACTCCCAGCAGATGCTGCACGCGGTAGCCCATCGCAATAAGCAGCCGTGCCGCTTCAATTTCCAGACTATGCAGCCGCTCCGGGGAAAAGCGTTGGTTAAACACCACTAAGTTTTTTTCCTTGGTCAGCTTTCTGTAGGGCTTAAGGGCTGTAAAATCAAAGGGGAAACCGGTAGTAACTGTTCTGCCTGACAGCTTTGGATAGGCACGGGAAACAGTTTCACAACACCAGTGGGAATTGGCAAATAGACCATCGTAGAGTCCGAGGCGCTCTTTTTCCCGCAGTGTGTCGGCCCGGCCGGTAAAGACCATGGGGTCAAAGTGCATTTCCGTTAACCCTACGACAAGGCCATATTTACGGCCGGGTTTACTATGGATCAGCTCAATCACTGGGCTTTGCGCCCAGCCGATGAACCAGGCATCATCAGGCTTGCTGCGTACTCTCAGGTATTCTTTCATAGGCGCAGCAGGGCCGCTCCAGTCAAAGGGGGGCAGCTCCACAAAGGGTATGCACAATTTCTCCAGCCCGCTTCGGACCGCGCGGTTAAAGCTGCCGGCCCAGCCTCCCTCATTGGGGGTATAGCCAACAAAGTAAAGCAATCAGCTCACCCCCATGATATGCTGGTAGGTTGTATACACAAACTCCGGACTAAAATGCTCAAAGCAGGCCTGGGCTGCAGGCGGGCTGCAGGCCTTCTCGATAATCGACTCCAGATTATAAGGTGGATACAGATTTTGCGGCGGCAGCAATTCAGAAAGCGTGCCGCAATCCGGAGCCAGAGTGGGGGTGCCCAGAGCGCCGGCTTCCAGGATGGTAAATATATCAGGCTGCCCAAGTGGCGTGATGATCATCGCCTGGGCCTGCGCAAGGTAACGGTAGCAGTCCTCAAGGCGGGAGTAAAATACAAATTCCATGCCCCGCTTTTCGCCTTCCCGCATTAAGTAAAATAATTCAGCAGCATTGTGTATAGACGGTTCTTCCTGTGCGGGAGAGAGGTGGATTACCCTGCAGCCTCTGCTGAGTAAGAAATCACTGAGGTATACTTCCAGAACAGCCAGATTCTCATGGCAGAAAGATTGCTTGAATATAATCAAATTCTTGTGCTTCAGGGGGTTATCATCTGCAAGAAGAGGGTAAAAGGGGACGCCGCAAACAGTGATTCGTGAGGAAAGCATAGGGTAAGCGTGAACAAGCCGGGCTTTTGTCCAGTGTGACTCAGCGAAAATTCCGTCAAGAGCAGATAACACGTCATGTAAAAAATCTGCATGAGTATGAACGTGCGCAAACTTTTTTCCCTGTACAGCGGTGAGCTGCCGTGCTGCGTGGCTGTGTGCGTCTGCCAGCAGCCAGATATCTTCAGGGCCGGACAAATGTGTGCCAAGATGTTTTTCAAGGTATGCTGACAGCTGTGTGATTTCTGTATATTGAACCCCTTTGGCATCAAGCAGCATCCGAATACCGCGGTTAACAGATCGTGAGCGGTGACAATTACTGTCGGACTCGCTGACAAAAAAGAACAAAGAGAAAAACCTCCTGTCTATCCGCCTGCTGACCGATGATGGGCGATAATCTGCTCGAGTGCATCATCGAGTGTGTAACGGGGCTCATAGCCCAACTTCCGTATACGGGAAATATCCGGTACCCGCCTCAGGGTTTCTTCGAAATCAACACCAAAAGCGCTGGAATAGGGGATAAACTCAATGGGCGAGGTGGATTGCGTCAGCGCCTTAATCTTTTCGGCCAGTGCGTGGATTGTTATTTCATCACAGCCACCGATATTGTAAGGCGTCCCAGTAGCCCCTTTTCCCAAAACCAATTCCAGGCCGTCAAGGATATCCTCGATATAGCCGAATGTCCGCGTCTGCAGACCATTTTCATAGACAGGCAGGGGTTCACCTTTTAGCGCTTTGGTAACAAAAGTCGGCACCACCATGCCGTAGCTACCGGTTTGAAACGGGCCAATGACGTTAAAGAATCGTCCGATTTTTACCTCTGTGCCTCTTTCACGGTAATAAGCCAGAGCCAGATGGTCTTCCATGAGTTTTCCCACAGAATACAGCCAACTGGGTTTTGTGCCGGCACCAAACAAAGAATCATCTTCTTCCGACACCGGAACAGATGGGATTTTTCCATAGATAGCAGAAGATGAAGCGATAAAGACGCCTTTGCCGTATGTGGTGGCAGCCTCCAGGACGTTCTCGGTACCAAGATAACTAAATTTCAGCATCTCGCACCCTTTGGATATCGCCAGCCGTACACCGACCACACAGGCCAGGTGGATACAATAGTCAGCAGTTTGCAACAGTGAAGTGACCAGTTCCTTATCGGTCACACTGCCAAGAACAATCCTTGCCCCTGTTTCGGCAAGGCGGTCGGCACGTCCGGTGGACAGATTATCAAGAATTGTGACACTGTGGCCTCTTCCCAGCAGGCGCAGTGTGAGGTGCGTGCCAATAAACCCGGCTCCTCCGGTAATTAAGTAATGCATACCCCAGCTCCTTTCATGCTCTTTTCTATCATATGAAGCCGGGCTTTTGAATGTCATAGCCGTTAACAAGATTAAGCCGCCCACATATCATGGAGTAGTAAACAAAAGGGAGTGGCGGTGAGTTGTTAAGTGATAAAATTACATCGTACAGTGCTAAAATTGCTGTTGTCGGATTAGGCTATGTTGGGCTGCCTTTAGCCTGTTTAACCGGAATAAAAGGGTACTCTGTTTTGGGTATTGACCTGGACAGGGATAAGATAGCCAGTCTCAGACAAGGAAAATCATACATTTCAGACATCCCGGACATGGATCTGAAAAAGTTAATTGACAGGAAAGTAATACAGTTCAATTCAGGTTATAATGAGCTGTCTTCCTGTGATGTCATTGTGATCTGTGTACCCACACCGTTGGATGCAGCTTGCAACCCTGATTACTCGTTCCTGCTGGATGCTGTTCGGGAAATTTCCCTGACACTTCGCAGGGAACAACTTGTGATCGTAGAAAGTACGGTAGCTCCCGGAACTACTGAGGGAAAAATACTGCCGCTTTTGCAAAACAAGGGCCTGGCGGCCGGCAGCGATTTTTTTCTGTCCTATTCTCCGGAGCGGCTCGATCCGGGAAATAAATCGTTCGGAGTCAGTAACATTCCCAAACTGGTAGCCGGGCTGACTCCCGCGTGCCGGAATCTGGCATGCCGGTTTTATGAGCAGCTTGGCCTGACAGTCGTCCCTGTGGCCGCACTTGCTGCCGCTGAGCTTTCGAAGCTTCTGGAAAACACATACAGAGACGTGAATATTGCACTTGTTAACGAGATGGCGCAGGTCTGTCGTGCCAACGGCATAGATATCTGGCAGGTGGTTGACGCGGCAGCTACAAAGCCATTCGGTTTTCAGTCATTTTATCCCGGGCCGGGAGTGGGCGGGCACTGTATCCCTGTGGACAGTGTTTACTATACATCCTGGGCGCGAAACCGGGGAACCCCGGCAAAACTTGCAGAACTTGCGCGCCGCATAAACGCTGCCATGCCGGATTATATAACAGGTCTGATCAGGGAAACGCTGGCCGCTGCCAACAAGAGCCTAAACGAAAGCAAAGTCCTTATTCTGGGAGTAACGTATAAAAGAGATGTGAATGATATACGCGAGTCGGCCGTCATCAAGCTAATCAAGAAATTGCAAAAAGGAGGGGCACAGATAACTTTTCACGACCCCCTTGTTAAAAAGATCAAGATAAACCGGGCAGATCTCCACAGCGTTCCCCTGGGTGAGGATACTCTTTTGCGCCAGGATTGTGTTATCCTGGCAGTGGATCACAGTGCGTTTGACATTTCGTGGTTGGATGCTGTTAGTCCGGTTTTGGTTGACCTGACAAACGCCCTGGCTGAGCACCAAAAGGTACGTAACGCCAAGCAGACCGGTCCTGTCTAAAGGCCGGTCTTTCGTCTGCAGGAATAATCTAAATGTCCAGTAATCTGACGATACCAATTGCCTGAGAAATAAAACCCTGAGCATCCTGGATTTCACCCGTTATTAATGACTCCATACCCTGACCGATATCAAAAGCTACTTTTCCCGTACGTTCTGCAATAAATACAGCCAGAATGATCGCATTAAGTCCGGCCGCAAGTAGTGCAACATCGAAATCAATGGCCATGATTTCTTTTTTCGCTCGTGGAATGTCTTCATATTCATGTATTTTTACTGTTCCCGCAATCGTAAAGCCCAGCTTTTCCTGCAGGTTTTTATTCATTGCTTTTTTGACTTCATCGGCGTAGCCGCAAATAAGCAGGATACGTTTTCCCCTTAACATATTCTCAAACTTCTCCTTTTGAGAAAACATGATAACCCGCCTGATATATGCTTCAAAGGTATATTCAGGCCACAAATTATAATAGTCTAATACTTTTTCAGTTAACAGCCCTGAATGTTTGTCCCGGATGATTAAATTATAGCCAATAATATTTGTTCTTCTCAGGGCCTCGGCTAAAACATCCCGGGCCTCCAGGTTGGGGAACCGGACCCCACGGTGCTGCTGACCCCGCCGTAAACCCATGTTAGCAACGCATGCTTCAGCATGCCTCATAAACTCACGGTAAGGCAGCACAGTTTCCTGAGCCAGTACAAAAGATTCACTCGCCCCCAGAGATACCACGGCAAGAGGGAGCTGACGGTCCAGAGCTCTCAAAATCATATCCATTAATTCACCGCTGCTCAGTTTAGTAGGTTTCACTGTACTCCCCCTGACTAAGCGTTTCTTGCCAAAAATGTTCTCAGATCATTGACAAACTGATGTGTCCTGGCTGCCGTGGAATGTTTCTTTCTAACCATTTCATAACCTCTTTGGGCGATGGTCAGTCTTGCGTCTTCATCTTTCAGGTAGTATTTAGCCTTTTGCAGATAATTGGTATGGTTGACTTCCACGAATGTCACACCGTCAACAAACCCCAGGTCTGTGAGTTCTCGCGAACCAGACGCCAAAAGAAGCGTATTACAGGCCGGCACCTCAAAATATTTTGCGATTGGGTATTTAAAGATGGAGTCATCAGTGAAAAACATCTTGGCTTTGTTGATTTCCCTGGCAAAAGATTCCCCGACCAACTGCCCTTCTTCCGGCAGAAAGTCTCTGTAGCCGGGATGCCGGTGATGGACAAACCCCTCAACATCCGCCATTTCGGCAGCGATTTTTGTGCGGAGAGGATATACTTTTTCACTTAATGCTCCCATGAGTAAATAGTCAATTTCTTTTTTTAGACCGTAATCCTTAAAAACTTCAATATTTACAAAGTTCGGCAACCATCTGAATTTAGCTGCAAGGTCGGGAAACCAATCGGTAAATGTGTCACGGTAAAATGAAAAGACAAGATCGACATGATTCTTTCTCACAAAATTTCGCAGCTCAACCTGGTTCCGATGGATATCCCAGTACAGAACTCCCTTTGGAATTTGAACATGCTCCAAGCCATGCATGGTATAGTTCATCGTGAAATCATCGAAGAAAATAAAATGTGGGTCAAATTTTGCTTTTTTGAGGATATTGTCAATGTGATCCTCTTCTTCAACAAGATGAATATGCACATCCGGTCTTTTCATCACCTCTACTTTAAAATACTCACCATAACGGATAATATGGTTACTCCGGTTTACAGAGGAATAGATAATATTGACCTTTTTCATAGTGCCTCCTCAGGTCAGCCTGATGCAACTATTGAGCTGCAGCTATTACACTATATGTAAGCTTATTAGCAAAATTGCGTATACAGTAGTTTGCCTGTACCATAATCAACTGAGATGTATATGCTCCACTGCTGCATAATTTGCACGTAAATTACCAGCAGGCGATATAATATGATAAGCCAGGAGGTTCACGGGAGGAGTTGTAATGGTTGAATTCTAAACTGGTAGGCAGCTGCGAACTCATGGGCTTACTACTAAGGGCCCTGAAAAACAAAAAACCACTTTCAATCGTCTCGGTTGGGATTACAGAATCTTTTGTTCTGGCCCAGTATACCATTTTGTCTGAAGAAGAATTTATGGCGCATAAAGAAGCCTGGATAGCAGCCCAGGGCGTGAAAAGAGGATTTGACCACCGCGGTATCAGATTTCGAACATTGAAGCAAGGGATGCAGCAATAAAAGCTTTGAAAAAAGCGGATGCAATAGGCTATAATATGACAGAGGGTAACGGACTTGCAAAAAGAGTGAGAACCGGGGCCTGATATATTCTCAGGAAGCAGGGAGAGGATTTCTTGACCCGTAAAACGAATTAATGAGAATTAAACAAAAAAAGGACCGTAATAACGGTCCGTTATTTCTTCCCGCCGGTTAGCTGGTTGTGCAGCTTATCCAGCGTCTCCACATTATTTTCCCAAAACAATGTATTTCTGGCCTCTTCGTATGAAAGCCACTTATGCTCGGTATGTTCAAATGAAATCTCTATCTCCGGCGGATCTGTCACTTCCACCGCCAATACCGACACAGAGCACTGAACACCGTGCATATCAAAAAAGAAGTAATGTTTGGGATCCGTGACACGTTCGTATTCCACGATGCCGGTTTCTTCACCAAGTTCCCGCAGTGCTGCCTGCCTGTTTGTTTCCGGTTCCTCGATAAAGCCGGTAACAGGCTGCCAGTAGCCGCCCAGTTCCCGGTTCCTTTTTAGTAGAAGATACTGGGGCTCGCCGTTAATCCATTTGTATAAAAACACCATGATACAGCGTGTCATGGCTCATCAACTCCTTAGTACTAATATACCCTATCAGAACGTATCCGGGCAATATGGATTAATTAGTAGGAGGATCTATGGAAAAAAAACCACCACGTTTTGCAGCTGACTTAAGTCTACTTCTTGTAGCCCTTGTCTGGGGGCTGACGTTCGTCTCCGTAAAAAATGCGCTGGCAGAAATCGCTCCCTTTTCTTTTAATTTGTATCGTTTTACTCTTGCGGCTATGCTTCTTTTTGCCATGGCGCCGCGGCGTGTATTGCGGCTTAAAAAGGAAACTGTTTTAGCCGGCCTGGTATTGGGCCTCTTTCTCTTTGGCGGATACTCCTTGCAGACCATCGGGTTACTTTATACCACTGCGTCAAATGCAGGATTTCTCACCGGGTTGGTGGTTGTTCTGGTGCCGCTTCTGCTTGCCATTCAGACGAGAAAATCACCTCCCGTTTCAGCCTGGGCCGGTGCACTTAGTGCATTTGCCGGTGTCGCCCTGCTTTCTCTGCAAACTTCACTGCAGTTAAATCCCGGTGATGTTCTGGTGATATTTTGCGCCGTCTGTTTTGCACTGCAGGTGATTTTTGTCGGGCGCTATTGTCATGATCATGATATCATTCAACTTGTTTTCCTCCAGCTGGCGGCTGTGGCCCTGCTTAGCGGTGCCGGGGCAATGTTAACCGAAAAGGTTTTACTGCCGCACTCGTTTACGGCCAATATCTGGCAGGCTCTGTTTATCACAGCCGTCCTGGCCACGACATTTGCTTTTTTCGTTCAGGCTACCATGCAAAAATATACAACACCGACCCGAACAGCTGTGGTTCTCTCGGCCGAGCCGGTATTTGCCGCATTTTTTGCCGCCGTTCTGCTTGGTGAAATTCTTGGAGAAAGGATCCTTTTGGGTGGCGGACTAATCGTCCTTGGAATGCTGATAGCTGAAAGCAGCGTATTCTCCTGGCCCTGTTCGCAAAAACTATTTGCGAAACGGGGTGGATAGTTTGACTCATTTTGATGCTGTGGTGGTCGGTGCAGGGCCGGCCGGGAGTTCTGCAGCGCTGCATATGGCTAAAAACGGCATGAACGTGGCACTTTTGGAACGTGGAGATTTCCCAGGCAATAAAAATATGTTTGGTGGTGTGATCTACACCGAACCAACGGCTGAAATTGTCCCCGGGTTTTGGCAGGACGCACCGCTTGAGCGGGCGGTTACCAGGGACAACCTGTGGTTTCTGGACAAAGACTCTGCAGTGGAAATCGGCTTTACAGGTCTGCGTTTTGCGAGCCCGCCCTATAACAAATGTACCGCACTTCGACCACGCTTCGATCGCTGGCTTGCAGACCAGGCGGTGAAAGCCGGAGCAGTACTGCAGACACAGGCAATGGTTCGTGATTTGCACTACGAGAAAAAAACAGTCGGACGCGGACCGGTACGGGGGATAATTCTGGATGACGGTTCCGTAGTGGAAGCCGACCAGGTCATTTTGGCCGAAGGCGTCCTGTCGTCCCTGACAAAAAAATCCGGCCTTGGACAAAAAGCAGAAGGAAAGCATGTCAGCCTCTGGGTAAGGGAGACCATATCCCTGCCCCAGGAGAAAATTGAGGACCGCTTCCTTCTGGAAAAGGGGGAAGGAGCGGTGTTAGCCATGATTGGTTACCCCACAGGACAGGCGGTTGGCCTGGCGGGAATCTTTACAAACAAGGAGTCCATTTCCCTGACAATGGGCATGTCTGTTGAAAAGATAAGCGAGTACCGCCTCAGTATTCCGGATCTTCTGACGCGTCTCAAAGAGCATCCGTATGTGCGCCGCCTGCTTCAGGGCGGCAAGCCTGAAGGATATGCCGCCCACCTGATTCCCCAGGGTGGAGCGGCTGTTATGCCTAAATTTTATGGAGACGGCGTGATGGTGGTTGGAGACGCTGCTATTATGGTCAGCGGACGCCGCGGTACTGATCTGGCCATGCTTTCCGGCAAAGCGGCAGCTGAGACCGCAGTACAGGCCAAGGTTAAACAGGATTTCTCAGCCGGAATGCTTAAAGGGTACAAAAGGAAGCTGGAAAACAGCTTTTATATGAAAAACATCAACCAGGCCAGTGATAATGTAAAGTACTACCATGGGCGTGGCAGCGACTCCGATTACCTGCTAAACACCCTGGTCAATGACTTGTCATATGAATATTTCCGTGTGGGGATGGATACGGACAGTGAAAAAATTGCCAAAATGACCGGTATTGTTCACGACAAGCAGTCTCCGGCCAATAGCTTTATGGACCTTTTACTTGGCCTCGGTAACTGGGGGGTGCTGTAGTGGCCGGTGAAGATTACCTGTATCTGGTTACGATAAATCCTGATGAAGTTAGCCATATAACACTTAAAGACCGGAAGCGCTGTAAAAGCTGCAAACAGCAAAACTGTATCTACGTCTGCCCCTCAGGTGTTTTCTTTTGGGATGACACTGCAAAGGAACTGGACATTCTCTGGCGGCGCTGCGTGGAATGCGGAGCCTGTGAGTTTGCCTGTCCGCAGAATGTGGAGTTTCGTTATCCCCGCGGCGGTTTTGGCGTCAGCTATGCAACGTAAGTGAAGGGAGCCTAAACAGTATGAGCATTCTGGCCCGCATGAACACACCCGTCTTTAAGGCGGAAGGTATTCCCAAAATTAACCCCGATACTTACCGGCTGAAAGTCTGGGGTCTGATGGAAGGGGAGCTCTCATATACACTGGATGAAATCAAACAGCTGCCGTTTACCCGCCTTGACGCACGCCTGACCTCTGTCAGCGGCTGGTCGGTGCGCGCCAACTGGGACGGTGTGCTCTGGAAAGATTTCAGCAAAGACATCCGTCTCATGCCGCAGGCCAGCCATGTCACCTTTACAAGTATCGGCGGCTATGATACAAATATTCCTCTATCGCAGCTTAACGACCGCGTCATGCTCGTCTGGGCTGTTGACGGCGAACCCCTCGAGAGAGAATACGGCGGACCGCTCCGCCTTCTGATTCCCCACCTGTGGGGCTATAAGTCCTGCAAATGGCTAAGTGACATCGAATTCACAGAGGGAGACCGCGGCGGCTTCTGGGAAGACCGCGGCTACACCCGCAGCGGCACCATCGAACCCGGTATGACTCTGGATATCAACACCCGTACAGAGCGCCCCATCAAGGGTGGCGGTGAAGTGACGGATTTTTAATCGATTGAGGAGGAAGGATATGCGAAAAATTATTTCTTCAATCCTTGGGGCGGCAGCAGGAACAGCGGCCGGCTTTACCGGCGGGTTCATGATTTCCTTTTTAGTGTTTGGAGACGGCTCTGAAATCTACTTCAGGTTGAAGTCACTTGGTATGGAGCCGTATTTGGTTGCTGTGGGACTTTGCTCAGCTGTGGGACTTCTGTCAGGCGGTTACCTGGGCTGGATTTCACAAAAGCATGTAAAGCGAACGGAAAAGCTATAAACAAAAAAACGCCGGTAAGCGGCGTTTTTTATTGATACTCATTTTTGTTAACGAAATGCCCTATACTGGTGGACAGGCAGGATTCGGGCGATGTAGACCTGGTTGGCTAAGACGTTGCCCCGGCCGCTGGTGTCAAAGTATTCGGTTTTTTCCCCGATACCGTTTGTTGAGCCCTGACTGGACCAGTAATGAAGGCCGGTGATACTGCCGCTGTCGTCACGGACCCAGTTGAGGAAAACAACGGTATGACCGGTCCAGTTGCTGCGGGAGATATCCATAAAATCTCCGCGCCTGGCCTCTTCAAAGCGGCTGATCCGTGTCCCGAGACCGTATTTTTCCACGGCAACCTCAATGTTGTTTGTTGTTTTACTGCCGCTGGCCACATACCAAGTCAGGAGAAAGTCATGCAGTTCGTCAAAACGCATACCGTTAAAGTCGTATACGTCAAGGCCCAGTTTTCGGTTGCGCTGCTGCATGGCTTTAAAAAACACTTCAAAAGTGATACCGGAACAATGACTGGCTTTACTGCCGCTGGGGTGGGCTTTGGCCAGTAGGCTGCCGCGGTAGAAGATATTTTCCGTGACGCCGTTGTAATTGGCATAGTCTGTATTTAAAAGATAGGGGTATGGACCGTTGGTATACGTTCTGATGACATCCAGCACATATGGATTCAATTCTGTATCGGCTGCAGACGGGCCGGGCTCGGGTTCAGGCTTGGGCTCAGGAGGGGGCGGGGGATCTTCTGAGCCTGGTGGAGGCTCCGTATCGTTTCCAGGTGCCGGAGCTAATGACTCCGTAACATTTTCAGAACGATTCCGCTCTGACTGTTGTCTGGACGCTAATTCTGTTTTTGATGAGCGATTTTTTGCCTGGCCGGGATTGTCGGCAGGGAGAGCTTCGGTAGCGGTTTCTGCCTGGCTTGCTGCTATAACGGAGGAATCTTCCCGGGAGATGACATCCGTTACTTCCTGCTGGTCAGGTTCCAGGATACGGGGTGCCTCAAATGCAGGAATTGCAGCCTCTACAGGGAGCCTGTCCTCTTTTGGCACAGCCATACTATTGGCTGACCAGGTATGAAACAGTAGTGCTAAACTAAAGGCAAGTATGTAGAAAAGCGCGATTGCAGTGTTCTTGTTGTTTAAATTCATTATTTCCTCCCCGAAACAAAAAAGCTGTATCCATTATACTAAAATGCTCCGGAGAGAAGATATCTGTAAGTGCTGGAAACGGTACCAATAACAGACAAAAAAATAACGGAAGCCGTTTATGGCTTCCGTTATTTTTTATTGCTGCTGTGGATTCTGGTTCATGGGGTTGTTTTCAGATAAATACTTCAGACGGCTGTTTAACTGCTGCACGTGATGATCCATATCCTGTGACATTTGTTGGAACATGGCTTTGGCCATCTGATCATCTGTTGCTTCGGCGAACATGGCATACTCGCCTTTAGCGCTTTCTGCGCTGGCGATTGCTTTTTTCAGATCAGACTGAACTGTCATGTGTATCCTCCTTGATTTTGTTTGGTTTATCTGTTTTATTTTTCACCGTTTGTGCTATCTTTACACAGCCTATTTGGCGGCTATCCGTTCTGGACACGATGACAGGCGTATAGTATAATAATTCTATTATTTACGCCAACAGACCAAAAAGACCAAAAAAATGTTTTACGGATTCAACCGGGAGGGGAGACAGCTTGAACAGGCTGAGTATTTACGATACAACACTACGGGACGGTGCCCAGCGGGAGTCCATTTCATTTTCCGTGAGTGACAAACTAAAAATTACCAAGAGACTTGACGCCTTTGGCATTGATTATATTGAAGGGGGCTGGCCGGGCTCCAACCCCAAAGACATTGAATATTTCCGCAAAGTCCGCCAATTGGATTTAAATCACAGCAAAGTATCTGCTTTTAGCAGCACACGGCGAGCCGGTATCCGTGTTCAGGATGATTTAAATATTCGCGCTTTGTTGTCGGCAGAAACCAAAGTGATTACAATTTTCGGCAAGTCATGGGATTTTCATGTGACCGACGCCATTAACACGACACTGGATGAAAATCTGGCCATGATTAAAGACACGGTTGTCTATTTAAAGGAAAAGGGCCGTGAAGTAATCTACGACGCGGAACATTTTTTTGACGGCTACCATTATAACCCGGAATATGCCATGGCTACGATAAAAGCCGCAGAAGAGGCCGGTGCCGATCTGGTGGTGCTCTGCGACACAAACGGTGGTGTGATGCCGTTTACGCTGCAGGAAGTATTGCGTGCCGTCCAAAAGGAAATTAAAACAAAACTGGGCATCCATGCCCATGACGATGCCGGAATGGCGGTGGCCAACTCCATTATCGCCGCGCAGATGGGCATTGACCAGATTCACGGCACGATAAACGGCTACGGTGAACGCTGCGGCAATGCCAATTTGTGTACAATTATCCCTAATTTGCAGCTTAAACTCAATGCACTGCTTGTTCACCCGGAACAGCTTGAAGAATTGACCTGCCTGTCGCGCTATGTGGCTGAACTGGCTAATCTGTCGCCGCAGGAGCAGCATCCGTATGTGGGAGACAATGCCTTTGCGCATAAAGGCGGTATCCATGTTGATGCCGTTCTCAAGCATGCCCATACCTACGAGCATATTCAGCCGGAACTGGTGGGGAATAAACGCCGCGTCCTGGTATCCGAGCTTTCGGGTAAAAGTAATGTTCTTTACAAAGCACGTGAAAATGATATTGACCTCTCCAGGGAGACCCCGCAGATCAAGGCGGTGCTCAACAGCTTAAAAGAACTGGAGCACAAAGGCTACCAGTTCGAGGGAGCAGAGGCATCCTTTGAACTAATCATCTGGAAAGCGTTTAAAATTCACCAGCGTCTCTTTGAACTGGTGGGGGTACGCACTATCGTCGAAAAGCGCGGCGAGAACGGCGAGATTATTTCAGAAGCAACAGTGAAAGTACGCATTGGCGATCAAGAGTTTCTCACTGCCGGTGAGGGCAACGGCCCTGTACACGCCCTTGACCAGGCACTGCGTAAAGCTTTGGAAGAAGTGTACCCGGAAATCAGGCACTTCAGGCTGGTGGACTACAAGGTTCGTGTGCTCGACGGTAAAGACGGCACCGGTGCAGGCGTCCGTGTGCTGATTGAGACCCGTGACGAACGCAAGAAAAAATCATGGGGCACAGTAGGTGTTTCACCCAATATTATCGAAGCCAGTTGGCAGGCTCTGGTTGACAGTGTAGAATACGGCCTGATGAGTGCCAACAAGGCAAAAATGAAAGAACTGCGCAAAGCCGTCAAGCAGTTTAGAATGGAAGGATAAAATGAGTGACTTTTCAGGTTTGGCCACAGGAATCGGCAGCCTGCCGCAAACAGAGGCAGAACCGGCTCTGGAGATGATATTTAATGCAGTGCCAAAGATTCCCCACTGGCCCCAGCTTCCGATGGCAGGAAAAGAGGAAGGGTTTATCCGGCAGTATCTGACGCCGCTGTTGGTGCGCGGGCTGATTGCAGAAGAGAGCGGCCGCTCTCCCTATTTTACCACCGGCGCAGCCGACTGGCTGGAACGCCTGACTGCATTTTATACCGAAGTGCTTGACGAGTCCGACCCGAATGCGCCTGAGCACTTCAGTTTTCCTGAGTCGGCAGCCGCGGGTTTTTATGCGTTTCTCAGCCGTTTACGGGATCAGGGGGCCGGGACGGCCCGTTACATAAAAGGACAGGTAACAGGGCCGGTATCAATGGGTTTTCAGGTGACCGACGCAAACATGCAGCCGGCATTTTACAACGATGAGCTGCGGGATATTCTGGTACGCAGCCTGGTATGCCAGGTACGCTGGCAGATCAGGACCCTGCAGGCTTTCGGCCTTCCCGTTATTTTGTTTATTGACGACCCTGCCGTTTATGGCTACGGGCAGTCCACATTTGTCGGGCTCTCCAGACAGGCCATTCAGGACAGCCTGCGCCCGTTGATGGATGCAGCCCACGAGGAAGGTGCCTCCATTGGTGTGCATGCCTGTGCCGGGGTTGACTGGTCATTGCTTTTTGAGCTGCCCTTTGACATTGTCAATATTGATGTTTATCATTACTTTACATCACTTGTCCTGTACGCGTCTGAATTTGATGCTTATCTTGCCCGCGGCGGCCACCTGGCCTGGGGGCTTGTGCCCACATCGGATGAAGTGGAAACTGAAACAGTCAAATCACTGTTAAGCCGCCTGGAAGAGAACTTCGCCACCCTGAAGAAAAAGGGAGTGGATGGCGGCAGGATGGGAAGGCAGCTCCTGTTTACACCAAGCTGCGGAACAGGCACACTCACTGTCAGCCAGACCGAAACCGTCTATCATCTGTTACAGGAAATCAGCCGAAATTATAGAAGTTAACGAAGTAGCTGCTACCAAAGGTGCGTGGAATTCTTGAATATAAAACGTTTGCTTGTCAAACTTGTTCCCTATTGGCCGGGAATTGCGGGGGCTGCGTTCTCCACACTGATTGTGATGGGGTTAAACCTGCTCATTCCGCAATTTATCCGCGTGGTCATTGACCAGGCCGTGTTGGGAGGACAGGTTTTTCTTTTGCCCTGGATCGGCGGGGGGATCATTTTTGTTACGGTTATTAAAGGTATATTTTCCTTTCTCCAGCGCTTTCTGATGGAGAAGGTAGCCCAAAGAATTATTTATGACTTGCGTAACCGGATTTATGACCACCTGCAGCATCTGTCCTTTTCATTCTACGAAAGCACCCAGACCGGACAGCTGATGAGCCGCGCCACCGCTGATGTGGATATGCTCAAGCGCTTTTACGGGTTCGGCCTGATTCATTTGTTCCAGGGGGTCGTCACTTTTATAGGGGTTGTAATCGTTATCTTCTCCATGCACGTACGTCTCGCGGCGCTGACTGTGATCGCCCTGCCCTTTATTCTGGTCGCCATTTTACGCTTCGGACGCAAAGTGGGCCCGGCCTACCAGGCGATTCAGGAACAGCTTGCCGAGCTGACCTCTGTACTACAGGAAAACATCACCGGCATCCGGGTGGTTAAAGCATTTGGCCGTGAAGTTGGCGAATCGGAAAAATTTCAGAACGAAAACGCTGCACTCCTGACCAAAAACCTGGCAGCCGTACGCATTTGGGCCTATTATTTCCCTTTCCTTGGTTTCCTCACCGGCCTGGCTGCCGGATTCATTCTCTGGTACGGCGGCCGCGAAGTGATAGCCGGCCGACTGCTGTTGGGTGAGTTAATCGCCTTTAACAGTTATCTGTTGCTGTTGGTGATGCCGATGCGGATGCTGGGCTGGGTCGTGAACCTTTCCCAGCGTGCACTGACATCCTCGGCACGAGTTTTTGAAATCCTCGATACCCGGCCTGAAATTGAGGATGCTCCGGATGCCCGTGAACTGGTCCGCGCCAGAGGAAAGATTGAGTTTCGCGATGTCTATTTCTCTTACCGGGAAGGTGTTGAGGCCTTAAAAGGCATCTCATTTACAGCCAGGCCCGGAGAGAATATAGCTATTGTGGGAACCACCGGTTCCGGCAAAACTACGCTGGTCAGCCTGATTCCCCGTTTTTACGATCCCACAGAAGGCCAGGTCCTGCTTGACGGGGAGAATATCCGCAAATATAAACTGCATTCCCTGCGCCGGGCTACCGGTTTTGTTTCCCAGGACACTTTCCTTTTTTCCACATCCATTGCGGAAAATATCGGTTACGGTGATGCGCAGGCGGACCGGGAGGCCATTATCCTGGCTGCCAAAGCCGCCCAGATTCATGAGTTTATCGAGTCCCTGCCCCAGGGTTACGATACACTGGTGGGTGAGAGAGGTGTCAACCTGTCCGGCGGTCAGAAACAGCGCATTGCCATCGCCCGTGCACTCCTGAAAGATCCAAAGATTCTTATTCTTGACGACTACACGTCCAGTGTTGATGCCCATACAGAATACCTGATCCGCGGTGCGTTGGATACACTGATGGAAGGCAGGACTTCATTTATTATCGCCCAGCGAATATCCACAGTCCTGGCCGCTGATTTAATCCTGGTGATGGATAACGGCCAAATCGTGGCCCGCGGTTCTCACGAAGAACTTCTCGAAGAAAGTCCGCTCTACCGGGATATTTATAATATTCAGTTTGGTGGCCGCTCGCTTGGCTGCCCCAAAGGGGGTGATGCGCCGTGGACCACATGATCAGTCAGTCCCGTACACTGGATGAATCGGCTAAAGTGGACCGTAAGATTCTCCGCCGTCTCTTGTCCTACATTAAACCGTTTAAAGGTACAGCATTTGCTGCCCTGGTACTCATGGCGCTTTCATCACTGACGACTCTGGCCGGTCCCTATATCGTTAAACTTGCCATCGACACAGCCATCGATACCGGCAACCTGGAGCGGCTGAACCTGCTTGTGGGCCTTTTTTTGCTGACTCACCTGCTCAACTGGGCGACTTCCTTTGGCCAGCAATATCTGATGGCCACTGTAGGGCATAATGCCATTTTTTCTTTGCGCAAACAGCTGTTTGAGCACCTGCAGCGGATGCCTTTCCGTTATTTTGACAAACAGCCCACCGGCAAGGTCATGTCACGCGTGACAAACGATACTGAAGCCTTAACGGAAATGATCTCCGGCGGCATTTCACATATTGTGGGCGACTCGCTGCTGCTTGTCGGAATTATCATCATCATGCTGCGGGAAAACTGGCAGCTGGCCCTGATGACTTTTCTGACACTGCCGCTTTTATTTATTACAGCCACTTATTTTCGTAACCGGGTACTGCACGCCTACCGTGCCGTACGGGAGAAAATAGCAGATGTTAACACCAACCTGCAGGAGAGCATCTCCGGCGTCCGCATTACACAATCTTTTACAAGGGAGCAGGAAAACGCCGGACGTTTTGACCGGATTAACCAGGAAAACTACGAAGCGAATATGTATGCCATTTCGCTGTTCAGTATCTTTTTACCCTTTATTGAAGTGATCAGCGCCATCGGCACAGCCATCGTTCTCTGGTATGGCGGGGGCCAGGTTGTGCGTGCCCTGATTCCAATCGGCACGCTTTATCTCTTCCTCGACTACACAGCGCGGTTCTATGCGCCAATCCGTGACCTGTCTCAGGTGTACAACAGCCTGCAGTCCGCACTGGCCGCCGCCGAAAAAATATTCGGGATTATGGATTCCGAACCGGAAACAGATTCATCCACAGCCTATCAACTCTCCGATGTTAACGGCCATCTGGCATTTCAGAATGTTCACTTTGCTTACGAAAAAGACCAGGAAGTTCTTAGGGGAATCAGTTTTGAACTGCAGGCCGGTGAAACACTGGCAGTGGTGGGCCCCACCGGAGCAGGCAAAACAACCCTGGTCAATTTGCTTTGCCGGTTCTACAACGTATCCTCCGGGCAAATCCTCCTTGACGGGCATAATATTTATGATGTTACCCTGGATTCGCTCCGCAGGCAAATTGGCCTTGTACTGCAGGATACCTTCCTGTTTAACGGGACTGTCGGAGAGAACATTCTCTACGGTAATCCCGATGCCACGCAGGAACAGGTTGAAGCAGCTGCCAGGGCCGTACACGCCCACCAGTTTATCGTCGCCCTGCCGCAGGGGTATAACACCGTAGTACACGAGCGGGGCAGTGTCCTCTCCGCCGGTCAGCGTCAGTTGATTGCCTTTGCCCGGGCGCTTTTGCGCGACCCTGCCATCCTGATTCTAGACGAAGCAACCGCCAGCGTGGATACCCGTACCGAGGCACAGATTCAGGACGCCCTGCACAAACTGCTTGAGAACCGTACATCGATTATCATTGCACACCGGCTCTCTACTGTGGAGTATGCCGACAGGATAATCGTTCTGGAAGAGGGCAAAATTAGTCAGGAGGGCACGCACCGGGAATTGGCCTGCATGCCCGGCCTTTACCGGGAACTCTTGCAAAAAACACAATAAGGAGAAGGTAGATGACAGAAAACTATCATATGCATCTTCCCCAGCGTGAAATTAAAGACGAGCAAGAACTGCAGTCTATTTTAAAAGCAGGCAAATATGCTATGATTGCCATGTGCCGCAACAATGAGCCGTATGTGGTCACACTGAGTTATGGCTATGATGCCAAAGCTGATGTTTTCTACTTACACAGTCCCATCTCTGGTCTGAAGCTGGATATAATCAGGGACAATTCGTCAGTCTGTGCCACAGTCATTGAAGACAGGGGCTACCAGAGCGGCCGTTGTACCCACTCATATCGTTCTGTCGTTATCTTTGGCAACATGTCTGTCATAACAGACGAAACAGAAAGAGTCTATGGGATGCAAACAATGCTCAATCAACTGGAGCCCAACCCCAGGGAGCTCGAAGAGAAACTGTTAAGGACTAAAAAGTTTTCAGAAGAGACTGCCGTTATGAAAATCAAGATAACAGAGAAAAGAGGCAAAGAGTTGTAAGCGTCCGCCTAATTATATATGGTTTGCATCATTTCCCTCTCTGAGGGAAATTCTTTTTGTAGGACAAATATTTATTAGAGGAAAAAGATGGCCAATGTGGAAAATAGTTTTTGTTAACCTGTTTTCAGAATTGGGGGTCTCAACTTGGATATCAGGCAATTCCTTAAAGACATCTGTGAAGCGCCCGGCGTTTCCGGTTATGAACATAATGTAGCAAGAATGGTCTCCGCGGCATTTTCGGATTATGCCGACGAAACACGGCAGGACCGTCTCGGTAATGTTGTCTTTTATAAAAAAGGACAGGGGGAAACACGTCCCCGCATTCTCCTGGCGGCCCATATGGATGAAATCGGCCTGATGGTGACAAAGGTCGAGAAGGGCGGCTTTCTCCGCTTCTCTCCGGTGGGAGGGATCGACCCGCGGACCATTGTGGGCCAGGAAGTCATCCTCTACGGCAGGGAAGTGCTGCCCGGAGTCATTGGTGTCAAGCCGCCTCACCTGATGGATGCGGAAGATGCAGGCAAAGCACACAAAATGGAAGACTTACACATTGATGTGGCCATGTCAGAAGATAAAGTAAAAAAAGTTGTCTCTGTAGGTGACCTGGCTGTAATCCGCCGTGAAATGATCGATTTGGCCGGCAATTCCGTGGCCGCCAAAGCGCTTGATGACCGTGCCGGCATAGCCGTTCTGCTGACCTGTCTGATGGAACTAAAGCGACTGCAGCATTCAGCTGATGTTTTTGCCGTGGCCACAGTTCAGGAAGAAGTGGGTGTCCGCGGTGCCGCCACCGCCACATACGGCGTAGTCCCGGATATCGGTATTGCCGTAGACGTGACGCACGGTGAAATGCCCGGCGTGCCGGAACACGAAACATCAAAGATGGGCAAAGGGCCCGCGGTTACAGTCGGACCCAATATTCACCCCAAAGTGGGCGAGGAAATCCTCCGGATTGCCAAAGAATATAAAATTCCTTATCAGCTGGAAGTTGCCGCCGGAGCGACCGGGACAGACGCCCGTGCCATCCAGGTGACACGCGGGGGAATTCCCACCGGCCTTGTTTCGATTCCACTCCGCTATATGCACACATCAGTGGAACTTCTTGACCTGGAAGATGTCAAACAGGCGGGCAGGTTACTGGCATATTTCATCGCCGCTGTGGACAGCGCTTTTGTGGAGGGTTTGCTATGCTGCTAAAAAAACTGACGGAAGCTTACGGTGTATCCGGTGATGAATCACAGGTCCGGGATATTTTAAGAGAAGAACTGGCACCGATTGCCGAAGAAATGACTACAGACTCCCTGGGCAACCTGTTTGTCAAAAAAGGTGTTGGCAAAAAGCCCCGGGTCATGGTGGCCGCCCATATGGATGAAATCGGCCTGATGGTGGCCGGCTATGAAAAAAGCGGACTTTTACGGGTTATCAAAGTGGGTGGCATTGATGACCGTGTCCTTGTTTCAAAGCAAGTTGTTGTAGGCAAAGACCGCGTGCCCGGTGTCATCGGCGCCAAAGCCGTTCATCTTCAAAAGCCTGCAGAGCGAAAAAAACCTATTGACATCGACAATCTCTATATTGATTTGGGCGTCCGCAGCCAGGATGAAGCGGAAAAACTGGCCAAAATTGGCGACTATGTCGCTTTCGCTTCCCAAACCCGTGAGGCCGGAGATAATTGTTTAATCGGTAAGGCATTTGACGACCGCGCAGGCTGTGCCATCCTGGCCGAACTGCTTAAAGAAGATTTTGACCTGGAACTAAACGCCGTGTTTACCGTCCAGGAAGAAGTGGGCCTGCGTGGTGCCGGAGCAGCAGCCTACTCGGTTCATCCCGATGTGGCTCTTGTCATCGAAAGTACATCAGCCTCTGACGTCGCCGGTACAAAAGAAGCCGGTCAGGTGACCACGCTTGGCGACGGTCCGGCCATTACCCTGATGGATTCCTCGTTTATCGCTTCACAGCAAATGGTTGACCTGGTCACAGGTACTGCGGAGAAGTTGGGTATTCCGTTCCAGTTCCGTCGTTTAACCACCGCTGGGACTGATGCCGGAAAAATCCACCAGACACATGCCGGTATTGTCAGCGCAGTCATTGCCGTACCCTGCAGGTATATTCATTCACCGGCGTCTATTATCAATCTGGACGATTACCAAAATACCTTACGACTGGCCAAAGGAATTCTAAACGCCATAGCCGAAGGAGGGCTTCCCCTTGAAGGAACTTCTTAAGAAACTTAGTGAAACATACGGTCCGTCCGGCCGGGAGGAGCAAATCGCCCGCGTGATCCGCGACGAAATAAAAGACTATGTTGATGAAGTGTATACCGATAATATGGGAAATCTCTATGCCGTAAAAAAGGGCACCGGCGCCAAAATCATGATTGCCGCCCATATGGATGAAATCGGCATGATTGTCACCTATATTGAAAAGGAAGGTTTTCTGCGCTTCAGCAATGTAGGCGGCTTATCTCCCTACGTACTGCTCGGGCAGCGCGTTATCTTTGCCAACGGCACCATTGGTACCATCGGCATGGAGAAGCTCGACGATATCAAGAAACTTACCCTGGATAAGCTCTATATCGATATTGGTGCCAAAGACAAAGAGGATGCCAGACAGAAAGTCAAGCTCGGTGACATTGCCACCTATCACCGCGATGCCACTCTGGCCGGAACAAGAATGATCGGCAAAGCGATGGATAACCGCGCAGGTTGCGCCGTTCTTATTAAAGTAATGCAGGCACTGGGCAAGACAGACAACGAAATCTATGCTGTCTTCACAACCCAGGAGGAAGTGGGCCTGCGCGGCTCACGCACATCAAGCTATCGGGTCAGTCCCGATCTTGGGCTGGCTGTAGACGTTACCCTCGTCGGCGACACGCCTGAAGCGCCCACCATGGATGTATCCCTGGGCAAGGGCCCCACAGTCAAAGTGAAAGACGCTTCAGTTATCTGCCATCCCCGCTTAAAAGAATTCCTGGCAGCGTTGGCTGAGAAAAATAACATCCCTTATCAGTTTGAGGTCCTTGTGGCCGGCGGCACAGATGCCGGTGCAATTCACCTCACCAAAGAAGGGATTCCCTCAGGTGTTATTTCCGTACCCTGCCGCTATGTACACACACCGGGTGAAATGGTGGACCTGGACGATATGGAGAATGCGGTCAAATTAACGACGCTCTTTTTGACTGATCCCCTGGATGTAGAGAAAATATTTCCTTGCAGCCTGGATTAACTCGTGGTAAAATGAACGCGTGGGCGGTATTGCCGGGCAAGCCGCACCAACAAATCCTAAAAACCCAAAACTTCAAAACGTAACCCAAACACTGCTTGGATCCATAGGGACCGGGACAGGAGGAAGGGAAGACTGGTTATTTATGCCTTCTGACGTGGTCAGAAGGCATTGTTATTTTCCGGGGAAATAATTCACAAGGGGGTACCTAATGAAAATTGCCATCATCGGTGCCGGAAATGTCGGTACCGCCCTGGCGGTCCTCTTTCATACAGCCGGTCATAAAATTACCGGTATTGCCAGCCGCACCGAATCCTCAGCAGCACGTGCCGCCGGGCTTGTACAGGCTCCGTATGACACAAATCCCGCCGCCTTCACAAAAAACGCTGACATAACGTTTCTGACAACACCGGACAGGGCCATCACAGACGTCTGTGAACAAATCGCTCTTTGGAACGGTTTTACCAGCGGAAGCATCGTAGCCCACACCAGCGGCGCCCACAGTTCAGCTATCCTGGATTCCGCAGCCAAACGTGGTACTTATACCATCTCGTTTCATCCACTCCAGACGTTTGCCAATCCGGATGCCGGCATCAAAAATCTCCCGGGCTCATTTATTACCGTCGAAGGCCACCCGGAAGCGCTGCCGGCCGCACGCAGCCTTGTAGGTGACCTGGAATGCCGCCTGCTGGAAATTCCCACCGACGGAAAAGCTCTCTACCACGCCGCAGCCTGTATTGCCTGCAATTATTTCTCCACTCTTACAGAGGCAGCGTTGAGCGTTATGGAAGCAGCCGGTGTTAGCAAAAAGGATGCACTCCCCGCACTCTACCCCTTAATTGAAGGGACATTAAAAAACATTATGCGCGTCGGCACCGTTCAGTCGCTTACCGGGCCCATCGCCCGCGGTGATACCTCCACCATTGAAGCACACCTGGCCGGAATGCAAAAACAAATCCCTGAATTAATCCCTTTATACACACTCCTGGGCCGGGCCACAGTGGATATGGCCGAAGCCAAAGGGACAATAGACACAGTACAGCGTCGTAATCTTTTGAAAATACTTGGAGGTGAAGAAGAATGACAAAGCGCGTAACCACCCTGACCCTGTCCGAAATGAAACGAAACGGTGAAAAGATCACCATGGCCACAGCCTACGATTACCCATCCGCTAAGGTAGTGGACGAAGCCGGCATCGATATGATACTGGTGGGCGATTCACTGGGAATGGTCGTCCTCGGTTACGAAAACACATTGAGCGTGACACTGGCCGAAATGATTCACCACGGCAAAGCGGCCGTCCGCGGCGCAAAGCGTTCCATGGTTGTTATCGACCTGCCGTTTATGACCTACCAGGTCTCCAAAGAAGAAGCCGTTCGCAACGCCGGCCGTGCTGTTCAGGAAACGGGCGCTCCTGCGGTTAAACTTGAAGGCGGCAAAGAAATGGCAAAAACAGTGGAAAAGATTGTCCGCGCCGGGATCCCTGTTATAGGGCATATCGGCCTCACTCCGCAGTCTGTGGGCCAGATGGGCGGATTCATCGTCCAGGGCAAAGACGAGAGAATGGCCAGGCAACTCATCAAAGACGCCCTGGCTCTGGAAGACGCCGGTGTCTGCTCCATCGTCCTTGAAGCGGTGCCCCGCCAACTCGCCGCACTGATTACCGAAAAACTTACCGTACCCACCATCGGCATCGGTGCAGGAGCCGAATGTGACGGACAGGTCCTGGTTTACCATGATATCCTCGGACTCCAAAACGAGCTTCGCCCTAAATTCGTCAAACAGTTTGGCAGTTTCTACACCCCCATGGCAGATGCCATGCGTACCTACGGCCAGGAAGTAAAAAACGGCACATTCCCTTCCCTGGAACACACATTTACCATGGATGAAACAATCCTGGAGAAACTGCGGGATAAATTCTGAGATGGAAATCATCCGCGACATCAGTACTCTGCGCAACCAAATCAAAGCAGCCCGCCTTCCCGGCCGGACAGTAGGCTTAGTCCCCACCATGGGCTATCTCCATGAAGGGCATCTGTCTCTTTTGCGTCAGGCACGCCGCGAAAACGATCTCGTTGTCCTCAGTATCTTCGTCAACCCACTCCAGTTTGGCGTCGGTGAAGATTTTGAAGAATATCCCCGTGACCTGGATGCAGACGCCGCCAAAGCAGAAGAGGCAGGCTGCGACCTGATCTTCGCCCCCACAGTAAAAGAAATGTACCCCAAAGGCTACGCCACCTTTGTAGACGTAGAACGACTGACAGAAAGTCTCTGCGGCGCATCCCGGCCGGGTCATTTCCGCGGTGTCACCACCGTTGTCACAAAACTCTTTAATATCGTAACCCCGGATCACACCTACTTTGGCCAAAAAGACGCCCAACAGGCTCTTGTCCTCAGAAAAATGGCCAAAGACCTAAACATGGACCTCACTGTCCAGATCATGCCCATCATCCGTGAAGCCGACGGACTGGCCATGAGTTCCCGGAATGTTTATCTCCTGCCCGAAGAGCGTAACGCCGCCACCGTGCTCTCCCGCAGCCTCCGCCAGGCGCAGGAAAGAATAGAACACGGCGAACGAGACGCTAACGCAATCATAAAGTGCATTACAGAGACTATCGACACAGAACCCCTGGCCAACATCGACTATGTGGCCGTCGTCGACACAGACGAAATTAAAAAAACCGAAACAATCCAAGGCCAGACACTTATCGCCCTGGCTGTTCGTTTCGGCAAAACCCGCCTAATTGACAACATTATTGTGGAGGTATCATAAAATGCAAAGAATTATGTGTAAGTCCAAAATTCACCGTGCAACCGTAACAGACGCCGACTTGAACTACGTAGGCAGCATCACCATGGATGAAGACCTGATGGATGCCGCCGATCTGCTCCCCTATGAAAAAGTGGAAATCGTCAATAACAATAACGGCGCCCGCTTTGCCACCTACGTGATTAAAGGCAAACGCGGCACCGGTACCATCTGCTTAAACGGCGCCGCCGCCCGCCTCGTCCACCCCGGTGATATCGTCATCATTATATCATTCGTAAACGTCGACGAATCCGAACTCTCCACCTTCAAACCCAAAGTTGTCGCTGTTAACGAAAAAAACCAGGTTACCGGCATCAAGGACAACGAAGAGGCCTAAAAGAACGGTGCTTTTTCTTGCAGAGTATGATACAAATGCCTGTGTTTCTAGCTAAGGTTGTGCCGGTTCTAATCATGCAGCAGCCAAATAAACCAAAAAATCTCACTTGCAATTTATTTTAGGGTATGTTATATTAATCCATGGACTCCCTGAGAGTCCTACCAATGTCGGGGTGGCGGAACTGGCAGACGCGCACGGTTGAGGGCCGTGTGTCTCACGACATACGGGTTCAAGTCCCGTCCCCGACACCAATTCTATGCACTAAGTCAGGGTAGAATACTACTCTGACTTCTTTGTTTTCTGGATCTAATTCCATTTGTCTAATAAATGTACGAATTAGGGCTTTGCGTTCGCTATTTGTACCGGCATCAAATGAAGGCCTGAAGCTCAAAAAGAATTCTTTGATTTGCTCCTCATCAAAATTAAGCTCTGTTGGAGGATTGTTTTTTAAGTATGTTATCTTAGCTTGGACCTCGCTAATTTCCTGCTGAATGGTAGTGGCCTCATCTTGAATAATTGAAAGAGATATGCCATTTTTAATAGCATTAGCAAGGTTGCGGGCCTGTTGTTCCAGGTCCTTTTTTTGTTTCACAAAGTCATCAATCGTACCATAATAATCCTGACATCCTGATTCGATGTTATCTTTAACTTCTTTTATTAGTTTATCAATGTTTGACGGAAGGGTATATCTATTTTCAATTTCTTGCACGATTATATTTTCAAGCCATTCTTGATTAACCATTAACTTATAGCTGCATCCTGCATCTCCTTTATAACGATGAGTACCACAGACGTACTTTCTCCAGTTGCGAGAGCTGGACCGATAACCTATTATATTTCCGCCGCATGCTGTACAGATAAAAAGGGATTTACCTTCCAGACTTTTACCTGTGAAAAGATAAGGACTGTCTTTAGTTCTGCTGTACGTATAATTCTTTTGTCCTTTAGCTTTTCTTTTTAGAGCATCCTGCAGTTCATCGTGTGAGATAATTGCAGGATGAGCATCTATAACTTCTATCCACTCTTCACGTGGATTAAAACGTGATCCAACCGTATGCCTGTTTTCCTTATTCCAGAAAGCTGTACCTGCATACTGCTCTAAACGGTTATCCCGTAGCATCTCATTAATGGTGGATGTACCCCAGGGTTCACCACTTGGACTAGCAATGTGCCTATTATTTAAATAATCCCTAATCTTTACAGGAGACATTTCTTGTTTTGTATAGAGGTCTACAATAATAAGCCGTGCTACTTCAGCATTTTCCGGATGTAGTTCCCAAATGCTTTTTAGGATAGGCTTACCTTTACTGCTTGTCCCTTTATCAAGTTTCTTTATTTGATAGCCAAACGGAGCTCGTCCGCCGTTTTTATAACACCAACCAGTTTCCGAGTCCCGGTTTTTAATATTTCCATTCATACCTCTAATTGTGTTGTGTGAAATATCTAATGAATGTGCTTCGTTTTTAATGTCCCGTATTCCATCTAACCATAAACCAGAAGAAGTACGTGGATTTACATTTTCTTCATTGGCTAAGAGCACTTCAATACCATGTTTTCTAAACAGTTTCTTGGTAGCCGCGCTCACTTCACGAGTCCGGGCGAAACGGCTGGACTCATCAACAATAATACAGCTGGGCCTATCTTTAATAGCTTCGGTAATCATTAGATTAAACTGTTCACGGTTTTCATCATGGTAAGCTGAACCGGTATCCTGAAAAGTCTTGATGATGGTAATATTAGTAGAGCATGCAAATTCCTGAATACGTAGAAGTTGCTCAGGTATAGAATTTCCTTGCTTCTCTTGGTCTTTTGAGCTTACCCTTGCATAAGCAAAACCTGTTTTCATATTCTCACCTCTAAATATAAAATTCACCAAAATCTTACTAATTCCTTGTTGACCAAACACATATTCGCATTGTATAATTTACCCATAAACCCTGCATTCCCGGATTATTATACCTATGATCCCAAAAAACCCTTAAAAATAAGGGAAAATATTCTTGACAGATCTTG
>JAWSUT010000019.1:0-61916 GCA_033549345.1 Bacillota bacterium | reverse complement strand
GTTGAAAAAACCGCCTTATTTCCATGGAACATGTCACCCCCTTTCGATTTAGAATACTAAGAATTAAGTGTTCCGGCAATAGTTTTCGCTTACGAGTAAAATGCTTGTTATTGAAGCCCCTGCAGATTGTCAAGAACAACGAGCTTTTAATGCACAAGTGGTCCTTTTCAAATCTCGCACCAGAACTTCTCACTACACTCATTCCTCCTCATCATACACTAATCTTGGTTTCTTTTTTGCGTAGGCCGCCTTTAAAAAAGGAATTTGCTCTTCAGTTACAGGACCAAGATTGGCTTTCACTGTTTGTTTCACTTTTCCGCCCACACGTTTGTTCTCAACTAAACTGGCATAGAAGTGTTTTTTATTTCCGTACTTCTTGGTCAGAATCTTAATGAACACGACATCACCTCTCACTACTATTATAGCTTTATTTCCTATATTTTCAATATTTATATCTTTATCTTTCTCACTACACGAATGCGTGAAAAAAGAGACCAAACTAGTTATTGGTCTCAGCTTTTACATGTTTTTATATCTCTTAAGTTAATGACATTGGGCCCGAGGGCCTTTTTTTTATGCGTTTGACGCCGTACGGCGGGGTGAGATTAGGGTGTGATTGATTTTATCGAGCTGTTCGAGGGCGATGCCGGTGCCAATGGCCACACATGCGATGGGGTCTTCGGCGAGGTAGACGTTGACGCCTGTTTCTTTGGTGAGCAGTTTGTCCAGGCCGTTTAGCATAGCACCGCCACCTGTCATGACAATGCCGTGGTCGATGATGTCGCCGGAGAGTTCCGGAGGGGTCACTTCCAGGACGTGGCGGGCGCACTGGACGACGGCTTCTAATGGCTCGTGGACGGCTTCCAGGACGTGTTCGGTGGTGGCCGTAAAGGAGCGGGGCAGGCCGGAGACCATGTCGCGGCCGCGGATTTCCATCTCTTCGTAGCGGTTACCGGCAAAGGCGGTGCCTACCTTAATTTTCAGGGCTTCGGCGGTACGTTCGCCGATAAGCAGGTTGAATTCTTTTTTGATGTAGCGGGCGATGGCTTCGTCGAACTTGTCGCCGCCGACGCGGACGCTTTCAGTGATGACCGTTTCACCCAGGGAAATGACGGCGATGTCTGTGGTGCCGCCGCCGATATCGATGACCATGTGGCCGGAGGGCTGGAAGATATCCAGGCCGGCGCCCAGGGCGGCGGCGCGGGGTTCTTCGATGAGGAAGGCGTCACGGACGCCGGAGCGCATGACTGCTTCCACCACTGCTTTTTGTTCCACCGTAGTTGTGGCGGCGGGAATGCAGACAATCACGCGGGGGCGCAGGAGGCGCCTGCCGTCGGATACTTTGCCGATAAAGTGGCGGAGCATGATTTCTGTTATTTCGAAGTCGGCAATGACCCCTTCACGCAGGGGGCGGGTGGCAATAATGTTGCCAGGAGTACGGCCGAGCATCCGTTGGGCGGCTTCGCCCACAGCCAGTACCTGGCGGGTGTTTTGTTCTATGGCCACCACGGAGGGTTCATGCAGCACGATGCCTTTGCCGCGCAGATGAACCAAGACTGTGGCGGTACCCAGGTCGATGCCCATATCTGTGCCGAGATTCATGTCTTTCACCTCATATCGTAAGGCTTGTCTATGCTAAATATACATTCCGGTATGTATTCGGTAACATGGGTGAGTTTTCCTTTTTTATGCTTCGATTTTCTCATCGGCCTTGTATTTTTTGCGGGTTGCTTCACCGCCGCGCAGATGCCGCTCGGCTTTGTTCTTTTCCAGAATCATTTTAATCTCACGGGCAATAAAGCGGTTGATATATGGCAGGCGCTCTGTTACGTCTTTGTGGACTGTGGATTTGGATACGCCAAACACCTGCGCCACCTGTCTGACCGTAGCACCTGTTTCAAGTATATAATTACTGATTTCCAGGACGCGCTGCTCAATGTAGTCCTGCATCATTTGGCCGCCCCCTTTATTCATTTTGTTAAACAATATATGTGACGGGGGGGTATTTATGACACTAAAAGGCACGGTGGAATATTTTCCAGCGCTAAAAAAATACAGCCTTGCGGCTGTATTAGCGGGGAGATATTTCGCTGACCGGGTCGATTGCCTGGTTCTCCAGGTAGATGGCAAAGTGGAGAAACGGGCCTGTGTTAGCGTCAAGTTTGGCACTTTGGCCCACTTTGCCGATGATCTGGCCTGCTTCGACTTCGTCGCCGAGGGAAAAATAAGGCTCTTCGAGGAGGTTGGCGTACTGGGTGAGGTAACCGCCGCCATGGCGGATTTCCACCAGCCAGCCCAGGCGCATGTCATGGGTGACATGTTCCACGATTCCGGGCCAGGCAGCTGTGACTTCGGCTCCTTCCGGTGCTTCGATGTCGACACCGGCATGGGCACGCAGTTGGTTGCCGATGCGGTAGACCTCATGATGCCCGATCAGGAGTTGGCCTTCTAAGGGCCATACCATGGGCGTGTCGGGTACGGCCAGAACCGGCAGGGGATCTTCAGGTATGATTTCTTCAGATACGTCTTCCTCGTCCAGAGCATTAAACGGGGGGTCGGGCCTGGTCAGCACCGCTTCGTCTTCTGTCTCTGTTTCCACTGCTGCAGGAGGGGGTGTTTCCACAGGATCTGTGGGGGCACCCTGCCAGGTGACTGCCACAATCATGGCAGTGATCACGAGAATATATCCGCCGAACAGGAGAAATTTTCGGCTCGGGCGGATTTTGCGCAGCGGTGATAGCGTTGCTAATACTTTTTTCATCTGGACATCACCTCTCGGGAGGTATTATGTCCATTTTTTTCCTGATTATACCTAGGGGGAAAGGGGAATGAGGTTTACGCCGGTGTAAAAATGGTGGATGATTTCCTCGTAGGTTTTGCCGGCTTTGGCCATGCCGTCTGCGCCGTACTGGCAGAGGCCCACGCCGTGACCGTAGCCGCGGTTTGTGAAGGTAATGGTGTCACCGTCGATCTGCCAGGTAAAGTTGGTGGAAGGGAGCCTGAGGGCGGCGCGGATATCCCGGCCGCCGATGGATTCGCCGGCGATGGTGAGTGTTTTGATACGGCCGGTGGCTGTGCGGACAGGGGCGTCTATGAGCGGGCGGCCGGACGCAGAGACGGGGACGGCTGAGACATAGGGCAGCATGGCCTGGGCAAATTCACTGCCTGTGAAGCTGTGCTCTGTTTTTGACCAGCGGGTGCCTGCGCAATAGGGGCAATCTACGGCGCGCAGATAGGGCAGAGCGGCGCTCCAGACATCTTCGCTGTTTTCGGTATGGCCGCCGCAGTGGGCATGAAAGACGGCGTCGATGGTCAGGCCGTTATGGTGGATGACCTGGCCTGCCGTTTCCCTGACGGCCTGGCGGATTTTGTTCAGGTTTTCGGGAGCTTCGGCGGCATCCCACTTGCCCAGGGATTTTTCTTCACTTTCCCAGGCCTGGCAGTGGGTGTGGTCGGTGCAGATATCCGGGGAGCCGGGATGCTTGTCACATCCTTTGCCGCCGTAGGAGCGCATCTGGGTCACTGTGTAGGTGCGGGCCACGATGGCCTGGGCTTTGAGCGCTTCCAGCTCAAACGATGCCGGCATTTCTGCGGCCACCACGCCGACCAGATATTCTTCCAGGGAGATGTCGTCGCTTTGGTTGGTATGGTGGTTAAACACGTTGAGGGTGATCTCACCGGCGGGAGACTCGATGGGGGTGCGGTCCACAGCGGGTGGCCGTTCGACTGCGGGCGGCCGGCAGCTGCGGGCCAGCATCGACGGCAGGGCGACTATGAGAAAGATGAGGATCAACAGGATAATGGGTAATGCTCTGTTCATAAGAGGGCCTCCTTTGTCCAGGGACTAGATATAGATATGCCTGAACGGAGGCAGGTAGAACCAAAAAACAGAACAGCCGCTAATGCGGCTGTTCTGTTCTGTGAATCTGGGCGCCGAGGCCGGCCAGTTTTTCTGTGAATTGCCAGTAGCCACGGTCAATATGGTGGATGGCGCTGACGTCGGTGCGGCCGGTTGCGGCCAGGCCGGCTAAGACGAGGGCGGCGCCGGCACGCAGGTCGGTGGCCTTGACGGGAGCGCCCAGCAGGCGTTCTCGGCCGGAGACGACAGCGCAGTGGCTCTCAATTTTAATGTGTGCACCCATACGGCGCAGTTCGTCCACATGCATGAAGCGGTTTTCAAACACAGTCTCCGTGATGACAGATGTTCCCTGGGCCATGGTCAAAAGGGCCATCATCGGGGACTGCAGGTCGGTGGGAAATCCGGGGTAGGGAAGTGTTTTTAAGTCTACAGCCCGGATGGGGCCGTTTCTGCGGATATGGATGAGTACTTCTTCTTCAAGAATATCACAGCCGGCTTCTTTCAGCTTGGCGATGAGTGGGGTTAAGTGTGCGGGGATGACATTTTCCACCGTTACTTCGCCGCCTGTGATGGCGGCACCCACCATATATGTGCCTGCTTCAATACGGTCGGGAATCACGGTGTATTCACAGCCGGAGAGTTTTTGTACGCCGTGGATGCGGATGGTGTCTGTGCCGGCACCGATAACGCGGCCGCCCATGGAGTTGATAAAACGGGCCAGGTCCACTACTTCCGGTTCTTCGGCGGCGTTTTCAATGACAGTGATACCCTCGGCCAGTGATGCGGCCATCATAATGTTTTCTGTGGCGCCTACGCTGGGAAAGTCCAGGTAGACTCTGGCGCCTGCCAGCTTGTCTGTGATTGTCTCGATGTAGCCGTGGCCGATGACTACTTCCGCTCCCATACTTTTGAGGCCTTTGAGGTGCAGGTCGATGGGGCGGATCCCGATGGCACAGCCGCCGGGGAGGGAAACGCGGGCACGGCCTGTCCGGGCCAAAAGGGGGCCGATGACCAGAAACGAGGCCCGCATTCTCCGGACCAGGTCGTATGGCGCCTCGCCTTTTTCGAGCTTTCCGGATTCAATGATCAATTTTTTTTCTGCGGGAATGTACTCAGTGTGTGCACCCAGTGCCTGCAGAACGCGGCACATGGTGTAGACATCGTCCAACGGAGGGATGTCATACAGGACAACCTGCTTTTCACTTAAAAGAGCAGCTGCGATAATCGGCAGACAGGCGTTTTTAGCGCCTTCCACACGTACGCGTCCCGAGAGCGGCACGCCACCTTCAACTGTTATGATGCCATTCACATAATTTCGACCTCCCTCCAATTCCGGATATTTTATCTTTTGATGAGAGGAGGGTGTTTATGTTACCCATTTGCTGGTTTTTCCTGTTAAAATTTTTTAATATGAACCGTGGATCAGCGGGAAACCGGCCCAGAGTACGGTTTTGTCATGGTAATCATCGTAACGGACGGCGATATTTAAATTGAACTTTTCTCCGTCCACACTCATGTGGCGGTCGATTAGCGGTGTGTAGGCTGTGAGACTGATGATGTCTTCTTCCCACATGCCTTCAATCACGCGGCCGCGGACGGCAGAAAGTGCCGTTTGGGCCAGGTTTTCCATTTCCTCCGGGGAGCGCCGGCCCGGCAGTTCGCCTGTCAGGTAATAGCTGAGCTGTCCCTCGGGAGCCGAAGGCTTAAGCAGTTCACTCAGGCCCTGTACCGCTGATTCGATATTGGTGATGGATGAATCGCGGCAGACGACCAGTAGGTATGTCTGCGGGCCCATACCCGCGTCAGGGCCGCCGGGATTGCTCTGGACAACGATATGGGTATCGGTGCCCAATGTTGTCTGTCCGGTGACATCCAAGACCCGAAAGGTCTCGCCTGAACTGTGCTGGACCTCTCCGCCGTCCAGACCCAGAAGATCGGCTACATTTAACAGGATGGCTTCCAGCTCACTCATCGTTTGATACTCTTCGTTTAACACCGCATAGTACTGCACTTCGCCTTCTACGATCTCGGCCCCGGTCGTTAGAAGCAGTGCTTCCAGCGCTTCGGTTCCGGCCATTTCCCGGCGGGGAAGCCTGTACACCGTCACCAGGATGGCCACAAGGCACAGCAGCAGGACTATTTTTTTTGTATGTTTCACTTCCTCACCCCTCTCACTCTATAGGGTTGGCAATTTTTTCCCGATTTAAACCTTAATGATGTATATGAAGAGAGAAAAAAAAAGAGACCGCCGGGTCGTTGCAAGATGTAAGGGATTTTTCATGAATGTTGCGTGGTAGCATGTGGATAATTGTGCTATAATACCGTTATAGAAAGGTTACCGGTGCTGGCGGCCTGACACAAATAGAGGAGGAATAAAATGAACAAGAAAATAATCAGTACCTCTGCCGTAAAGGAAATGGAAAAAACTGTTTCCCTGCTCAATGGGTTGTTTAAAGAAGTACATACCGCATTTATGAAAAACCGTCTTTCCCTAAAATACCGGCAGACATTAGAAGAGGCCAACAAAACAATCCGTCAGAGCCTGGTAAATTTTTATGAGGCTGCTGCTGAGATGGGCGGTGGCGAAGAGGCTCTTTCCGTACAGGCTACTGCCATTAACTTAAGTAAAATATTCTATGACTTAGTTCGCCTGGCCAATCAGGTGGAAAAAAAGATCGGCGAGAAAATACTTTTCAGTGATGAAGCTGTGGCGGAGATGGATGACCTGCTGCGCCGGACAATCGACCTTCTGCCTCATGTGGCCGACGGCCTGCGCACCTGCAACGCCCTGATTGTCTCCCACGTCGAAAAAGAAGCAGACGAGCTGCGAAAGAATGCGGCAAACAGCACTGCTTTTCATGAAGACAGGCTTTGCAAAGGGAAATGTCATCCCAAAGCTTCGATTATTTATATGCAGATGCTGCAGCACCTGCAGGACATCCTCTGGCACTTTAAAGCGCTTGTCTGCGACAAAGGCATTCCCGGCGCATAGTAAATACAAGAACCGCAGTTCACGTGAACTGCGGTCTTTTATATCCTACTAGAGCAGAGTTGTCAGGCCATTTCAATTTTAATTGTCTAAATTTTCAGATTATTTCATTCACATAAGGTTACTCAGGTCCCGTTTTCAAGTTCAAAAAAAGGAGCAAGACAGGCAAAAGAACCGCCTGTCTTACCCAATGATGCAGCAAAGAAGCTTAAACTGTTCGTTTTGTCAGGATAAACAACCAGACAGCAGCAAGTGTAAAGGCTGCTGTAGCCGCCACCATCAGCCAGTGAGTAGTGGAAAAGGTGCTCCAGAAATACCGGTGGCTATCTATTGTAATGCGGGTCATTCCGCCGTGGCCGTCAAGCCTGGCCCGCACCACCCATTCTCCGGGCCGGGCCGTATCGGGCGTAAAGACAAACTCACCGTTTTGGCCTGTTTCACCCTGCAGATAAGGAATTGAAGGTTCATTCGGCGCGAATACGTCGATCCTTGCTCCGGCCAGAATCTTACCGTCATCATAGGTGCAGAGCAATTCCACTTCAGTTCCGTTAAACTGCGGGGTTATCACAACCCCGTGGGCATAGGCAGCCGGCAGAAAGAGCAGGGCCGTTAGCAGCAAAAGCGTTAGTATGGGCACAACTTTCTTCATTGAGGTCACTCCGTTTCCGGCACGTTAGCGAAAGCGGGTCAGACTGTGCGCTTCACCCAAATGGGCCAGATTGAGGAAAATGGTTTTAAGTTTTTCATAGTCACCCGCGGACAGGTCTGTCGAGGACATATTCAGTTCCCCGTCTTTGGCCAGCGCGGCGAATGGATCGAAGCCCAGAGCTTTTTGATTGAGTTCTTCGCCCAGGTCCTCTCCGGCGTCACCGAAAAGGTGGTCAAAGTGGAAGGTGGCTTCCACGTCGGCACTGTCGCCGGCGTTGACAATCCCTTTACGTTCATCGCCGATGTATTCGCCGCCCCGGGACTCCAGTTCCTCTTCAAAGTGCAGAGTAAAGTTGATTGTCTCGCCGTCCCGGGTGGCTGTACCTGTCAACAGCAGCATGTAACCGTCGGCGGGGCCGTCCTGTGCCCTGACCATCGCCCAGGACAGGGCATTGTAGTGCCCGGCGGGCACAGCGTCCTGCTGCCCCAGGATTGCGGGGTCGGCATCAACCGCAGCCAAATCCACAGTAAATGTACCCGGCAGAGTTACGGTCTCTTGGGCGTTAATCTCCCAGCCGTCAGCCACATCATAGGCGGGGTCGGTAATATACGCCGTGATTTCGGAGAGGGTAATATACGCATGGGAGAAATCCATTTCCCAGCCATCCTTTGACTCAAACCCGTCGCGGATAAACTCTTCTCCGTTGGCGGTAAAGACCAGCGTCCCTGTTTCTTCCGCAGGGACATCGTTCTGACCGCAGCCGGCGAGAACAAGCAATAACATGAACAGCACAAAAATTACAGTGAAGCGGTACTTACCTTGCATCATTTGCAACCTCCCTAGTAACACAAAAATTATATTAGTGTTACTATTTCGCCGCCCTTTTCAGATATCCTTTTATTTTTTTCTGGAAAATTGGAGAACATGAAAAAATTTTTGCAAACAGATCTGTTTCTTTTTGCAGGGGTTAAAGGAAAAGCCGCCGTGGTTGGCACGGCGGCTTAGTGATGATTTTGTTTAGGCGTAGTCTTCTCCGCGGACGATGTCTTTGATTTTCATCAGACGTACCAGGGCGCCCCGCTCGTTCTCGTCCAGCTTCATGCGGATATATTTAATGGTCTGTTCCAGCTGGGGAATGAGTACGTGTTCCAGGGCGTTAACGCGCCGGCGGGTTTTGTCGATCTCTTCAGCCAGAAGATAGACCGACTTTTCCAGTTCCGCAAGGTGAATTAAATGCGGCAGGACTTCAGCCAGTGTGGCGATGGAAGAGTCGAGTTCCCCGGAGGTGTTGGCAAAGCCGTACGGTGTGGCGTCGTTATCCTGGTCCTCTTCTTCGGTCTGAATGACTTTAGGAACATTGACGCTCATGACGTTGGCCGTTTCCACATCCACTTTTACCGCGGCCTTGGGATACATGATGGCCTCTTCCAGGACCTCGCCGCTCATTACGGCGCTGGCCAGCAGGAAGTTGGCAAAAGAACGGGACAGCTGTCCTTCCACCCGTGTGCGCAGGTCTTTGTTCTCACGAATGAGTTCCAGGAAGACGCGCATCAGCTCGTCGCGCTTGTCTTTCAGGAGTTTATGGCCGCGCTGGGCCATTTTGAGGCGGCCCTTTAAGCGGTTAAACTCCATCCGGGTTGGGTTTACTTGAACTTCCATACCTTATTCCCCCTTGTCGGCGGGCAGGTACTTTTCAAGATATTCGTCGCGGACCCGCTTGAGCTCTGTGCGGGGCAGCAGGGCCAGCAGTTCCCAACCGATGGTCAGGGTGTCAATAATGGTACGGTCTTCGTTTTCACCCTGTTTGATATAGCGGTTCTCGAACTCGTCGGCAAACCGGGCAAACAGTTTGTCGGCGTCGGAGAGTGCTGCTTCACCGAGAATGGCGGCCAGTTCTTTTGCTTCTTTACCGCGGGCATACCCGGCATAGAGCTGGTTGAGAACGTCGGCGTGATCCTCGCGTGTTTTGCCTGCGCCGATTCCTTTGTCCTTCAGACGGGAGAGTGACGGCAGCACATCCACCGGCGGATAGATTCCCTTACGGTTCAGGGAACGGTTCAGCATGATCTGGCCCTCGGTGATATAACCGGTAAGGTCAGGGATGGGGTGCGTCTTGTCGTCTTCGGGCATGGTCAGAATGGGAATCTGGGTGATGGAGCCTTCACGGTCGCGGATCCGGCCGGCCCGCTCGTAGAGCGTGGCCAGGTCGGTGTAGAGATAACCGGGATAACCGCGGCGGCCGGGGACTTCTTTACGTGCGGCGGAAATTTCCCGCAGCGCTTCGGCGTAGTTGGTCAGGTCCGTCAGGATAACCAGCACGTGCATGCCTTTTTCATACGCCAGGTATTCAGCGGCGGTCAGAGCCATCCGCGGTGTGGCGATCCGCTCAATGGCGGGGTCGTCGGCCAGGTTGATAAACAGCACGGACCTGTCGATGGCGCCGGTTTTACGGAAGTCGGAAATGAAGAAGTCGGCTTCCTCGAAGGTAATCCCCATGGCGGCAAACACCAGGGCGAACTTGGCGTCGGTACCGAGCACCTTGGCCTGACGGGCGATTTGCGCAGCCAGGCGGTTGTGCGGCAGACCCGAGCCGGAGAAGATGGGAAGCTTCTGCCCCCGTACCAGGGTGTTGAGTCCGTCAATGGTGGACACACCGGTCTGAATAAACTCGGACGGGTAGTTTCTGGCATAGGGGTTAAGCGGCAGGCCGTTGATGTCCAGGCGCTGCTCGGGGATAATTTTCGGACCGTTGTCACGGGGGCGTCCCAAGCCGTCGAAAACGCGGCCCAGCATGTCCATAGACACCGGTAGTTCGATACCTTTGCCCAGGAAGCGGACTTTGGATTCATTTACGTTCATACCGCTGGAACCTTCGAAGATCTGTACCAGCGCTTTGTCACGGTTCACTTCCAGCACGCGGCCGCGGCGGGTCGAACCGTCCTTCAGTTCAATTTCGGCCAGTTCGCCGAACTTGATGCCTTCGACTTGCTCAACGAGCATTAAAGGGCCGACGATTTCCGAAACACTGCGATACTCTTTTTGCATGGCGGTTCCTCCTTCCTCTTACGCGTACTGCTGCTCGAAGTCTTCGTCGCCGGCAGTGAGTTCGGCGATCTGTTCCTTCACAGCAGTTTCAATTTTATCGATATTCTCAATGTCGGTCTCGGCGATATAACGGGCACGGGCAATCTGGTCACGAACCGGCAGGTTCAGGATGTCTATCAGGTTGGCGCCGCGTTCAGTGGCCCGTGTGGCTTCGTGGTGGAAGAGCATGATCAGCCTCATCATCTTAAACTGCTTTTCCAGGGAAGCGTAAGTGTCTACTTCGTGGAAGGAGTTCTGGTGCAGGAAGTCTTCCCGGATGGACTTGGCTGTCTCCAGGGTAAGGCGTTCCTTGGTGGAGAGAGCGTCGACACCAACCAGGCGGACAATCTCTTCCAGTTCCGCTTCTTCCTGCAGAAGTTTCATGGCCTCGCCGCGCAGTTCGACCCACTCGCCGCCGATGTTGTTGCGGTAGAAGTCATCGAAGGTGTCGGTGTAGAGTGAATAGGACAGCAGCCAGTTGATGGCCGGGAAGTGACGGCGGTACGCCAGTGCGGCGTCCAGACCCCAGAACACTTTAACAATCCGCAGTGTGTTCTGTGAAACAGGCTCGGAGAGGTCACCACCGGGAGGCGAAACGGCGCCGACAGCGGTCAGTGCACCGACGCGGTCCTCTTTGCCCAGGCAGTTAACTTTACCGGCCCGCTCATAGAACTCGGCAACACGGGAACCCAGGTATGCCGGGTACCCTTCTTCACCGGGCATTTCCTCGAGGCGGCCGGAGATTTCCCGGAGCGCTTCGGCCCAGCGTGAGGTGGAGTCGGCCATCAAGGCCACCGAGTAACCCATGTCGCGGAAATACTCGGCAATGGTGATGCCTGTGTAAATGGACGCTTCACGGGCGGCCACAGGCATGTCTGAGGTGTTGGCAATCAGGACGGTCCGCTTCATCAGCGGCTCGCCGGATTTGGGGTCTTTAAGTTCCGGGAATTCGTTTAGAACGTCGGTCATTTCGTTGCCGCGTTCGCCGCAGCCTACATAGACGATGATTTCAGCGTCAGCCCACTTGGCGAGCTGGTGCTGGGTCACTGTTTTACCGGAGCCGAACGGTCCCGGGATGCAGGCGGCGCCGCCTTTGGCAACGGGGAAGAACATGTCCACAACGCGCTGGCCGGTCAGAAGCGGCTCGTTGGGGGAGAGTTTTTCCTGATAGGGGCGGCCTTTCCGTACAGGCCACTTTTGCAGCATGGTCACATCTGTGGTTTTGCCGTCCTGTTCCAGCTTGGCAACGGTGGCTTCCACGGTGGCTTCGCCGCTGTGGATGAATGTTACTTTGCCGCCAAGGCCCGGGGGCACCATGATGCTGTGAACAACCAGTGTGGTTTCCTGGACGGTACCGAGGACATCCCCGGCAGTTACTTCGTCACCGACACTGACGGTAGGCACGAAGTTCCATTTTTTCTCACGCGGCAGGGACTGCACCTCAACACCGCGGGTAATCCGGGCGCCGACCTGGTGATAAATTTCGTCCAGGGGACGCTGGATCCCATCGTAAATCGACTCGATCAGGCCGGGGCCAAGTTCAACAGAAAGGGCCGCGCCTGTGGAATAAACCGGTTCTCCGGGGCCGAGGCCGCCGGTCTCTTCGTATACCTGGATCGATGCGCGGTCTCCGCGCACTTCAATAATCTCTCCGATCAGACGCTTGTCGCTGACGCGAACCACGTCAAACATTTTGGCGCCCGCCATATTTTCAGCGACGACAAGCGGGCCGGAAACTTTGACGATCCTACCCACATTCTCTGTGTTGGTCAAAGCTAACTACCCTCTTTCCCAAATAAGATATCAGCGCCAATGGCTTTTTCTGCATTTTTCTTGATTTGCTGCATCCCGAGGCCAAGAGATCCCTGGTTGTTCGGAATCAGCACAACGGCAGGCAGCAATTTTTGATTGAGCTCTTCAATCTGCGGTTGTATTTGCTGCGCCACAGCTTCAGTAATGCAGACAATGGCAACTTTTTCCCGCGCGATGACACTAAGGGCACGGATTGCTTCTTCGTCGCCGGTTACGGGATAGGTGTCAACACCAAGCGCCTTGAAACCCAGTATGGAGTCTTTGTCTCCAACAACCGCGACCTTATACATAGACATCACGTAACCTTTCTTTGATCTCTTCCGTTGGCAGCTGGTTAATTTTACCGACCATGACGATCCTGATTACTTTCATTTCGTTTTCCTTGGCCAAGAGATAGGCAACAAGGGGTTCAAGTCCAAACGTGATATATTTGGCACGCTTCACATGTTGAATGAGGAAGTCATCGGCCAATTTTTCAAAACGGGTTAATGTCTCTGTCTTCTGATAAGCCTGAATGCCTTCTTCGACGACCCGGGCATAAGGGCTGTATGACAGTCGGTCAATCAGCACTTCCAGCGGATCCAGCAGCTGTACGACGCTGGTCAAGTCCAGGCTGCCGCCGGTCAACAGGGCCTGCTCAAGAAACTCTTTGGACCGGTTGGCTCTTTTGACCCGTATATAGGTCTTAATATTGAGCAGGTCCACAAGAAAGGTAAAATAATCTTTGAGCATAGGCGCATCCATTTCAGCCACATATTCAGTAATTTCGGCATACATCGCCCGATCCAACAGGATGTCTACCTGCTGCGGATCCGGTTGGATCCGGAAGGACTCCGATACCTGTCTGGCAGCCTGCTTCATGTGCAACGGCAGCCTGCTGAACTCATCCTCGTTTACGGCTCGTACCAGTTCATCCACATGAATATTTCCCACATCCCGAACCAGCAGGTCGTCCCGCTTCTCTCCCAGCTTTTGCGCTTTGAAAAGAACTTTCAGGTTATGATAATCAAACCTGCGGGCAAAGATGTTAACCAGTTCCGGAGCGAACTGCCGCATTTCCCGGTAGACCCGGTGCAGTTCCAGCTCCAGCGCCTTGTCGAACTCATGAATACTGGCAAGGGATGCAAGGTAATCGGAATACTCCGTTTCGCTAAGGACTTTAAGCGCCTCTTCGGCACTTTTGGCCTCGGCCATATTTTCTATTTTTGCTTTGTTTAAAAGCTTTGGCTCCTTCGCCCGCACTCTGCCTACGGCATGGGCGTATTGTTCAGTCATTGTTCCGCCTCCTCCGCCTAATTGCCAAAGAGTGCTGCTGCCACTGCCGGCTCAAGGTGGTCGCGCTGCATGCGCAATATAGTATCAAAGGAACTGTTGATCTCCACTTCACCGGAGCGTAGGATAAAGCCACCCATTATTTCCCTCGTTTGTTCGGACAGAATCAGCTTGCCCTCTTTGCCCTGTTTTTCCAGCGCTTTATTAAGGGCAGCCAAGAACTCAGGCGTAAAGAGTTCCCTGTCCCGGTCAGAAACAATAATCTCTTCTCTACCGGTCTGCACCGCAGAGAGCAGCATTGGCTGGATAATTTTCTGCGCTTCCTCGGGCTTTTGATTCTGCAGGCGGGCAAGCGCCTGCCGGAAGGTGTCCTCAATCAGCTCTTCCTTGGCCCCAAGGATCGCTTTACGCGCGTCAAGCTCGGCGATGGTGCGGGCACGGTTGCGCCTTTCTCCGGCTTCAACCTGTGCCTGCTCCAGAATCTTCTTACTCCTGACATCCGCCTGCTTTTCAGCACCGTTGACGATCTCTTCAGCCCGCGATTTGGCTTCGCTTAAAACTTTTTCGGCCCTCTCGGTGGCTTGAGAAATTATTTTTTCATTTAGCTTTTCCGCGCCTGACATCAGGGATTCACTTCCTTTATATGTCATAGTCGAAATTCTACAGGGGGATGAACAGGTAAATGATAAGGGACATCAGGAGGGCGAAAACGGCATATGTTTCAACCATAACACCATAGATCATCGCCTTACCGAATTCTTCAGGACGTTTGGCAATCAGCTGAATACCACCGGCAACAGCTTTGCCCTGATAAATAGCGGACATCCAACCTACAAAGCCGATGGGCAAACCGGCAAACAGCAGGCCCAGGCCCTGGGCCAGCGTCAGATCCAGCGGCTGGCCGCCGATGATTCCGGCTCTGAACAGGATAAGAAAGCCCATAATCAAACCGTAGATACCCTGGGTTCCGGGGAGCGCGGTGAGAACGATGGTCAGACCGAACTTATCGGGATCCTCACCGACAACGCCGGTCGCAGTCTGACCGGCTATACCGATACCCATTGCCGAGCCGATTCCGGCCAGTAAAGTAGCTATCGCTGCGCCTAGAATAGCCAAACCCAATCCAATACTCATGTTAAAAAGCCTCCTTTTGCTTTATCCAATAATTTTTAATGACTAGTCAGCCTTTAATTCTACGTGGGACGTGTTAAGCTGAAATGGTTTAAACGGGCGCCCGCCGCCTTCGTAGAAGCGGTTAAAGAACTCAAGATACTGCAGGCGGCTGGAGTGAACATACGCGCCCAGAATGTTAATCACCAGGTTAAAGATGTGCCCACCGATGAGCATGAAAATCATAATCACATACCCTATGGGGTTGACGTTAAGCAGCCCGGCCAACATATTGATTGCCATGGCGATAACGCTGCTGGCCAAACCAAGCGCCAGCAAACGGGAGTAGGACAGGATATCACCGAGAACACCTGTGATGTTGTAAAGAGAAAACAGGCCCGCCAGGAGTTTCATGGCTATATTTTTCTGTGCCCGGCCCTGGGTCAGGATCAACCCGCCTGCCGAAGCCATTGATAGCGTCCTGCCGATTCCGGACAGTTCCGGTAGGGCAAGGAGTAAAAGCCCCACTATGAGCAATGCCCAGAATAACTGGTCGAAGATTGCATCCAAAACCTTGCCGTCTTTAACGTTGCGGTAGAACATAATCCCCATGCCAAAGAAAATCTGTATAACACCAATGGCAAGAGAATAGATCAGCATGCGCATCGGGTTTTCCAAGGCATTAAAAAACAGGGGTTCCATGGGAATCAGGCCACCGAACCAACCACTTAGCAACGTGCCGAAGAATATAGTGGAAAGTCCACCGGCAAACATAATCTTGAAAATCTTTCTTGCCATGGGAGCCATCTTTAGCTTCAAAAGGGCAAACCCGGCCACAAGGGCCATAATAAGCCCATAACCCGCATCTGACATAGTGAGACCAAAAAACATAATAAAAAACGGTGCCATGGCAAAAGTCGGGTCAATACCCCTGGGCGATGGTGTACCGTAAAGCTGCGTAACGAATTCATACGGAGCCGCAAAGCTGTTGTTTTGCAGCAATACCGGGAAAACCTCATCTTCATAAGGGGGACGGGACACGATTTCTACGGTTTCGCACTGATCCGCCAGTTTCTTTTTCAGGACGGGCACATCGGACTTTAGAATCCAGCCTTTAATGATAAAGGAATTGCGGGTAGAGGCAAAATTGTCCACGACCTGCTTTTTGTCCCGTTCTGTGACCAGATAGTCGCTGTAGTAGTTCAGGGACTGGCGATGTTCCAAGTACACCTGCACGGCGTCCACTTCACTCTGCCGCTGTGAATCAATGGATGACAACTCATCCTCGATACGCGCCAGATTTTCCGCGGGGGTACCCTGCAAAGACGGTGTCGGATACCTGGAGAAGCTAAACTTCTTCAGTATGGCCTGTACTTCTTCGGCTTTCCACGCAGGGTAGGCCACGAAGAGATAGGCGTCTTTACGGTCTGAATTTATAACCGACAGATAAGTCTCATCCACATCGGCATCCAGCTGCTTACGACAAGCATCCACTTCCGTGGCAAGCATTGTTCCCAGCTCAATGTTTACAAACTCACTGGACCGTACTTCGTTCAGCGGCACATCCACATTGGACCAGGGAACGAGCTGGGCCTTCAGATTCAGCAGGCGTGTTTCCTCGTTACGCAGGGACATCAGTCTTTCATCCACTTTTCGCAAAGCGTCACTGACTTCCCGTGCCACTTCCGCCCATTGATCTTTCCCGGCGGCGAATTCGTCCGCAGTCATCGGCGTTCTGTTGCCGCCAAGTGCATCCAGCATGCTTTTTTTAGCCGGATAATAACGATTTAAAAAATCAATCGCGAAACGAACATCTGTCAGAACCGCCTCCAGAGCGTGCAATTCCTCCTGGGCACTGTCTCTGACGACCAGTTCGCTCCAATCATCCTCGTCAATCGTATCCTCTGCCTGTATATCCCTGATTTCTATCGCTCCACACTGCTGCACAATCTCCAGTACCTTATCTTTTTCACACTGGTGCGCAATCAAGTAGAGCTTTTCCATTTTAGCTATGGCCATAGATTTTCACAATCCTCTCCATAACCATTTCCACAGCCGGCTCCTGCTTCTGGCGCGCCTGCGCCTGTAGCGCGGCAATTTCTTCTTTTGTCCGCTCCCGGATGGGGACGACCAATTTTTCTCCTTCTACCTCAGCCGCTGCGAGTATGCGTCGTGCCTCAGCCTCGGCGTTAGCCACACTTTGCTGTACGATTTCTCCCGCTTTACGCTCGGCATTCTGGACGATTCTCTTTGAATCGGTGTGGGCGCGCCGCGTGATTTCCTCCGCGTTGTCTTCCGAATTCCGGACTTGTTTAATCACTTCCGCCAACAAAAGCCTCACCTCCTCTAATTGCACCAAATTTTTTGCTTATGCCGGCGGCAGCTACGGCAAAAAAAAACCGGGGTACTACTTTTTGAACAATAGTCTGATCACCTCCGTAAAACCCATCAGAAACCCTACCGCTATGCCAACAAGAAGAAATAGGGGTTCATTACCAAACTGGCGTCCAAGATATCGCCCCAGGATGATGCCGACGAACAGTGATAACGAGAGGGACAGGGCCAGCCGTATAGCTAGCCCCAATCCTGAAAGGTCTCCCGAATTAAACTTAGACATCGAATTCACCAGCCAATCTGAAACGACGGCATTCTTAGTTCGACAAACTTTACATGAATCCCTGCCTAATAATAAAAAAATTAGAAAAAAGTTTAGGTAAGTTCAGCCTATTCTTACAATTTGCACCCGCACTGGAATCTTTGGCTATTAGCGCCGGACAATGGTCGCCACACCCTGTCCGCCTCCAATGCAGAGAGTGGCAAGGCCAACTTTGGCATCCCTCTTTTGCATTTCAAAAAGCAGCGTCACGAAAATACGGGCACCGCTTGCTCCGATGGGGTGGCCGATGGCAATGGCTCCACCGTTTACATTAACCCGCTCCATATCAAATTCCAGGGTTTTGGCCACAGAAAGGGCCTGGGAGGCAAACGCTTCATTGGCCTCAATCAGTTCCAGGTCACCCATGGAAAGATTCGCTTTTGCCAGTGCCTTTTTGGTGGCGGCAATAGGGCCCGTGCCCATGATGCGCGGCTCGACGCCTGCGGAAGCGTATGATGCAATGGTGGCCAGCGGTGTGAGACCCAGTTCTTTTGCTTTGCTCTCCGACATCACCACAACAGCGGCGGCGCCGTCATTAATACCGGACGCATTGCCGGCAGTGACTGTGCCGTCCTTTTTAAAGGCGGGGCGCAGCTTGGCGAGCACTTCGGCATTGGAGCCTTTCTTGGGGAATTCATCGGTGTCGAAAATCACCGGGTCCCCTTTGCGCTGGGGAATTTCCACCGGGATAATCTCATCCTTGAAACGGCCCGCCTCAATGGCGGCCACAGCGCGGCGCTGGCTCTCCGCCGCCAGTTCATCCTGTTCTTCGCGTGAAATGCAGAAATCTGCAGCGATGTTTTCTGCAGTGATCCCCATGTGAATATCATTGAAGGCACACATCAGCCCATCGGTTAGCATAGAGTCCACCAGGGTGGCGTTCCCCATCCGCAGCCCCCAGCGGGCCCCGGCCGTCAGGTAAGGAGCCTGGCTCATGTTTTCCATACCGCCGGCCACCACAATATCCGCATCTCCCAGCATCACCGCGGAAGCCGCCAGGTTCATTGCTTTGAGGCCTGAACCGCAAACCTTGTTAATGGTCAGGGCCGGCACATCCACCGGCAGCCCGGCACGCAGCGCCGCCTGGCGGGCGGGGTTTTGTCCCAGGCCGGCCTGCAGCACGTTCCCCATAATCACTTCATCGACCTGGTCACCACTGACGCCGGCACGGCGCAGTGCTTCCCTGATAACCAGCGCGCCCAGGTCCACGGCGGCCACATCTTTTAAGCTGCCGCCAAAGCTGCCGACCGGTGTCCGTACGGCTCCTACCACAACTGCATTTCTCATTTTTTCTCCTCCTTATTCTGTCTAATCCCAAAATTTTCATACTCATATCAGACGTCAGACCAGGCAGCGGTCCAAAATCCGGGGTAGCTCTAACCCCATGGGGGTAATCCCGGCATAAAGTCAGCGGGGCGTTCCACATCCCGGCCGAAATGTCTGCGGACTGCGGCGACAATCCTTGCCGAAGCCCGACCGTCTCCGTAAGGGTTTATGGCATTGGCCATTTTATCGTAGGCTTCCCGGTCATCCAGCAGGCGGGAAGCGTTGACAGCCAAACGTTCTTCGTCTGCACCCACCAGCGCCACCGTACCGGCTTCCACCGCTTCCGGGCGCTCGGTTACTTCACGCAGTACCAGCACAGGACGCCCCAGGGAAGGGGCTTCTTCCTGGATGCCGCCGGAGTCTGTGAGAATCAGGAAACTTCTCTGCATCAGATTGTGGAAATCCGCCACATCAAGCGGCTCGATCAGGCTGACACGCTCGAGGCCGGCCAGGTAACGATTGACGGTTTCCCGTACAGCGGGGTTTTTGTGAACAGGAAAGACCATATGCACATCCTGATGGCGCTGCACTACAGTGCGCAGTCCCCGGCAGATGGCATGCAGCGGCTCACCCAGGTTTTCGCGCCGGTGGGCTTCCACCAGCAGCAGGCGTTTACCGGCCGGCAGGCGGTTTAATTCTTCCCGCTTAAAGCGGTAACCGTCCCGGACCGTGGTTTTCAGAGCATCAATTACGGTATTGCCGGTCACAAAAATCGTTTCGTCCGGCACATTCTCCGCCAGCAGGTTTTGACGGGCTTTGGCCGTAGGGGCAAAGTGCATGTCTGTGAGTGCACCGGTCAGTTTGCGGTTTAATTCTTCGGGATAAGGCGCGTATTTCTGCCAGGTGCGCAGGCCGGCTTCTACGTGAGCCACCGGGATTTTACCGTAAAAGGCCGCCAGTGCGCCGGCAAACGTGGTGGTGGTATCGCCGTGGACAAAAACCAGGTTGGGCCGGGCGCGTTGAAAAACATCTTCCAGGCCCTGGATGGCCCGTACAGTGATATCGGTCAGCGTCTGACCGGCCTGCATGATGTTCAGGTCAAAATCAGGGATGATGCCGAAAAGCTCCAGCACCTGATCGAGCATTTCACGGTGCTGGGCGGTTACACAAACCTGTGTTTCCACATCTTGGTGGCGCTGCAGTTCAAGGACCAGCGGCGCCATTTTAATTGCTTCGGGGCGTGTGCCAAACACCACCATTGCCCGCAGTTTTTTAGCCATGGGCTGTGTTGATTCCTGCATCGTCCAGATAGCGCACCGTCACGCCCGCTTCTTCCAGAAGTGCGGCGGACATGGCATCGGGATAGGTTTTACTGATGACAACTTCCTTCATCCCCGCGTTAATAATCATTTTGGCACACATGATACAGGGATGGGTGGTGCAGTAAATGGTGGCACCCTTAATCGATACGCCGTAGAGTGCAGCCTGCAGGATGGCATTTTGTTCGGCGTGCAGCGCGCGGCACAGCTCGTGGCGTTCACCGGAGGGTACCTTGTTGGCCTCACGGATACAGCCCACATCCTGGCAGTGAGCCAGGCCGCTGGGCGCGCCGTTATAGCCTGTGGCCAGGATGCGCTTCTCCTTGATGATCAGCGCGCCCACTTTGCGGCGCAGGCAGGTGGAGCGGTTGGCTACCACATGCGTTATTTCCATAAAGTATGCATCCCAGGAAGGGCGCATAACAATCACCTCTTTACTCCGTACCGTAGAGCCGGTCTCCGGCATCACCCAGGCCCGGCAGAATGTAGCCTTTTTCATTGAGTCTCTCATCCAGGGCGGCAATAAACAAACGCACATCGGGATGGTCTCTTTCCAGCCTGGCCACCCCTTCCGGCGCGGCAATAATGGCAAAGAGGGAAATATCCTCGGCGCCGTGTTCCTTTAAAATCCCCAGCGCTTCGCTGACGGAACCGCCTGTGGCCAGCATCGGGTCCAGTACCCAGACCTGCCGGCCGGCCATCGGCGGCAGTTTAACCAGGTAGCGTACCGGCTGCAGTGTGTCATGGTCCCGGACCAGGCCCACATGGCCTACCGGTGAATGGGGCAGAAGCTGCAGCAGCGGGTCGGCCATGGCCAGGCCGGCGCGCAAAATGGGGACCAGGACCGGTGGGTCGCCGGCCAGAACGCGGCAGCGTGTTGTGGTCAGAGGCGTTTCCACGTCACACTCGGTACGTGGCAGGTTTTTGGCCACCTCATAGAGCATCAGCGTAGTCACTTCTTCCACCAGCTGGCGAAACAATGCCACACTGGTTGTCCGGTTGCGCAGCCGGGCCAGTTTGTCATCAATAAGCGGATGGTCGTAAATAAATGTTTTCTTCATGGTTATTCATATATTGAGAAGGAAGCGCAAAGCTTGCCGACACGGGCTCTCACACGCTGCTTCACTGTCTCATCTCCTATATTGTGTAGTGTGTCGGCAATACAATCTGCAATCTCTTCCATTTGCTCTTCCTGCATGCCCCGGGATGTGACTGACGGCGTGCCGATGCGCAGGCCGCTTGTAACAAAGGGGCTTTCGGTGTCAAAGGGTACTGTATTTTTGTTGAGCGTAATGCCCACATCATCCAGTGTTTCCTCGGCAAGTTTGCCGGTCAGGCCCTTGTTGCGCAGATCCACAAGAACCAGGTGATTGTCCGTACCGCCGGAGACCAGCGTAAAACCGTGTTTGGTCAGACGGGAAGCCATGACTTTGGAGTTGGCCACAACCTGCCGGGCGTATATGCCAAACTCGGGCTGCAGTGCTTCTTTGAAGGCCACAGCTTTGGCGGCCACCACATGCATCAGCGGGCCGCCCTGCAGTCCGGGGAACACGGCCTTGTCCACCGCGGAGGCATATTCTTTGCGGCAGAGAATCATCCCGCCCCGCGGGCCCCGCAGCGTTTTGTGCGTGGTGGTTGTGACAAATTCAGCGTGGGGGACAGGAGACGGATGGACACCGGCGGCTATCAGGCCGGCGATGTGCGCAATGTCCACCATCAGGTAGGCGCCTACTTTATCGGCGATCTGCCGGAATGCGGCAAAATCAATGATACGGGGATATGTACTGGCACCGGCGATAATCATGCGCGGCTTGTACTTTTTGGCCAGCATTTCCACCTCGTCATAATCCAGATACCCCGTGTCCCGGTTTACGCCGTAGGAGTATATTTTAAAGTATTTGCCTGAAATATTCACCGGGCTGCCGTGGGTAAGGTGCCCGCCGTGTGCCAGGTTCATCCCCAGCACCGTGTCACCCACTTTAAGGGCTGCGAGGAATACAGCCAGATTGGCACTGGCTCCGGAATGGGGCTGGACATTGGCATGTTCGGCGCCGAAAATCTGCAGTGCGCGCTCCCTGGCCAGAACTTCCGTTTCATCCACAAACTCACAGCCGCCGTAATAACGTTTGCTGGGGTAACCCTCGGCATATTTATTGGTCAGGACGGACCCCTGCGCTTCCAGTACCGCACGGCTGACATAATTCTCTGAGGCAATCAGCTGTATTTTTTCTTTCTGCCTCTTATACTCCTGCTCAATGGCCCGGGCAATCTCCGGGTCAAACAGACTTAACGTTGACATCCTGGCTCCTCCTTAACGGTCCGGGTCATCCTGGCCCAGAAACTTGGTTTCGATTTCTTTTATTTTTTCCACGCGGCAGGCATGGCGCCCGCCGGCGTATTTCCCTTCCAGAAATACTTTAACAATGTCAATGGCCAGGCCGCGGCCAATGACCCGTTCACCCATGGTCAGTACATTGGCATCGTTATGTTCACGGCTCATTCGGGCGGAAAACGTGTCATGGCAGTGTGCCGCACGAATTCCGGGCACTTTGTTGGCGACCATGTTCACACCGATTCCCGTTCCGCAGCAAAGAATCCCCAAATCATATTCGCGAAATGAGACGGCTTCGGCCACCAGCAGGGCAAAGTCCGGATAGTCCACCGAATCTTCGGAAAGGGTGCCGAAATCCTTATACGTGATATTTTGTTCCTTTAGGTAGTCTGCAATATGTCTTTTTAACTGATATCCGCCATGGTCACTGGCAATGGCTATTTTCACAAACAATCCCTCCTGGGCATGTATTCTTCTCCTTTAAGGCAGACAATTCCTGCGCGTCTCAGCACTCTTTCAACTTTTCCGCAAGGCGTGTCACCAGTGAGCGCAGCTGGTGCGCTGTCTCCCGATACAGTGACGGCGGCCCGCCGAAGGGGTCGGCCACATCGCCGTCTGCCCCCAGATATTCTGTAAGCGAGAAAATTCGGTCCGCGAACTGCGGCAGGGCCTGCAGCAGAACCTGTTTTTGCGCTGCCGTCATTGTCAGAATCAGGGCGGCACTGTCCACAAGCAGTGGCGAAAGCGGTTTGGCCCGGTGCAAAGAGAGGTCAAGGCCAAAGTCTCCGGCGGCATGAAGGGACCCGTCACTGGCCGGTGAACCATCCCGGGCGGCAAGTCCGGCGGAATCCACCGTCCAGTGGGTTAGGCCCGCCCCGGCCAGTGCCTCCCTGGCGAATGCGGCTGCCAGCGGGCTGCGGCATGTATTTCCGGTACAGACAAATAGCAGTTTCTTTTTCACGTTGTTTCACTCCACTTTGATAATCCGTGGCCCAGCGGCTTTTTGCATACGGTTCATCAGCGCCAGGCCCATCCCCTCTTCGGGATACCCCTCAGCCAGAATGACATCCAAATCCACCGTATCAAGACGGCGCAGGGCACCGTAGAGGTTCGCTGCCAGTTGGGCGGGGTTGCTGCGGCTGCCGAGGATTTCAACCACATCCCCCGGGATGCTGCCGGCCAGTTCGGCGGAAAGCAAAAGTCCCACCCGTTTCCCCCGGTTACGGTAGTCCAGGCTTTGTTCACGCAGAGCCCGGGCCACGGCAGCAGGGCTGCCGCAGAACAGATACAGCGGTGCCTGCGGCGCATAATGGGTATACTTCATACCCGGGGAGGACGGAGCCTCGTCTGTGGCGCCGCTCCAGGAGATGACCGGGCACTCCGCTTTGAGCGCCGCGGCAATTTCCGCGGGCGTCACACCGCCGGGGCGCAGCACACGGGGCCGGCCGTCCCGGATATCCAAAACGGTGGATTCCACGCCGACGCCGCAGGAGCCGCCGTCAAGAACAGCGTCGATCCGGCCGTTTAGGTCATCGAGGACATGGCGGGCTGTGGTGGGACTCGGCCGGCCGGACAGGTTGGCGCTGGGTGCGGCCACCGGCAGCGCGGCCTCTTTTAACAGGGCCAGCGCCACCGGGTGGTCCGGCACCCGGATCGCCACGCTGTCCAGGCCGCCGGTAACAGACAACGGGACAATATCCTTTTTCTCCAAAACGAGTGTCAGGGGACCCGGCCAAAAAAGTTCAGCCAGGCAGTAGGCCTCGGGCGGGATATTTTTTGCCAGCATCATCATCTGAGCAGTATCTGCAACATGGACAATCAGCGGGTTGTCGCCGGGACGGCCTTTGGCGGTATATATTTTTTCCACGGCATGGGCGTCAAGGGCATTGGCTCCCAGTCCGTAAACGGTCTCCGTCGGAAAAGCAACCAGGCCGCCCTCCGCCAGGATGCGGGCGGCGGCAGCAATATTTTCCCCTGAGACATCGGCAGCCAGCGCATCGAGCAGAATTGTCCCCACTTGATTTTCCCTGTTCAAACGCGTTCCCTGCTTTCGTTTATATTCGCACACACTAAAGTTTTCCCAAAAGGTTTCTTTTCGACAGTTTTACCATAAAATCCTGCTCTGATTCCCGGGCGGGTAAAATCATCCCGTTACAAATCATCGGCTGCACAGGGATAAAAAGGATTCCCGGGGGAAAAAGAGAATATTACAGGACACCTAATTTAGGAGGAGCTGAACAATGGATAAAACACACTTACGAAAACTGCTGGCACATGTCCAAAACGGTGATCTGAACGTGGATGAAGCATTGGATCGCTTGCGCCATTTGGCATATGAGGATCTGGGCTTTGCCAAAGTGGACCACCACCGCGCACTGCGCCAGGGATTCCCGGAAGTTATTTACTGCCCGGGCAAAACAACGGAACAAATCATTGCCATTGCTGAACGCATGGCCTCTACAACCGGCAATGTTCTGGCCACACGGGCCACGCCGGACATTTTTGCCGCACTGCAAAAAATCTTTCCCGAAGCCGAGTATCATGAACTGGCCAAGGCCATCCTGGTCAAAAGGGACACGACCGAAAGAGGCCTGGGCATGATTCTTGTGGTGGCTGCCGGTACAGCCGACCTGGCTGTGGCTGAAGAAGCCGCACTGACGGCGGAAGTGATGGGCAGCCGGGTGGAAAGGCTCTACGATGTGGGTGTGGCCGGTATCCACCGGTTGTTTCACAATCATGAACTGATTACCTCGGCCAATGTACTGGTGGTGGTGGCCGGAATGGAAGGCGCACTGGCCAGCGTGGTAGGTGGCCTGGTGGATAAACCGGTCATCGCCGTCCCCACCTCGGTGGGCTACGGCGCCAGCTTTGGCGGCCTCTCGGCACTGCTGACCATGCTGAATACCTGTGCCACAGGTGTTTCTGTCGTCAACATCGACAACGGTTTCGGCGGAGGCTACACAGCCGCGTTAATCAACCGCGTCAAAGAAGCGGACCAGGGGGCCTAAAATGAAGGTCATTTATTTTGACTGCTTTGCCGGTGCCAGCGGCGATATGATTCTGGCAGCCCTTTTGGATGCCGGCGCACCGCTGGAGAAAGTCAAAAAAGAACTGGCTAAACTGCCGCTGACCGGGTTTGGGGTCAATGTGGACCGCGTTGTGAAAAAGGGCTTGTCCGCGCTGAACCTGACTGTGGTCATCACAGAAAAAGACCAGCCCCACCGGCACTTCCGTGACATTGAAGCCATGCTTACAGGCTGCGGGCTGGTGCCTGCCGTGCGGGATATGAGCCTTGCCGTATTCAGGCGCCTGGCGGAAGCGGAAGGTAAAATTCATAACAAACCGCCGGAAGATGTGCACTTTCACGAGGTCGGCGCTGTGGATTCCATCGTGGATATTGTGGGCGCCGCCGCCGCGTACTGGGCCCTCGGCGTACAGAAATCCTATGCGTCGCCAATACATACCGGCACCGGCTTTGTCCGCTGCGCCCACGGGGAGCTGCCTGTTCCGGCACCGGCCACACTGGAACTCCTGCACGGCGTCCCGGTCTACTCCCGCGGCATTGAAGCAGAGCTTTTAACACCCACCGGTGCCGCCATCCTGACTACCATTGCCGAATTCGGGCAGCGTCCGGCCATGACCGTGCTGCAAACCGGCTACGGTGCCGGCAAAAAAGACCTGACCATCCCCAACCTGCTGCGCGTAACGATAGGCGAAGCAGCGGAAACGGCAGGTATTTTGCGGGAAGACGCAATTGTTCTGGAAGCAAACATCGATGATTTGAACCCGGAAATCTACAGCTACGTCACAGAGCAGCTGTTTGCCGCCGGCGCGCTGGATGTAACCCTGATTCCCGTGCAGATGAAAAAAAACCGGCCCGGTGTGCTGCTGTCCGTTCTGGTGAAGCCGGAGCAGGAAGAAGCGGCGGCGCACGTCCTTTTCCGGGAAACCTCAACACTGGGTGTACGGCGCAGCCGGGTGGAGAAACTGATGCTCTCCCGCCGCCACATCACCGTACAAACACCATATGGCCCGGCACGCGTGAAAATCGGGGAGGCCGGTGGCCGCATCTTAAACGCAGCCCCCGAATATGAAGATTGCCTAAGCCTCGCCCAAAAGTCCGGTGCTCCCCTCAAAGACATTTACAGCGCCGTCCTCTCCGCCTACCGAACCTGAGGTCAGGCGTAACATTATTAATTCAACTTTAACAATGAAGTGACAGCACCCTCATGCGGCGTGCTGTCACTTTTTATGTGCTATTCAATAAAGGCTAGATTAGATTAGTCAGGTGCTGCTGTGAAAATACCATTTACTTCCTCAAAGTAATCAAACAGCTTCTCTTCTCCCATCAGGATTGCATTGCCCATACTGCCGCCCTCACTGTATTCATACATAATCTTTGTAACGACTTCTGTGATGCGGGCCAGTTGTGCGCTGTACCGTTTCGCCTGCAGTTTTTGCGTATCGGTTAAAGGGTTGCCGGCCAAAAGCTGTGCTTTTATTGCACCGTTCCATGAACGCAGTTCATCCTGAAACATTTTAACAGGTATTGAATCAACACCAATCAGATTAAAAAAGGTTACTGTATTATCCAGATACTTCAGACTTTCACCAAAACTAATGGCTGCCTGCTGCTGCTTTTGCAGATTATCTTTTTGCATTTCCTCAAGAGGACCGGCACTATAGAATTCAAACCAGCGCAGACTGAGAAACATCTCACCCGCCAGGCCACCATAACGCCTCTTAACCGCTCTTAACTCACTGAACTGGTATATACTAATAACCAACAGAATAATGACCGCTGCAGCCAAGCCGGTAATGATCCGCTTTTGCGTCATGGTAACCGCCCCCGTCTATGCCATTTATACCCATTATGGCATCATCCTCTATAAAGTTCAACAAAACGCCGCACACGAATTTGATTTGTGTGCGGCGTTTTGTGTATACGCTTTTTACATTCAGATGATGAATTAAATCAATAATGTTAAACCTGACCCCAGGTTGTTGGCTCGAGGGTTTCGTTCATGGAGCCGGAGCGGTAGCCGGCAAGGTCGAGGGAGACGTAGGTGAAGCCGATTTCTTTAAAGCGGGAGACGATTTGTTCCGCTCTACTGACAGCTTCGCTGAGGCGGTCGGGGGGCAGTTCGATGCGGGCCGTATCACCGTGATGGCGGACGCGCAGTTGGGTAAAGCCGAGGGTGCGCAGGTAGCGCTCTGCGGCTGCCACCTGATCAACTTTTTCTTTGGTAATGGGCTGCCCGTACGGAAAGCGGGATGAGAGGCAGGCCATGGCCGGTTTATCCCAGTTTTTCAGCCCCATGTGCCTGGCCAGGGTACGGATATCGTCTTTGGTCAGACCCGCTTCTTTAAGGGGGCTGCGTACCCCAAGCTCGGCGGCGGCCTTCATACCGGGGCGCCAGTCACCGGTGTCGTCGGCGTTGGAACCGTCTGCAACAAAGCGCAGGCCTTTTTCCTCAGCCACGGATTTCAGTTTTCCGAACAGTTCATGCTTGCAGTGATAGCAGCGGTCCGGTGGGTTCTCCAAAAAAGCGGGGATCGCCAGTTCTTCGGTTTCGATCACTTCCAGTTGAATGTTCAGGGCATCTGCCAGTTCCCGGGCTGATGCCAGTTCTTCTGAGAGATACGTTTCCGAAACTGCGGTGACACCCAGCACCCTCTCACCCAGGACGCGTGCAGCCACAGCCAGCAGGACCGACGAGTCCACACCGCCGGAAAACGCCACCAAAAGGCTCTCCATTCTCTGTAAGTCGGATTCAAGCTGATGCAGTTTTTTCTGTAGATTTTCCGGTAGCATAAACGTCTCCTCTGGCCGGTTACTTTACGGAAGCACCCGTATTTTTATCGTTGCGGACGGTAAGAAGCCCTGACGCCAGTGCTGTCAGCGGAATGGCCGCCACCAGTCCGATGCTGCCGCTAAGCGCGCGCACCACTTCTGTGGCAATCAGGTCCATGTTAATGATGGACATAAACGGTGTCTCATAACCCAAAAAGAGCAGTAAAAGCGGCATGGTGGTACCCACATAAGCCAGGATCAGCGTGTTGGCCATGGTGCCCATCACATCCCGGCCCACATTCATGGCAGATTTGATTTGTTCGCGCATACAGATTGCGGGGTTGACACAGTAGATTTCATGAGATGCGGCAGCGATGGACATCGACACGTCCATGACGGCACCCAGCGCACCGATAATAATACCGGCAAAGAGCAGCCCGCGCACATCAATGAGGCCTGTTTCCATGTAGAGAAGCATCTGGGCCTCTTCACTGGAAAAGCCGGTCAGGTGTGCTGCTTGTCCGATCATGAGAGCCAAAAGCCCCGCTACCATTACACCGCCCACGGTACCGATCGCAGCTGCGGCCGTTTTCCGCTGAAACCCGCCTATTCCGACCAGGGTGACAACGGTTATGCCCGACGCGATTAAAATTGTGATCGGCACAGGGGAGTATCCCTTAAGCAGCAGCGGCAGGAGAATACGGGCTACGGCAAACACGGTGACAAGCAGCGTCACAACGGTAACCAAACCCTTGCGCCGGCCCACCAGAACCAGGGCCAGAACAAACAGGGCCCCCAAGGCGTAAAGATAGGTATCACGAACAAAGTCCTGCAGATAAACCTGACGCAGAGTTCCGGTATCATCCACTTCACCCCAGAGAGTTACTCTGCGGCCCTCTGTCAGATACAGGTCAAAAAACGGGTGCCCCATCAGGGCATTCAAAATGGTGTGCGTTTCACCCTTATATTCACCCGAGGTGATTTCCACTACGGCCAGCTGCTCGATCTCAACAAAGTCGCGCATATCTTCCTCAGGCTCCATATCTTCCACGGAAACCACACGGCCGCGCAGCATGACGGTTTCACTGTCCTCACTAAATGACGGCGCCACCGCCAGAGCGGGTAAAGCCGTTAAGAGCAAAACAAGCAAAAAAAGGCCTGCGGATAGCAAAGCCTTATTGGTTTTCCCCAACATGATATTCCCTCCTGGTATTACCCTTTTCTTTTTTCATCACACCGGTCGCAGTATCCATAAAACTGCACCCGGTGATCAACGATGCGGAAATTATTCTCCCGTTCGATCAGGGATTCCAACTGATTTAAGAGGTCTTCTTTGACTTCGAGAATCTGATTGCACTCCAGGCAAACCAGATGATGGTGATGATGTTCCGACTGCAGGTGGCTCAGTTCGTAGCGGCTGCGGCCGTCACCGAAGTTCAGCTTATGCAGGATGTTTAGTTCATCCAACAGGTCAAGCGTCCTGTAAACAGTGGCAAAACCAATTTCCGGATCTTTCTCTTTGACCAGGGCATACAGTTCCTCAGCACTTAAATGTTCTTCCGGGTTCTCCAAAAGCGTCTCTAAAATTGTCCGCCGCTGGGGAGTCATTTTATGCTCTTTGAACTGCTCACGAAAGGTTTCCAGTTTTTTCTTCATCAGCCTTCACCCCGCTATACATCTCCCAGCACGATCTGGGCAAAATTTGTGGCATGGTCGGCTATCCGTTCAAAGTTGCTGATTACATCCAGGAAAATCACACCGCTGGGCGGGTAACATTCTTTTGAGTTGATCCGGGTGATGTGGGATTTACGCAGCGTCCTTTCCATATGGTCAACGATATCGTCTTCTTCCACCACTTGCCGTGCCAGTGGCACATTTTCCTGTGCAAATGCTTCAATGGATTTGGCCATCATATCGTCGACCGTGGCGTACATCTTCTGCAGCTCTTCTATGGCTGTTGCTGAAAACGTCAGACCCTCTTCGATTTTGATATCTGCCAGATGGATAATATTCTGAGCATGGTCGCCAATACGTTCCAGGTCATTTACTGCATGCATCAGGCCGGACACCTGCTGTGACTGCTCGATGGTCAGAGAGTGCTGCGCCAGTTCTGCCAGGTAGATGGTAATTTCTTTCTCGAGACTGTCCACAAGATCCTCTTTCTGCAGCACATGCTGCATCAGCTTACGGTCGTTGCGGATAAAAACCTGCAGTGCCTCGCCCACCATCTCGCGGGCCAGGCCGGCCATACGTAAACATTCCTGGCGAACGCCACCGACGGCCACTGAAGGGGTTTTAAGAATACGCTTGTCCAGGAATTTGGGGCCCATTTCCAGCGCTATTTCTTCTCCGGGGACAAGGTAGGTAATCAGGGAAACAAAATATTTAAAGAAGGGCAGTACAAGCAACGTGCTGACAACGTTGAAGATGGTATGCGCGTTTGCAGCCTGACGGGTTACCGTGGCTGCAGTACCTTCTATGAATGCTGTAAAAGGCCCAAATAAAATCAGGGCAAATAAAACGCCGACAACGTTAAACGTAATATGGGCGATTGCCGCACGCCGGGCCGACAGGGAAGCGCCGATACTGGCCAACAGGGCAGTAATGCATGTGCCGATGTTTGTCCCCAGAATCAGGGCGATTGCGGCATTCAAAGGCAGAATTTCCTGCAGCGTCATAGCAATAATCAAGCCGGTGGCGGCACTGGAGGACTGAACAAGAGCCGTAAATGCCGCACCAATTAAAATGCCCAGAATCGGGGTCAGACCGAAAGATGCCATCATATCCGTAAAGAACTGCATCTCGCGGAGGGGTTTCATCCCATCAGACATGGTGGTCATGCCGAGAAAAAGAATACCAAAACCGAGAATAGCCTGTCCAATATACTTATACGTTCGCCGCTTACCAAAAAAGTTCAGGACAGCTCCGATACCGATTGCGGGAAAGACAAGTCCCTGAACTTTAAAAGAAACAATCTGGGCTGTTATCGTTGTCCCAATATTTGCCCCGAGAATCGTCCCTACCGCCTGATGAAGAGTCATCAGGCCGGCATTGGCAAAACCTACCACCATCACGGTGGTGGTACTGCTGCTCTGGACCAAAACTGTGACTACGATGCCGGTGATTGCTGCTACAACGGGATTTGAGGTGAGAACTTCCAAAATCCTGCGCAGCCGGTCACCGGCCGCTTTCTGCATACCTGATGCCATTAATTGCATACCAAAAAGGAATAGTCCAAGGCCGCCTACCAGATGGGTCAGAAGATCCCATATCAGATTCCAGTTCATGCATCCTCCCAGAATGTCGCGTATAAAACGCCTAATTTTACAAACTTTTTTCTATATCACTACAATAAGACAGTCCGTGTCCATTATAAAGGATGCATGATTCTTTTTCAACAACAAAAACATTACCTGCTTCTGTGGAAGATGCGCTGCCACCATTCAAGGAGGCGGGATTTGGGACGGGGCGGCTCCTGCTGTGCCGTGGTGGCCGGGATGGCGGTATCCTGGGCGACTTCAACAAAACACAGCGGCGGGAACAATACGCACCACCAGTTTTGGCCGCGGCCTTCACCAAGATAGATCTGCAGTGCACGGTATGTGCCGGCCCGATAGACTTTGTCACCGTAGACCCGTGTGGGAAAATCAGCCTCTCCCAGGGAGGCGCTGACAGGGTAATCATAGCCGGCGCCAGTCACAGTATTCTGCGCGGCCAGAAGCACTTCGGGCAGCGCTGATTGGATATCTTCCTCTGCCCTTGCCGCGCTGCCCGCTGCCTCCAGGTGGTGGTTCAGCACATCCAGGACGGCATTTCTGACCTGATACTTTAAAGCCTGATCGGCAGGGGAATCACTGTTGGCCCGGACGTGCAGCCTCAGCAGCGCAGCCGGCCCCATATCGGCAGCAGGGTTGGGGGACAGAAACGGCAGGAACAGCATGAACAACAGGATGATTCGCTTATAAACCCGCATGCCCCGGTCCTCCTCCTCCGGCCAGGTGATTTCTGACCTGTCTTAAAGCAGCTTTTTCAATCCGGGAAACCTGTGCCTGGGAGATACCAATTTCCTCGGCAATCTCTGTCTGTGTCCGGCCTTCAAAAAAACGCGATTCCAGAATCCTTCGTTCTCTTTCCGATAAGATCTCCAGCGCCTGGCGCAGGGTGATGTCTTCTACCCACAACTCTGCACTGCTTGTTTGGTCGCTGACCAGGTCCATGATAAACACGGGGTCGGTTGTATCCTGAAAGACCGGGTCGTGCAGCGAAAGGGGGTCGTTCATTGCCTGGTAGGCAAAAACCACTTCCTCGGGCGTGATGCCCAAAACATCGGCAATTTCGGTGATGGTCGGTTCACGCAGGAGCTTTTTGGTCAGTTCTTCCCGCACATGCTGTGCCTTTTGGGCCATGACTTTCAGGGAACGGCTCACACGCACAGCGTTGTTGTCGCGCAGATGGCGCTTGATTTCACCGATAATCATCGGCACAGCATAGGTGGAAAAGTGGACATTATGGTCAAGAGAAAAATTATCCACTGCTTTCATCAGACCGATACAGCCCACCTGAAACAGGTCGTCCAGGTTCTCACCGCGGTTTTTGAAGCGCTGCAGCACACTGAGCACCAGGCGCAGGTTGCCGTTAATCAACTCCTGCCGTGCCGTGCGGTCACCGTCACGCAGCTTGCGAAACAGTTCCTTCATGCGTGCACCGCTTAAAACCGGCAATTTGTATGTGTTTACTCCACAGATATTGACTTTCTTGGCTTGCATAAAATTCCCCCCTCACCTTCCTGCCCTATAGTATTGCCAGATTTTTCATCCGTTAAACCTTGGCAGTGGGGGAAAATATTACAAAAAAAAGCACCTGACGGTGCGTCATCTGTTTAGCTTAATTATGAAGATGCAGGATTTTCAATGATTAAGGAGAAACTCTTGATAAGCTTCTTGATGAGGAGGAGGGCGAACATGACAGAACTAGTGCGCTTTGGTATTTCCATGAATGAACAGCTGCTTGATGTATTCGATAAGAAAATTGTCTCCCGTGGTTACGCCAACCGGTCCGAGGCTGTACGCGACCTGATCCGCAACCGCCTGGTGGAACTGGAATGGGAGGATGAAAACCAGGAAGTAGCCGGAACGATTACCCTGGTATACGACCATCATGTGCGGGGTCTTAGCAATCTGCTCACCGAGTTGCAGCACAACTGGCATGATATGATTCAATCCACGATGCATGTGCATCTCGACCACCACAACTGTCTCGAGGTGCTGGTGATCCAAGGGCCGGCCGGCCGTGCCCGGGAAGTGGCCGACAAACTGGTGAGTGTCAAAGGAGTCAAGCACGGCAAGCTGAGCATCACATCTACGGGAAAACAGCTAAAGTAGTTCCGCCAGGACGACGCGGGCAATACCTGCCAAATCGTTGATTTGGCGGTTTTTTTTATACCCTGCACTGCGGCACAGCTCTGCCACAACGTCCGCCTGGTTATAGCCCACTTCAAAAGCCAGCAGGGGTGGAGGAGAGGCCAGAACCGTCAGTTCAGCTGTGAGCCGCCGGTAAATATCCAGGCCGTCGGCCCCGCCGTCGAGAGCAAGATGAGGCTCGTGCCCGCGCACTTCCCGCTGCAGCCCGGCGATCTCTGCGGTGGGAATATAAGGCGGGTTGCTGATTACCGCATCAAATGCTTCCCCGGCCACCGGCCGGTAAAGGTCTCCGGCAAACAGACGGACCCGGTCCGCCACGCCATGGTGCGCCGCATTTTTTGCGGCCACCGCCAGGGCTTTCCCGGAGATATCCACCGCGGTCACCACCGCCTCGGGTAACAGTACAGCAAGCGTTACCGCCACAGCGCCGCTGCCCACCCCCACATCCAGGATGCGGGGCTTTTTGCTTTTGCCCAGCGCCCGCCTTGCTTCCTCAACAAGAAGCTCCGTTTCCGGCCGGGGAATCAAGACATCCGGCGTGACGGTAAAGGGCAGCCCCATAAATTCCTTTTCCCCTGCCAGATAGGCGTACGGTTCGCCGGCAATCCGCCTGTCCACCAGGGCAAAAAAACGAGTCAGCGTTTCCTGCGGCGGCTTTTCGTCGTCATGAGCGTAGATCCAGGCCAGAGAGACCCCCAGGCAGCTCACCATGAGCGCTTCCGCCTCACGGCGGGGCTGGTCAAAGCCTGCCCGGCGCAGGCAAAAAGAAGCCCTTCGCAGGGCTTCTTTGATTTCTATACTCATGCTTCCACCGTCTTAAGCAGTTCGGCCTGCTCACTGGTTATCAGCGCATCGATCATCTCATCGATGTCACCGTCAAGAAACTGGTCCAGTTTGTAAAGAGTCATGCCGATCCGGTGGTCTGAGACACGGCCCTGCGGGTAGTTATAGGTGCGAATCCGCTCACTGCGGTCACCGCTGCCCACCTGCGATTTCCGGGCCTGCGCCATTTCAGCATGCTGTGCTTCCTGTGCTTTTTCAAAAAGCCTGGCACGCAGGACACGCATCGCTTTGTCTTTGTTTTTATGCTGCGACTTTTCATCCTGGCAGGAAACAACAATCCCCGTAGGAAGGTGGGTAATCCGCACGGCGGACTGGGTGGTGTTCACACTCTGGCCGCCGGGACCCGAGGAACAGAACACGTCAATTCGCAGATCATTGGGGTTCACGTCCACTTCCACTTCTTCCGCCTCAGGCAGAACAGCCACAGTGGCGGCGGAGGTATGAATCCGGCCGCCGGATTCCGTTTCCGGCACACGCTGTACCCGGTGGACGCCGCTTTCAAATTTCAGCCGGCTGTAGGCGCCGTCGCCTTCAATGGCGAAAACAACTTCTTTAAAGCCGCCGATATCGGTGGGGTTGGAATCAAGAATTTCCATTTTCCAGCCGCGGCGTTCAGCGTAACGGGTATACAGGCGCAGCAGGTTGCCGGCAAAAAGCGCCGCCTCTTCGCCGCCTGTACCGGCCCGGACTTCCACAATCACGTTTTTGTCGTCGTTGGGGTCCCGGGGAAGCAAAAGGACCCTCAGGCGTTCGGACAGCTCGGCCAGTTTTGCGGAGTTCCCTGAGATTTCTTCTTTGAGAAAGCGGCTCATTTCTTCATCCCCGCCTTCATGGAGCATCTCCTTGGCTTCGCTGAGGTCTTGTTCAATCTGTTTATACTCGCGAAATGCGGTGACAATTTCAGAAAGGCGGGCATGTTCCTTGGTCAGTTTCCGCCATTCATCCTGCCGGGCGATTATCGCAGGGTCGCTGATTTGCTTTTCCAGTTCACAGTAGCGGTCTTCCGTGGCCTGTAGTTTTTCATACATTGCTCTTACACCTCGCCTTGATTTGGGTCGGACAGCACAGACTGCAGGGCGCGCAGCGCCACTTCCAGCTGGCGGTCATCCGGCTCGCGGGTGGTCAGGCGCTGCAGCCACAACCCGGGGGCTGTCAGGTAACAAAACGCCCTGTAGCGCCCGGCCAGCTGAATCAGCTCGTAAGACAGCCCCGCCACCAGGGGCAGGAGAGCCAACCTGAGCAAAAGACGCTGAAGCAGCCCCGGCCAGCCAAAAAAGGAAAACAGCAGAATACTTACAGCCATCACAAACAGCATGAAGCTTGTACCGCAGCGCGGGTGTACTGTCTGATATTTGCGGGCATTGGCAACTGTCAGATCTTCGCCCGATTCATGACAGGCTATGGCTTTGTGCTCAGCGCCGTGATATTCAAAGACTCTCTGGATATCCTTGGCACGCGAAATAACCAAGATGTAGGTGAGAAAGATTAAAATCCGGATGGCTCCCTCCAGCAGGTTCAATACCACCGGCCTGGCCGAAACAGAGTCTGCAAGCAGCCTGACCAGTACCGTGGGCAGAAAAAAGAAAAGTGAAATGCCCAGAATCAGGGCCACCATGATGGTAAAGGTAAGCTGCCACCCGGTCAGTTCTTCCTCTTCTTCCTCAAATGCCTGATTTGCTGAAATCGTCAGGGCACGGGTGCCGATGACCAGCGCATCCACAAACGCCACCATGCCGCGTAAAACCGGTAATTTCAGTACAGGATATTTTTCCGACACCGGAAAGAGTGCTTCGCGGTGCAGGTATATCTGCCGATCCGGCTTGCGCACGGCTATAGCCAACTGGTCACGATAACGCATCATCACGCCTTCAATGACTGCCTGGCCGCCAACTTTTACTGACATTGTTTTTCCCCTCCATGCTTCTCCCCGCATTACAGTTCAGCCTGCTAACAGCAAAATGGCCACACGGTCATTCGCCTGTGGCCGCTGCGCCTGATAGGCAGGGAGTACGCTGCTTGCACGTTATGCCTATCAGCTAAAAAAAGGGCAGCGTCAGACGCTGCCTTGGTGGTTATTCCATTCCGTACTTGCGCTTGAATCTTTCTACACGTCCACCGGTATCAATAAATTTCTGTTTGCCTGTGAAGAAGGGATGGCAATTGGAACAGATATCAATCTTTAGTTCTTTTTTCGTTGAACCTGTCTCAAATGTATTGCCGCAGGCGCAGATAACTGTGGCTTTCTCATATTTGGGATGTATTTTTGTTTTCACTGTGGTTCACCTCTTTCCACCATAAAAATCCACGTATCCTATAATAACATAAGCTACGGTGCAGTGCAATATCTTCTGCTAAGATTCTTATCGTGAGGGGAGGTATTTAAGGGGATTCTGGAATTTACCCTGGTATATCATCTCCAAATGGACGTGCGGACCGGTGGCATTGCCTGTCTGGCCGATGGCAGCAATTTGCTGGCCTGAATTAACAGCCTGGCCTGACATGACAAACAGTCTGGAGGCATGCCCGTAAACAGATTCCCAGCCGTTCTTGTGATCAATGCGCACCATATAGCCGTAACCCTGCCGCCAGCCGGCATCCGATACCACTCCGCCGGCAATGGCAAAAATGGGTGTGCCGGTATCGGCGGCGATATCAATGGCGTAGTGAAAGCGTCCCCAGCGCGGCCCGTAGCCGGATGAGATATATCCGTGTGTCGGCCAGATAAACTGGCCGGACCGGGTTGAGGAACGGGAAGCCAGTACAATATTGCGCTTGGAAGTGGCGGGAATGGTTACAGGACCGGACGCGCCGGGAATCAGCAGTTCCTGCCCTGCCTGCAGGCGGTGGACATCCTGAACATTATTGGCGGACAAAATGTCATTCATACTGACATTGTAGCGCCTGGCAAGGTCCCACACGGTTTCGCCGCGGCGGAGAGTATGGACCACCTGCGCCACATCAGCTCCGTGTGCAGCCTCTTCGGTGAGAAGAGTCAGAACCTGGCCTTCCCGGATAAAGTGCGGGTTGACCATGTTGTTGACACGTAAAAGGTATTCCACGGATGTGCCGTATCTTTTGGCAATGGCACCTAATGTTTCCCCCCGTGCAACACGGTGTTCAAATTGTCCGGCAGCCTGCTTCTCCTGCTTTTCTTCCCTGTCCTGCAGTCCGCTTAACTGGCGCAGGTAGTCAGGACGGTAAGCCATACCGCCCGGGATTCCGGTGGGAGTATCGGCTACCGGCTGCTCCGGTGCAGCCAGTGCTGCGGCCGGCAGAGCCAAAAGCAAGATTATGGTCAATACGGGTAACAGTCTTTTCATCTTCATTTTTTCACCTCATTAACAAGAAAGACGCTGATGCGTTTAACTTTTCGGAGTAGTCAAGGAACGCGCTTTTCTGCATGCTTATAATTTCCTTGCCTACAAGAAAGACGAGGACGCTGTGTTACCACAACGCCCAAAAAAGACAAGTTACCCTAAGTTTTGCCAGACTGAAATTTTTTATACATTTTTTTAACCAATCCCCATTAAAAAAAGCAGTGTCATGGCAAACAGGTAGCCAAAGAGTATGGAGATGGAGTCAAAACCCAGACTGACAAAGCTGCGCTGTGAGCGATAGACCAACCCTGCCACAGCGATGGCTGTAAGAATGACAGACACCAGGGCCGTCACCAGATGTCCCGGACTGACAGCCTGCATCAGCGGGCCGGTGGTATAGAAGAGGTCGGCAAAGAAAATAATCACCAGATTAAAGAAATTGGCGCCGAAAATATTGCCGATGGCCATATCCAATACTCCCATCCTGGCCGCAGTAAACGTTGTTACCACTTCCGGCAGGGATGTGGTGATGGCAATAAAAAAGGAGCCGAACAGAGTCTGTCCCATACCTGTTTCCCTGGCAATCGCTTCTCCGGTATCTGCAAGGCTTGTCCCTGCCAGGACAATCACGGCGGCGGCAGCAACAAACCAGAATACCGCCTGGCCAAGGGAACGTTCCCGTGCGGACAGATCAGTAATGGCCACCTCCATGACATGACGCCGTTCGAACCGGGCCAGAAGCCAGTTGCCCAAAATGTAGAACAGCGGAATCGGCAATATTTCAAGGCCAAGCCAGCCGACGCTTCCCGGTATGGGAACAAGCATAATTAACGCCGTATAGCAGGTGAGAATAATGCCCATCGCCGCCGTGAAAATATGCCTTTGGCTGACACGGGTCAGGACCGGCCCTTTCCCCTGTGTGATCAGATCAATCATGGCGATAATCGTGATATTAAACATATTGCTGCCAAAAACATTACCCACGGACAAATCGGGTGCCATAATCACCGCGGCCCGCCAGCTTGTGACAAGTTCGGGCAGTGATGTTGCCAGGGGCAATAAAAACACACCGGCCCACAGTGTGCCAAGCCCGGTGTGCTCAGCAATTGTGTCCGCGCTTCGTGCCAGTTTTGTACCTGCAGCAATAATTAAAACAGCACTCATAATAAACTGAAGCCAGAGTATCAACATTGAAAGGTTTCACCTGCCACATTTATTAAATAAAACGGCTGCGGCTGCATCACGCAGGCCGCAGCCATTTCTATTCATCTTCGCAAAACTATCGTTACTTTGTACGCGGTCCCTGCCGGCAGCCGGCCCGTTTTGAAACAAAACGGGGTTTCCTGTCAAGAATGTGTGTGGCATAGACATTACGGATTGTGCCGGTAATCCCGCGCATGACCAGCGAATGCGTCTCTGCCGTCTGGCCGCGGTAGCGGACACCGTTTAACATATCACCGTCTGTAATGCCCGTGGCGGCAAAAATCACATCGTCTCCTTTAACCAGGTCATCGAGTAAAAGTAATTTATTCGGGTCTGTTAGACCCATTTTCCGCACACGGGACAGCTCTTCTTCACCTTCAGGCTTGAGGCGCCCCTGCATTTCACCACCAAGACTCTTCAGTGCGGCGGCAGCGATTACGCCTTCCGGTGCACCGCCTGTACCAAACAGAATATCCACACCGGTATTGTCAATGGCGGTGGCAATGGCCGCAGAAACATCTCCGTCGGTGATCAGTTTGACACGTGCTCCTGCCTCGCGGATGGCGGCGATAATTTTTGCATGACGCGGCCGGTCAAGAATAATTGCGGTTAAATCCTGCACGTCCCGCTCCAGTGCCCTGGCCACAGCTTTGAGGTTTTCTGCCACCGAAGCATCAAGATTAATACAGCCGCGTGCCCGGGGGCCCACCGCTATCTTTTCCATATAGATATCCGGTGCATGCAGCAGGCAGCCCTTGGGAGCCACCGCCACCACAGCCAGCGCATTGGGCAGTCCCTTGGCGACCAGATTGGTACCCTCCAACGGGTCAACAGCCACGTCAACACTGGGCTCTGACCCCGTGCCCACTTTTTCGCCGATATACAGCATCGGCGCTTCATCCATCTCTCCTTCACCTATAACCACGGTTCCGTCAATATATACAGTATCAAACACGGAACGCATGGCGTCCACCGCGGCCTGGTCGGCCGCTTCTTTATCGCCGCGGCCCATCAGACGGCCGGAAGCCAGTGCGGCTGCCTCGGTTATCCGGACAAATTCAAGCGCCAGTTCTCTTTCCATGGTTTCTCCCCCTATCCGGTCTTTCACTTCTAACTCTGTTTGTTTGCTGCACGCCAGTCAGACAGAAACCGCTCAATACCCAAATCGGTCATCGGGTGCTTAAACATCTGGCCAAGAACAGAAAACGGAATGGTGGCAATGTGTGCGCCCGATTCGGCCACGTCAACCACATGCAGCGGATGACGGATACTGGCGGCAATCACCTGGGAATCAAGCTGATACTGCCGGAACACGTCACAAATTTGTGCCACCAAAGCTGTGCCGTTTTGGCCCAGATCGTCAAGACGCCCCAGAAACGGACTGATATATGCTGCGCCGGCCTTAGCCGCCAGCAGTGCCTGATTGAAAGAAAAAACCAGGGTCACATTACACTGAATCCCCAGCTTTTTTAACTCAACCACGGACCTGAGGCCCTCAGGCGTCATCGGCACTTTGACGACCACCTGCGAACCGACGGCTGCCAGCTCCTGTGCCTCTTTGACCATTTCGTCTGTTTTGGTGGCGATGACTTCTGCAGAAACCGGCCCCGGGACAAGGCGGCAAATCTCTGCCAAAAGCGGCATAAACGTTTTGCCTTCCTTTGCTACCAGTGTCGGATTGGTGGTAACTCCGTCAACGACACCCCAGGCCATGGCCTGCTCAATCTCACGAAGATTCGCCGAATCCAGAAACAGTTTCAAAAAAATTCACTCCTATGCTTTGCCGGAACAGCCAAAGAGCCGCATCTTTTCTTTAATAACGGCTTTCATTTCTTCTTTGGCCGGACCGAGAATTTTGCGCGGGTCATATTCTCCGGGCTTGTTGTTCACCACATTCTGCACGCCGCGGGTAAACGCCTGTCTCAGTTCGGTGTCAATATTAATTTTCCGGACGCCAAGAGCAATGGATTTACGCACACTGTCTGCAGGCACCCCGGAGGCACCATGCAGGACAATCGGCGTCTCCACACGTCCGTTAATAATTTCCAGGCGGGCAAAATCCAGCTTGGGTTCACCTTTGTATGTACCATGCGCCGTACCGATGGCCACAGCCAACGCATCGACCCTGGCTTCCGTGACAAAGCGTTCCGCCTCATCCGGGTCAGTAAACAGGGCATCGCGTTCATCAACAGTAATGTCGTCTTCTGTGCCGCCGATTTTACCCAGTTCACCTTCCACAGATGCTCCCATGGCATGCGCCACATCGACAACTTTGCGTGTTGCTGCGATATTTTCATCCAGGTCATATTTGGAACCGTCAAACATCACGGATGTAAAGCCGTGCTTCAGGCAGAGCATAGTCTGTTCAAAGCTGGTGCCATGGTCTAAATGCAGGACAATAGGAACCGACGCGGTTTCCACCGCTGCGCGTACCATAGCTGTAATATAGCGGATGCCCGCATATTTCAGCGCTCCCTGGCTGGCCTGCAGAATCACAGGCGCCTGTTCTTCTTCCGCCGCTTCCACAATCGCCTGCACAATTTCCATATTGTTTGTATTAAATGCCCCTACGGCATATCCGCCGCGCTCCGCTTCAGCCAGGACCTCTCTTAATGTAACAAACGGCATTCTGGTTCATTTCCTCCCTTAAACAGGCAAATCCGGCATTGCAGCCCGGACAGCCCGGTAACAGTTCACTTTTTCCTACGTGCTTTTCTTTCAGGCACTTTCAGCCCGCAGCTTACCGGCAACCGTACTCTTTAACTCATCGATGTCAAAGGGTTTAGAGATATATCCCGCCGCTCCGCGGCGGGCCGCTTCTTTGAGCACTTCCAGTTCTTCATAGGCGGTCATAATTAAAATAATCACTTGCGGAGATATTTTTTTTAATAACGTCAGTGTCTCCAGGCCGTCCATGCCGGACATTTTCATATCCAGAAGAACAAGATCCACAGGCTGCTTCTTAACGATTTGAATGGCTTCATTGCCACCGGGTGCCGTCAAAACCTGATAGCCGTCTCCCTGCAGGACTTCCTGTAAGAGTTTGCGAATTCCGGTCCGGTCATCAACAACCATTACCGTTGCAGACATATCATTCGCCTCCCTAACACAACACGGTTTTTCAGATACTTATTCTCTTTACAGGAGGCGATTTCCTTTTTTACCGGCATGTTTTTGCAAAAACAGGAAATTACTTGTTTGTCATTCTTCTAAACCAGCGGTTTAAACTTCGAAACATCATGGAGAACCAGTCCATAAGCCGCCGTGTACGGGATTTTCGCATACGGAAAAACACAGGCATAACCTCCTTTACTCGTTTGCCTGTAATTTCTCCTGAGTAGAAATGCATTATGCAGAAAATGCAGGGTATGCATAATGTAAAAAATTATGTCATGGGAAACAGTTCCGTCATCAGCGGCATCAAAAACGAGCCTACCAAAAGAAAAAATAAAATCGCTGCAGCGATCAGCGCTAAGACCGGCAGGAAAAAAGCCAATGCCGCCCGGCCCCGGGTAAACGTATGCACCGCGCGAATTGCTTCAATTTTTAGGACCAGAGTCCAGATAAACGCAGCAAAACTGACAAAACTGACCACATCAAAAGCCAGGTACCGCGCTACCAGCCCGAAAGGCGCAACCAGGATATAGGGCAGCTGTGCATAACCGATTCCTGCGGCGACCTGCAAGCCCCGGCCTTTTCCACCTAAGAGCTCAGCAGAGATTTGGACAACAGCCGACCAGAGAAATAGCAAAAACGGGGTAAAAACCAGAATGACAATCAGATTTAGAGCGGGCCAGGAACGGAGCAGGGCTTCGGCTGCCTCCGGCGGCATGATCTGTGTCAGTTCGCCGCCAATCTCGCCGGTATCCATGGTGCCGAATGTGGTGATGGCGGAAACCACGGATACGGCTAAATAGACAATCAGGCCCTGCCAGACACTGCGTTCTCTGACAACACGTTCCATGCCCAGAGCCGGCTTAAACAGAATATCATAAAAATCATCAATAAACTGATTCATTCTACTCACTCCTATCTGTGGTCAACGAAGATAGATCATCTGACCGTTATCCGGATTGGGCAGCCAGGAAACGGGCCAGGGAAGATTCAACCCGGTGCTGCCCAAAAACAGCTGCAGGGGTGAACGAATGCCCAGCTCTTTAATCCGCGGCCTGCCGGCAATACCGGCCAGTTCGCCGGCCCTGTCCACAGCATCGGAGAGGTCTCCCAGACGGTCTACCAGGCCCAGCTTTGCCGCCTGGCGCCCGGTAAAGATTCTGCCGTCGGCCAGTTCGCGAACGTCATCCCTGCTGAGATTGCGTCCGGCGGTGACCACATCCAGGAACTGCTCATAAATATCGTCGACCATCGACTGCATAATCAGGCGCTCACCCTCGTCGAGCGGGCGGGAAGCACTGCCCATATCTTTATGTTCGCCGCTTTTAATCACATCGGAGCCGATACCCAGTTTTTCATATAACTCCACAAAATTTGTCACTTCCATAATCACGCCGATACTGCCGGTCATTGACGCCGGGTTGGCCACAATTTCATCGGCAGCGCAGGCAATCCAGTACCCTCCGGAAGCTGCTACATCGGCAAATGAAGCCACCAGCGGCTTTCCCGCCTCTTTGAGCCGCAGTGCCTGGTTGTAAATTTCCTGAGAAGCGGCCGCCGAACCACCGGGGCTGTTAATCCGCAGCACAACGGCACCCACATCAGGATCGTTCTTTGCCTGCTCAAGCTGTCGGATAACCGCATCCGAACCGCCCAGTGAGGCAAAAAAAGCCTGCTGGCCGTGACCGGCAACAATGGCACCTTCCAGATAGATGACCGCCACTGCCTGCCCCCAGCCCCGTTCTGCGTCGGGCGGTGATGATAAGGGGTTAAGCATGCGGCCGATTCCAAACAGAAAGGCGATGGCAATAATTCCAAGTAGAGCCCAAAAAACTGCTTTTTTCCTGAGCAAAGAAAACACCTCCATAGTCAGGGAACGCGCTTTTCTGCATGCTTATAATTCCTTGCCTAAAAAAAAAGGGCTTACGCCCTCTTTTTTCTGTAGCAGCTTACTATTCGTCGCCGGGATGGATCGCCTCTACAGGGCAGACTTCCGCACAGGCGCCGCAGTCGATGCAGGTTTCAGGATCAATAACATATTTGTCATCGCCTTCTGAAATCGCATCTACCGGACATTCAGGCTCACAGGAGCCGCAGGAAATACAGTCATCGTTAATCACAAAAGCCATTAAATTGCACCATCCTTTCTTGAAACTGTGTACATTATCTTTGTACCACAGAAAACCGGTAAATACAACGGGCAACAGCTTAAAAATCAATTACATCTTTTCCTGCACAGCCAAAATTATGCGTTCGGCGCAGGCCTGTCTTTAGCGTAAGCCAGGGAAGCGCGGATAAAATCCCTAAACAGCGGGTGTGCACGGTTTGGCCTGGATTTGAATTCCGGATGGAACTGGGTTGCCACAAACCATCGGTGCTGGGGCAGTTCCACAATCTCTACCAGCCTGTCATCGGGAGACGTTCCGGACATAATCATGCCCTTTTTTGCCAGCCGTTCACGGAAAACATTGTTTAATTCATAGCGGTGACGGTGGCGTTCATAAATAATCTCATCCTCATAGGCCACTTCCGTAAACGTACCGGGCTCCACTTTACACGGGTAAATTCCCAGTCGCATCGTACCGCCCAGCTCTTCAATATCCTTTTGCTCCGGCAGCAGGTCAATGACCGGATAGGGTGTATCGGGGGCAAACTCTGTTGAGTGCGCCTGCTCCCAGCCGCAGACATGCCGGGCAAATTCGATGGTGGCACAATGCATACCCAGGCAGATGCCAAAGAATGGGATATTGTTTTCGCGCGCATAGCGCACGGCGGCCACTTTGCCTTCAATACCCCGGTCACCAAAGCCTCCGGGGACCAGGATGCCGTCAACCCCCTGTAAAAGCGCTTCGGCCCCTTCTTTTTCCATATCTTCGGCCTGAATCCAGCGGATTTCCACTTCGGAGTCGTTCTCAAACCCTCCGTGGTGCAGCGATTCGGCCACGCTGAGGTAGGCATCTTTTAAGGCCACATATTTACCGACCAGGGCAATGGTCACTTTATTTTCAAGGTTTTTAATTCTGTCCACAAGTGCTTTCCAGTCGGTCAGGTCGCAGCGGATCTTGGCAAAACCCAGCTTATTGACAACAATGTCGTCCAGGCCTTCTTCATTCATCTTCAGCGGAACCTGATAGATGGTCTCCACATCGGAATTTTCAATCACAGCCTTAGGGTCGATATCACAAAACAGAGCAATTTTATCTTTAATGTCATCGGAAAGGGGCTTTTCTGTGCGGCAAACAATGATATCCGGCTGTATGCCAATGGAACGCAGTTCCTTGACGGAGTGCTGTGTGGGCTTTGTTTTTAATTCTCCCGACTTTGCCAGGTAAGGAATCAGCGTCACATGAATATACATCACATTTTCACGACCGAGGTCACTTTTCATCTGGCGGATGGCTTCCAGGAAAGGCAGGCTCTCAATATCGCCCACAGTACCGCCGATTTCAGTGATCACAACATCCACCTCAGCCTGCTGGGCGGCACGCATCACCCTGGTTTTTATTTCATTGGTGATATGCGGTATGACCTGGATGGTTCCACCGAGAAAATCACCTTTACGCTCTTTACTGATGACAGACCAATAAATCTTGCCTGTGGTTACATTGGAATTTTTCGTCAGGTTGCTGTCAATAAACCGTTCATAGTGGCCAAGATCTAGGTCCGTCTCCGCACCGTCATCTGTCACGAAGACCTCACCGTGCTGATAGGGACTCATTGTTCCCGGGTCAAAATTGATATATGGGTCGAACTTCTGAATCGTAACTTTAAGGCCCCTGCACTTTAACAGGCAGCCCAGAGACGCCGCGGTAATTCCCTTTCCCAACGACGACACAACACCGCCGGTCACAAAAATATATTTTGTTCCCATTTCCTCGCACCCTTCCCCCTTTCAGGCTGAAATTATTTTCCAGGTTAAAACGAACGTAATTGCAACGTATTACATATACGCCTTTTAAATGAAAAATCCTTGCATTTTGTCAGGAATTGTCCAAAAAAATCAGGCTCTATCTGTGGGCCGCAAAAGCCAGAATCATTTCACGGACAATTTTGGCTGCCAGCATCGCTGTAATTCCTGCGGTATCATAAACAGGGGATACTTCAACCAGATCCATGCCCACGATATTTAAGCGGGCCAATGTCGTAACGGCCGCCAGGATTTCTGCGGAGGTGACACCGCCGGGCTCCGGCGTCCCGGTTCCGGGAGCAAAAGCCGGGTCCACAACATCAATATCCAGGGAAAGATAGACCGGCCTGCCTGCCAGCGTATCGAGCACACCCTGCAGGGGTTCCAACACATGAAAAGGATAAAAATGGGTATGCTGTTTCGCAAAGCGCAGCTCTTCGGCAGTAGCGGAACGAATGCCGAACTGGTACAGGTCCAGACCCAGTTCCCTGTTTGCCTGATACATTACGGAGGCGTGTGAATGGGCCTCTCCCATGTAATCGGTGCGCAAATCGGCGTGGGCATCCAGGTGAATCACCGCCACATTGGGAATATGCCGGGCTGCGGCACGCAGAGCACCCAAACTGACCAGGTGTTCTCCGCCCAGCAGAAGAGGAAACTTGCCGTCGGTTAAAATCGTATCAACCGCATCTTCAATCATCGCCAGAGAACGCTCTGTACTGCCAAAAGGCAGCATCAAGTCACCCGCATCGAAGAATGCCGCATCGCGAAGGTCTTTTTGACTGTACATGCTAAACTCTTCCAGGCCCGGCGAGGCATTGCGAATCGCCTGGGGGCCGCTGCGTGAACCGGGGCGAAAGGAAACCGTGAAATCCATCGGTGCACCCAAAAGTACCAACCGGCTCGTATCGTAACCGGAGCCGGCGGCCATAAAGCCGCCGCCGCACTCACAGAGATCCTGCAGGTTTCTCATTCCTTTTCCTCCAACAGCTCCCGGACAAAGGTAGGTAAAAGAAACGCACCCTGGTGAACATCAAAATTATAATACTTTGTTTCCACCGGTTTTTGTCTGCACTCCCGGGGGTCATAACATTTGGATCCGGCAGTAAAACTCCATAACCCACTGGGGTATGTGGGAATACTGGCGAGATACAGCGCCGCCAGTGGAAATACTCTGTTGATGCGACCGTAAACACTTTCAATCAGGTCGCGGTTAAAAAACGGCGATTCCGTCTGAGCCACGAAAATGCCGTCTTTTTTCAGCGCCCTGTAGATATCGGCGTAAAACTCTTCGGCAAAGAGCCCGATTGCCGGGCCCACAGGTTCTGTTGAGTCCACCAGAATCACATCATACCGGCCCACAGACTGCTTCACATGTTCAATGCCGTCTGCTACCAGAACAGTGACACGGGGGTCGGAAAGGCCGGCGGAAATATCCGGCAAGTATTTTTTGGACATATCGACCACAGCTTCATCGATTTCCACAAGCGTTGCCGACTCCACTGATGGATACTTAATTAGTTCACGGATGGCCCCGCCGTCACCGCCCCCGATCACCAGGACATGTTTTGGGTCGGGATGGCACTGCATTGCAATATGGGCAATCATTTCGTGGTAGACAAACTCGTCCTTTTCCGTTGTCTGCACCATACCGTCAAGAACAAGCATTTTACCAAACTGCAGCGTATCAATCACAGCCAGATCCTGAAACGGTGTCTTGATATGGCATAGCGTTTCATGCGTCAGACAGGTAATACCCAAATTCGGAGTTTGTTTTTCCGTGTACCAAAGTTCCACTTAAAATCCCTTCCTGTCTATCGGTAGTTTTTTAATACCACAATGCTACGGCAGCAAATGCGCAGCCAATGTGTTCCACAGTGTGTTCCACGGCGCGGATTTCTGTTTTAACAAGAGGAATCCCTCTATTTTCAAAAGCATCTTTTAACATCGATGCGATTCTTTCTTCCGCTTCCTGCTTGCTGCAGGTTCCTGAATACTCCATAATCACGCCAAACGTATCTGCTGAAAAACCAATACCCACAGCGGCTGCAATGGTGCTGCCGGGCTCCTCGCAGACAATGGCGCCGTATGCTGTGGGAACCAGAGAACCCGGTGGCAGCACAAGGTCCTGATCCTGCTCGGCCGACGGAGGTAAAATACTGCTGATTCTGACCAGGTTTACATTACCGATCCCCGCATCAAGCAGGGCATTATCGAACGCCGTAAGTTTATGGGCTCCTTCAGCCGCTGCGGCTACGATTTTAAATTTCTTGGGAGTGGGCAACAATAGAAACGCCTCCTTAAGTTTAACTACCAGTTATTTTAACACCGGAGGGGCTTGTCCATGTGCCCTCCGGGCATATCGAAAGAATTATACCATATATTCCTCGCTGTGCAAATAATTCCTTAACGAAATCACGCAGGTTCATGATATAATTCTGGCAGAGGATTATAATTTTTCGACAAAGCAGGTGACAACGATGCGGCGATTGACCCGGATTGCAATTATACTCTTCTTACTTGGCTTGCTGGCCACAGTCGGCGCAGTAGGCTTTCTGGCTGTAACCGTTGCCGGCATGGAGGATGTTCCCGATATTGAAACACCGCTGACCAGTACTTTCTATGACAGAAACAATGAAGTGATTACCACACGCTTTGAACAGAACCGCTTTGAAGTGGCCCTGGAGGATGTGCCCACTGACCTGGTGGACGCCTTTATTGCTGTGGAAGACCACCGCTTTTACGAGCATCACGGGATCGACCTGCAGGGGCTGATGCGTGCTGTGATACGCAATCTGCGCGAACGGCGGTTAGCTGAGGGCGGCAGTACAATCACCCAACAGCTGGCCCGTAACTTATTTTTAACGCATGACAAAACATTTGCCCGTAAAGCGCAGGAAATGCTGCTGACCGTGCAGCTTGAACGCAAATTCTCGAAAGATGAAATTCTGGAAAAATACCTGAACACCATTTACTTCGGCCACTCAGCCTATGGAGTGGAGGCAGCCGCCCGGACTTATTTTGGCAAATCCGTAGGCGACCTGACACTGGGGGAGGCAACAATCCTGGCGGGAATCCCCCGCGGACCTGCTTACTATTCCCCGTATTTGAACATGGAAGCCGCTTTGAACCGCCGCAATGTGGTGCTGGCCAGAATGGTGGACGAAGGACACATTACCCCCGCAGAAAAAGAACAGGCTGCAGCAGAGGAACTTACCCTTCAGGACCGGGGCTCTGCCCAGGCTGCACAGCAAACCGGCATTTATTTTATTAACCATTTAATTAATGATGAACTGGTGGCCCTTTTTCCCGACAACCCGGATATTGCCTTTCGCGGCGGGCTGCACGTCTATACCACTCTGGATAAAGCCATGCAGCAGAAAGCGGAAGCAGTGGTAACCAATGAAGATTTGCTGCCGCAGGCCCTGACAACGGAGGCGGGAGAAACCGTTCCGCTGGAAGTGGCACTGGTGGCCCTGGACCCGCTGGACGGCTCGGTACGGGCACTGGTGGGAGGACGCGACTTTGCCGACAGTCAGATCAATATGGCCTTAAAGAAGCGTTCGCCCGGCTCCGCTTTTAAGCCGTTTACCTTTGCGGCGGCGCTGCAGGCGGGCCTCACACCGGCTGCTGTGCGCGTCAGCGAACCGGTTACGTTTGAAGAGCGCGGCCAGGAGCCGTATGAGCCCACTGAATATGGCGCAAACTTTTATGGTCCGCTGATCATGCGCAACGCCCTGGCCCGTTCCAGCAACATTGTCTCGGTTAAACTTCATGACGAAATCGGCCGCGACAAAACGGTGGACATGGCAAAAACACTGGGCATAAAAAGTTCCCTGCGCGAGAATCTGTCCCTGCCGCTTGGTACCTCCGAGGTGACCCCGCTGGAAATGGCTGCGGCATATGCGCCGTTTGCCAATCAGGGCATGCGGGTTGAACCCCGTTTTATCACACGGATTACCGACTCGTCGGGACGCGTCCTCTACCAGTCGGAACCCTTACGGAACCTGGTTTTGGATGCCCGCATTGCCTACCAGATGACAGATATGATGAAGACTGTGATGGAGACCGGGACAGGCCGGAACCTGAATATCGGCAGGCCCGTAGCCGGAAAGACAGGTACCTCACAGGACCACCGCGACTCGTATATGGTCGGTTATACGCCCGACCTTGTTTCCGCAGTATGGATTGGTAACCTTGACTATCAGTCGATGGGGTCAGGCCAGACCGGTTCCGTCCGCGCCGGGCGTGTCTGGGCCGAATTCATGCGCACTGCACTTGCGGGACAGCCCGCACAGGACTTTGAGCGTCCCGCCGGCCTGACGGCTGTTAATATCTGCCCTTATACCGGTCTGCTGCACAACCCTGATTGTGACCTGGAACCTGTCCGGGAATTGTTTATCGCCGGCACCGAACCAAAAGAGCAGTGCAGTTGGCCTGAATGCCCGCACTGTCCGCCCGAACCCCGCTGGAACTGGGACGGCTGGTGGTTCCGCCCCCGCGGCAATTCAGACCGGGTACCTCCCGGCCAGCAGGAACGGGAAGCAGAGCCCGGTAACAACGATGATAGCTGGTGGCAGGAGTGGGAGGAAGAAGACAGCGAACCTGTGGAACAGACACAATAAACAAAGCCGGCAAATTATTTGCCGGCTTTGCTTTTTTTTAGCGTAAAAACGGGTTGTATTTTTTCTCTTCACCGATCGTGCTTTGCGGCCCGTGTCCGGGATAGACAACGGTGTCGTCCGGGAACGTCAGAAGTTTTTCTTTGATTGATTGAATGATAACGTCAAATGAACCGCCCGGCAAATCCGTCCGTCCGATGGAACCGGCAAACAGAGTGTCACCGGTAAACAGGGCGCCGCCCACAAGCAGTGTAATGCCGCCCAGGGTATGTCCCGGTGTTTCAATCACTTCCACCGTCAGCGTACCTACGGTAAGTTTGTCTCCCCCCGTAAGAAGGCGGTCCGGTTCAGCCAGTTTCATCTTACCGACAAAGGCAGCCAGGCTGGCATGGGGCTTTTTACACATTTCGCTGTCGGCTTCATGGATTAAAAGCGGCACACCCAGGGCGCTGCGGACATCCTCGTTGGCACCCACATGATCCACATGGCCGTGTGTGTTAATGATGTACTTTACCGTAACGTTTGCATCTTCTACCATTTTCAGAATCTGTTTTGCCTGGGCACCGGGGTCGATAATAATCCCTTCCCGGGTTTCGTCACAGGCAACAAGATAACAGTTGGCGGCAAATGAGCCGACTTCTATTTGTTTTACGAGCAAAAAAACGCCTCCTTTTCCAGTCCCGGCAGCAACACTCAAAACTGCCACGTGCGATTTGCTTTTTTACTATTTCCACAAGCGGCCAAAAAATCCTTTTTTAGCCCTGTGGCTGAAAAATCATGTTTATCTGCCGCCGGCTTTCTCCAGGGCCTGTGACAAATCGGCAAGCAGGTCGTCTCTGTCTTCAAGACCCAGGGACAGGCGGACAAAATCTTCTGATACACCCGCACTGGCCTGTTCTTCGGCTGTAAGCTGAGAATGGGTGGTTGTGGCCGGGTGAATGGCCAGTGACTTGGCATCACCGATATTGGCCAGATGCGAGAAGAGTTCCAGCGACTCAATAAAGCGGCTTCCCGCTTCACGTCCGCCTTTAATGCCAAAACCAACCAGTGCACCGAATCCCTTTCTCAGGTATTTTTTAGCCAGGGCATGGGATGCATGGCCGGGCAGCCCCGGGTAACTGACCCATTCCACCGCAGGGTGTGCTTCCAGAAACTCCGCCACGGCCTGTGCGTTTTGTGTATGGCGCTCCATCCGCAGATGCAGCGTTTCCAGGCCCTGCAGGAACAAAAAGGCGTTAAACGGAGAAAGCGTGGTGCCCACATCCCGCAGCAGCTGTACACGGGCCTTGATAATATAAGCAAGTTCTCCGAAGGTTTCGGCATAGCGCAGGCCGTGATAACTGGGGTCGGGCTCGGTCAGGTCGGGGAAACGGCCGCCGGTCCAGTCAAATTTGCCTGAATCGACAATGATACCGCCGATGGATGTACCGTGACCGCCAATAAATTTTGTCAGGGAGTGAACCACAATATCCGCTCCGTGCCTGATGGGATTGAGCAGATAGGGTGAAGCCACGGTATTGTCGACGACAAACGGAATACCTGCTTCATGGGCAATGGTGGCCACCGTCTGCAGATCCGGCACGTCGAGTTTCGGGTTGCCAATCGTTTCGGCATATACAGCTTTTGTTTTTTCATTAATGGCGCGGCGGAAATTTTCCGGGTCGCTGGGGTCCACCAGGCGTACCGTCACACCGAACCGGGGGAAGGTGGATGTAAACAAGGTATATGTGCCGCCGTAGAGGCTGCTGGCCGCCACAATTTCATCGCCCGCTTTTGCCAGATTCAAAAGTGCCAGTGAAATCGCCGACTGTCCGCTGGATACTGCAAGTGCGGCAATGCCGCCTTCCAAAAGGGCCACCCGTTTTTCCAGCACATCGGTGGTGGGGTTCATAATCCGGGTGTAGATATTGCCGAACTCCTGCAGTCCGAAAAGGCGGGCGGCATGCTCTGTGTCTTTAAATACATAGGATGTGGTCTGATAGATGGGGACGGCACGTGACCCCGTCGTGGGGTCCGGTTCCTGGCCTCCGTGAACGGCCAGCGTGTCAAAACCAAATTCTTTCGTCATGAGTATTCCTCCTTAAGGTTAGCATGTACATCCTGTGAACAAAAAAGACGCTGACGCATTTTACTGTTGGAAGCGTCTATTTTGTTCTTTAGGGGCTACCGCCCCTTCGACGGGTCTTCGACCCTGACCACCCCGCAAGAGTAAGGGGAAATTCCCCTTACCAACCCCTTATAGTCAAGGAACACGCTTTTCTGCATGAATATAATTTCCTTGCCTATAAGAAAAACCTCTTCCGGGTAAGAAGAGGCTTGTATGATTATCGCTCTTCTCATCTCCCAGGAATCATCCTGCAGGAATTGGCACCTTCCGAATTGGGGTTGCCGGGCTTCATCGGGCCAGTCCCTCCACCTCTCTTGATAAGAAATCCTCGTATGCGGTTTTTCCAATCACCAGATATACTATCTGCATACTATGTTAACAGCGATGCTCCCCTTTTGTCAAATAGTTTTTTTGTGCCCAGAAAGTGGCAATTAAAATGTGAAGGAATCTTAACAAGTTTGTCGAATCCTGTTTGTACAGTAATGTCACAAGCTAACAACACGGAGGACGCAATGAGAGGAAAACGCAGATTGTTGATGATCTCCATTCTCCTGCTTAGCCTGTTTTCAGCCTTTGTTCATGTTGTCTGGCCGGTCAAGACAATCGAGGCTCCGGGACCGGTGGAATTTACTGCAGGGACCGCTGCCGCCGGTGACACGGCAGAGGCGGAGCTGCTGCTTTTGGCCAGGATGACAGAACCGGCTGCAAAAGACAGCGAGACAGTAAAAACCGAATTTGCAGATGGACCGAATGAAACGGCCGGGTTTGACGGAGCCAAGCCCCAAAGAGAGCCCGTAAACGGGGAACGTGTGAGGCCGGTCAGCCGGTCGGGCACCAGGCTGCGGACTCAGGATGAAACAAAAACACAAACAACCCCTGCAGAACAACCCGCACCTGCCCCCATGAGCACACCGGAATCAAGGACACTAGAGCGGGGGGTGTATTACATTACACACACCATCAAACGCGGCGACACCTTCTGGGCTGTGGCCGGCCGCTACGGAATTCCGATGCCGGAGCTGCTTGAGGCAAACAACCTGAGTGAATCCTCGCCTGTCAATATTGGGATGACACTGCAGGTCCCCCAGTATAACATTCCGGTTAAATCAACGCCGGGCCCGCAGTACGGGGAACTTGTTGACTGGTGGAGTGAGGCCCAGTATCTTTGGCCCATCGGCACCAATGCGCGCATCACTGACTTTGCAACCGGCAAAAGCTTTACAGCCCGCAGGACATTCGGCGCCTTTCATGCGGATGTGGAGCCGCTCACCGCAGAGGATGCGCAGATTATGCGGGAAATCTGGGGCGGCTGGAGCTGGGCAACCCGACCTGTGATTGTGGAAGTAAACGGCAGGCGCCTGGCGGCTTCATCCAATGCCATGCCGCACAGCGTTCAGACAATCCACAACAATCATTTCGACGGACACTTCTGTATTCATTTTTTAAACAGCACCCGGCATGATAACAACCTGCCCCAGGCCGACCATCAGCAAAATGTCCGGACGGCTGCGGGCCAGTGATCAACATCTCCGGCACCTGCTTCGCGCCTGCAGACCCTGCAGGCGCTTTTTATATACCGGAATTTTTTCCTTGAGATTATTTGCACATTTGGATTATAATAAAAGGAAATCTCCTATTGGAGGGAAAACAATGACCAAGCGTATTTATAATTTTAATCCCGGCCCGTCCACACTGCCTTTGCCGGTTTTGGAGAAGGTTCAGGCAGAACTCTTAAATTATCAGAATACCGGTATGTCTGTGATGGAACTATCGCACCGTTCCCGGGAATTTGAAGCCATTGTCCACGGAGCTGAAGCGCTGTTTAAAGAACTGGCCGGTCTCGGCGACGAGTACCGTGTTTTATTCCTCCAGGGCGGCGCCAGCTTTCAGTTTGATATGATTCCGTTAAATTTCCTGACAGAAAACAAGGCCGCTGAATATATTATTACCGGAAGCTTTGCGGAAAAAGCGTATCAAGAAGCCAAAAAGATTGGCCCTGTCAACATAGCAGGCACCGGCGAAAGCGAAAACTACCGGCAAATCCCCGGCCCGAAAGAACTCAACCTGAGCGGCGATGCCTCCTATGTCCATATCACCACCAACAATACCATCTTCGGCACAGAGTGGCATTATATCCCCGACACAGCAGAAGTGCCGCTGGTGGCCGATATGTCCAGTGACATTTTCTCGCGGCCGCACGATTTTGGCCGGTATGCACTTATTTATGCCGGTGCACAGAAAAATCTCGGCCCCTCCGGTGTAACGATCGTTATTATCCGCAAAAACATGTTAGAGAAAGTCCCCGCACATCTGCCCAGCATGCTGCGCTACGATATTTTTGCCAAAAATGATTCCCTTTACAACACACCACCCACATTCGGCATCTACATGATCGGCCTGGTACTGGAATGGATTAAAGAAAACGGCGGCCTTGCAGCCATGGAAAAACATAATACAGAGAAAGCTGCCCTGATTTACAATGCAATTGATGGCAGTAACGGCTTCTACAGCGGCCATGCGGAAGAAGGCAGCCGGTCGCTGATGAATATTACGTTCAGGCTGCCCACTGAAGACCTGGATAAAAAGTTTTTGCAGGAAGCCGCCTCGCGGGGCCTGACCGGCCTCAAAGGGCACCGCTCTGTGGGCGGAATGCGTGCATCCGTGTATAATGCCATGAGCAGGGAAGGCTGCGGGGCTTTGGCAGAGTTTATGAACGAATTTGCCGGAACCAACCGCTAAAAGAGCAAGTCAAAGGAGAGTGATGAACCATGATGTCGAACAAAGCTTTATCTATCAGCCCTTCTCCCACACTGGCCATCGACGCCAAAGCAAAACAGATGAAAAGCGAAGGAATCGATGTAATTGGCTTCGGAGCCGGCGAGCCTGATTTTGACACACCGGAACACATTAAGGATGCGGCCATTACTGCAATTCGTGAGGGATTCACCAAGTACACACCTGTGGCAGGAACACCGGACTTACTCAAGGCAATCTGTGCCAAGCTGCAGCATGACAACGGGCTTACTTACCAGCCGGCCGATATTGTTGTCAGTAACGGGGCAAAACACTCTCTTTGCAACGCATTTGCCGCCATCCTCAATCCCGGAGACGAAGTCATTATTCCTGCCCCGTACTGGGTCAGCTACTCGGAACTTGTCAAACTCAATGACGGCGTACCGATTATTGTCCTGACACGGGAAGAAAACAACTTTAAAATCACACCGCAGGAACTCTCCGGCGCACTCTCTGCTAAGACAAAAGCTATTCTGATCAACAGCCCCAACAATCCCACGGGCCAGGTCTACAGCCGTGAAGAACTTGAAGCCGTTGCCGCTTTTGCAGTCGAGCACAATCTCTATGTTATCTCCGATGAAATTTATGAAAAGCTAATCTACGGCAGTCACGAGCATGTCAGTATTGCTTCTTTCAATGAGAAAATCAAAGATCTGACCATTATCATCAACGGTGTTTCCAAGAGCTATTCCATGACCGGCTGGCGCATTGGTTATACCGCCTCCAACACAAAAATTGCCAAGGTGATGAGCAGCATCCAGAGCCATGCCACAAGCAATGCCAACTCCATCGCCCAAAAAGCTGCCCTGGCTGCACTGACCGGTACTCAGGACTGCGTGGCGGAAATGAATGCCGCCTTTGCAAAACGCCGTGACTACATGGTGGAGAAAATTGCCTCCATCCCCGGCCTTTCCTGCATCGAACCAACCGGTGCCTTTTATGTGTTTATGAATGTAGCCGGTCTGTTTGGCAAATCATACAACGGCCAGACAATAGAAACCAGTGATTCCTTTGCGACCCTGCTGCTGGGAGATGCAAAGGTGGCAGTGGTCCCCGGCACCGGCTTCGGTGCCCCGGAATACGTCCGCCTCTCCTACGCACTCTCCATGGAAAACATTCAGGAGGGTTTGGACCGCATCGAAAACTTCATCAAAACCCTCCAATAATGTGACAGGGGGACGGGTTCACTGTCACACATGTAAACGAAGTGAGACTGCTCTTTTGAGCAGTCTCACTTTTTATGGAGCAAATCACCTGTCCCTTATCCCGTGATGTCTATTGTTTCCGTTTTTTCAAGGCTTTCTGTGATCAGTGCATCGATATCGAGAGCAGCTTCTGCTGCTTCCACATCAGCAAGGCGCGGGCGCGTGGCGGGGAAGTCGGGCAAAAAGACGGTACAGCAGTCTTCATAGGGACGGATGGAGATGGGGTAGGTGCCGATTTTTCTGGAAATCACTGTGATTTCCTCTTTATCGAGGCCGATGAGCGGCCGTAAAACAGGAATGACGGTTACCCGTTCAATTACATTCATGCTCTCCATGGTCTGGCTGGCCACCTGGCCCAGGCTCTCACCGGTAATTAGTGCCAGTGCACCTCGTTTTTGCGCCAGACGCTCGGCAATGCGAAACATCATGCGGCGCATCAGTGTTACCGTCAGGCGCTCGGGCGTTTTCATGCGCAGCTCTTTTTGAATTTCTGTAAAATGGGCGACATGCAGCCTGATTTTCCCGCCGTAGCGTGTCAGCTCGCGGCAAAGGTCGATCACCTTTTCTTTGGCGCGCTCACTGGTAAAGGGGAAGCTGTGAAAATGCAGCGCTTCTACGGTTACACCGCGCTTCATAGACATCCAGCCCGCTACCGGGCTGTCAATCCCGCCGGAAATCAGCAGCAGCCCTTTGCCGGCCACACCCACCGGCAACCCGCCGGGGCCGGGAATAGTATCTGTATAAATATAGGTCTCATGTTCCCGAATTTCCACATCAAGAACCATCTCCGGTGTGCGCACATCAACAACAAGTTCTTCAATGTTCGCCAGCAGATGGCCGCCAACTTCGCGGCTGACTTCGGGAGACTTCACGGGGAACTGCTTATTGGCGCGTTTTGTTTCCACTTTAAAGCGGAGCCCCGGACGGACAACCCGGGAAAACTCCCGCAGAGCCACAGCTTTGATGTCTTCCAGATCCAGTCCGGCAATGGCCACCGGGCTGATGGAGACAATACCAAAGACCTCTGTCAGGCGTTTGGCCACAGCATCGGCGTCACCGTGCAGTACTTCCACGAAGTTGCGGCTGTGCGACCGGTGTATTTTACACTCCGCCACACCGGCAAGCGCTTTTTTAATATTTGAGGTCAGTGCATTTTCAAAGAACTTGCGGTTTTTTCCTTTCAGGCCGATTTCACCGTAGCGAATCAGGTATAAGGCGTTCATAGTCCCCTCCGTGTAATCAGGCGCAGGCTTTCCACAGCCTCCTGCATTTTTTCCACTGTATAATCAATTTCCTCTTCTGTGTTCAACGGTGAAAAGCTAAAGCGCAGTGATGCGGCAATTTCTTTTTCCTGCAGGCCCATAGCCAAAAGCACATGGCTCGGGTCGGCCCGGTGTGAGTGGCAGGCAGAGCCGGTGGAAATATAGATTCCCCACTCTTCCAGCGTATGCACAAGCACTTCGCCCTTAATATCCGGGACGGTTACATTGAGAATATGGGGAGCACCGTCGGCCGGTCCGTTTTGCACAATATCGGGTATTCTCTCCCGCAGGCCGGCAAGCAGCCGCTGTTTCAGGTCTGTCATCCGCCGGAAGTGCCTGTCCCTGCCCGCCATGGCCTGCCTGGCCGCTTCGCCAAAACCGGCAATACCGGCCATGTTTTCCGTGCCGGGACGGAGCCCGGTTTCCTGGTCTCCGCCGTGCATAATGGGCTCCAGATGGACACCTTCCCGGCGATAGAGCGCGCCCGCTCCTTTGGGGCCATGAATTTTATGGGCCGAGATGGTCAACAGGTCGGCCTGCCACAAAGCGGGGTTCACAGCCAGCTTGCCAAACGACTGGACTGTGTCAACATGGAAAAGAACATCCTGTTTTTCACGACGGATCCGGCGCCCGATTTCCTCGACGGGCATCACCGCTCCCACTTCATTGTTGACGTGCATGACACTAACCAGAATGGTGTCTTCACGCAGGGCGCCCAACACATCGGCGGCAGACACAACGCCATCCCGGTCTACATCCAGATACGTTACCGTAAACCCCTCCGCCTCCAGGGCCCGAAAGGTATGGAGTACAGACGGGTGTTCAGCTTTTGTGGTGATCAGGTGGGTGCCGCGCCGGCGGTAACGCCGGGCCGCCCCTTTAACTGCCAGGTTATTTGCTTCGGTACCCCCGGAGGTAAAGTAAATTTCACTATCTTTCACTCCGCAGGCGCCGGCGATAATACGCCGTGCTTCAGTTTTTTTGCGTTCTGCCGCCACACCTTTTCTGTGCAGTGAAGACGGATTGCCATACTGCTCAAGCAAAACATCCTGCATGGCCGCTGCCACTTCGGGCAGAACCCGGGTTGTGGCACTGTTATCCAAATAGACTTCCCGCATATTGTCCTCCACATAAAACGCAGGCTGTTATTATAACAGCCTGCTTATCATTAGCTCTCTTACTATTTTACCATATTTATCTCCAAAAAAATCAATTTATCCAGCCTCTGGCGTGAAAATACTCACGAATATTCTCTTCCACAGCCTCTCTCTTAAGAGGAGGCACCAGATCTTTGCCCCGGCCCACAATGCTTTCTGAGTAGAAGCGGTCGGGATACCGGTAATCGTCGATTGTCTCTCCTTCCCGGGCATTAAAAGCCCGCTGCAGGTCCCAGACCGCTGCAGCACGGCTGTAAACATCCCCGGCGTCAACGTTCCAGCCCCGGACCGCATTGAGTGCCCTGGCAAAGAAATCTGGTCCAAGAGAGCGCAGTACCGGTGGACGGATACAAAAGCCCACACAGTTAATAATGGTAATCAGATTTTCAGCATACACGGCCATCTTTGGCAGGTTAACACCGCTTGGTGGGTCACCGAAGATGTCTTTCTTCAGGTTGGCGGGCATATCCAGCTTTTCGATATGGTCCGGGGAAACACCCAGAGGTTCGGTACTCTCATCGACCATTCCCTGCAGTACCGCCTCCACCGGGGAACGGGCACGCAGGCTGTCACCGCCCCGCGTACTTGTCAGGTAGCCGAATGTAAAGGTGTCGCACTTGGCACGCGGGTCCTTGACCGGCATTTCCACACCTTTGACGTGCATGGCAAACTTTTGTGCACCGGGAATTTCTTTAGCCGCCAGCTGTACCCCTTCAGCCAGAATGCGGCCAATTCCTTCCCGGCGTGCAATTTGTATAAGCAGTGTTGACACCGTTTCGTAATCACCCCACTGCGGAGTAAACCCGATTTGTGCTGCGGAAACCAGGCCGTTTTCGTATGCTTCCAGCAGAAAGGCCACACTGCCGGCGGCAGAAATTACATCCATACCGTAATAGTTACAGATATCCACACAACGGAATATTTCAGGAACAGACTTCAGTTCCAGCTTGGCACCGAACTCCATAACAAAGGTAACCTCCAACCCACGGGTTTCAAGCCCCTGGTGCGGACCTTCCTCTTTCACCCGGGCCCAGTGGGCACAGGCGATGGGACAGGCAAAACAGGCCACATCAGCTTCTTTGTATTTCTGTTCAAAGAATTTTCTGCCCCGGGTGGCTTCCCAGTCAGGATAAGAGCCCACTGTAAAGTTACGTCCCGGCAGGGCCCTCATCGCATCGAAGGGGTCTGCAACAACCATACTGCCGTATCTCTTCATAAAACCAAAACTGGGCTCATTTTTCACACGCTCAAAGCTTTCCTTGCGGATACCCAAAAACTTTTTCCTGTCGGCCACATCAACCGATCCCGTACCCCGCACCGCAACGGCTTTAAGATTTTTGCTGCCCATGACCGCACCCATACCGGTCCGGCCCCAGGAAGCAAAGTAGTCATTCTGAATCGAGGCAAAGCGCACACAGTTTTCGCCGGCCGGCCCGATGCAGGCAATATGAAAATCATGGCCCAGTCGTTCCCTGATTTTGTCAGTGGCCTGCCAGACATCCAGGCCCCACAGGTCCTCCGCGCACTCCAGAGAAGCGTTGCCGTCATCCACCACAAGCATCACAGGTTTTTGGGCAGCGCCGGTAAACGCAAGATAACCATATCCCGCATAGCGTAAAGCCGGTCCAAATGTCCCCCCGCCGTTTGCCGTACCAAAACGCCCCGAAAGAGGCGACTTTGCCGTGACCTCGGTACGGCAGGCTGTGGGCAGCATGGTGCCGACAAGCGGTCCGGCACCAAATAATAAGACGTTTTCAGGGCCAAGGGGGTCCGCACCGGCGGGAACAAGGTCGTAGAGCAGCTTTGTGTTTACGCCAAGCCCTCCCAGAGTTTCCTGCTCCAGCGTTGCAACATCCTCGCTGTCAATTCGTTCTTCGGTCAGGTTAATTTTCAACAGGGACACCATGGTTTACGCCCCCCCTTCCACAGCAGTTTCACAACTGTCGGTTTCCGCCTGCAGTGCACCGTCAGGACAGAACTTCACACAGGACAGGCAGCTGCTGCACCGCTCTGTATCCAATACCATCCGCCGCACAAACATCTTCTCATCCACAACAACGGTAATTGCAGCATCCGAGGGTTTATGTGTACCGCACTGTACCCAGGAGCAGGCCAGCATGCATAACCTGCAGCCGCTGCACTTGCCGGCATCATAAAGAATCCTGGCAGTCTTTGCCATCCCTATCACGATCCTTTTCATATTTGTTTAAATATTTTGACATTTAATCCTATGCATCTCTGTGAGATTTTCTTCTACATAAAAACTGTAATCCCTGCCAAACATAAAAAACACTGGGCGAGGTCAAGATAACACAGCATGTTTCCGAAACATCAGGAGGCGAAGCAGCAATGACGATCAACGTTGCTATTATGGGAGCCGGACTGGCCGGACTGAGTTGTGCCCTGACTCTGGAAAAACACGGCATAAAACCCACCATATTTGAAAAACGCAGACAGGTCGGCGATCGCTTTCCAAACGGTGAGATTATTCTTTCCGCACTGTCAAGTCCACACGTGGATCCTCTGGCCTACCTCTCCGAGACATATGAGATTCATCTGCAGCCCACCGGCCACATCGGTAAACTGACGGTCTACTCGGAGCATGAAAAGGCTCAAATCAGCGGACAACTGGGCTTTTCCAATTTGCGGGGCCGGGAAGCCGACTCCCTGGAAAAGCAGCTGGCGCGACAGGTAAAAACAAAAATTCATTTCCATTCCAAACGCTCTTACGAGGAACTGCTGGAAGAATTCACACATGTGGTGCTGGCAACAGGTGACGGTGCCTATGCCCAGGAGCTGCGCAATTACCGCACCGACCTGACTG
>JAWSUT010000018.1:0-62126 GCA_033549345.1 Bacillota bacterium | reverse complement strand
CTTATTAGGCGTCATTTCCGACAAATATACTTGGATTATAGGTTAGATTGGCTGACACATCAAGCTGGATTCAACACCTGATGCAGGAATCAGACAGGTACACAGGAGAGAGAGCGTCAACCGCTACTCCCAAACGTTCAGCCATCAGCATCCTCACTGTCTTGGCAGGCATAATTAATGCAGCAGCCAGCCGATTCGCCTGCCATTCACGCACTTCCTCATCTGTCATAGGCAATCTCCGTGCACCATCTTCAATTTGATAAACGGCGCATTGAATTTTCGGTATTACATTCCCTGGCTTCTGGTAGTAAAAACGGCGATGAAGAATCAGGTGGGCGCACTCGTGGATGATAGTAAAGCGGACTCTACCCTCAACTTCACTACAAAGAATCTCTTTATCAACAAATATATAACCCTTTTCAACCTCAAGCGGGTATTGTTTTGTTCGGTCGTCATTCCAGACCATCAACACTCCATTGTTGAAGCATGTACATCCTAGGGTCTTTTTGTCTTGAGATAGGTTGGCGAAGTCAATCTTCGCGTCCAAGTGAAATTCCGCAAAGTGGTCTACATCCATCGCCTGCGGTGTAACAAGTAGTTCCCCCTGCTTATATACTTTGAGAATCTCCTCAGCTTTTTTCTCAAGCCGTTCTGGGGAGTAGTTGTGATACAAGCTGTTCCCTCCAATCATGGAATTGTCGTCGGCGGTCACTCGCCAATTTTTTTGTTAATAAGCTCGATGACCTCCCGCCAGCCCTCGTCCGAAAGATTTCCCGATTTCGCCCTACGGAGGGCAACTCGCGCTAAGTCCTTCTCCATGATGTATTCAGGAAGGTCGGAGGACACGGTCTTTGTTTTGGTCAGTGCTGCCAAATCCAGCATATGGGCTTTTTCCTCCTCCTGCAGTTTCAGGATTTGGGCGATTTCATCCAGTTTCTTGTCAGGGGGATAGCGACGCCCTTTTTCAATATCGCTCATATAAGCGGGTGCAATATCCAGTTCAGCCGCAAATCCCCTAAGTGTTAATCCCAGAGCCTTGCGTCTTTCTTCTATGAATTTACCGAAAGCAGTCTCGTTTTCGTTCATTATAGGCTCTCCTTTCATTGTGTGTATATGTTCGCTAACATAGTTACATTATACTCAGATCAAATTTGCTTGTCAATGCCCTGTTATAATATTGATACATTATTTTCAAAAAAAATAGCGACGGTTGGTTTACCGCCGCATTATTGCCTGATTACTTTATATTTTTGAGAGTCGAGCGTGTACCAGGGGAAGAAGTATTTTGTCGATTTCTATACGAAATTCCTCGTCCTCAAGATATTTCTCGCAGAATTCTTGGTTCTTAGTCATGCGGCTGAGAACGACATCCATAATAGTGTTGTCGTAGATGATTTTGAAGAGGTCAAGCGGATTCTTGGCACGTAGCACTAATTCGTCGATGGTAGCCATATCCTCCACTATCTGCTCAAGAACCTTATCCTCGTTAGTGAAATTTGTGCCGAGCCGTTCATTGAGCTTTGATAAAATCACTGAGAGATTTTCTTGCTCATCTTCAAGAGGAAGTCCCGTACCGGAAGTTTTGCCATACAACACGCCGTCCTCTTTTACTAAACTGATAGTTCCCTCGTATACTCTCTGAAGACGGTAATACTGAAGTGTCACATCGTTGTCAAGGCTCGGTGTGCGTGTTCCTCCATCTTTTGGCAGCTTGCGAATCAGGCACTTGGCGTAAGCATAGAATTTATGGAGGTTCGCATCACCAAGGCTGATTATATGCGTGAGGAATGAATACAGGCGAATGAACTTAGAGAGAGCGCCTTTGAAGTCCATTTTATCCTGTTCTTCGGTCAATGCCTCGTAACGGTCGACGGCAGGGTCAATGAAAGAGTTCAGCTTTGCCAAGTCGATGTTGCCCTGCGCCTTTGATTCCTTAAAGAACACCTTGGCGAAGGCATCAATCTCGCTGTCCGTATATAGCATGAAGCTGTCCAGTACATTTTTAATGTCGTAAATGGTGTTCGGGTCGGTTGTCTCAGCTACGCCGGTTCCCTGATAGTAATCCTGGAACGCTTTCTCAATATCCTCCGGGGAGTTGACGAAGTCCAATATAAAGGTCTCCGTTTTGCCGGGACAGGTTCGATTGACGCGGGAGAGCGTCTGAACCGCCTTAACGCCGGACAGCTTCTTATCGACATACATTGTGTGCAGAAGCGGCTGGTCAAATCCGGTCTGGTATTTCTCGGCGACGAGCAGAAGCTGATATTCCCCGGTTGCGAATTTATCTACCGTTTCCGTGTCAGGAAACTTGTTCAGATTTGCTTCTGTGTATTCCTTAAACTCTCCGGTCACATTGTCTTTAACCGTGCCGGAAAATGCCACCAAGACACCCAAGTCCGTGTAGCTCATTTTTTTGATGTACTTTTGGAACTCAAAAAAGTAACGAACGGCATGGAGCCGCGAACCTGTAACAAGCATCGCTTTCGCTTTGCCGCCAATACGGTGCTGAACTTGACTGCGGAAATGTTCGACAATGACCTCGGTCTTTTGGGCGAGGTTATGCGGGTGCAAGCTCATATACTTGCCAAGAGCCTTGTTTGCCTGACTTTTCCCATAGACAGGGTCATCGGCAATTTTCTTACCTATTTGAAAGTAGGTCTCGTATGTGGTAAAGTTTTCGAGGACGTTGAAAATGAATCCCTCCTCGATAGCCTGCCTCATGCTATAAAGATGGAACGGTTCGGGTTTTCCAGCGGCGGTCTTTGTTCCGAATATCTCAAGCGTTTTTTGCTTCGGTGTAGCGGTGAACGCAAAAAACGAAAGATTATCCTGCTGACCATGCGCCGCCATTTCAGCCGCGATTTCCTCATCGGGATCCATTTCCTCGGCTTCGACCTTCGCTTCCTCAACGGCATATTCGTGGAGTTTTTTTTCAATGGCGTCCTCGCCCTGTGCGGAAATGTCAGCGAGAACCTCCTTAAGCCTCTCACTCGCCTTGCCTGTTTGGGAAGAGTGCGCTTCGTCAACAATAATTGCAAACCGCTTTCCGGCGGTCGCCACATTTTTCACATCCACAAACGGGAATTTTTGCAAAGTGCAGATGATGATTTTCTCTCCCTTTTCAAGAGCGGTGGTCAGTTGTTTTGAGTTTTTATCGACGCGTACAACTACGCCAGGCTTGTGCTCCATATTGTAGATGTCGCGCTGAAGCTGTTTGTCGAGAACACGGCGGTCGGTAATTACAATAATACTGTGGAACACCACTTCGTTGTTGGTATCGTGCAGGTTCGCCAGATGATGGGCGAGCCATGCTATAGAATTCGATTTGCCTGAACCTGCTGAATGTTGTATAAGGTAGTTCTTGCCTGACCCGTTTTTGAAAATATCATCCACAATTTCGCGCACTGCGTCCAACTGGTGATAGCGCGGGAATATCAGCTTCTCTTTACCTGTTTTCTCGTCTTTTGTTAGCTGGACAAAGCGATGGAGGATGTCGAGCAAGCTGTCCTTCCGCATGACTTCCTTCCAAAGGTATGAGGTGCGGTAATCGCCCTTCACAGGCGGGTTGCCCGCTCCCTTGTCGCAGCCTTTGTTGAACGGGAGGAAAACTGTATCCAGCTTCTTAAGCCACGTTGTCATCCAGACTTCCTCGGTATCCACAGCGAAATGCACGATAGCCCGCTTTTTGAAAGCGAGCAATAATTCACGCGGGTTGCGGTCATTTTTATACTGGTCTATGGCGTTTTTGTATGTCTGCCCCGTGAGCGGGTTCTTGAGTTCAATGGTAATAATCGGAAGTCCGTTCAGAAAGATGACCGTATCGATAGAGTTTTCGTTGGCGGTACTGTATTTGACCTGACGTGTTATTTGGAGGACGTTTTTATCGTACAAATCCGAAAGGCTCTTGTTCATACCACTTCCCGGCTTGAAATAGGCGAGCCGAATGGGCACACCAAGATCAACGATTCCGTGGCGAAGCACATCAATCATCCCACGCTTGTCAAGTTCGGCGCACAAGCGCTTCAAAAACTCACGCTCCACATCCGCGCCGTGACGTTTTTCCAAATCCACCCATGCTTTAGGCTGTGAATCTTTCACAAAAGCGATAACCGCCCCTGTATCCATCGCCAATTCACGGCTAAACGCGGAGGGACTGCCCTTAACGTATCGGTCGGTTTTTTTCGCGCCGTTCGTCAGCCAGTATTCAATTTCCTGTTCAAAGGTTCGCTCTTTTGTATCTATAGTCATTTCCTATCCCTCCGTTACCTTAATTTTACCCGTGACCGCATCGTGGATGACGATCTGGCGGTATTCCTTCAGCTTTTCTATTTGCTCGTTTATGTCTGCGATTAAGCCTTCAATCAATGGGATCTTGTCGTCAAGATACTCGACTATTGCTTGTTGTTCTTCAACTGGCGGTACTGCAAAGGGTATGTCCTTAATCCGCTCGATTTTGAAATCCCACTGGTCGGTACGGATACCGTATGAATCCCGTCCAAAAAAACCAATATACTTCGTACTTCGTATTGCGTAATTAAAGAAGGCTGGGTTCGGGAAATTCAAGGCAAACACAAAATACGCCGGGCTTACGATTCCGTCATATCTTGAAACTCCATAGGATCCGCGCCAAGCCTTCATCTTGTTCATAACAAAATCCCCTGTGCGAACAACCTTATAATTACTTAAGTCATCGGGAATGCGGTTGTGATTATTCTCCGAGCCTTCCGTTTCACGGTCAACAACGCCTTTCTCACGCTCGACTGAGAGCAGTGGTAAATCGACACTATTCTTAACGCTCACGGCTTTTAGGAAAGCTCGCAGCGTGGTCATTTCCCAATGTGACGGCACTTTACCAATCCAATCTGCGCCGCTATCTTTTCGTAGTGCGGTTTTATCCAAACCACTTGTAACCACATCGGCAATGAGTTCCCGTTTATACCGTTCGAGCATCTTCGCTTGGGTGTACAGATCGGCGAGTAAGCCGTCAATTTCGGCAGTTCGGCGGTCGAGGTAGGTAACAATTTTCTCCTGCTCATCGAAAGGCGGGAGAATTGTTTTCAGCGAAGACAACGCCGTGCTTGTTATAGCTGGGTAACTAATCCCCACAGAATGACGCTCAACATCAGATACAAACCAATCTGCATTTAAAGCATAAAAGAGAAACCGGCTATTCACGCCCTTCTTTGGAGTGAAAACTGCGAAACCTGTAGAGCAGATATAGCTGTCGTATTCATCCGAGATGTAAGCGATTGCCTTCAGGTAGGTTCTTACCGTGGAGATAATTGTATCACCAGACTTTACAACCCTTCTCGCTCTGCTCGGAGCGTTCGCAAATGTAAACCCCTGCGTATTGCAAACACCTTGCCCATAATTCACCGAGCTGATGTCAATATATGTAATTTCGGCTCCCTCGTCGGTGCTCTCAGATAACACGCGAGAATTACAATCAGCTATGAACTTGAGAGGTTTTGATTCCCATTCCAGAGGTATATGAGGAACTAATGATATTCCGCTTTTCTTGTAATCTACATATCGCTCTACGCTCACACCTCACACCTCCTCCGCAAACAAACGATTAATCCCTGACTGAATCCGCTCTCCCAGCGATTGGATTTCAAACAAGGTCTCCTCGGCATCGCCGAGTTCCTCATATTTATAGAAGTGACGCGTGAACGGGATTTCATAGCCCTTTTTTGTTTTGGAATAATCCACCCATGCATCGGGCGCATAAGGCTTGACCTCCCGCTCGATGTAATCGTCGATGGCTTCTTTTTCCGGTACTTTTCTTGTGAATGGTATTTGCTCGGTGTCGCGCAAATCTGTATCGGGTTCGGGATTTCCCTTGGCATCGGTGCAAATGTCGGCGGTTTCGTCCTTTTCAGACAGTCCGGCAAGGATAGCTTTCATGAGAGGCGCTTTTACATCAAGCCCCGCTTTTTTCAATGCCTTCTGGAGCAGCTTGGAGAACTCGGCACGGTTCTTGTATAATACGGAACCGTCAATCGTGGTGATGGCGGCGAGGATTGCTTCCTGTTTCTTTACACCCTCGGCGACTTCTTTAGCGATTTCCTCCGGCTTGCGTTTGCGGCTCTTGGCGAGGTTGGCAAACGCCGTTTGCTCACGGATACGCTCAATGCGCTCCGGCGAGGCTTGAAAATTCAGCCGGAGCGGGCGTTCCACTGTGACCTTCCAGTAGGCGAAGTCATCCTCATCAAATATTTTGCAAAACTCACCATCCACAAAATTGCCGTAGATTTTAGTGAGCTCGGCGATGTGGCTTTCGTTCAACATCTTGCGCTTTTCTCCGAGTGGTTTTCTCATTCGCTCAAAAAAGGACGTGCCGTCAATCAACTGGATTTTGCCCTTTCGTATGCCCTTTTTGCGATTCGTCACAATCCATACATAGGTTAAGATGCCCGTGTTATAGAAAAGCTGATCGGGGAGTGCGATGATGGTCTCGAGCCAACCATTCTCAATAATCCACTTACGGATTTCGCTTTCACCGCTACCGGCATCGCCCGTGAAGAGCGGTGAGCCGTTGAAGACAATGCCGAGACGGCAACCGGTGACTCCATCGGCTTTGGGGTCATATTCCATCATTTTGCTTATCATGTGCTGCAAAAACAACAATGAACCGTCTGACACGCGGGGCAGTCCTGCGCCGAAACGCCCGGCGAAGCCCTTGTCTTCGGATTCGTCGCGGATGAACTTCTCATACTTCTTCCATTCTACACCGAACGGCGGATTGCAGAGCATATAGTGAAACCGCTCCCTAGGCAAAGCATCCTCGGTGAAACTGTTTCCGAGATGAATGTTTTCGTAGCCATCTCCTTTAATCATCGTGTCGGATTTACATATGGCATAGGTTTTCTCATTCAGTTCTTGCCCATAAACCCGTATGATGGCTGACGGGGAATGCTCTGTTGCATATTCTATTGCCGCCGAAAGCATCCCACCCGTTCCGGCGGCTGGATCGTAGAGCTTCGCCATAAACGCGGGGTCAATAATTTTATCCAAATCTGGATTAAATAGCATAGAAACCATTAGACGGATAACCTCACGCGGAGTGAAGTGTTCACCTGCGGTTTCATTGGACATTTCCGAAAACTTGCGGATGAGTTCCTCGAAAATATAACCCATCTCATTATTTTTTACGCGGTCGGGGTGTAGGTCTATATCGTCAACAAACTTACAAATTACAAGGTACAGCAAGTTTGCCCTGTCGAGCCGCGCAATCTGCGAGTATATATCAAAAGACTCCAATATCGTCCGGGCATTCTCCGAGAAACCCTTTATGTAATCCGTGAGATTATCCGCTATGTTAGTAGCATCGTTTTTCAGTTTGGCAAAAGTGAATTCACTGACGTTATAAAACCTATAGCCTTCAGGCACACTCTCTGTTTTTGTTGCTTTCATTAAAAACGGAGCCTTGTTTTTAAATTTGCAGGTTCTGTTAACCTCCAGAACCGCATCTTTCGTTGGAGCAAGTACGCTATCCAAACGGGAAAGCACAGTAAACGGCAGAATAACATCACCATACTCGCTCTGCTTGTAATCGCCGCGAAGCAAGTCCGCTATTTTCCATATAAAGTTGGATTTTTCGGACACGTTAATAGTCATTGATATCGATTCCCCCCTTTAGCAGACGTTCATAACGGGCATTGGACATAACTACCGCAATGGGCTTACCGTTCTTATGAATGAAAGCCGTCTTGTCATCTGCAACCAAGCCTCTTATCAGCTTTGAGGATTGGCCACGGTTGAACTCGGCTATGTTTAGATGCTCCATTGGCATCTTTGGTTTAGCCTTCTTTTCAGTCAACGGGTTACTCCTCCTTTGCCTTAATATGGCAATTATTATAACATAAAGTAATTATTTTTACAACTTTAATATTAAATTGTTTTCTACAAATATTTTTAGTTGCTATAGTAATTACTTTTTAGGTGCAAAAACGGCAAACTGATCGCTAAAATCAGCAATCTTCTAACGATTATCCAATCTTTCAACGATTGACCCAAAATATGCACACCCCTGCTAACTTTCAACGATAACCTCTGTGAACTTCCTAGGTAAATTCAGAGGTTACTTCTTATGACCGCCGAAATAGACCCCAGTAAATGTTAAAGCCGATCCTCTAGAATAGCAGGAACGGCTTTATTGCTGGGCTTTTAGGCAAAAATAAAACCACCTGCTGATAAAATACTTTTTATCAATAGATGGTAGATTATTTGGCGGAGAGAGAGGGATTCGAACCCTCGAAGCGGGTTTTAGTCCCGCTTAATCGCTTAGCAGGCGACCGCCTTCGACCGACTCGGCCATCTCTCCGTATTTAACTGTTGTTCTGCCCCGCCAATGAATATGGCGGAGGGGGTGGGATTCGAACCCACGGCTCTTTCGAGTCACTGGTTTTCAAGACCAGCTCCTTAAACCGCTCGGACACCCCTCCGAACGCAATACTCAGTATAACACACGCCAAAACGCTTGTCAATACAGGGCTCGGTGGCGTTATTTTCCAATATAGCCGCTTTTAATTCCAGGCAGATAAGGGCGCAGAACGTCAGGAACCAGTACGGTTCCGTCCTCCTGTTGATAGTTCTCCAGAATAGCCGCCACCGTGCGGCCCACAGCTACACCGGAACCGTTTAATGTATGGACAAATTCAGCTTTATTGCCTTGTGCACGCCGGAAGCGGATTCCGGCCCTGCGTGCCTGAAAATCAACAAAGTTGCTGCAGGAGGAAATTTCACGGTATGTGTTATAGGCGGGAAGCCAGACTTCCAAATCATATTTTTTGGCTGCAGCAAACCCCAGGTCGGCTGTACACATCAGCATGGTCCGATACGGCAGGCCCAGACGCTTCAGCACTTCCTCGGCGTTTTGTGTCAGTGTTTCCAGTTCCTGCATCGAGTCTTCAGGCCGGCTGAACTTGACAAGTTCCACTTTGTTAAACTGGTGCTGGCGAATCAGTCCCCGTGTATCCCGTCCGTGGGCACCGGCTTCTGCCCGGAAGCAAGCACTGTAGGCCACATAATGTTTGGGCATTTCATCATCACTGAGGATTTCTTCCCTGTGCAGGTTGGTCACCGGGACTTCCGCGGTAGGGATTAAAAAGTAGTCTGTGTTAGACACGTGAAACGCATCTTCCTCAAATTTGGGCAGCTGCCCTGTTCCCACCATACTGTTTCTGTGAACCATAAATGGTGGGAAAATTTCTGTGTAGCCATGCTCCGTAGTATGCAGATCCAGCATAAAGTTAATCAGTGCTCTTTCCAGCTGCGCGCCCTGTCCCTTATAAAACGCAAACCGTGCACCTGTTACCTTACCGGCCCGTTCAAAGTCAATAATATTCAAAGCATCGGCAATCTCCCAGTGTGCCTTGGGTTCAAAAGAAAAAGATCTTGGTTCACCAACATGGCGGACCGGCACATTGTCGTCTTCACTCGTCCCTACCGGTACGGCCGCATCCGGAATGTTTGGCAGTGTCAAGAGGATCTCCTGAAGCTGCGCTTCGATATCACGCACTCCCGTATCCATCTCTTTAATGCGCTGGGATACTGTGCGCATCTCCTCAATAACAGCTGATGCGTCTTCTCCGGCACGTTTCATTTGCGCCACCTGCTCCGAAACAGTGTTTCGCTTACTTTTTAGCTGTTCCACATCCCGCAGGAGTTCACGTCGTTTCTCGTCAACTTCCGCAAAACGGCCGAGCGCGGCGTCCTCTCCTTTGTCCTGGAGAGCTTTACGCACCACATCGAGGTTCTCTCTGACAAATTTTAAATCAAGCACAGGCATAACCCCCTTACTTATTTTCGAAATAAAAAAACCCGCTCCCTGCAGGGACGAGTTTACTCGCGGTACCACCCTGGTTGGCCAAATTTACAGATGACCCCCTCGGCTGCTTAACGCGCAATAACGGCCGGGGTTTTACCCCCGACACCTCCGGGCCGGAAATTCACCTGCCTTCTTACCGGTTTACAGCGGCCACCGGCTCTCTGAAAAGTCGGTCAGGTTACTTTTGCCTTTCAGCGGCTTTAGCATATGATATGTATTAGTATACCCGCCTTTATCTTAAAATGCAAGATAACTGCCTGCAGAAAGTGGTATAATACATATACCATACCAATGGAGCGTGATACCTTGACTGTTTTTTTTATTGCTTTTATTGCCGTTCTGCTGGCAGAATTGGGGGATAAGACACAGCTGGTGACTCTGACTCTCTCCACACGTTATCCGCCTCGCCAGGTACTGGCAGGCGCCCTGGGAGCCCTGGCGGCTATTACCGGGCTTGCTGTTGTTCTGGGAGATTATCTGGCAGACTTATTCCCGCAGCAGGCAGTCCTTCTGGTAAGCGGCCTGTTTTTTCTGGTGGTGGGGGCTTATGTTTATTTTAAAAAAGAATCGCCCGATGGTGCCGTGGAAGCACCCACGAAAGGTGTGGCGCTGCAGACATTTCTAATGGTCTTTTTGGCAGAGCTGGGCGACAAGACTCAGCTGGCAGCCATAGCCCTGACGGCAGCATACGGACAACCGGTTGCTGTTTTTCTCGGTGCTATGGGAGGCCAGTTTGTCAACCACGCTGCGGCGGCCTATCTTGGCTCCCGCTTTCTGGCCCGTTTGCCGGCGCGCACAATCAAAGCAGCGAGTGCTCTGCTTTTTCTGGTTTTCGGCGTAGCAATGCTTATTTCTGCCTATCGCTAAGTGAGCTTTGCTCACTCCGGGTTAACAGACGGGGAGCAAAGCGGTTAATAGCTACGGCGCCGAGGGGCGCTGTTATAATGATAGAGAGAACCGCAATGGCTAACATTACTTCACCGCCCGGTACACCGGCTGCCAGCGGCAGGCCGCCGACTGCTGCCTGAACAGTAGCTTTCGGCAGATAGGCGGCGGCACAAAATTTTCGTTCATTCCAGTTCAGTCCGGAACCTCGTGTTGCCAGAAACACACCCACCGAGCGAAAGAGCAGGCCGCCTGTGATAATAACAAGGCCCATAACTCCCGCATGCCAGGCAATTCGGATGTTTACAGCCGCACCGATGAGAACAAATAAAAAAAGTTGTGCCACCAGCCACAGTTTATTTAGGCTGTTCTCCAGATGGAATGCGTGGTTTTCTGCTTTTTCCCGGAATATATAGCCCATACTCATCACACCCAGAAGCCCGGCCAGAGAAACAGCCTGGCCAATTAGCGTCACTACAATCCCTGCGCCTGTGATAACAGCCAGTTCTTCTATACGGTGTAATGACAGATGGTTAAAAATATGTATCAGGATAAAACCCGCCAGCAGGCCCAGCAGAACTCCCCCGGCTATTTCCACAGGGACCATGGCGAACCCCAGGAAAGGCGAACTGTGGCCCATACCTGTGGCAAGCCCCATAAACGCAGTAAATACAGTGATGGCAAACACATCGTCAATGGAGGCGCCGGCCAGAATAAGCAGGGGAACGTCTTTATCCATGCCCAGACCCCGGTCCCGCAGTTCCAGCATAGATGGGACCACCACCGCCGGGGATACGGCTGCCAGAATAAAGCCGAGAATACCTCCCTGAATCCAGGAAAACCCTAACAAAAACCGCGCCAGTACCAGCACAGCCAGTCCCTCAAAAATACCGGGAAGAACACTCATTTTCAAAGCGGTTGCACCGATTCGGCGCAGGACATGCCTGTCAAGCCCGAGACCGGCCCGCAGCAGAATGATAATTAAAGCCAGCAGCCGAATCTGGGTGGACAGAACAAGGAAATCCGGTTCCAGCAGATTGAGTACAAACGGGCCGGTTGCAATTCCCACAAAAACAAGCCCAACCAACCCCGGCAACCTGAACTGCTCAAACAGTTTTTTTGCGGCCAGGCCGAGAAAAAAAATAATCAGAAGGCTCACAAGCATATCTTATCTCTCCTCTTGGCAAAGAGCTGACTTTCAGTAATAAAAATAGCTCCTACCAACGCAAAAAAGCTTGGTAGGAGCTATTAGCGTCACTGCGGTTCGGGCATCTGCCCGGGCGAGCTCCATCGCCTTGCTGTCATTATATTCCCGATGGGCAGGCCCGTCAAGTTACATCTCCTCAGGCGCTGTGATACCAAGCAGATAGAGGCCGTTGACCAAGACCTGGCGTACGGCATCAACCAGGGCGAGCCTGGCGTTACGCACATCTTCTTCCGCGTGCAAAACAGGGCACTGGTGATAAAACTTATTAAAGTCCGCCGCCAAATCAAGAAGATAGCGTGCGATAACCGATGGCTTATACGTCATGGCAGCCCGGGCAATGGCATCGGAGAAGCGGGCCAGCGTTCCCACCACCGCCTGCTCTTCATCCGAAGTCAAAAGTGCTGCATTGTAGGCCATGGACCTGTTTGGAGCTTTGCGCAGAATGCTGCAAATGCGGGCATGCGAATACTGGATGTATGGAGCAGTCTCACCGGAAAAATCCAGGACCTTGTCCCAGTCAAACTCAATGTTTTTAATGCGGTCGTTGCTCAAATCACCAAAGATAACAGCCCCAATGCCAACCTGCCGGGCAACTTCTTCTTTATTGTCCAGTCCCGGATTCTTCTCCTGGATAATCTGCCGCGCCAGTTCTGTGGCCCGGTCGAGGACATCTTCCAGAAAAACAAGTGTCCCCTGACGGGTTGACATCTTCCCTTCCTTAAAACGGATCAGGCCAAACGGCACGTGAACACATTGCTCAGCCCAGTCATACCCCAGCTTTTTCAGGACAGTAAAGACCTGCTGAAAGTGCAGGCTTTGATCGGCACCTACAACATAGAGCATTTTTTCAAACCGGTACATTTGATGACGGTAAATGGCAGCACATAAATCCCGGGTTGCATACAGCGTTGCACCATCCTGCTTGCGCAGCAGACAGGGTGGCATGTTGTCATCCGTCAGCTCCACAATCAAAGCACCTTCGGATTCCCTGGCAAGCCCTTTGCTCTCCACTTCGTGAATGGTATCATCAAGCATTTCATTATAAAAACTTTCTCCCTGGTAGGAGTCAAAATGAACACCCAAAATATTGTAAATCCGCTTGAACTCGGCAAGACTCAGTTCACGGAAACGCTGCCAGAGCAGCGTGGCCTGCTCATCTCCGTCTTCAAGTCTTTTAAACCAGGAGCGTGCTTCTTCTTCAAGAGATTCATTCCCCTCCGCTTCCTGGTGGAAACGGACATAGAGTTCGTAGAGATACGTAATCGGATCGGTTTCAAGCTTTGCGTCGTCACCCCACTTCAGGTAGGCAACAATCAGCTTACCAAACTGGGTTCCCCAGTCACCAAGGTGGTTAACACCTACACAGTGAAACCCAAGTGCCTGGTGGATACGGTACAGTGAATTGCCGATTACCGTAGAGCGCAGATGACCGACGCCAAAGGGCTTGGCGATGTTTGGCGCAGAAAAATCAATAACAATGGTTTTGCCTTCTCCCGCAGCCTGTCTGCCGTATGCCTCTTTCGCCGTCAGCACCTCTTCCACTGTCAGCTTAGCCAGTGTCTTCCGGTTGCAAAAGAAATTGACATAGGGGCCGCGGGCCTCTACTTTGTCAATCAGGCTGCTTGACGGCATCTTCGCTGCCAGGTCCTCTGCAATTTTGGCCGGTGCATTCCGCAGTTCCTTGGCCAGCTTAAAGCAGGGAAAAGCAAAATCCCCCATTTGCGGAGCTGGTGGTGTTTCCAGATCAGCTGCAATTTGCTGCTTGTCCAGCGGAATCAGGCCGGCAAGCAGTTGAATGATTTCGTTACGGAACGTTTGCATGAAAAAAGGCCCTCTTTCTTCCCTTTTTGCCATTATTATATCGGAATACACCGCTCCCTGCAAGCAGACCGCCTGAAAGTTTGACTATGCACAGCGTGATAGCTGATTTCGCAGGACTTTTTGAGAAAAAGAGCGCCTTGCATATGTAAAATGAAGACAGTGGAACCTGTCCCCGCGTCTTCAAATGAGAAGCGGCCTGGTGGCAGGCCGCTTCGTTTAATCTTCAAGGTTCACATAATATGGTTTGATGACATTCATTGACCAGGGCAGGTATCCTTCCGGTGTACGCGGGGGGGTGCCGTTGACCAGAATCTCAATTTGTGCATAATAGGCATTCTCCGCAATGGTCAGAGCCAGGGCATCTCTTAGCATTGCTGCCCGGGCCGCCGCCTCGGCACTTTCTGTTATGATTCGGTTAAACGAGTCTGAGAAATCAAGCTGCACGGTATTATTGACAATCCGTACCTCCTGCAGCTCTACATTTTGGGGGAATAAAAGCTGGCTCTCATGTAGGACATGGCGGGTAAGCGTATCAATCAGCGCCTTGTCCTTCAGCGCTTTAAACTGACTTGTTTGCGCCCGCAAATAGTATTTCTCACCTGAACGGGTGGGGATAAAGACGAGCCGATGCCCTTCCCGGCGGCCAAAGCGCTGCGATGCAAATGTCTCACCAATCATCAGCCCTTCCTGACCAAATGTCTCGCTCTCTTCACCGGCCACGGTAAACTGAATTTGGCTGACAGTGGGAAACTGGCTAACTGTCATTAAAAGAGAGTCCAGCACACCGGTAAGAAATGTGCTGCCCGACATCTGGTCAAGCGTTGCAGGCAGGTCGACGGTAACCACACCGTCATCGTGCGCTACTCCGACTTCCTCATCTTTGGGGATTGTACGATTCAGGTAACTTCCCTGTACCGGGCCGCGAATCAATTCTTCAATACTGGCACCCAGTGGCGCCTGTGTTCTTTTGACACGGCGGGTCACAGGAATCAGGTTTTGCGCTGCCTCATCATAAAAGAAGAGCGTTAGGCGGCTTTCCCCCTCATCCCGGCCAAAGTCCACGGGTTTATAATAGTCGTAAAGGCTGCGTTCTTCAATGTCCTCACTGTTCATTTCCTCATCAAAAGCATTCAGAAAAAAGATACTGCCGTCCTCAAGCCCCAGCACCAGAGTGGATGTTCTGTTAGCCAGTGCCATTTTCTGGGCACGGCCCGCCACTTCCAGCACATTCACTTCTTCACCTTTCTCATTATAAACAAATAACTGAGTGGCATCGTCCCTGTACTGACGCCAGGATGAGACAATGACATTTTTACCGTCGGCAGAGATAATTACGTCCGAAGCGGCCGGGAGCCGTTTACTCCACAGCTTCTCCCCCTGTGAGGTCAGATAGACCAGGTCTTCATTCTGTGTGGCCTGATCTGTAATCAGAGCGGCCAGGTAGGAGCCGTCTTCAGAAAGGATCACCTGGGATACCGGGCCTTGGGCATTGAACTTCCAGAGCTCTTCTCCTTTAGCATTGTAACAAAAAATTTCATATCCGCTTACACTGACCAGCGTTTTGGCTTTGCTGTCCAGTGCAATCTGACGACGATGCCTGATCTCCCAGAGCCTTTCTCCTTCAGCAGAAAAAACACCCAGAACCGGTTCTTCGTTTTCCACCCAGTTTACATAAATTTTATTATCTGGACCGGCAATTTCAGCATCCAGCAGTTTCTCCGACTCCAGCTCCCAGAGAATGCGCCCGGCTTTATCTACAACAACAACCCGGTCTTTTTGGTCATCCTGTTCTGTCTGGATGCCGGCCAGAATGAGTGTACCGTCCAGGGCTATCGATATGATTCCTACAGGTCCCTCAAAAACATGTTTACTGCGTTCCGTCTGATCCGTTTCCAGCAGTAAAAATTCACCGTTTGCTGTACCGACAGCCAGAAACTCCCCTGCCGGAGCAATAGACGCCTGCAGCGGTTCGGAAGTGAGAGAGGTTTCCCAACGCAGTTTGTTGGGACGCTCCAATAGGTACAGACGTCCTTCTTCTGTCCCAACCATAGCTAAATCGCCATCATCTGTTACCGATAAGCCCATAATACCGACTTCGGTATTTTTCACGGTAAAGTGGCCCTGCAGACTCTGCGTACCCACATTTTCCGGTCCCGGCGGTTCAATCGGCTTACCATTGTCGGCAGCCTGACGTAAACCGCAGCCGCTGGCGGCAAGGGTAATGATGATACAGATCATGATAAATTTATAACAGGTTAATTTTCGCATAATGCACCTCGGTAACCTCACAGTACATTTAGTATATCGGTTAAATGCGGTAATTCCTTTAATAATCTTTTAATTTTTATTAATAATCATTACTTAAAGTAGAGGAGCACGAGGCAATGAGACCATAAATTTTGTGCCGGGCCCGTCTCCATTATCTTCTATCCAGATAGAACCCCCGTGCCTGCTGACAATTTCTTTAACAATCGCCAGACCCAGGCCGGTACCGCCCTGCTCCCGTGAGCGTGCTTTATCCACACGGTAGAACCGTTCAAAGACTTTTTCCCTGTGTTCCGGCGGGATACCCAGACCGGTATCTGCCACCGAAAGGATCAGCCTGTCTTCCTCCTGCAGAAGCTGCACCTGGATTTTGCTGCCCTCTGGTGAATATTTGATTGCATTGTCCACCAGGTTAAACACAACCTGCTTGATCTGGTGAAGAACGGCAAAAACAGGCGCTGCCTGAGCAGGAATATCGGAGTTCAGGGTAATGTTCTTTTCCTGTGCCCTTTTCTTCAGCATATCCAGTGTCTGAACGATTGTGGGTACAACGTCCGTCATAGCCATGGTATCTTCCGCGGAGAGACGGTCAAGACGCGTCAGGTCAAGCAGGCTCTCCACTAGGTGGATCATCCTTTCCAGTTCCTGATCAATATCCTCCAGGAACTCTTCCCGCTCCTCTTCTTCAAGCGGGTATTCCCGCAGTGATTTGACCAGAATGTTCAGGGATGTGAGCGGTGTGCGCATCTCATGGGAGGCATTGGATACAAATTCTCTCAGCTGCCGTGTCATTTCCTGCAGGCGGCCGGCCATGTTGTTAAACTGCAGTGCAAGCTGACCGATTTCATCTTTTGAGCGAACAGGAACACGTACAGTTAAATCCCCGCGTGCCATTTGCCCGGAGGCCTTTGTCAGTGCTTCCACAGGCCCCGTTAGCCGGTGGGCAAACAAAATGCCCAATAAGCCGGCCAAAAGCAGGGACATTACGGTGGCAATAAATAAAAACTGGCGTATATTGTCCAGAACGGTATAAATAAATTCAATGGAATAAGCAATAAACACGGCACCGATGATTTCATTTTCACTGGTTACCGGTACTGCTACCTGCATGATCCACTGCCCTGACTGCTCCGAGAATTGAATGCTCCGGCCCACGTCCCCGGACAGAGCCAGCGCAATTTCCTCACGCTCAAGAGTTGTACCGGTTAGTCCACCCACACGGTTGGAGTCGCCTAGTACGCGCTGCCTGTTGTCTGTAACCAAGATGCGCGAACCGCTGTATTCCAGGGCATAATTCTGCGCAAAATTAGAGACGGCAACGACATCCGGTGTGGTCCGGATGTAACCCGGTGCATGTCTGGCCACGACATTGGCCGACATGGTCATATATCTATACTGATATGAAATATAGTATTGTTCGAGAATATTCAGGAGAAAAAATGAAGTGACCACCATGACTACCAATATCAGAACAAGGTAGGTGATGGTCAGTTTGGTGCGAATGCTGTTAAACATTCTTTGCCTCCCTGAATTTATACCCTGCGCCCCACACGGTCAAAATCAGCTGCGGCGCGGCGGGGTCCGGTTCTATTTTTTCGCGCAGATGCCGGATATGCACATCGACTGTCCTGGCATCACCGTAGTAATCATAACCCCAGACATGCTCTAAAAGTTTTTCTCTGCTGAAAACCCGTCCCGGATGACTGGCAAGCAGGCTAAGCAGCGCAAACTCTTTGCTTGTCAGGTCCACATTTTTATCGCGCACGCGTACTTTATGCTGAAATAAATCAATTTGCAAATCCTGAAGCCGGATCACCTGCATACTGGCCGGATCCATATTCGGCGCATGGGAACGGCGCAGGATGGCCTTAATCCGTGCTGTCAGTTCCCGGGGGTTAAACGGCTTTGTCACATAATCGTCTGCACCCAGCTCAAGCCCCAGAATCTTGTCAATATCATCACCGCGGGCCGTGAGCATCAGAATAGGCACGTCATTATCCTTGCGGATTCTGCGGCAGACTTCAAACCCGTCAAGAAGAGGAAGCATCAGGTCCAGGACGATCAGGTCGGGATTCTCTTTTTGAAACAGCCGCAGCGCTTCTTCTCCGTCATATGCTGTTAAAACTTCGTATCCTTCCTTTTCCAGGCTGAACTTCAGCCCTTTGACAATGGTTTTCTCGTCATCGACAACCAGAACACGAGGCACAGTAATCCCTCCCTACTTTAATAAGCGGTACGCATCCCGTACTTTCTGAATATCCTCCCAGACCGGCTTTTTTTTTGCCGGGTCCCGCAGCAGAGCTGCCGGGTGAAATGTGGGCATGACCTGTATTCCCTCCCTGTTGTGCCACCTGCCGCGCACTTTGGTTACGCGGGCCTCCCCGCCAAGCAATGCCTGGGTGGCCAGCGCGCCCAGGCAAACAATAATTCTGGGGCGGACACAGTCAATCTGCCGCAGCAGATAGGGCAAACAGGACTCCACTTCTTCTTTTTGCGGCGTCCGGTTCTCCGGAGGCCGGCATTTGACTACATTGGCAATATATACTTCTTCGCGGCGAATTTGGGCCGCCGCAAGTATTTTATTGAGCAGCTGCCCGGCCTCCCCCACAAACGGCAGGCCCTGTTCATCCTCTGCGGCTCCCGGGCCTTCACCAACGAACATTAAATCAGCCGCAGGGTTTCCCTCACCAAAGACAACCTGCTGTGCCTGACTGCGCAGGCTGCAGCGGCTGCACTGCCGTGCTTCCCCGGCCAGTTCTTTGAGCCCGTCCTGTTTGGGGGGGTCTTGGGCATAAACCGGTGCAGGGCGACGTGTTTCTTTTTCAGAACCCGGCACAATCATTTCAAACAAATATCGTTCCCGCATATTCTTCACCCTTTGAATAGTTCAACATTCAACTGGTTTCTCCTTTTTTCCGGTAGGAGCAAGACAGGCAAACTGCAGAGAAAAAGAAGGGTTTGATTCTCCCCTTCTTTTATGACTGCACTATTTCTGCCGCTCACCGGCCTGACGGACCATCTCGGCAAAATATTGATGCATTCGCTCATCAGCGGTCAGTTCCGGATGGAACGAGCTAACAAGAATGTTACCCTGGCGGGCAGCCACCACTTCACCCCGACAGGTTGCCAGTATCTCCACATCCTCACCGCACTCTTTAATCTGCGGTGCCCGGATAAAAACTGCACGAAAAGGCTTATCCCCCAGAACAGGAATGACCAGATCCTCTTCAAAGCTTTCCTTCTGCCGGCCAAACGCATTACGCTCCACGGCAATATCCATCTGCTGCAGCAGAAACTGTGTATTCCCCTGCAGTTGTTTGGCCAAAAGGATTAAGCCGGCACAAGTTCCCCAAACCGGCTTTCCTTCCCGGATCATGTCGGCAATGGGCTGATCCAGGCCGAAACGGTCAATGAGCTTACCGATGGTTGTACTCTCACCGCCGGGGATAATTAAGCCGTCTAATCCCGCAAACTGGTCTTTGTTTTTTACACATTCCGCATCCACATTGCATCTTTCCAGCGCGGCCACATGCTCACGCACCGCACCCTGCAGGCAAAGAACGCCGATTTTCATAAACGTTCCTACCAGCCGCGGTCCTGCATCCGCTCTTCTTTGCGGATACTTGTGATTTCCAGGCCGGGCATAGCATCTCCCAGGCCTTTGGAGATATCAGCCAGAACTTTCGGGTCATCATGATGTAGGGTGGCGTCCACAATGGCCCGTGCCCGCGCTTTGGGGTCTTTGGATTTAAAAATGCCGGAACCCACGAAAATTCCGTCGCAGCCCAGCTGCATCATCAGTGCGGCATCCGCCGGTGTGGCAATCCCACCCGCAGCAAAGTTAACAACCGGAAGACGGCCCTGGCGCTTGACTTCGCGGACCAGTTCAAAGGGTGCTCCGATATTTTTGGCAAATGTCATCAGTTCATCATCGGGGAGGTTTAAAAGCTTGCGCACTTCACTCATCATCATGCGCATATGCCGGACGGCCTCCACCACATTGCCTGTTCCCGGCTCACCTTTTGTCCTCATCATGGCTGCGCCTTCACCGATGCGGCGCAGGGCTTCACCCAGATTTCGCGCACCACAGACAAACGGTACGGTAAATTCATGTTTGTTGATGTGATATTCTTCGTCTGCCGGCGTTAACACTTCGCTTTCATCGATATAATCAACGCCCAGCGCTTCCAGGATACGGGCCTCAACAAAATGGCCAATCCGTGCTTTTGCCATGACAGGAATGGTGACAGCATCCATAATCCTGAGTACCACCTCCGGGTCTGCCATTCTGGCAACGCCGCCCGCGGCCCGGATATCGGCCGGCACTCTCTCCAGAGCCATTACAGCCACAGCGCCTGCTTCTTCGGCAATTTTTGCCTGCTCCGGTGTGGTGACATCCATAATAACGCCGCCTTTTTGCATTTCAGCCAAGCCGGCCTTTACTCGAAATGTTCCTTGTTCTGCCAATGCATGATTCCCCTTTCGACAAACCCTGATACTGTTTAGAGTTTCACTAATACTTTATTTTACACTAATTTATAGTGCAGGACAAGCTCCATTGCTTCCTTGTTTTATGTTATACTACGGGTAGTTAAATCTTTTTTTGTGGAGGGGCTATGAAACGGTTTTACCTACCTGTTATCGGTTTGCTGCTTGTTTTATCCCTGCTGCTGCGCTTTGCTCCCGGCCACCGGCCTGAACCCGCCAACCTTCCGGCGCCGGCACCGCCCGAGCAAAGCGGCGGTGTCTTGCTGCCTGCGCTGCCGGAGATGGTGGCCGGGCTCCCGCTTGTCAACTTTTACAGCGGAGAAGCGGCTATGCGTGAGATTACCCGTCTCCATAACAGTGATTTTCCGCTGGAGGAGGGGCTGATTGGCCGTTACGGTGACGGCACATCGGAAGCTGTGGTCTGGATTTCAGTGTCCGCCAACACAGCTGAAGCCGACCGGCTTATGGAACTGATGGTCACAAAAATGCCCGACAGCCCGGTCTTCCGTGAGGAAGAAACCTTTGAGGCCGCGGGCAGAACCGTCTATTATGTGACCGGGATGGGTATGGACCATTATTACTGGCAGGACGGAATTTATATCTACTGGCTGGCGGTAGACCCTCCTGCGGGCCGGGGTGTGACAGAGGCGTTTTTTACCGGCTAGCGGAGGATTTTTTGATCTTTGCGGAGACAATCAGCAGGATGAACATCATCCCGGCAATAAAGAAGAAAATGGCCGGATTTACGATACCGTGCTGTTTTTCTTCCGGAGCCGGCACCTCATCGTCTTCTGACGGTGGGGTTATTTCTTTTCCGGGGTTTTCTGCCAGAAACCGGTTATATGTTTCGATGTAGCTTTGCTCATCCCAGTTATGGGTACGGCCCCCCATGTAGAGTGAGGCAACACGGCCGTCCTGCATGATGCCGATCCAGTTTAAGTCCGCCGGCGGCACAAGACGCCCCAGATCGTTTACCGCAAGAAAAAGAAGGACGTGTGAACCTGTGGCCGGAGGCTCAAGAATTGCTACGTCGCCCGACATGCCCGGTCTCTGGGGCAGAGGAATTAACAGCCTGGCTGTTCCCACTTCTCCCTGAAACACCCGGATCACATCCACAACAAACTCCGGCTCTGCCTGACCGTCCCGGATTTCCTTTACTTCGCCGGCCACAATAAACCGCGAACTGCTAATCATCTCCTCCGGAGGGAGGACACGTAATCTGGCATGGACAGAGCCTGTCCCCAAAAGCAGGAAAAGAAAAAAATACGGCAGCAGCTTTTTCATGCTTCCACCCCTTGCCTAGATCGCATCGAATGTTGTTTTCAGATTCTCTTTTTGCGCATGGCACTCCACAGCAAGTTCAATTAACCTGCTGAGCAGTTCGTTGAAGGCTGTGCCGCTTGCTTCCCACAGTTTCGGATACATACTGATGGTTGTAAACCCCGGCAGCGTATTTATTTCATTAATCCAGACCAGACCCTGACTGTCGTCAACAAAAAAGTCGATACGCCCCAGTCCGGAACAGTCCAGAACCACAAACGTCTTTACAGCCAGGTCCCGGATTTTTTCTGTCATTTCCGCCGGCATTTGTGCAGGGATGACAAGCTGGGAACTGTCATCAATATATTTAGCATGGTAATCGTAGAAATCGGCGCCGGGGATCACCTCACCGGGCACGGAAGCCAAAGGATTGTCATGCCCTAACACACTGCACTCAATTTCCCTTCCCGGCAGGAATTTTTCCACCAGAACACGCCTGTCGTATGATAATGCTTCTGTAACGGCGTCAACAAGTGCGCTCCTGTCGTATGCTTTGGAAATACCCACACTGGAGCCGAGGTTGGCCGGCTTGACAAAACAGGGAAATCCCAGTGCCTCTGTGATGTCTGCAGTAATGTTCTCCTGGTCTTTGGCCCATTGAGCCGCGGTAAACCAACGATAATCCCCCACTGGCAATCCTTCTGCCAGAAGTGCGGCTTTCATAAAGATCTTATCCATCCCCACAGCTGAACCGGACACGCCGGCCCCAACATAAGGGATTCTGGCCAGGTCCAAAAGGCCCTGCACCGTTCCGTCCTCACCGTATGTACCATGCAGGACAGGAAAGACTACATCCACATTAATAATTTCTCCGGCGTTCTCACCTTCCAAAAGATACAGTCCGCCAACCTGTGGGTCCGGCAGGATAGCCACACGCTTACCCTCCAGAAGCCAGGATCCGTCTTTGGTAATCAACACAGGCATGACCTTCAGCCCGTCTAGCTGCCGCAGTCCGGCTATAATTGACGCGGCTGAACGCAGTGAAACTTCATGCTCTCCCGAGCGCCCCCCGTAGAGTACAGCAACCGTCCGTGTATTCATGAACTTCCCTCCATAAACAGTCTTGACGTTATCATCCTATTCACTGCCGGCGGCAAAGGTACCGCTTTGGCATTAGCTTAAGAGAGCAAGCGCAAAGGCGCCTGCTCTCTTTTTTGTCCTTATTCCTCCGCTCTTTGGGCTTTGGCTTCTGCGATCACCTTTTCGGCAATATGTGCAGGGACTTCTTCGTAATGATCAAACTTCATGGTAAATGAACCGCGGCCCTGCGTCATTGAGCGAAGGTCGATGGCATATTTCAGCATTTCCGACATCGGAACCTGGGCTTTGATAACCTGGATCCCATCAGAGGGCTCCATCCCCAGAATCCGGCCGCGCCGGCTGTTCATATCTCCCATAATATCACCCATAAACTGCTCGGGTACCGTCACTTCCACATGCATGACGGGTTCGAGCAAAACAGGCGTGGCCTGCTCGACACCTTTCTTAAAGGCCAGGTTGGCGGCGATTTTAAACGCCATCTCTGACGAGTCCACATTGTGGTAGGATCCGTCGTAGAGGCTGGCCTTGATATCCACCACGGGATATCCTGCCAGAATACCCGCCTCAAGCGCTTCACGCAGCCCCTTTTCCACAGCGGGAATATACTGCCTGGGAACGGATCCGCCAAAAATTTTATCCTCAAATTCGAAATATTCACCTGACGGCAGGGGAGAGAATTCAATCCAGACATGACCAAACTGCCCGCGTCCGCCGGATTGTTTCTTGTGCTTGCCTTCCACTTTGGCGGTACCGCGGATTGTTTCCTTATACGGAATCTTGGGCAGCGTCAAATCCACTTCAACACCGAACTTATTGGCCAGGCGGCTGGTGATGATTTCCAGGTGCAGTTCACCCATGCCCGAGATCAGTGTTTGTTTTACTTCTGTGCTCCGTTCCATCCTAAACGTGGGATCTTCTTCGAGGAAGCGGGCCAGACCTGCGGCCACCTTATCCTCTTCACCCTGTTTCTTAGGTTCAACAGCAAAGGTGGTTACCGGTTCCGGGAAGAAAACCGGAGGAAACTCCGCGCAATAATTTTTCTCGCATAGTGTGTCCCCTGTGACCGTAACCTGGAGTTTTGCCACCGCGGCAATATCTCCGGAAGTTACCTGATCAAGGTTAATCTGGTTTTTGCCAAGCATCGTAAATATCTGGCCCAACCGTTCGGGCTTATCTTTGTTAACATTGTAAACCTGGGTATCCGCAGTAAGAGTCCCCGAATACACTTTGAAATAGGAGATTTTTCCGACAAACGGGTCGGCAAATGTCTTAAATACCAGTGCGGATACAGGACCGGAGGCGTCGATCTTTACTGTTGTTTCTTTACCGTCCTCGATGGCTTTTACTTCTCCCACATCTGCCGGCGAGGGCAGGGCGGAGGAAATCATCTCCAATAGCGGCTGGGTGCCGAAATTCTGGGTGGCAGAGCCGCAAAGAACAGGCACAATCTTTCCGGAGAGGGTGCCTTTACGCAGGCCTTCAATGACTTCCTGATCAGAGAGAGGCTCTCCTTCCAGGTATTTCATCAACAGGTCGTCATCGCTTTCGGCCACGGCTTCTATCAGTTTTTCACGGTTGGCCGCAGCAGTGTCAGCAAGATCAGCGGGAATCTCCTCTTCAGATATCTTTTTGCCGTCACCGGAAAAAATACCGGCCTTCATAGTTACCAGGTCAACAACACCCTTGAAAGATGCTTCTGCTCCAATCGGAATCTGAACAGGAACAACATTCAGGCCGAAAAATTCCTGCAGCTGAGCCAGCGCTTTATCAAAGTTAGCATTTTCTCTGTCCATCCGGTTGATAAAAACCAGCCGGGGCAGTTTATTCTCATCGGCATATGTCCAAACTTTCTCCGTTCCCACTTCCACGCCGGAAGTGGCGGAAACGACAACCACTGCAGCATCTGCCACCCGCAGAGCTCCGGCCACGTCACCGATAAAGTCAAAATACCCGGGTGTATCCAGCAGGTTGATTTTTACTCCGGACCACTCCACAGGCGCCAGGGATGTATTGATGGTAATCTGGCGTTTGATTTCTTCCGGGTCAAAATCCGTGGTGGTTGTCCCGGCATCCGTTTTCCCCAGGCGGTTGGTACCACCGGTTGTATAAATCATGGCTTCCGCCAGAGAGGTCTTCCCTGCACCGCCATGTGAAACAAGGGCTACGTTACGAATTTTTTCCGTTGGATAATTTTTCACGCCAATGCCTCCTTTAAAGTCGCCAATAGAAATGAGAACAAAATGAGCAAATACCCTGCTTACTTCGACTATTTCGGAAGAAAATCCTTCTCAGACTGTTAATATTTCTCCAAAAGGCAAATTTTATGTTAATTTTCGGGAAATAACAAAAGAAACACCTGTATAACCAGGTGTTTCCTATATTGCTTCTCTTTTTTGCACTGACTTCTTTCAGAATGACTTAAAAATCAGCGTTTCTCGTTTTCCAGGCGCCACTGCACGTAAGGAATCAGGCCGCCCTTGTCCATAATCGCCTGCATGAAAGGCGGGAACGGTGCAGCATGGTAGGTCTCGCTTGTGGTCAGGTTCTCGATGACACCTGCATTCAGGTCCACGCGCAGCTCGTGTCCTTCCTGGACTTTTTCTGCCGCCTCAGGGCTCTCCAGAATCGGCAGCCCGATATTAATGGCATTTCTGTAAAAAATTCTGGCAAATGAATGGGCAATCACGCAGGATATTCCCGCCGCTTTAATCGCAATGGGAGCATGTTCCCTGGAACTGCCGCAGCCGAAATTTTTCAGTGCCACAATGATATCGCCCCGGTTCATTTTTTTCGCAAACTCCGGGTCGGCATCTTCCATAACATACCTGGCCAGTTCCGCCGGGTCAGAGGTGTTCAGATAGCGTGCGGGGATAATCGCATCGGTATCAATATCACTGCCAAATTTCCAGACACGTCCCTGCATCAGAGCACCTCCTCGGGAGCTGAAATTTTTCCGGTTACTGCGCTTGCTGCTGCCACCGCGGGATTGGAGAGATAGACTTCACTGCCGGGGTGGCCCATCCGACCCACAAAGTTACGGTTAGTGGTGGCCAGCGCCCGTTCTCCTTCTGCCAGGATACCCATATGTCCGCCCAGGCAGGGACCACAGGTCGGCGTGGAAACAACCGCTTCTGCCTCCAGGAAGATATCAATCAGGCCTTCCCGCATCGCCTGACGGACTATATTTTGCGTGCCGGGGATAATTAAAAGTCTCAAATCCCTGTGAACTTTTTGCCCTTTGAGGATTTGTGCGGCCACGCGTAAATCTTCCATCCGGCCGTTTGTGCAGGAACCGATAACGACCTGATCAATCCGTACATCGCCCACCTCGCTGATGCCGCGCGTATTCTCCGGCAGATGCGGGAATGCGACCTGGGGCTCGATATCTGCACCGTCGAACGTAAAGACTTTTTCATATTCTGCATCGTTGTCGGCATAGACCGGCTCAAATTCGCGTTTTGCCCGGGGAGTAACGTAATCCAGCGTCACCTGGTCCGGTTCAATAATGCCGCATTTGGCGCCGGCCTCAATGGCCATATTGCTCATTGCCAACCTGCTGTCCATGGACAGGGCGGAAATCATCTCGCCGCAAAACTCCATGGAGCGATAAAGGGCGCCGTCAACACCAATCTTACCAATCAGGTACAGAATCAGGTCTTTGCCGCTGACCCAGCGGTTTGGCTTGCCGTTAAAAACAAACTTCAGCGTTGCCGGCACTTTGAACCAGGCTTCCCCCAGGGCCATGGCCGCTGCCATGTCGGTACTGCCCACACCTGTGGCCAGTGCCCCCAGCGCGCCGTAAGTACACGTGTGGGAATCTGCACCGATAATAATCTCTCCGGGCAGAGCCAGTCCCTCTTCGGGAAGCAGAGCATGTTCTATGCCCATCCGGCCCACTTCAAAATAATAGGTAATCTGCTGCTCCCGGGCAAACTCACGGAGCATTTTGCTTTGCTGGGCCGATTTAATATCCTTGTTCGGCGTAAAATGGTCCGGTACCAGAGCAATCCGGTCCCTGTCAAAAACATGATCCACGCCGATTTTGCGAAACTCATTAATGGCTACCGGGGCTGTGATGTCATTCCCCAGTACCATATCAACCCTGGCGTTAATCAGCTCACCGGGCCTGACAGTGTCCAGCCCCGCGTGGCGGGCCAGGATTTTTTCTGCAATGGTCATTCCCACGGTTATTCTCCACCCTTACTTTGAGTTTGTTAAAAGTCTTCTTTTGCGTCAATCCAGGACATCATTCTGCGCAGTTCTTTACCGACCTTTTCAATGGGATGATCCACTTCAAGCCGGTTTGTGGCCTTGAAGTACGGGCGGTTGGCCTGGTTTTCCAGAATCCAGTTGCGGGCGAACACTCCGTTTTGTACTTCTTTGAGGATCTTCTGCATCTCTTTACGTGTGTCCTCATTGATGATTCGCTTGCCGCAGACAAAGTCGCCGTACTGTGCAGTATCTGATACCGAGTAGCGCATATAAGAGAGGCCGCCCTGGTAAATCAGGTCGATAATCAGCTTAAGCTCATGCAAGCACTCAAAGTAAGCAATTTCCGGCTGGTACCCGGCATCAACCAACGTATCAAATCCTGCTTTGATCAGCTCGGATACACCGCCGCATAAGACAGCCTGCTCGCCAAACAGGTCTGTTTCGGTCTCTTCTTTAAATGTAGTTTCAATGACACCGGCTCTTGTGCAGCCGATTCCTCTGGCATAGGCCAGTCCCAGTGCATGTGCTTTACCGCTGTAGTCCTGATATACGGCCAACAGACCCGGGACCCCTGCTCCCTCCGTGTATGTACGGCGGACAAGATGGCCGGGACTCTTTGGCGCAACCATGAAAACATCCACATTGACCGGCGGAACAATTTGCTGGAAGTGCACGTTAAAACCATGGGAAAAGACCAGTGCATCGCCATCGTTCAGGTAGGGTTTGATATCCTCTTCATAGACTTGGCGCTGTGTTTCATCCGGCAGGAGAATCTGAATGACACTGGCCGCCTGTGCCGCTTCCGCCACAGTCATCACCTTCAGGCCGGCAGCTTCCGCTTCTGCCCAACGGCGGCTGCCTTTACGCAGGCCGACCACCACATCAATTCCGGACTCTTTTAGGTTTTGTGACTGAGCATGTCCCTGGCTGCCGTATCCCATCACGGCCACAGTCCGGCCTGCCAGAAGCGTCAGGTCCGCATCATTGTCATAATACATTTTTGCCATTTTCTTTTACCTCCCCATTTTTGGTTGTTTTGCTGCCACGCAGGAGGGCAATTTTCCCTGTGCGGACAATTTCGAGAATGCCGTAATGTGACAATAAAAGTTGTATCGCTTCCAGCTTTTCTTCGTTGCCGGTTACTTCGATAATCAATGTGTCCAGGGAAACATCCACAATTTTTGCCCGGAATGTTTCCACAACCTGCTGAATTTCAGAACGGTTTTTTGCTTCCGCCCTGACTTTAATCATCACAAGCTCCCTGTTTACCGCAGGCTCCCGTGTCAGATTGGATATTTTGATTACATTCACCAGTTTGTTCAACTGCTTAATTACCTGTTCAAGCGTCTTGTCGTCAGCATCGAGTTCAATGGTCATCCGGGAAATAACGGGGTCGCGTGTTTTGCCCACCGCCAGGCTCTCAATATTGAAACCCCGCCGGGCAAACAGCCCCGCTACACGCACCAAAACCCCCGGTTTATTTTCCACAAGAACCGCCAGAATATGTTTCATTACTCTTCCCCCCTGATCATTTCGCAGATCGGACTGTTGGGCGGGACCATGGGAAAGACATTCTCTTCCGTTTTGACCCGGAAATCAATCACCACAGGCCCGGGCGTTGCCATCGCCTTTTGCAGTGCAGGCGCCACGTCTGCCGGTTTATCTACGCGCAGCCCCACCGCGCCGTACGCTTCGGCCAACTTGACAAAATCAGGGCCTTTTGCAATATCCACCGAGGAGTAACGTCGTTTGAAAAACATCTGCTGCCACTGCCGGACCATGCCTAGATAGTGGTTGTTGATAATGGCAATCTTAACCGGAAGATTATACGCTACAACCGTAGCCAGCTCCTGGGAATTCATCTGAAAACTGCCGTCTCCCGCAATACAGAAAACCATCTCTTCGGGACGGCCCGCCTGCATGCCGATGGACGCCGGGAAGCCGTAGCCCATCGTGCCCAGTCCGCCGGATGAAGCAAGAGAACGGGGCCGTTTAAAGCGATAATACTGGGCGGTCCACATCTGGTGCTGGCCCACTTCCGTCGCTATCAGTGCCTTCCCGTCGGTTTGTTCATGAATTTGTTCAATAACATATTGCGGGCAGATTTCCCCTGCCGGATCCTGGTCATAGCAGAGAGGAGCACAGGTTCTGTGTTCATCAATCCGTGCCAGCCACTCTCCGTGTTGGTTCGGCTCCACTTTTTTCAGCAGTTCTGTGAGGACAAGGCGTACATCGCCCACAACCGGGATATCCACATCGACATTTTTGCCTATTTCAGCAGGATCAATATCAATATGAATCACTTTGGCATGCTGGGCAAAGCGGCTGACTTTGCCTGTGACACGGTCATCAAAGCGGGCGCCGATGGCAATAATCAAATCCGCTTCGTGCATGGCCATATTGGCCCAGTAGGTGCCGTGCATGCCCGGCATGCCCAATGCCAGCCTGTGCCCGCCGGGAAAGGCGGAAAGCCCCATCAACGTAGTTGTCACAGGAATCTCGGTCCGCTCGGCCAGTTCCATCAGTTCTTCATGAGCGCCGGAGTTAACAACTCCGCCTCCGCTGTAAATAATTGGTTTCTTCGCCCGGGCGATGGCTTTCACCGCACGTGTGATCTGGCCGGGATGACCTTCATATGTGGGATTGTAGCCTGCGATATGGACTGTGTTTGGATAACGGAAATCGCCAATCGTGGCCTGAATGTCTTTGGGCATATCAATCAACACCGGGCCGCAGCGGCCCGTGGTGGCCAGATAGAATGCTTCCTTAATAATCCGGGGCAGTTCAGCAATATCGGTGACAAGATAGTTATGCTTTGTCACCGGCAGGGTGATACCGAAAATATCTGCCTCCTGGAAGGCGTCCGTACCGATTAGCGGGGTGGCTACCTGTCCGGTGAACACCACCATCGGTACAGAATCCATATAGGCCGTGGCAATGCCTGTCACCAGGTTTGTGGCACCGGGGCCCGAGGTGGCAAAAACCACCCCCGGCCGGCCGGTTGCCCGGGCATAGCCGTCGGCGGCATGGACCGCCCCCTGCTCATGCCTGGTCATGATATGGCGAATCTCAGCATCAAAGATCGCGTCATAAAGATTTAACACGGCGCCGCCGGGATAGCCGAACACAATATCGACATTTTCCCGTTTCAGCGCTTCAATAATCATCTGTGCTCCGTTTATCTTCATGTTGTTTCCACCTCTTTAAAAATGGCACCTGTATTTGCCGATGTGACCAGACTGGCATACCGTGCAAGATAACCTTTTGTGATTTTAGGCGGGGGCAGCTCCAACGCTGCCAGGCGCTTTGCCAGTTCTGCATCGTCAACATTGATTTCCAGCCTGCGGCCGGGAATGTCAATGGTGATTAAATCGCCCTCGCGCACCGCGGCAATGGGGCCGCGCTCCATGGCTTCGGGAGATACGTGGCCGATGGATGCTCCGCGGGTAGCGCCGGAAAAACGGCCGTCGGTAATCAGGGCTACATCCCCGTCCAGGCCCATACCGGCCACGGCCGATGTGGGTGCCAGCATTTCCCGCATGCCCGGGCCGCCTTTTGGCCCTTCGTAGCGGATGACAATCACTTCACCGGGATTAATTTTACCGCCTAAAATTGCTTCCACTGCCGTTTCTTCACTTTCAAAGACACGGGCCGGGCCTGTTTTTTTCATCATTGCCGCCGAGACGGCTCCCTGCTTGACCACGGCGCCGTCAGGGGCAAGATTTCCCCGGAGAACAGCAATGCCGCCGCTTTCACTGTATGGGTTGTTAAAGTCACGGATAATCTCGTCGTCAAGGACAGCTGCAGACTCCAGAAGCTCTCCAACGGTCCTGCCGCTGACTGAAAGGCATTCTTCATGAATCAGGCTGCGCTGGGCGAGCCTTTTCATCACCGCCTGGATGCCGCCGGCTGCGGCCAGGTCTTCTATATGGCTCTCTCCTGCCGGGGAGAGCTTACACAGCTGCGGTGTACGCCGGCTAATGTCATCAATCAGGTCCAAATCCAGTCCGACCCCCGCCTCATGGGCTATGGCCGGCAGATGAAGAACGGTGTTTGTGGAACAACCCAGTGCCATATCCGCTGCCAGAGCATTTTCAAATGCTTTGGCTGTCATTATTTTGTCTGGCGTCAGATCCTGTTTAACTGCATCCATCACCCGAATACCGGCTTTTTTGGCCAGACGGACCCGGGCGGCAGAGACGGCTGGTACCGTACCATTGCCCGGCAGCCCCATGCCAAGAGCTTCAGTGATGCAGTTCATGGAATTTGCTGTAAACATGCCGGCGCAGGAACCGCAGCCGGGGCAGGCGTTCTCTTCGAGTTGTGCCAGTTCTGCTTCAGACATCTGCCCTGCTCTTACGCGGCCCACAGCTTCAAAAACATTTGCCAGGTCAACGGCCTGCCCCTGGTGACGTCCGGCCATCATCGGCCCGCCGCTGACAAAAACAGCGGGTAAATTAAGTCTGGCCGCAGCCATCAGCATACCCGGCACAATTTTATCGCAGTTCGGGATAAATACCAGTCCGTCAAGAGGATGTGCCTGTGCCATGATTTCAATGGAATCGGCAATCAGTTCCCTGCTGGCCAGAGAATAGTGCATCCCTTTATGATTCATGGCCAACCCGTCACACACGCCAATCGTAAAGAACTCCATCGGTGTTCCGCCGGCAAGGCGGACACCTTCTTTGGCGGCAGCGGCAATTTGGTGCAGATGCTTATGTCCCGGCACGTAGTCACTGGCGGCATTGACAATGCCGATGAGCGGCCGTTCCATTTCTTCTTCAACCCACCCCATCGCATATAACAGTGAACGGTGGGGTGCACGTTCCAGACCCTTTTTCATCTTGTCGCTTCGCATGGCTTTCCTCCTGTAATTTTCCTCTGTCTGCTCTTTTTGCAAAAAAAACTATGAATTAATCTTGGTTCCCGTGGTGCCTGTCAGTGCACGGAAGCGCCGGACGAGATTACGGGTCACCTCTCCCGGTTCACCGGTGCCGATGGACCGCCCATCCACTTCAATCACAGGGATAACTTCGGCTGCGGTACCGGTCAGGAAACATTCATCCGCCACATACAGGTCATGCCGTGTAAAGGGGCGTTCCGCCAATGTATAGCCTTCTTCTTCTGCCAGATCAATAATTACCTGGCGCGTAATCCCGTTTAAGGCACCGACATAGGTGGGCGGTGTGAAAATCCGGCCCTTCTTCACAATAAAAATATTGTCTCCCGTACCCTCGGCCACATAGCCCTGGGCGTTTAACATGATGGCTTCAAGAACGCCGGCCCGGTTGGCTTCAATTTTAACCAGGATATTGTTCAGGTAATTCAGTGATTTAATTTGCGGGTCAAGTGCATCGGGGACATTTCTCCTGGTGGCAACAGTAATTACGGAAAGACCTTTTTCGTAAAGTTCCGGCGGGAAAAGCACGATGGAGCTGGCAATGATTACAGTCGTTGCTTTCGGGCATTTGCGCGGGTCCAGTCCCAAGTCCCCGGTGCCGCGGGACACCACAATCCGGATATAGGCATCTTCCAGGCCGTTTTTGCGAATTGTCTCCAGCGTTGCTTCTTTCATTACTTCATACGGCTCGGGAATATCAAGCATAATGGATTTGGCCGATTCATACAACCGAGCCAGATGTTCATCAAATTTGAACACTCTCCCCCGGTAAGCGCGAATCCCCTCAAAAACACCATCCCCGTATAAAAACCCATGGTCAAAAACTGAAATCTTTGCTTCCTCTTCAGGGATGAAAGACCCGTTTACATAAATGATTCTGCTCATGAATGTCTGCCTCCTCCGACATATAATTTCCTTGACTATAAAAAAACCTTTCACCCCTCAAAAACTAAGGGGCGAAAGGATTTCCTCCGCGGTACCACCCTTATTCTCCGGCATAGCCGGACTTAGGTTACCCTGCTGATAACGGACAGGTTCCGGCCGCTCCTACTGACCCGCAGGCGTTGGGGCGGCAGCTTCGGGGTGACATTCTTCCCAGTCTGATACCGGTTTACAGCAACCACCGGCTCTCTGTAAAGCAAACTTGGAATACTCTCCCCGTCATTGCTTTTGACGATCATCAATGTTAAAAAATTTCTTTTAATTATAGCGGAGTCAACCTGTGTTGTCAATGGAAAAAATATGGCCGGCAAAGGCCGGCCCGATAGTAATAATCATGTGATTTATTCCAGCAGTTTTGCCAGCCTTTTGGGGTCATACCCCACAACAACGTCTTCATCCACTACAATCGTTGGAATTGTGGTGTGCCCTGAGAGGTCTACCATCCGCTCCCGGGCTTCAGAATCATCTTCAACGTTATATTCAGTAAAATCTACCTTTTTTTCGGAAAGATATTCTTTCACGCGCAGGCAATATATACATCCGTGGACCGTGTAAAGATCAACAGAATGCATGCCGCACCTCCTTTCAACGCTCACTCTAGTTTTCGCGCTGAAAGTAAATTTATGCTATGCAACCGGATACGCCAGAATTCCTGTTTCGTTAAACAGCAGTTCCTCGTCTACCAGATAGAGCTGCTGCAGGTCTTTCTCTTTTTTTACTGTTGTTTTCTCCTTTTTCTCGGGAGGAAAACCACATTTATCTGATTCGCAAATCGGCGGCTCCAGTCCGCTGCGCCGCTTGAAAAATGCCTCTGCAACCTGCGGGAAAATAGCGTATGAGATGACGTCTTCTTCACTTTGTGCCAGTTCACCGATTTCCCTGGTGGCTGCTTCCATTTGCGGTTCCAGTTGGTCGGCTGGTCGGCCGCTGATGGGCTCGCCGTCACCCAGAACTTTCTGTTGTAAATCCTGGCTAAGCGGTGCCGGCGGCCGGCCATAGAGGCCGCGAACATAATTTTTTACCTCTGTGGAGATCATTTTATACCGCTCGCCTAAGAGGACATTAACCACAGCCTGACTGCCAACAATCTGTGATGTGGGTGTTACCAGCGGTGGATAGCCCAAATCTTCCCGCACCCGGGGAACTTCCTGCAGAACCTCCGGCAGCAGGTGGCCGGCTTTTTGCTGTGCCAACTGGGAGGCCAGGTTGGAAATCATCCCGCCCGGGATCTGATAGTTTAATACATTGGTATCCACACCCAGTGCAATATCCAGAGGAATATAGTAATTTTTACGGATTTCCTTGAAAAACTCACTGGCCTGGGACAGAAGTCCCAAGTCCAGACCTGTATCATAGGCAGTTCCCTGCAGAGTTGCTACAATACTCTCTGTAGGCGGCTGCGATGTTCCCAGTGCCAAAGGTGAGCAGGCTGTATCCACAATGTCCACTCCGGCTTCAATCGCTTTAAGATATGCCATGGATGCCATCCCGCTTGTATAGTGGCAGTGCAGCTGAATGGGCACACTAACTGTTTTCAGACGGGTAACAAGCTCATATGCATCATAGGGTGAAATCAGCCCCGCCATATCTTTGATCGCAATGGAGTCTGCACCCATTTCCACAAGTTCGTTTGCCATTCTGACGAAATAGTTCAGGTCATGGACCGGTGATAAAGTGTAAGACAGTGTGGCCTGGGCATGTGCGCCTTCCTTTTTGGTCATCTCCATCGCCTTGGCCATGTTGCGCTTATCATTCAGGGCGTCAAAGATGCGTATTATGTCAATGCCGTTGGCCACAGCTTTTTTTACAAAAGCTTCCACAACGTCATCTGCGTAATGGCGGTATCCCACCAGGTTCTGTCCACGCAGCAGCATCTGCAGTTTTGTTGTTTTAATAGCGCTCCGCAGTTTGCGCAGCCTTTCCCAGGGGTCTTCATCAAGAAAGCGCATACAACTGTCAAATGTGGCGCCTCCCCACACTTCCATCGAATGGAAGCCGATGCTGTCCATCAGTTCCGCAATTCCCAGCATATGTTCTGTTTTCATGCGGGTAGCCATCAAAGACTGATGGGCATCGCGAAATGACGTATCTGTAATTTTAACTGCTTTTTTTTCAGTCATTGCCTTTCCTCCTCACATGATTTGTTTATCAAACCCTGGCGGAAAATCTTTTGCGCTGCCCCGCTTTTCCTAATAGTCGGGGTTACTGTTAAAAACTGTGTCTGTAATCAACTATATCACTATCTATTCTATGATTCAATAAAAAATCTCGCCTGCTGAATAATTGATTCCATATTTTATATCTACCGGCGCGCCCATCCGGCCGCCTCACCTCCGGCGATTCGTCCGCTGATGACGCCCTCACTGAAACTAAGAGCCGCTATGCTCTCCTGGCCGTGCAGGCCCGCGGTGATTTCTCCGGCCGCATATAACCCGGGGATAGGGGTTTCTTGACGCATAACACGATACTGTTCATCCACTACCAGTCCGCCTGGGGTCAGTGCAATCAGGCCGGCAACCGCCACATGATAAGGAGGGTCAATGCCGGCTGTCATTTCTTCTGCCTTTTCTCTGCCTATTCCCAGACCCGCTGCCAGCGCCCCAAGACTGTCTATGCGGGTAAAATTGCTGTTTTCCGGCGCATTATTGTCTCCATAGAGTATAAAAAGTCTTCCGCCGGCAGCGCGTATCGTTTCTGTAAGACTGTCTGCGGGCAGGACAGGGTCGCCCCCGGCCCCAAGTAAGATGGCTTCCGTAAGCGTAGTTTCGTCAATCCGGCGCCCTTCCGGCAAGAAGACCGGCATAACCGAAGCACGGTTCAGGTGCAGTGTACTTGCGCCCGCCTCCAGAGCCAGCTGTAACCCCAATCCGTTATGCCCGCCTTCAGGCCTGGAAACTGTATCGGTAATTCCTGCATATTCCGCAAGCATGTCCGGGCTGGAGGCGTAGCCGCCATCGGCCAGGACAACGGATCTTGTATAAATATCCTCCTGTTCGCCGGATTCGTTTTGGACAGTCATGCCAAAAATTCCGTCTTCGTCAAGCAGAAGGCGCTGCGGCTTCACGCTTTGTGAATAGCGGGTTGTCAGCCGCGTTAGGTCTGCAGTGAGTGCCGGCATCACCACATTCTCAGCCGCTGCCCCGGCGGGGCTATGCAGGCCCGGATTGTCGTTTGGCACTTCCGAAATCGTAAATTCTGTGTCAGTGACTTCCTCAAGCCAGGCGAGATGAGACCCTGATTCTGCACTGAAGCGGAGAATCAGCGAGATGTTTCCTGCCTCTCCCCCCTGGTTGTACAGGTCGAGAGCCATATTTTCCGCAGAATACTCAATGTCAGCGTCTTTTTGTGCTTGTGTTTCGGCAGCCCAATAAGCCGGACTGAAGGCGGGAAACCCGCCGGCATCCGGCTCACCAAGGTCAATATAGAAAACATCCACTCCCCATTGAGACGCAGCATGGACGACGGCGGCGCCGGTTAAACCGCTGCCCAGTACGATGACATCCACACTCTTGGGCAAAGCGGGATAAACCGGCGTCTCACGCCTCAGGGAGTATTGCGCCAGTAAAAACCCGGCTGCTGCAAGCAAAATGGCGGTATAGAAAACCCGCCAGCTGCTGTTTGTTCTTCTCTTCGGCATAGACTCACCTGCTTATGCTTCATTCTCCTCTGCCATGACAGGTGCGATACTCACCACACGATCCCCTTCGTCGAGGCGGATTAATGTGACCCCCTGGGTATGCCTGCCCTGCTGGGAAATCTCTGTCACGCCCTGGCGAATAACAATGCCGCGGGCGGTGATAATCATAATTTCGTCACCGGGTCGGACAACTTTTGCACCGATTACAGGTCCGTTTTTATCAAGAACCCGAATCGTATAAATTCCTTTGCCGCCCCTTGACTGGGTACGGTACTCGGTAAACGGGGTGCGTTTGCCGAATCCGTGTTCCGTCACCACAAGAAGCTCCATTTCTCCTTCAAGCTCGGGCGGAATGACTTCCAGCGCCATAACTTTATCGTTTTTAATCAGATGAATGCCGCGCACACCCCGCGCAGTCCGTCCCATCGGGCGAACATCACTTTCCGAAAAGCGGATGGAAAGTCCCCGGCTGTTGATGAGAAACACGCCGAAGTTACCGTTTGTGAGACGCACATCAAACAACTCATCATTCTCCTCCAGGGAGAGAGCAATGATGCCGCCTTTCCTGGCGTTAGCAAACTCTTCCAGGGGCGTTTTCTTCACATAGCCCTGCCGCGTAGCCATCAGCATATAATAGCCTTCGGAAAACTCCTTAACCGGAATAACCGCTGTGACATACTCACCCGGTTCAACTGCCAGCAGATTAATAATGGCTGTCCCTCTCGCCTGCCGGCCCGCCTCAGGAATTTCAAATATTTTGCGCCGATACATTTTCCCGCGGTTGGTAAAGCAGCAGAGGTAGTCATGTGTGGAAGCAACGAAAACATGTTCAACAAAATCGTCGCCTTTGGTCTGCATGGCCGTCACACCGCGCCCCCCGCGACGCTGGACACGGTATGTCGTCACAGGCAGCCGTTTAATGTACCCGTTGTGGGTCAGTGTAACCACCATATCTTCTTCTGCGATCAGATCCTCTACTCTGAAATCATCCTCATGGGCTACTATTTCGGTTCTGCGGTCATCGCCGTACTTCTCGCGAATAACCGAAATCTCGTCTTTGATAATCTGGTACACCAGTCGTTCGTTAGCCAAAATTTCTTTGAGATAAGAAATTTTCTGTATCAGCTCCAGATATTCGTCTTCCAGTTTCTGCCGTTCCAATCCCGTCAGTTTCTGCAGGCGCATATCCAAAATAGCCTGGGCCTGAATCTGAGAAAGACCGAAGTTTTCCATCAGGCCATTGCGGGCTTCTTCTGTTGTCCTGGATGCCCGAATCAGTTTAATAACTGCATCGAGATTTTTCAGGGCAATCCGCAGCCCCTCCAGAATATGTGCTCGCTCCTCTGCTTTGCGCAGATCATAGCGTGTTCTGCGTGTGATGACTTCTTTTTGGTGCTCAAGATAGAAGCCCAGCATTTCACGCAGATTCAGGACGCGGGGTTTATTGTCCACAAGCGCCAGCATGATAATGCCAAAGGTCTGCTGCAGCTGGGTAAATTTAAACAATTTGTTTAAGACAACCTGCGGGTTCGCTTCCCGCTTCAGCTCAATGACCATCCGCATACCGTTGCGGTCCGACTCGTCCCGCAGGTCTGTAATTCCCTCAATTTTTTTATCCCTGACTAATTCGGCAATTTTTTCAATCGTTTTTGCTTTATTAACCTGGAAAGGAAGTTCATTGACCACAATGCGGGATTTTCCGTTTTCCATCCGTTCGATCTGGGTTTGTGCCCGAATTTTAATGATTCCCCGGCCGGTCCTGTATGCCGAGCGAATTCCCTCCCGGCCAAGGATCAGCCCGCCGGTGGGGAAATCAGGGCCTGTTATGCGCTGGATAATTTCCTTGTCGTCGCATTCCGGATTATCAATAAGATGGACCAGAGCATCCACAACTTCCCGCAGGTTGTGCGGGGGAATATTGGTGGCCATGCCCACCGCAATACCGGCTGAGCCGTTTACCAGCAGGTTGGGGAAACGGGAAGGCAGCACCACAGGCTCTTCTAACGTGTCATCAAAATTTGCCCGGTAATCAACAGTTTCTTTTTGAATGTCCGAGAGCATTTCTGTGGCAATTTTAGCCATTCTCACTTCCGTGTAGCGCATCGCCGCCGCCGGGTCGCCGTCTACAGACCCGAAGTTTCCATGCCCGTCAACAAGCGGGTAGCGGCTGGAAAAGTCCTGTGCCAGCCGAACCATCGCATCGTACACGGCCATATCACCGTGCGGATGGTATTTACCCAGGACTTCACCGACAATCCTTGCGGATTTTTTGTGAGGTTTTTCCGGCCACATCGCCAGTTCGTACATCGCAAACAGGATTCGCCGGTGCACCGGTTTGAGTCCGTCCCTGACATCCGGCAGGGCCCGGCTGACAATAACACTCATGGCATAATCCATAAATGAGTTCTTTACTTCATCATGAATAGCAATCGGCATAATTTTGCCGTGTGTAAAATTCATACAGCCTCACCTCCCGCTAAATATCCAGATTACGGACATGTCGTGCATATTTTTCAATAAATTCCCTGCGCGGCTCCACTTTGTCTCCCATCAGAACGGTAAACATGTCGTCTGCACGAACGGCATCTTCCATGGTGACCTGAAGTATGGTCCTTTTCTCAGGATCCATCGTTGTTGACCAAAGCTGCTCGGGGTTCATTTCACCAAGACCCTTATAGCGCTGAATCGATGTTCCTTCTTTGCCGATTTCCCGATAGAGCCTCTCCAGGTGGTCATCTGTGTACAGATAATATTCCTGCTTTTTTTTCCTCAGCAAATAGAGCGGAGGTTGGGCAATATAAACATAGCCGGCCTGAATCAGCGGCTGCATATAACGGTAAAAGAAGGTCAGAAGCAGTGTCCGGATATGAGATCCGTCAACGTCGGCGTCCGTCATCACAATAATCTTATGATAGCGGGCCCGCGCCAGGTCAAAATCAGCTCCCACACCGGTACCCAGGGCTGTGATGATTGTCCGTATTTCTTCATTGGCCAGAATTTTGTCCAGCCTGGCTTTCTCCACATTAATAATCTTGCCCCGCAGCGGCAGGATAGCCTGAAATTTACGGTCGCGCCCCTGTTTGGCAGAGCCGCCGGCGGAATCTCCCTCCACCAGATACAGCTCGCACATCGACGGGTCCCTGCTGACACAATCAGCCAGTTTCCCGGGCAGAGCCGTGACTTCCAGCGCGCTTTTTCTGCGGGCCAGCTCGCGGGCTTTGCGTGCCGCTTCACGTGCTCTGGCCGCACTGATGGCCTTCTCCACAAGTTTACGGGCTAACGTTGGGTTCTCGCCGAAAAAGGTACCCAGTTCCTCGTAAAAAAAGGAATCCACAATACCACGCATTTCACTGTTACCAAGCTTTGTTTTTGTCTGCCCTTCAAACTGTGGTTCGAGGAGCTTTACACTGATAACCGATGTCAGCCCTTCACGGATGTCTTCGCCGCTTACATTGCTTTCACTGTCTTTGAGCATATTCTGTTTGCGCGCAAAATCGTTAACAAGGCGCGTCAGTGCAGTTTTAAAGCCCATTTCATGGGTGCCGCCCTCGTGTGTGCGGATATTGTTGGCAAAAGATAGAATCAGGTCGTTATAGCCGTCATGGTACTGCAGGGCAATTTCAACCTGGCAGCAATCTTCTTTTTCCTGCTCCAGGTAAATAACTTTTTTATGCAAAGGTTCCTTGTTTTTATTCAGATACTCAACAAAAGAACGAATGCCTCCGTCATACTTATATGTCTCTGTTGTCTCCTCTTCCGCGCGGCGGTCGGCCAGTGTGATGCGAATCCCTTTGTTGAGAAAAGCCAGTTCGCGCAGACGCTGTGCCAGGATGTCATACTCATAATCGAGAGTCTCAAAAATTTCTTTATCTGCCAGAAAGGAAATTTTTGTCCCCGTTTTTCTTGTTTTACCCGTTACGGTAAGCTCTGTAACCGGTTTCCCCCGCTCAAAGCGCATCTGGTGAATTTTCCCGTCCCTGCGGACTTCCACCTCCAGCCACTCTGATAGCGCATTAACAACCGAGACTCCCACGCCGTGCAGGCCGCCGGACACTTTATAGCCTTCTCCGCCGAACTTACCTCCGGCATGAAGTACGGTTAAGACAACTTCCACTGCCGGCCGTTTCATCTGCGCATGTTCGCCTGTGGGAATTCCCCGGCCGTCATCGCTTACTGTGATGACATTACCCTTTTCCATGGTAACAAGAATATCTTCACAGTACCCCGCCAGCGCTTCATCGATACTGTTGTCCACCACTTCAAACACGAGATGGTGAAGCCCCCGTGGCCCTGTGGTGCCAATATACATCCCCGGGCGACGGCGAACCGCCTCCAAACCTTCAAGCACCTGAATCTGAGACTCATCGTAATGGTTGTTGTTATTCTGTGAATTGTTTTTTTCCTCAGCCACTCTTATACCTCCCGTCAGCCCCGCCGGTTATTTATCAAAAATATTTGCCTGAAATCGCTTTTTCAATGTGACCGGCGCAATTGGTGAAAAACTGACAGTCTCCTTTGTCACAATAAAGGATTTCACTTCCTCATCGCCGTTGTCATCCCTTACTTTTGCTGTTTGCAGAAACTCTCTTGTACTCTGTTTTTCCCTGATCCGGATGTCAAAAATGCCGATAATATCTTTTGCGGCAATGACCCGGGAACCTCCGATATGTAAAAACACAATTAATCCCTCCTTCACAGAAATTCCTCACACTGCTTTAGTTTACCCATTTCATTCTGCTTTACAGCACAGGCACAATTCTGCACGCTCTGCTGTCACCACCGGCATTCCGCACTGTTTGCAGGGCGGATACCCCTGATGCAAATACCAGCTAATTCTCTGCTCCTGGGCAATAAAAAATGTTTTCATCGTTTCAGCCAGATCGGCAGGCAAGCTTGTGTCCGTAAACGATTCCTCTATCTTTTGCAGAGACTCTTTACTTACAGTCTTCTCCCGCCAGTTCTCCTGAGGCTCCCAACGTGCAGGTTCATCGGGGTCTACAGGTTTCCTGCCTCCCGCCTGAAAGCGTATATCATGAAGAATTCTCGTTTTTGCCGCGCGGTTTAGACGCTGGATAATTTGTTTTTTTTGCAGCGATAAATGCTGCGCCCATACGGAATCACGGACCCAGACAAACAGAATGCCGTTATCAAAAGACACAGCTTTCGTTTTAGCTGCAATCGGTTCTCCCACAACGTCGGGCCAGCTGTCCTGGATAATCTGCCCTTTTATTTTTTTTGCGTTAGGCATTTTCTTTAGCGTCTGGTCAAGAATTTTGGCAATGGGGATCATTAAACCACCTCTCCCCGTGTAATGGTGAATGTCCGGCCGGAATGTTTTAAATTCCCGGTCTTTTCTGCTTCTGTGCCTGTAATAAACGTCTGGACACGCCCGTCAATTGTCTCAACCAGTAGTTTTCTTCTTTTTTCATCCAGTTCGGAGAAAACATCATCAAAGAGCAATACGGGAAAATCCCCGGTTTCTCCTTTAATGAATTCAAGTTCGGCCAGTTTGAGAGCCAGGACAAGCGTACGCTGTTGTCCCTGGGAAGCATACAGCCTGGCGTTCATCCCATTAATCGTAAACACCATATCATCCCTGTGAGGGCCAACCAGCGTCTGTCCTAACCGTGCTTCTTCTTTTTTTTTGTTTTCAAGTTCATCCAGGATTGCCTGACGTATATCTTCCGGGGTGGATGCTTGCCTGATTCGGTCTGTTGTCAGGTATGTAATTTCCAGACTTTCATCTCTGCCCGTCAGGTTTCGCTGCGCCAACCTGGCCAGAAGGCTTATTTTATGTATGGCATTCATTCTTCGCTGAATGATTTTTGCCGCTTTATCGGCCAACTGCTCATTCCAACCGGCCAGTTCTTCAGAATGCAGAATCCTTTCACGGTGTATCTTGAGCAGAGTATTGCGCTGCCTGACGATATGCTGGTAACGTCCTGTTTCATGCTCATAGAGCGGAGAAATTTTTGATATTTCCTCATCAAAATATTTTCTCCTTACATGCGGCGCGCCTTTGACCAGGCTGAGGTCTTCCGGAGTAAACAGAACACAGATCAGTTTACCGGTAAAAGCAGAACGGGGCATAGTTACACCGTTTGCGCTATACTCTTTTAGCTTGCTTTGCGCATCATAAACAACTTTTAACTTCTCGGTACCCGGCCGGGAAACAATCTTACCGGCCACGGCGCACTGCTTCTCGTCCCACAAAACCATTTCTCCTTCATTGCGGGTGCGAAAAGACTTGCCGGTGGACAAAAAGGTGATTGATTCCAGCAAATTTGTTTTTCCCTGGGCATTGGCACCGATCAGTAGATTCAGATTCGGATCAAGTTCCAGATTCAGGGAAGAATAATTGCGGTAATTTCGTAACTGCAGGTCTGCAATGCGCAAAGCCTTTCTCCTTCCAACCTTTACAGGTCAGATTTTTATCGGCAGGACAAGATAAAGATAATCGTCATAAAGAGAATCTCTTAACACACAGGGTTTATTGGCGCCCGACATCTGAATGACGCATGTTTCACCCTCGTGAATTTTAAGCATGTCCAAAATAAAACGGGAGTTTAAGGAAACTTCCAGCCCCTCCCCTTCCAAGTTCAGTGGGATTTGCTCCTGAATACGGCCAAATTTTGAAGATGCACGCACAACCATGACACCTTCACCGATGGACAGGCGGACAACATGGTTAACTCCTTCGGATAAGAGTGAAGCCCTCTCCACAGCCTGGGTAAACGGTATTACAGCAACAGTGGCCTGCCCGCAAAATTCCCTGGGAATCACTCTTTCCACAGTGGGGAAATTTTCATCCAAAAGCCGTGAGGAAAGCTTCTTTTCACCGCATTCCAGTAAGAGCTGGTTTTGGGCAACAACGATATCGACCGTTTCTTCATCTTCGTTAAAAATACGGATAATCTCATGCAGATTTCTGGCGGGAACAAGAAATTCCCCCGACCCGTTCGTATTTTCAGCCCGGCATTTTGTTGTGGCCAGACGGAATGTATCAGAGGCGGCAAGTGACAGTGAATTATCGCTTAGTGTAAACAGGACTCCTGTAAATGCCGGTTTGCCCTCATCGTGTGAAACGGCAAACAGTGTTTGCCGCAGGGATCTGCGCAAATCAGCTGCTTTAACCCGGAAGGAAAATCTGGCCTCTTCCCGGTCAATTTCCGGGAAAACAGGAAATTCGTCTGCATTAATGCCGAAAAGCTGAAATTCGGACTGGCCGCTTTTTATCTCTGTCTGAAAGGTCTCCGGTTGAACAGTCAGCTGAACTGAATCGCCGGGGAGCCGCCTAATTATCTCCACCACTTTGGACGGCAGAATCACTTTACCCACCTCTTTGTGAGCTGCCGGGAAGGATGTGCGAATGCCAAGCTCAAGATTAGTGGCCGTCAGTGTCATTGTTTCTCCGTCACTCTCAAAAAGGATTCCCTCAAGGACCGGGATTGTACTCTTTGCAGGAACAGCTTTGGCTACAACCTGCAAATGTTCGGATAAAACAGACTGAGGTACCGATAAGCGCAATTTCATCACCCCGATTTATTTTTTTTTGTTTTTATGTTCTATAAAAGAACTTCCGTACATAATATATATAATTGGGTAGTCTCCGTAATAGGGGCTGTGTATAGTGTGTATAACTGCTGAAACAACCAGCGTTTGGCGGCTCAATGCCTGGGTATCGACCAGTGGATAAAGCTGCCGGTTCATCCACACAAACCACAAGTCCACAATAAGAAAAATTTATCCCGAAACAGATAACAGGTTTTAGTTGAGATATCCACAACTTATTAACACTTGTTAACTTTTTCGATTATCTGTTCGATTGTGGAGCGAAGCTGCCTGTTGTCACGGATGTCTGCATTAATTTTTTTATGCGCATGCATGACTGTGGTATGGTCGCGTCCGCCAAATTCTTCACCGATTTTGGGCAGAGAAGCATCAGTGAGTTCACGTGAAATATACATGGCTATTTGCCGGGGCAAAGCCACATTTCTTGTGCGCTTTTTCGCTTTGAGATCCTCTGTCTTCAGTGCAAAATGTTGTGCAGTTTCTTTTTGAATATGTTCTATTGTAATAAATTTTGGTTTGTTGTTGCGGGAAAGAATCGCCTCTAGTGCTTCCTCGGCCAGTGCAACGTCAATTTTTCTGCTTGTCAGCGATGAATAAGCAATCACCCGGATAAATGCGCCCTCCAGCTCTCTGATGTTTGTGACGATGTTATTGGCAATATAGAGCATCACGTCGTTATTAATAGAAATCTTTTCCGATGATGCTTTTTTACGTAAAATTGCAATGCGGGTTTCCAAATCAGGGGACTGAATATCTGTAATCAGACCCCACTCGAAACGCGAACGGAGCCGGTCCTCCAGTGTGGGAATTTCTTTTGGCTGCCGGTCGCTGGAAATAATAATCTGTTTGTTGTTTTCATGCAGAGCATTAAATGTATGGAAAAACTCTTCCTGGGTTTGTTCTTTACCGGCCAAAAACTGAATATCGTCTATGAGCAGAACATCGATGTTGCGGTATTTGGTACGAAACTCCACAGTTTTATTATCACGGATCGCGTTAATGAATTCATTTGTGAACTTCTCAGAAGAAATATAAAGCACACGGTATGAAGGAGTATTTTCCAGAACATGGTGTCCGATAGCATGCATCAGATGCGTTTTACCCAATCCCACACCGCCGTAAATAAACAGCGGATTGTAGGCTCTGGCCGGCGCTTCGGAAACTGCCAGTGAAGCCGCATGGGCAAAACGGTTGCTGTTTCCGATAACGAACGTCTCAAATGTATATTTGGGATTAAGCCAGGAAGAAGAAAAGGTAGGGTTTTCCCTGTTTTGTTTACGCGGCAGCGCAACTTCTTCACTGGGTACATCAAACACTTCTTCTTCATTGATTCGTGGCGTAATAAAATGAACCTGGTAATCTTTGTTTGCCACATTCTGCAAGGTTTGTGTGATCAGTTCGGTGTATCGACCCTGCAGCCAGTCTTTGGTGAAATCATTGGGTACACTGATAATGAGTGTACTCCCGTTGAGAGAGACTGGTTGCGTTGTTTTCATCCATGTTTCAAAACTGGGTTTACTCATCTTTTTTTGAATTTCGTTTAGCGTGGCCTGCCATATTTCCAGCAGATCCTGTTCCATATCGTGACCTCCTGATTCAAATTGCCGGTATCTGTTTTCCACAGGGAGAACAGATTGATATACGGGGAGAAAAGGGTTATCCACAAAACCCGTTAACTATCCACAAAAAGTGTGGATAAATGAGAAAACAGCCAGATAACGGCCTGATTGCTGTGTAAAGTCTGAAGTTATCCACAATTTGTACAAGAAATAAAACAACTTTTTTTATGTAGATTTACCAAAAAAATATCGGGATTAAGCCAATACTATCTTAACAAAATATACCGATTACTGCAATAGAGATTGCATATAGGCCTGATAAAAGTAAGGTATTGCAGGCTTTTTTCGATGATGGCAGTGCTTGACATTAAAAAGTGAAAAAGATATAATCGGTTTGATATGGGTAAGGATAACTGAAGGGGAAAGATTGGGAGGTGTGAAGTATGAAACGGACTTATCAGCCAAAAGCAAGAAAGAGAAAGCGTATTCACGGCTTTCGCTGCCGTATGTCTACGGCTGCGGGACGTCTGATCATTAAAAGAAGACGGGCCAGAGGCAGAAAGAGATTAAGTGCCTAGCCCGCAGGGATATGACTAAATGAAAAAGAGCGGCCGTATCACAAAAAACAGGGAATACCGGGACGTGTTTGAAAAGGGAAAATCAGTGGCAACCCGCGGCCTTGTGCTGTATCGGATGCCCAATGACTTTCAGGTGAACCGGGCCGGTTTCATCGTAAGCAAAAAGGTTGGCAATGCTGTGGTACGTAACCGTGTGAGAAGGTTGCTGAAAGAGGCATATCGCAGATATACAGGTGATTTGGTCAGCAGTTATGACATGGTTTTCATTGCCAGGCCGCAAACAGCAGCTTATGATTATGCGCAGGCCGCCGCCGAAATGAAACAGGTTTTACAAAGGGGCGGTCTCTTTACAATTCATCCGGGCCGAAAATAAGGGAAACAAGGTGATGCTATGAAGGCCCTGCTTTTGGCCTGCATCGGTTTCTACAGAAGATATATTTCTCCGTTGAAAAGACAGAGCTGCAGATTTTATCCCACATGTTCACAGTATGCGCAGGAGGCGTTGGAACGCTACGGTCCCGCAAAGGGTTTATGGATGACCGTTCGGCGTCTGGCACGATGCCATCCTTTCCACCCGGGAGGCTATGACCCGGTGGAATGATCGAAAAAAGGAGGCCAGCAGATGATTACGGCCATTCGGGAATATTTAAATATGATTCTTTTGTTTTTTGACGGGTTCACCGGGAATTACGGCATTTCAATTATCCTGCTTACGATTCTGATTCGCCTGCTGACATGGCCGCTGACAAACAAACAGCTGTCATCGGCAAAAGCAATGCAGGACCTGCAGCCGGAAGTTAAAAAACTGCAGGAGAAATATAAAAACGATAAAGAAAAACTAAACGCGGCAACGATGGAACTGTGGAAAACAAACAAAGTGAACCCGCTTACCGGCTGCCTGCCGCTGTTGATCCAGATGCCCATTTTGTGGGCCATGTTTCAGGTACTGCGTGAACCTCCGGCCAATGTCTCAAACTTTATGCTGCTTGGTATTGATATGCGCATCTCAGTTTTTGCATTGCGGGAAGCAGGCCAGACTTTTGCAATTTCAAGTGCCGGCTATTATCTTTTGGTCATTCTCTCCGGCGTAACAACCTGGCTGCAGCAAAAGCTGATGATGACAGATAAATCACAGCAGACGATGATGATTTTTATGCCCCTGATGCTTCTTTACTTCAGTCTTCAGTTCCCTGCAGGACTTGTTCTGTACTGGGTCTTTAATAACCTTCTCTCCATCGCACATCATCTGATGTTAAATAAAAAGCCGGCGAAGGGAGCGGTAACTGAATAATGAGAGTACTCGAAGCAGGTGGAAAGACAGTCGAGGAAGCGACAAAGGTTGCTCTTAATGAACTGGGAATTCCTGCGGAGCAGGCGACAGTAGAAATATTGGAACAACCAAGCAGCGGTTTGTTTGGCCTCATTGGGCAAAAACAAGCCAGAGTTCGTGTAACGGAGATTATTACGCCTGAAAAATACCTATTGGAATTTTTGCAGGGTATTATGGACCGTATGGAGCTACCCGGTGATGTGGAAGTCATTTCAGACGACGAAACAATTAAAATGAATGTGACCGGCGACAGAATGGGTATGCTAATTGGAAAGCGTGGACAAACACTGAATTCACTGCAATATCTGCTGAACGTTGTTTTCCACAGGCACTTCCCCGGACAGAACGGCCGCGTAGTGCTGGACGTGGAAGATTACAGGGAGAAACGCGAAGAAACCTTACGTATCCTGGCCATAAACCTGGCGAAAAAAGCAAACAGATATCGCAAGGAAGTCATCTTGGAACCGATGTCGCCTCAGGAAAGACGGATCATCCATACAGCATTACAGGAAGAGCCGTCCGTTTCCACATACAGCCAGGGAGAAGAACCGTATCGTAAAGTTGTCATTGCACCAAAATAAGTAGAAGAATCAAAACCGCGGCTCATTCGGGCGGCGGTTTTTTATAAGAGGTGACAAAGATGATTGATGATACCATTGCCGCCATCTCAACGCCTCCCGGCGAAGGCGGAATTGGCATTGTCCGGGTTAGCGGCCCTCTGACGCAGCAAATTGTTACCACTCTGTTTTCATTTGCACAGCCGATGGAGAGGATATCCAGCCACAGGCTTTATTACGGAAAAATTGTGGATCCGGCCGACGGGCATGCCGTAGATGAAGCACTTGTGTCGCTTATGAGGGCGCCGCATACATATACCCGTGAAGATGTGGCTGAATTTAACTGCCACGGGGGCATTATGCCTCTGGCCAAAACTCTGGAACTGATTCTGGCCCAGGGGGCCAGACTGGCCGAACCCGGTGAATTCACGCAGCGCGCGTTTCTCAACGGACGGATTGACCTGGCACAGGCAGAAGCCGTAATCGGCATGATCCGGGCCCGTTCCGAAGCAGCTATGCATGTCAGTATGTCACAGCTCACAGGCCGTCTTTCCGGGGAAATCCGGCAGATCAGGCGAACCCTTCTTGCAGTGTTAGCCCATATGGAGGCTTCCATTGACTTCCCGGAACATCAGGATGTGGAGGAATTTGCCCTCGATGAAGTACGCAAAGGTGCAGAAAAGGGCCTAAACGACACAGAACAGCTTTTGGAGACGGCAGACCGGGGGCGTATTCTGCGGGAAGGAATTCGGACGGCAATTATCGGCAGGCCCAATGTGGGTAAAAGTTCTCTTTTAAACGCAATGCTGCGCGAACAAAGAGCCATTGTCACCGACATTCCCGGTACCACCCGGGATGTTCTCGAAGAGAGCATCAATCTGGGCGGTGTGGCTCTGACAATTGTGGACACAGCCGGCATTCGTGAAACGATGGACGAAGTAGAAAAAATCGGTGTAGCACGTTCCCGGGCAGCCATCGGGGAAGCCGACCTGATTTTGTATATGATGGACATTACGCAAAAACCGTCCCGGGATGATCTGGATATCCTGCGGGACGCCAAAGATAAGCCCAGTATTGTAATAGTCAATAAAACGGACCTGTTAGCTGATATTGACGAAACGGTAAAGAAGATAGAAAAAAAAGTCTCCCCCCTCCCTGTGCTGCCTGTATCCGTTACGGAGAACCGCGGCCTGGCGGAGCTGGAAAAGCTGATTATTTCCCTTGTTTTTCAGGGTGATGTCCGGGCGCCGCAATCGGCAATGGTCACATCGGCCCGTCACAAGGATGCGCTCAGGCGCTCACGCCAGTCTCTTGTTGACCTGCTGGCGGCACTTGATGCAGGGTATGCCCTGGATCTTTTGGCCATTGACCTCCATGCCGCACTGGATGCACTGGGGGAGATTACCGGCGAGACGGTGGGAGCGGATCTGGCCGCAGAAATATTCAGTACATTTTGCATTGGTAAGTAAAGATAATGGAGTGAAGATCTGTGACATACCTTGGCGGAGATTATGATGTGATTGTCATCGGTGCCGGCCATGCGGGCTGCGAGGCTGCTTTGGCTGCAGCCAGAATGGGCTGCAGTACTCTGCTTGTTACCATTAATCTTGATGCAGTGGCTCTGATGCCGTGTAATCCGGCTATTGGCGGTCCCGCGAAAGGCCATCTGGTACGGGAAGTGGATGCCCTGGGCGGCCAGATGGCAAAAACAATCGATCAGACAAAAATTCAGATACGGCTCTTAAACACAGCAAAAGGGCCTGCGGTACATGCTCTGAGGGCCCAGGCGGATAAATGGCTCTACCAACGGGAAATGCGCCGGATATTGGAATCCACCCCAAACCTTCATTTGCAACAGGCCATGGTGGAACGGTTCCAAATCAAAGGCGGTAAAATCAGAGGCATTATTACACAAACCGGTGCACTCTACAGGGCCCAGGCAGTGGTGCTGACCACAGGCACATATTTGCGCGGCCGCATTATTATCGGAGCACAAAATTATACCGGGGGACCAAACGGGCAGCTGACAAGCACCAGGCTATCCGGGAATCTGAAAAAAAACGGCCTGGAACTGCTGCGGTTTAAGACGGGTACACCACCCCGTATTCACCGGGATTCCATTGATTTCTCCAAGACATCGGAGCAGCCGGGAGACCCGCAGCCTCTTTCGTTTTCATTTGAGCCCGCTTTGTGGCAGGAAAAGCAGATTCCCTGCTGGCTGACCCACACAACAGAAGAAACCCACAGAGTCATTCAGGAAAATCTTTACCGCTCTCCTCTTTATTCAGGCGATATCAAAGGAGTGGGTCCCCGCTACTGTCCTTCAATTGAGGACAAAGTAGTCCGCTTCAGTGAGCGGCCTTCGCATCAGGTATTTTTAGAGCCCGAGGGGCGTAACACGGCTGAGTATTATGTGCAGGGAATGTCCACCAGTCTGCCCGAAGATGTCCAACTGGCGATGCTCAGGACCATTCCCGGGCTTGAAAATGTCCGGATTATGCGGCCGGGCTATGCGATAGAATACGACTGTCTTGATCCGATACAGCTGCGGCCCACTCTGGAAGTCAAAGAGATTGCCGGGTTATACAGTGCGGGGCAGATTAACGGGTCTTCCGGTTATGAAGAAGCAGCGGCTCAGGGCATTGTGGCGGGTATAAATGCCGCCCTCTTTGTGCAGGGCAAAGAGCCGATGTTGATTGACCGTTCGATGGGCTATACCGGCGTGCTGATCGATGATCTGGTTACAAAAGGGACAAATGAACCGTATCGCATGATGACCTCCCGTGCGGAGTACAGGTTGCTGCTGCGCCAGGATAATGCCGACTTACGGCTGACTCCCTACGGTTGGCAGGCCGGCCTTGTTTCAGCAGACCGCTACAGGGAGTTTACAGAAAAATACCGCTTGGTGGCTTGTGAAAAAGAACGGCTTACCGGGAAAACCATATCATCGGACGGCCGTGTTAACGATTATCTGGTACAGTTGGGCAGCCGGCCTCTGAGCGGGCCTGTGCAGGCCGCGCAGCTTTTGAAAAGGCCTGAGATTCGTTATGAAGATGTTCTGGTTCTGCTTGGGGAAGCACAGCAGCTCCCTGCCGAAACAGCCCGGCAGGTGGAAATTCAGATAAAATATCAGGGTTATATTGAAAAGCAGGAACAGCAAATTGAAAAATATCAAAAAATGGAGAACAAATCACTGCCGGAGGACACTCCATACTGCGAAATGGAAGGAATTTCCAGAGAGGCCGCGGAAAAGCTGGCCAGGATCAAGCCCCGCAGCATCGGGCAGGCGAGCCGTATTTCCGGCGTTTCGCCGGCGGATGTGGCTGTGCTTTTGGTCTATCTCGAACAGCACCGCCGGAGAGGGGGTGCGTCTCATGTGGGATAAGCTGTACCCTTATGCCCGGGAGATGGGAATTTCCCTTCCCCCCGGCCTGACAGAACCGTTTGCTGCCTATTACGCCCGGCTGGTTGAGGAAAACAAGCGCGTCAACCTGACACGGATTACGAACCCACTGGAAGCACTGGTTAAGCATTTTCTCGATTCTCTTAAGCTGCTGGCCTGGAGCAGCCGGCCGGAGGGCGCCATGCTTGATGTGGGCAGCGGCGCCGGCTTTCCCGGGCTTCCGCTTAAAATTGCCTCGCCGCAAACAGCGTTAACTCTGCTGGATTCCTCTGAAAAACGAGTGACATTTTTAAATGAAACGGCAAACATGCTGCAGCTTACCGATGTCACCGTCCTGCACGGACGCGCTGAGGACTATGGCAGAAAGGACGAATACCGTGAGCAGTTCCCGCTCGTCGTTTCCCGTGCCGTGGCCCGCCTGAACGTATTGGTGGAACTCTGCCTCCCCTTTGTCCGGACAGGGGGGCACTTTGTCGCTTATAAAGGGCCTGAAGGGATTGAGGAGAGCCGGGATGCAGCATATGCCCTGCAGGAGCTAAACAGTTCTGTGGTGACTGTCATCCCCTACAGCCTACCCGCAGAAATGGGTGAACGAACGCTGTTAGTGGTGCGAAAAAACGGCCCCATACCGCAAAAGTACCCCCGAAAAGCCGGTATCCCCGGGAAAAGGCCCTTATAATTTCGTTTTTTTAAGACGGCATCCGTCGTCTTATTTTTATTTTGTCTGTAAATTGGTTCAGCAGGATATCATTGCCAGATGTCGAAAGATTCTAAGGTGACCAACTATTAAATTGGGGGGAAAACCATGTCAGAAGAATGGAAAGGGCTTATTAATATTGAGGAGGAAGGGTTTGAGCAGGGAGAAATTCAGCATGTACCCATCGAAATAATTCGACCCAACCCATATCAGCCGAGAAAACATATAGAACCGGATAAAATATCTGAACTGGCTCAGTCAATCAAGACATATGGCTTGATGCAGCCCGTTGTTTTGCGGAAGACAGCTGTGGGAACGGAACTTGTAGCCGGCCAGCGGCGGATGATGGCCTGCCGTGAGCTGGGCTGGTCTGTGATTCCTGCCATTGTCAGAAATCTGTCTGACAGTGCTGTTGCCACCATGGCCCTGATAGAAAACCTGCAGCGTGAGAATCTGACATTCCTGGAAGAGGCCGAAGGGTATGAACGGCTCTTGCGCGAATTTCAGTTGACACAGGAAGTCCTGGCCCAACGGCTGGGTAAGTCGCAGTCAACGATAGCCAATAAGCTGCGCATCCTCAAACTGCCTGAGCCTGTGAAGGAAAAATTGCTTTCACAGGAGCTCACAGAGCGTCATGCCAGGGCCCTGTTAAAGCTGCAGGATGAGGCAAAGCAACTTCGTGTGCTGCAGGAAATCTGTAACCTCAACTATACCGTTAAACAGACGGAAAAGCGGGTAGCGGAACTGATGGCTCATCCGGAAAGTCCGGCCCAAAAGGAAAGGAAAAAGGTCATTATCCGCGATATCCGCATATTTCTCAACACAATACGTCAGGCCGTATCAATCCTGGAAGCAGGCGGTCTCGGCCCAAAAATGAAAGAGGAAGATTGCGGCGATCATCTGGAAATTACAATTCGTCTGCCAAAACAAAAGCCTAAACAGGAGAAAACAGCTAAGAACGATCAGCGCTGTGCCCTAACGCCCTGAGAATGCTATTTCCCAGGCAATGAAGTGAAGCGGGCAGGCAAGCTGCCGACTGATTCGGACATAAAGCGATACCAATAAACAAAAAAATTTCATCCTGCAGGATACAGCCGTTTGGGCGCGAATAAATTAGTGTACTGCACAGAAACGGGGTGTATTCATGGCTCGTGTTATTGCGGTGGCTAATCAGAAGGGCGGCGTAGGTAAAACGACGACGTCTGTTAATCTGAGTGCCTGTCTGGCTGCGGCAGGAAAAAACGTTTTGCTTCTGGACATTGATCCTCAGGGGAACGCCACCAGCGGGGTTGGCCTGGAAAAAAGAAAAATTAAAGCATGTATCTATGATGCTTTAATAAATGAAATTCCACTAAAAAAAATCATTGTGCAATCGCCCACAAAGCGCCTTGATGTGGTGCCGGCTACTATTCAGTTGGCCGGTGCTGAAATTGAATTGGTTCCCACCATGTCTCGTGAAGTCCGGCTGCGCAGGGTATTGGAAGAAGTCAGAAACAAATATGATTACATAATCATCGACTGTCCTCCATCGCTCGGGCTGCTGACCATCAATGCCCTGACGGCTGCTGATTCGGTTCTCGTGCCGATTCAGTGCGAATACTACGCGCTGGAGGGATTAAGCCAACTTACCAATACCGTAAAGTTGGTACAAAAACATTTAAACAGTGCCCTGCGCTATGAAGGCGTTTTACTGACCATGTATGACGCCCGTACAAATCTGGCTTCACAGGTTGCCGATGAAGTTCATAAGTACTTTGGAGGCAAAGTGTTTCAGGCTGTTATTCCCAGGAATGTGCGCCTCAGTGAGGCGCCAAGCCACGGACTTCCCATTATTGACTACGATGAACGCTCTAAAGGGGCGGAAACGTATATCCAATTGGCAAAGGAAGTGATCGCCAATGAGCAAGAAGAGGCTCGGTAGAGGCCTGCAGGCCCTGATTCCCGAAATTGAAGATACTCCTCTGTCGGATGCAGTGGAGATTGTAACCGAAGATATTCGTACCAACCCATATCAGCCCCGCAAACATTTTAATGAGGAAAAGCTGGCGGAACTGGCCCAGAGCGTAGAAAGGCACGGAATTTTGCAGCCTTTAATCGTTCGTCCCGCCGGGGACGGCTTCGAACTGGTTGCCGGAGAAAGGCGGCTGCGGGCCGCCAAAATGGTTGGGCTTGAGCGCGTACCGGTGGTGGTTCGCCCGTTGACTGACCGGGAAATGAGCGAGATTGCGCTAATTGAGAATCTGCAGCGGGAAGACTTAAATCCACTGGAAGAAGCAGATGCATACCGGCGGCTGATGGACGAGTTCGGCTATACGCAGGAGCAGCTGGCGGAAAGAGTAGGCAAAAGCCGCTCCGCCGTGGCGAATACCCTACGACTCACCTCGCTCCATCCTGATGTTCGTCTTGAAGTGGCTGCGGGGCGCCTCAGCGAGGGCCATGCCCGCGCTATACTGGCTCTCCCTCTGGAAAAACAACCGGCAGCAGCCGCAAAAGCAGTTGAGCTTGGTTTGTCCGTGCGGGAAACAGAAAGACTGGCCAGCCAGGCAGAAAAAAACCCTGAGCGAAAAGGTAAAGAGAGAATCCCGGCCAAAGACGGTTACATTACCGATATAGAAGACCGGCTGCGGGAAATCTGCGGTACGGCTGTCCATGTCAGGACGTCTGCCAAGGGAACCGGTAAACTGGAAATACACTTTTATGACATGGAAGAATTGGAAAGGCTGTGTGAAATTCTGTTTTAAAACATTATGCTATGTTTCACGTGAAACAATAAGATGATTTGTTTCACGTGAAACAATAAGAAAGAGGATGGAAATATGGGTATAGGATGGGCTTATGCGCTCCAGGGGACGATAGTCAACGGCGTGGCTATCGTATTAGGGGGCGTGATAGGCTTTTTTTTAGGCCGGAGGATTCCGGAAAAGGTCAAAGTGCTGGTGATGCAGGGGATTGCCCTGGTGGTAACCCTGATCGGAATTAAAATGGCACTGGAATCTGTCAATATTCTTGCGGTTGTCTTCAGTCTGATCATCGGCGGTATAATCGGTGAGATAATCGGGATTGATGCCGGTCTGCGCAGGGCGGGCGTTTGGCTTGAAAGTCGTGCTTCGCAGAGTGAGTCGGGATTGGCTCGGGCCTTTGTGTTTGCCACACTTCTTTACGTGGTAGGTGCCATGGCTGTTACGGGTGCTCTGGAAAGCGGCTTGCTCGGACAGCATCAGATTCTGTATGTCAAGGCTATTCTCGATGGTGCAACAGCAATTGCCTTTGCCGCAACGATGGGATTGGGCGTTTGCCTGTCTGCTGTACCGGTGGTGCTCTATCAGGGGGCAATTGCTTTGGCTGCAGGGTCTTTGCAGGGTTACCTGGGCCCTGAAGTGATTAGTGAGGTGTCGGGTGTCGGTGGGCTGCTGATTTTAGCAATCGGGTTGAACCTGCTCGAATTAAAAGAAATTAAAGTTGCAAACTTCTTGCCTGCTTTTGGTGTAGTGCTCGTGTGGATGGCCATAGCCACACGCCTGTTTTAAAATGTAAAGAAAGAGTGTTGGAGGAGGACTACAATGGAGCCAATTGTTTATTCACTGACAGGCATGATTCTGATCTTATTAATTTTTTGCCTTGTTCTTTACAGGAAAACTGTTTTTCTAACCAGGAGGTACCAGGATTTTATGCAGGGGAATAACGGTGTCAGCCTGGAAGCTTTTCTGCACCGGATTCATGATGAAATTGGCGAGGTGAATCAAGAGGTTCAGGAAAACAGGCAGAGAATGCAGGATATTATTGCCGTTTTGGATACAACCGTCAGGGGTATCGGAGTCGTACGCTTCAATGCCTTTCAGGATACAGGAAGCGACTTGAGCTTTGCAGTGGCCTGTCTGGATGCGCATAAAAACGGTGTGGTTATTAGCAGTATCTATGGCCGTGAGGAGTCCCGGACATATGCAAAGCCGCTGACACAAGGTCAATCGACATACCAACTGAGTACAGAAGAGCAGGAAGCGATTTCCCGTGCCGCCGGCTCTGTTCTCTCTGTCCGGAAACCAGGAACACCCGGCGTCTGATGAACAGTCAGGACTTGCAGGGGGCATGCAGCAGCCAGACGGTAGTGCTTCATTTTATTATTAATCCAACGGCCAGCAGCGGGGGCGCAGTCGCTGTCTGGGAAGAAGTGAAAACATATCTGGACCAGGCAGGCGTGCAATACCAATTTGCGTTTAGTAAAAACGCCCAGGATGTTGTTCGTTTAGCAAAAGCCGCCGCGTCGCCGGGGTCGGTGGTTGCCGGTGTGGGTGGGGATGGCACACTTTCAGCCATTGCCGGAGCTATTGCGGGTACGGAAGCAGCCCTGGGAGTGATTCCCGGAGGCACCGGTAATGACTTTGCCCGTACATTTGCCATTCCCCGTGATCCCGTGAAAGCATGCCGTGTATTACTCGAGGGGGTGCGCATTCCTGTGGATATAGGCCGGCTAAACGGGCAGTGTTTCTTAAACGTAGTGGGAGCCGGCCTGGACGCAGAGGTTGTGGCCGATGCAAACCGTATTTTTAAGCGCCTTTCCGGGTCTCTTGGTTATATGCTGGCTCTGCTGAAACAATTAATCAGTTTCCGGCCGCGGCCGTTTAGGGTCACTGTAGACGGGAATGTAACGGAAGTAAAGGCCTGGTTGGTTACCGTGGCAAATGCCCGTTATTACGGCAGCGGGATGCACGTTGCACCGGAAGCGGACCCTCAGGACGGACTGGCGGATGTTGTGCTTGTGACAGATTTACACCGGCTTAACTTTTTACGGTTGTTCCCCCTGGTATATAAGGGAAAGCATATATTCCATCCTGCAGTTCGGGTGCTGCGCGGTGCTGAGATTTCCGTTGAGTGCCAACAGTCCAGTTATGTTCATGCAGATGGAGATTTGGTGGGCAAAACCCCCTTAGACGTTTCAATGTGGCGCCACGCGGTATGGTTAATGGCACCGGCGCCGGAATAAAAACGCCTCCGGCTGAGAAAAATAACAGCAAAGGAGGCGAATATTTTGGAACGCAAAATCGCTGTGGAAGAGGGCCTGTCCCCCATTAAGGAATACTTAAAGAAAAAGGGTTACCAGGTCGTAAGTATGCGGGCCGGCCGGCAAGCGGACGCAGCCGTGGTAAGCGGGATGGATAGCAATTTTATGAATATGGAAGATGTAGTAATGGATGCGCCGGTTGTAAACGCCCAGGGCCGCACGCCTGAAGACGTACTGCGTGAATTGGAAAGCAAATGGCTCCAGTAAGGCGACTTTCAGGGCCCGGTCTGCCGATTAGGCCGATAAGTAATCAGCAGAAGCCGTTCGTTAGCGAACGGCTTCTGCATGTTTCCGTGTAACCTGCGTCTGATGTTGCAGGCTGAAATAGAGGCCGCGGGTGATTGTTTCCGCAAGGCGGATTACTACACTAAGCCGCGTGTTTTGCAGGACAAAATAGTCAAGAAAGCCGCCGACGTTAACAATCCCGTTAATGTGAATATCACCTACGCTGGGTAATTCCTTGTTTACCCCGGCTCCGGGACGCATGGGCCCTGTACCGATATCAATCGCGCCGACACTTTCCATTCTGCCCAGGCACGCGTCAACAGCGATGACAAAAGGAGATGTATGGCTCCTCTCAATAGTGCCAATCGTTTCTGCCAGATTGACAGCATGTACGGGTTCATCCAGTGTTCCGTGAATCCTTGTTCCCCTGGGTTGCAGGCGGGTAAGCTTTGTACCGATTAACGGCCCCAGTGCGTCACCGGTGGAACGGTCTGTACCAATACACAGTACGACCAACTGATGATGTTCCGGCCGATAGATTTCATCAAGCATATTTTGCAGTGCCAGTTTTATTTTTTGGACGGCAAACGGATCAGTTCCCTCAATTCGAAATGCCTTATTGCGCCCCTGAAGTACACCTCCACCAAAGGTAGACATAGCAGACCCCCGTTTAGAATACGTATATCATAGTATATTGAAAAACGGTTGTTTTTATGTGAGCCGTCTTTATAAAAGGGGAATCTGATATTTCCCGGGAAATATCTACAAATAACGCAGGGGGGATATGCATGTCCTGGGTAGATTTAGCCGCCTTGACTCTGACGCTGTGGAGTGCGGCTAAAGGGTATGTAAGCGGTGCGTATCAGGCATTAATTCACTTGTTCGGCGTGCTGACCGCTCTGGTCGCAGCAGCTTTTTTGCAGAAACCGCTGACCGTCTATCTGAATGGCGAATGGCAGGTCAGGGAAGTTTTTGTCGGATATCTACTGCAGAATGTCGAACCTCTGCAAAAAACCGCAGGAGGCGCTCAGCAGGGAATTGAACTCCCGCAGTTGGCAGGAACGGTGATGCGGTTTCTAACCCCGGAAGCAGCCATTTTCCCCGTGTCGACACAGAACCCTTCTTACGCATTGGTTGGAGAGATGTTGGTCAAAATGCTTGCTTTGTTCATATTCTTTCTGTTTATTGCAATGGTGCTTTCCTTTCTTTTGCGCATCAGGCAGTATAGTACAAGTCATAAACAAATTCCGGAATGGCAAAAACTTCTGGGCCTTGTTCTCGGATGTGTTCACGGAGTGTTTTTCTCCGTCATATTGTGTGTGATTTTAGATACCATATCCATTGTGGCGCTATCCCGGTTCTTGCAGCAGGACTTAAGTATTTCCTACTTGTCCCGCATTGCGGCGAACCTAGTACTGTTTCTGCCTGTTTAATACCCCAGGGGGTATATTGACTGTGGGATGCTAACGTGTTGGGAGAAGGTTACACGGGTAAAAAATGCAGTGTATTATTTTTATTGTCAGAAATGCAGGATTTTCCTCCTTTGGGACAGAATAATTACAAGTCGAAAATTTCTGAGTTAGGAAGAAGGAGGGAAATCATGAGGATTGTTTTACTGGGACCGCCGGGAGCAGGAAAAGGAACCCAGGCAGAGAGATTGGTTAAAAAATATAATATTCCGCACATATCAACCGGTGATATCTTCCGCGCTGCCATCAAGGAAGGCACCGAACTGGGAACGAAAGCAAAAGAGTACATGGACAAAGGGGAGCTTGTGCCCGATGAGCTTGTAGTCGGCATTGTCAAAGAGCGGCTAACGCAGCCGGATTTAAAGGACGGGTATCTGTTAGACGGATTTCCCCGTACCCTGGCACAGGCCGAAGCGTTGGATGCGGCACTGGGGGATATGGGGACGCCGCTGACGGCAGTGATTAACGTCGATGTGGAACAGGAAGAACTGCTCGACCGTCTGACCGGGCGCCGGGTATGCAAAAGCTGCGGCGCCACATTCCATGTCAAGTTTAATCCGCCCAAGGTCAGAAGTGTTTGCGACAAATGCGGCGGGGAACTTTATCAGCGCACCGATGATACGGTGGAAACAGTCAGGCAGCGTCTGGAAGTATACAGAAGCCAGACAGAGCCGTTAATTGAATTTTACACTCGGCAGGGAATACTGTACACTGTTGACGGCTCACGGGACATTGAAGATGTCTTTAAAGAGATCACGACCGTCCTTGATCAGAAAAGTTAACCAGTCTTCGCAGAGCAGGGTGATGGTATGACGCAGATTCTCACGCAACTGAACCTGACCGGGCCCGAAGTCCAGGAATTTATTTTGTCTGTGGCTCTTAACTGGGGGACAATAATCGTTAGGGTTCTGCTGATTGCTTTTCTTACCCGCCTTGCATTGCGCTTTGGCTGTGCGTTTATCCTGAGGGTTTTTACGCCTCCGGCAGACCGGCCGTCCCTGCTGTCCGAGCATAAGGCAAAAACCCTGATCCCGCTGCTTACATCGATCTATCGTTACAGTATTTACACACTGGCGGTTGTTTTGATTCTGTCTGAAATCGGTATGGAAATAGGGCCCATTTTGGCCGGTGCCGGTATTCTGGGCCTTGCCGTGGGTTTTGGTGCCCAGAGCCTGGTTAAAGATGTCATTTCCGGCTTTTTCATTATTCTGGAAGATCAGTTTTCCGTGGGAGATTATATCCAGACGGGTGAATTCTCGGGTATTGTGGAAGAGCTGGGCATGAGGATTACAAAGATCCGTGATTTCAGCGGTGAACTGCACATTCTGCCAAACGGCAGCATTAACGCGGTGAGCAACAGAACACGCGGAAACATGCGCGCCATGATTGATGTGGGTATTTCCTATGAAGATGATATCGATCAGACCCTTGCCGTACTGGAGGAACTGATGCGGACGTACGCGGAAAATGATGCTGACGTGGTGGAAGGGCCCACGGTACTTGGTGTGGTCGCGTTAGCTGATTCCTCCGTTAATATCCGGATCATTGCCCAGACAGTACCGATGACGCAGTGGAAAGTGGAACGGGACATGCTGCGGGTAATCAAGAATAAATTTGATGAACTGGGTATTGAAATTCCCTATCCGCGGCGCGTAATTTTTGACCGCGGTAGCGACAAGGAGGCCGGCATAAATGGCTGATTATGCCATTGGCCAGAGAGTTCGCACAAAAAAGGCACATCCCTGCGGCAATGACATCTGGACCATCATTCGTGTGGGTATGGACTTTCGTATTAAATGTACGGAATGCGGTCGCAGTGTGATGATTCCCCGGACCAAGTTTGAAAAGAGTGTCCGTGCAGTCCTTGCTGAAAACAGTGAATAAGCTAAGTGTGCCGTCTGCAAGAACAGGCGGCACACTTTTTTCGCGTCAGTGTCTTTCTTGATATTGTGTAAGTTCCCGGCAGAAGCCGGCAAAGCCGGAAACGGCCCGCCAGCGGACAGCCTTGGGTAAAAGCTCCGCAATGGAGCGGCAGGTCGCTTCGTCCCGGTTCACAAGCACCACTTCCTGCAGACGGCTGTTTGCCATGAGCCCCTTTTGAAAACGTTGGCGCAAATCATCGTCGCGACGGTTAAACGACAGGCCGCCAATAACAATCCTGTCTGCCTGTGCAAAAAGCATGTCGGCCCGCTGCCAGAGGTTTTGCAGAGAGTGTGCCAGGCTGACGGCCTTGCGAAATGTCGGGGGAATCATCAGGGGAATTAAGCGGGACGAACAGCGGGGACACGACGTTTCTTCATATGCGGCGGCAAGCACGTGACGATATCTGTTGACAGTGTAATAACACTGCAGGCACCAGAGCCAGCTGACCGACCCGTGCATTTTATAGAGAGGCACAACGCACCGGCTGTTGTGCGTCAGGGGGCGCTGGCGGACTTCATCAAAATCAATAATATAGTCCTCAGCGCACCCCCTGCGCCACCATAAAAGCTCTTCGACAATGAGATCATAATTAAATGTAAGAATACGGGCACCTGAATCAGCTGCAATTCGGGCAAACTCTTCATACCACCCTAACCGTTCGCCCAGGCGGCATCTGCGTAGAAACTGCTCAGAAAAATGGTTAATTGTCAGGCCAAAAGCCCAGATTAAATCGAAAAATACAGGGTCATTGACCGTACTTGTCAGAAGATCTTCAATGTTTTCTGTGCTGCTTTGTTCAGCATACTCAGCAGCCCTTGAGAAAACACCACGGATCTGCGGTGATTCAGCGGCACCGGCAGCTTCCTGCATGCCGCCCAAAAAATTTTTCATCGTCGGTACACCGGCTTCGCTGGAAAACCCTGCACCCAGTAAATAGACATCCATGTAATCACCCCGATAACAATAAAAGAAATACGTTTATAGGATAAACAAGACATTTTCAGAGCTAATTGCGATGTTGTGGAATACTGATGTTTAAAGACCTATTAGCGTTGACAAAAATCAGTTTACCCCAAAAAACGTAAAAATTCCGCCTGTTTCGGCGGAAAATATCATTATGCTGTTATATTGACCCCAAACAAAAAAGGGGTACCCTCCCCTGATGGTGAATTATTTTCTTAGCGAGAAAAAACAAAAAACCATC
>JAWSUT010000017.1:29770-63608 GCA_033549345.1 Bacillota bacterium | reverse complement strand
AGGGGTTTGTAAGGGGAATTTCCCCTTACTCTTGCGGGGTGGTCAGGGTCGAAGACCCGTCGAAGGGGCGGCAGACCCTAAAGAACAAGAAAGACGCCTCTGAAAAGAAAAACGCATCAGTGTCTTTCTTGTTGCTGGACAACAGTCAAACCAATCAGCCGAGTTCCCGTTTGAGTAACTCTATTCATAAGCTATGATACCGGCTCAGCATAAATAGGAACTGTTATTATCCATCCCTTTGTTTTACCATACTTGAGAATTCTTTCATGCATAGCTACTTCATCTTTAAAAAGCTGGTAAAAAACAGCACGAAGAGTGTCATTTCTAACAGTTTCAAGAACAGCGCGGATGTGTAAGTCAATGGCAGTTTGCATGCCGGTCAAAATAACCTGATACATAAAGCTATCTTCCGCCGTTTCGGGTTCAACAGGAACTTCCATGGAAACCGGCGGGCGAACTGGCAGCTGTACTTGATGTTTCAAAGCGATTTCCTGCAGCATGGCTGTTTCTTTTTCAAGCTGCTTAACTCCCTGGCTCAATATGAGCCGAAATTCTTTATCATGGGCAAAGCTAAGGAAGAATTTCGTTAGCTGTAGTTGGTGATACCTGTGAGAAACATGGTCAAGAATATGAAAAGCTTCCCCTGTGGTTAATGATTCTGTTACTGCTGTTTTGGCTGTCTTATACGCAGGGGGTTCATCCATCCAGCCCTTTAGTTTACCAAATTTATACACGGTTTCAAAGCTTCTTATATGCTCCTGTAAGTCTTTCCCAATAGTTTTTCTCACAGAATCATTCGTTGTAGATGTCCGATATGCTGTTACAAGAGGATACAGCTGAGCAACGATATCATTAAATACTCTGGTAAAGATATATCTGTCGGTAAACTGGCTTATTTTTGTGCCGGTTCTGTAGTTATGGGGAGGCCTTTTGGGGACTTTGAGCTGAAAACGTACCGCCTGATTTTCATATTCCTGGATAAACTGATTCCATTCATCCGCAAGTCTTCCCAAAAGTATAAAAAGTCGCGGTCATGAGCGATATCTTTAAATATCTTAATTGTATCCACACTATGATACCTGGCCCTTAGCATGCTCCAGATGTTATGCGCTTCCTTAATATCAATTTCTTCTGTTAAGCCTCTTGCTTGCTTAAATATTGAAATGCCCATCTTTTTAACTCCTCGAAAAGCAGGATATTATATATTGTCCCAAACGTTTATTTATAATCTCTGGCATACGTGTTCCATTAAGGTAAAAAGACTCCGTTATCGTCAAGTTAACGCAAAAGTATTAGCATGTAGTTGCCGAATAAATATAACATAACATTTAAGTTTATCATAAATTATGCGAACTGTATCGTTTTTTAATTAATTTAAAAAATTTTAATTCTAAGGTCTTGAATAATGTTCATCAGTAGCGTATAATAGGCAATAAAAATTGAGGTAGGTCCTGTGCAGTATACAAAAGGGCAAATGGAAGATGAAATAACAAAAGCGATGATTGTCTGGGAAAGGGAGTATAAAGGGCGGGGACCAACCGAGGCGAAAACGGATATCCTCCGGAACATGGTCATCGTCCAGTTAAAGGGAATCCTGACACCGGCTGAGCGTCATCTGGCACAAAACAAGAACGGGATGGCACTGATCAAAAAGTTGCGTCAGCAATTAGTTGAGCAGGGACGTTCTCAACTTGAGGAGATTATTATCCGGGTGACATCGGCTCAGGTAAAAAGTCTACATACGGATGTCAGTACAAAAACCGGAGACCGTATTTTTATCTTTATCCTTGACAGGGAACTGCAATAGCGTTGGAAATTATTTTAAGGGTAAACTTACCGTTAAAAAAAGTCCGACACCTTTTTTTGGTGTTGGATTTTTTTATAGAAAAAAAGACACAACGAAGCTGGAGGGATGTTTGTTGTTGGAAAGTAAGTACGAGGTCCTGGCCGGGCCGGAAGGCTACCTGCCGCCGGCTGCTGCCGCCATGGGAATCACTCTGCCGGAAAAGGGTCAGGCCCTGGTGGAAGGCAGGGCTGTTCCCGAAGAGGACGCGATTGAAAAGATTGCAGAGAGAATTCTTGCTGCCAAGAACCCGTTCTTTTTCCCGGGGCCGCTTTTGCTCTGGAACTGGAACGAAGGCGTTGCTGAAAAAGCAAAAGCCGTACAGAAGCTGGCCCGGGTGGCCGGCATCCGGATGATTCCGATGCCTGACTACCGTCCCAAATATCCGATGATTAACCCGGCTGTGGAAATTAACCCGAATCATCCCAACCTGACAATCTGGCACAACAAAATTGATTTGTGCCTGTTTATCGGGGTGCACTGTCATTATGCCAATGTGGCCTTAAAAATTATCCGCGGCGGCACCGACTGCTACACCATTGCCCTGTGCGGCGAAGAGGGGCATGAAGATGCCATGATATCGCTGAGGGATGTGGGGCTGGATACGCTGGTACGCCTGACGGAGGCTGTCTGCCGGCTGAAAGGGGTTGACATTAATGACTGAACAGAAGGTTGTTGCTCCGGAAGAGCTTTTCTTTGAGGCCGAGCGCCAGGAGCACTTTATTACAGGCAGTGAGGCGGTAAGGGAGGCCATCCGCAGAGCCAATGTGGATATGGCTATTTCGTACCCGATTACGCCGCAGTCGGAAAGCATGCATCTTGTGGGCGATATTTTCGCAGAAGGGTATATTAAAGAGTATTTCCGGGGAGAAAATGAGTTTGCCGTAATGTCTTCTGTTTCCGGTGCAGCCATGGCCGGTGTGCGGGTTTTTACCGCCACAGGGGGGCCGGGCACACTTCGTGCGTTTGAGATGTTCCCCACCTGGTCCGGCGCGCGGCTGCCGATCGTTTGTGCCTTCTTGACCCGGGGCGTCAACTCCCCGCTAACCATTCAGCCTGATACGCTGGAGATGGCTTATATGCTTGACACCGGCATTTTGATGCTGCATGCGGAAAATGCCCAGGACTTATATGATATGATTCTTAAATCCTTTATTATTGCAGAAAAGCCCGATGTGCACCTTCCTGTCGGTGTCTTTGCGGATGGGTTCTTTGTTACACACACACGCGACAATGTGAAAATCGCACCTGTGGACCTGAAACTGCCTGCATACAACCCCGCGTGTGCACCTGTACCCGCCATGGATATGGAAACCGTACCGTTTCGCCAGATGCGGGATCCGTTTGTGATGAAGAGCAACTTTATCAGTTATGCAGCACATGCTTCCTGGCAGCAGGAAGTGCTTGCCGCCGGTGAAAGAGCACGTAAACATATCAAAAACCTGCTGGGTGAACTGGTTGAGGTGGAGGACGGGGAAGCCGATGTTTTGTTGATGGCTTCCGGCACAGCGGTATCACAGTGCAGGGAAGCCATTGAGTTGGCCCGGGAGGAAGGCCTTCGTGCCGGCCTGGTTAAAATCAAAAGCCTGCGTCCGTTCCCCTCAGAAGAAATCAGAAAGCTGGCTGCCGGCGCAAAGGCAGTGATTGTACCGGAGTTTAACCGTGTCGGCTGGCTGAGCCGTGAAGTGAAGACGGCTGTGGAGGATACGACGAAAGTTGTAGGTGGTCCCCGCGTTTTCGGCGGTATGACGATGCCTCCCCAGCTCATTGTTGATGAAATCAGGAGGTGCAGCCGATGAACAAGCGGATCTTTGAAATTACTCCCGGTTTTGAGCAGATCATGCCCGATGAGTATAAGGAACTGATTGCCGACGGCCCATATGGGCGTGACGTCGGTGTTTCGGAGCTTGGGACATACAAAGAGCTCCTGGAAGAGCATCCTCTCTGTGCCGGCTGTGGCCTGGCACTGTCCCTGCGCCTTATCCTGGCTTCCCTGCCAAACCCGGAAGATACAGTCATCGTTGGTTCCACCGGCTGCAGCGCCCTGGCTTTCCCGCAGGTGGCCCTGCACAACATTCATTCTGTGTTTGGAAACCAGAATGCCGTAGCATCAGGCCTGAAGCGTGCGCTGAAACTGCGCTACCCCGATAAAGTCAAAGATGTGGTTGTGGTGGCCGGAGATGGCGCCACCGCTGATATCGGTCTGGATATGGTTATGCAATCCTGGTTCCGTGCGGAAAACATTACAACCATCATGCTGGATAACGAAGCGTATGCCAATACCGGCGGCCAGGAAAGCGGTATGTCACCCCAGGGAACGGTGTTAAACATGGCGCCTAAGGGCAAGAAATTCCCTAAAATTGCTCTGCCCGAAATTGCCCGGGAGTCCGGCTGCGCTTACGTTGCCGCCACATCTCCCGCTCAGCCCAAACGGCTGGAGAAAATGGTCAGGCGGGCTATTCTCACCGCCCGGGAAGTGGGACCTTCCTATGTGCAGATTTTTTCTCCCTGCCCGACCAACTATAAATTTAAACCGCACGAGACGGTGGCCAGAATCAAAAAACGGGAAAAAGACGGTCTTTTTACAACCAAAGAATATATTACGGAACAAGCACAGGAATATCTGTCCAGGCTTGAGGGGGGGAAGTAATATGAGCACGAAAACAAGCATCCGCATGTCCGGACTGGGAGGACAGGGCGTTGTCACCGCGGCCCATATACTGGGCAATGCTGCCAGCAAAGACGGCCTTGTCAGTACGGTAAACCCCTTCTTTGGCGCGGAAAAAAGACTTGCCCCCGCAGAAAGTTATGTGCGGATTGACTCAAAGAACATTCACGAGCGCGGCGAAGTTCTTTTCCCTGATGTGATTATGATCTTTCACCCCCATGTAATTACCATGGGCAAGTGCTACACCATGCCGTTTTTTGACGGGCTGCGGGAAAATGGAATCATTCTGGTAAACACAGACGAAGAGCCGCAGCTCAGTAAAGACGATCAGGAAAAACTGGCCGCACTGAATGCAGAACTGTACTATTTTTCGGCCACACAGGTTGCACTGGATGTGGGCGGTACGGAACTGGCAACAAATATGGCCATGCTGGGCGGCCTGCTTGGTGTTAAGCCGCTGGTTTCGCCGGAATCACTGAAAGTGGCCCTGATGGAGCGTTTTGGCGGCGGAAAATTTGTCGCTTCCGGCACCACAGCGGCGCTGGATGACGCGCTGCAGGACAAATACGAGAAAATCAGCCAGCTGATTGAAAAAAATATGCAGGTGATGGAAGCGGCCCGCTCGGCTGTTAAAAAAATGGATATCCAAGGAGGAAACAGTCATGTATGTTGCTGCCAGGGTTAATGAGGAAAAGTGCAGCGGTTGCAAAGTCTGCATCTTTACCTGCCCCGATCCGAATGTGATTTCCATCGACAAAGAGAAAAAAGTAACAGTAGACCAGGCTCGCTGCAAAGGCTGCGGCCTCTGTGTTACAGCTTGCCCCAAGGACGCTCTGGCGGTTAGTTAAAAAAATCCTGTTGAATTCGTTTTGCAGTTGGTGTACGATTGATTGAAAAGGCAAAAAGAGGGTTGGCTATGCCCAATATCAAAGGACAAATGGAAGACGAGATTACCAAAGCGCTTATCCGTTGGGAGCGGGAATATTTAGGGCGGGGGCCCACAGAAGCGAAGACAGATGTTTTGCGCAATATGGTTATTGTCTCGCTAAAAGGCGTTCTCTCCCAGGCGGAATACCATCTGGCGCAGTCTGCAGAAGGGATGGCGCTGATCAAAAGGCTGCGGCAGCAGCTTGTTGAGCAGGGACGTTCAGATCTGGAAGAAATCATCTGTCGGGTAACAGGCCTGAAGGTGGTCAGCCTGCATACAGATATCAGCACAAAGACGGGAGAGAGGATTTTTGTCTTTATCCTGGAAAAGGAAGTCGACAAATAAATATCCGGATGGCATCTAAGGGGTAGTCATATCAGTTACCTGCAGTCCGACGTTTGCGTTAAACACGCATCGTCGGACTTTATTTATTATCACGGGAACGGAGGTTTGCGTATGGAAAGCCAAGATTTTTCAATGCAGTATGACTGGGAGATTCTATGTAAAAACAAAGTGCTCTGCATCGCAGGGTGGTGGTTTACGTTTTGGGCGGGCATACTGAATGCTTTCTCAACCTACTCTGTTATTTTTATGCGCACAACGCATATGTCGGGACGTGTAACAGACCAGGCGAAGAATCTGCTGACCAATCCGGCCATGGCGCTTTTTATTACCGTGGTTCTAGCATCATTTGTTACCGGATCCTATTATGGCACAAAAGCACTTCCCCGGTTGGGTATGACTTACAGCCTGTTGGTGCCTGTGCTGCCTCTGCTGCTGACAGCCGTACTTGTGTATTTCGGGTTTACCGCTGCCGGCAAGTATTCAATGGAGCCATGGCGTTTTTTACTGGGTATGATGATGCCGTTTGCCGCAGGCTGGCAAAACAGTATAACATCCCAGGGCAGAATTGGGCGTACCACACATTTTACCGGTGACCTGACCGATTTGGGTATTTTGCTGGCGTCGGGTAACCGGGAACGTGCATCCTATATTGCTATTAAATATTCCGGCTTTGTGGCCGGCGGGATGATCGGCTACCTGGGCGGCCAGTCGGTTCCTGCATTAACTCTGGTAGGCCTTGCCGGAGGCTATACTGCCACAGTTGTTGTGTTACATTTAAAAAACGCCTTGGCCGCACAGCCGGCGGTCAGCAGGGCCACACAATGGAAAAATACCGGAAAAGAGGAAGCTGTTTATGGCAAGGGCAATTCATAAGATTCTTGTTGCAAACCGCGGTGTTCCCGCTGTCCGGGTGATGCATACCTGTATTGACCGCAAAATCAAGACCACTGCCGTCTACAGTACGCCCGACCGCCTGGCGCATCATGTTGCCGCCGCAGATTCCGCCGTGCATATTGGCGCTGCACCACCGGTTGAATCCTATCTGCATATGGACCGTCTTATTGAGGCGGCTTTGCAGAGTCATTCGGATTCAATTCATCCCGGGTGGGGTTTTCTGGCGGAAAACGATACCTTTGCCCGTAAAGTCATCGATGCAGGCCTGACCTGGATTGGCCCGGAGCCGGACGTAATCCAGGCTATGGGGGATAAAATCCGGGCCAAGGAAATCGTTACACGCGCAGGAGTACCGACTATTCCGGGTATTAGCAATGTTACAACGGTGGAAGAAATTATCCGTTGGCTTGGCGATGAAGCGGTGGATTATCCTGTTATGATTAAAGCGTCTTCCGGCGGCGGCGGTAAGGGTATGGTTAAAGTGGAATCGGAGGAGGGCCTGCACAGCGCATTGGCTCAGGTGCGTTCCGAGGCACAGAAGGCGTTTGGTGATAATAAGGTACTGGTGGAAAAATATATTGAGCGGGGCCGGCATATTGAAGTGCAGATTGTTGCGGACCGGTTTGGCAATGTACTTCATCTGTATGAGCGGGAATGCACACTGCAGCGTCGCAACCAAAAAATCATTGAAGAAGCGCCGTCACCATCGCTGACAGAAGAACTGCGGCAGGAAATCTGTGCCCAGGCTGTTGCACTCATGCGTGAGATTGGTTACACCACTGCCGGAACTGTTGAATTTTTATTTGACTCGGCCACACAAAAGTATTACTTCCTGGAAGTAAATACCCGCCTGCAGGTAGAACATGGCATCACTGAGTTAATTACCGGGCTGGATATCGTTGGCATTATGATTGACACGGCCATGGGCAGGAAATTACCCTTTACCCAAAATGATATCCGTCCGAACCGCTGGGCCATGGAAGCACGCCTGAATGCGGAAGACCCGCGGACCTTCAGTCCGTCATTTGGAAAAATTACCAGGCTGCAGGAACCGCACGGGCCGGGTGTCCGTATTTCTTCCGGTGTGTATGAAGGGGCGGACATACCGTCTTACTATGACTCACTGATTATGCTGATCATGACGGCGGGTGCGGACCGGGCCGATGCGATTCGCAGCATGGACAGATCCCTGAGCCGGAATTTGCGTGTGGAGGGGGTAAAAACCCTGCAGCCTCTCCTGCTTAGTATTATTCGCCATCCCGCCTTTATTGCCGGGGAGTTTTCCACCCGGTTTATCGAGGAAAACATGCAGGACCTGGTCGCTACTTTTGTCGAGACGGACCATGAAGATGAAGCGTTAAAAGTGGCCCGTTATGTGGCGGAAATATCCGCTCTGGGCCCACAAAAATGGATGTGAGGCGAACATCATGAGTGAATATGTCATCGTGAAACCCGGAATGTCTCCACGCGAAATTACCGCTGCCGTGCGCAGACTGCCCGGTGTCTGTCTGACTTCAACCGGTATGCGTGACGCAGGGCAGTCAGATTACAAGAACCGCCTGCGGCATTATGACCTGGCTACGCTCGCTCCTTATTATAATGAAATGGGCCTGTTTAGCGCTGAGTGCCACGGCGGGGCTCGCTGGCATGTGGGCATTATGAACCGTAAAGAAAGCCCGTTTACGGAAATAGCCGGCCTCCGGAAGAAGATGCCCAATGTTCTTCTGCGCACACTGGTCAGGGAAGCCAGCCTCTGGGGATACAGGCCCTATCCCCGTAATGTAATTGAGTATGTTGTCTCACAGGTGGATATTGATATCTGGCACTGTTTTTCTTTTCTGAATGATATCCGTAACATGCGGGCCGTGGCGGATGCCGTTATGAGACGGGGCAAAGTGTTTGCGCCCACATTGTCGTTTACCCAGGCAGACTGGGCTTCAGACCAATATTATCTGGCGTTGGTTCAGGATATCGTTGCTCTCTGCGGCGGTACGGAGGAAATCATTCTGGTCATCAAGGATATGGCCGGTGTGGGCAGCCCCGGTCGTATTAAAAATCTTATGGAGACAATCAAGTGTGCCTATCCGGAACTTGTGGTTCATTATCACCGTCACGCCACAGACGGACTGGCACTTCCTGCCTTGCTGGCGGCGGCACGTGCCGGTGCGCAGATTCTGGATGTCCAGGAAGACTCTCTGACACGCTTTTACGGACAGCCGCCTATCCTCGGGGTGCAGGCGTACCTGGAAGAGTCGGGCATTCCCGTACATCTTAACCGCTCTGCCGCAGAGGGTGCTGTGGAAAAAGCACGGGAATGGATTAGTGAATATGAATGGGCCGAATCACCTTTTAAAGGGCTCGACCATGGTGTACTGTCCCACAGAATGCCGGGCGGTGCTTTCCCCAGTTCCTTCGAACAGGCACAGCAGGGCGGGTTCCTACATCTGATGCCTTCTATTCTGACGGTGATGTCGCTCTATAATAAAATCATCAGATATTTTGATGTAACGCCCGGCTCACAGATTACCTGGACCACCTGCAGCAGTATTGTCAATAAATACGCAAAAGAAAACGGTGAGGCCGGTGTCAGGCATCTTATTGCGCTTCTGAAGAGGTTTATTGAAAACGGCCAGGACTTTGCTGCGCTGCCGAAAGAAGAAAAAAGTGAACTCATACGGCTGTTTTGTAATGCACCCGGTGATTTTAAAAACCTGCTCATGGGCCATTACGGCAAATTCCCGGTTGGGTGGCCGGCCGACTGGGTTTATAAAAGTGCTTTTGGCAATGAATGGCGGCAGTCACTGGCAACCAGGTCGGATTCTTCTCCGCTTGATGCGCTTGAAGATGAAAACCTGGATAACACCGGATCGGTATTAACGGGGCTTTTAGGGCGAAATCCGTCGGAGGAAGAATTCATTCTGTATCTGATGCATCCCAAAGATGCCGTGGAATATATTGAGTTCAGAGACCGTTTTGGCGAGGCGCCGTATGTTCTGCCAACGCATGTCTGGCGTGAAGGACTGAAAAAGCCGGGTGACACCGTAGAATTTGACATTGCCGGAAAGCCATTCTGCATTGAGCTTGTTTCCGTGGGAGCAGAACATGAGGGTGTTATTCATGTGGTGGTGCGCGTGAATAATAAAACGCGGGTTTATACGGTGGACACGCCCCGGTTAAAGAAAACGGAAACCAGAATGGCCAAGGGTGAGAGTAACGTACCCTCACCGATTAACGGTACGGTCTGGCGCCTTGGTAACCCCAAAAGGGGCAAACTGAAAGCGGGTGATATTGTCCGCAAAGGTGAGGAAATTGTTAACATTGAAGCCATGAAAATGGAAACGGCGGTACCGGCGCCTTATGATGCCGTTATCACAGAGATTTGTGTGCAGGAGAATGAGATTATTAAGGAAGGGCAGCTCCTGTTTATATTAGAAAGAATAAACAATTAATTAACAGGCTGATTTCATCAGTCTTTTTTTTTGGCATTCTTTCTATTCTGCCAAGTGTGTTATATTTTTGCAGGAATTTTGGCCTGTTAAGACGAATCGCAAATGAATATGGCTGGATTACAGGAGGCACGTATGCTGGGTGCGATTGTCGGCGATATCATCGGGTCTGTCTATGAATTTGAAAATTACAAAGCGCAGGATTTCCCGTTGTTTAATCCGCAGAGCCGGTTTACCGATGATTCTGTGCTGACGGTGGCAACGGCCGCGGCGCTTCTGGCAGAGCGGGGGTTTCGGGAAACGTACCAGGATTATTTTCACCGCTATCCTGAGGCCGGATATGGCGGCCGGTTTTACCAGTGGGCAAAAAACAGGGAAAGGGAACCCTACGGCAGTTTCGGCAACGGTTCTGCCATGCGTGTCAGCCCGGTGGGTTTTGCCTGCCGTTCGCTCACCGATGTGCTGCGTGTGGCAAAAGAGTGCGCTTCCGTCTCCCATAACCATCCCGAAGGGATTAAGGGTGCACAGGCAGTGGCCGCTGTTATCTTTTTAGCCAGAGCCGGCGGCGGCAAGGACGAAATCGCACAGTATATCACACAAGCCTTTGGCTATGATCTTTCTGTCCCGCTGGCGAATGTCAGGCCATGGTATACGTTTGATGTGTCCTGCCGGGGTTCGGTACCGTATGCCATCCGGGCCTTTCTGGAAAGTGACGGTTTTGAGTCCGCCGTCAGGCTGGCGGTTTCCATCGGCGGTGACAGTGATACCCTGGCCTGTATGGCGGGGGCGATGGCCGAGTCTTTTGACGGGGAGGTTCCCTGGGAGTTGACCAAAGAAGCGCTGCTGCGCCTGCCGGCCGACCTGGCGGCGGTAATACGGGACTTCTACAGCAGATATATATAAAATAAACCATTGGCGGTGGGATTTGTGATACAAAAGGAACTGATTGAGACATTATTTGAGGCGGCCAGCATTCAGCGATGGAACGACCATATCCGTCCTCATAAGGGTTTTACCGAACTGGATAAGCAGGCACATAAAATGATTTTTGCCTATATCCTGGCGAAATTTGAGGAGTCTGACAGAGGTGTCGCTGTGAACCGGCGGGAGTTAATTGAAGGCGGGTTTTTTGAATTTTTACACCGTATCGTCCTGACGGATATTAAGCCGCCGATTTTCCACAAACTCATGGCAGAAAAGGGAGACAAACTAAACAGCTGGGTTCTGGAACAGATGCAGGAAAGGGTAAAAGGGGTCAAAGGGCGTTTCGCGGAAAAGTTTGCCCAGTATCTCTTTGACCCGCAGTACAGTGTGCTGGAAAAAAAGATCCTGAAAGCATCACATTATCTGGCGACAAACTGGGAATTCAGGATTATCTATAACCTGAATGCCGGTTTATACGGACTGGAAAAAACAAGGGCCACCATTGCCGATGAAATTGAAGAACATTATCACCTGGCCGGCGTACAGAAAATGCAGCTTGGCAAGAAGACAAGCCACTTTATGGATCTGGTGGGGCAGCTGCGCTTTCAACAGCGCTGGGCCCAGACACCCCGGATTCCCGAGACATCCGTGATGGGCCATATGCTGATTGTGGCCATGCTTTCCTACCTGAGCAGTATCGAGCTTGATGCCTGTGATCAAAGAATTATCAACAACTATTTTGCCGGCCTCTTCCATGATCTGCCCGAAGTGCTGACAAGAGACATCGTCTCTCCGGTGAAACGGTCCGTCCAGGGCCTCGACGAACTCATTAAGGAGATTGAAACCAGACAGCTTGAGGAGACACTGCTGCCGTTGCTGCCGGACGACTGGCACAGGGAAATCCGTTACTACACAGAGGATGAGTTCCAGAACAAAATCTGCCGGGGGGGCATCACGCAAACTGTGGGCTCCGGTGAAATCAGTGGAAAATACAATCACGACAGCTATTCACCCATTGACGGCGAACTGATTAAAGCCTGTGACCACTATGCCGCTTATATGGAGGCCTACCTGTCCATCTCACACGGTATCCGCTCCCACTATCTTGCGGATGGCTACAGTTCTCTTTTTAAGCAGTACACCGGGCGGACGGTGGCCGGTTTTGATTTCGGCCGGCTGTTTGACTTCTTCAGGCCGGGGGACAACCATCTGTGAAAAGAAGGAAAGCCGTCAGCATAAAAACAAAGACATTACATGGCAATGCCCGCCGCATACTGGGGGTGGCCCTGGTTGTAACCGGACTTTTGATTGCCGCCACATTGGTGTATCCCCTGGTCTATGCCCGGGTTGCACCCGCACCGGTTATGGACCCTGTGAAGGTGGAGGCAGGCTCCTTCTGGCTTGTGATTCCTGAAATCAATGTGGATACGGTTGTCTTACATGAAGTATCCAGGCACACACTGGCCAGAGCAGTGGCACATTTACCGGGCAGCGGATTTCCGGGACAGGGGACAAATACGATTATTGTGGGCCACCAGTATAATCCGCAAACAGCACTGCGTCCCCAAAGCAGTTTCGGGCTGCTGGATAAGTTGTCCCAGGGAGACCCCATCTATCTGGCGTACGAGGGGACGCTGCATACATACCGCGTGTCGGGGAAAGAAACGTTGGCCGCCGATGACCCTGACCTGTATCTGCTGACAGACTATGAAGCCCTGACACTTTTGACCTGTGCTCCCCATTTCCATGAGACAAAGCGCCTCAGAGTGACGGCGCTGCCGGAAGAAAAAGCTCCCGCCGAGTGACGGGAGCTTTGCTTATTCTGAGATGGTAAATGTCAGTCTGTCGTCTGCCACATCGATTTTAATCCCGCTGTGGTCTGTAATTTCCCCGGCAATTAGTTTCCGGGCCAGCGCCGTTTCCACTTCTTTTTGCAGATAACGCTTTAGCGGGCGGGCACCATAGACCGGGTCATAGCCGGCCTGGGCCACAAAGTCTTTTGCTGCATCAGTAAGCTGCAGTGTAATGTATCTTTCGGCCAGACGCCGGCGCAGCAGTTCAAGCTGCAGATCCACAATCTGTTTTGTTTCCTCCAGTGTCAGCGGCTTAAAGAGCACGGTTTCATCCACACGGTTCAAAAATTCCGGACGGAAGTGCCCGCGCAGGTCGGTGAGGACTTTTTCTTTAACGGAATCTGAGATCTCACCCGTGGTGCCTACATTCTCCAAAAGAAACATACTGCCGATATTGGAGGTCATGATGATGATGGTATTTTTAAAATCCACCGTGCGGCCGTGGCTGTCGGTGAGCCGGCCGTCGTCAAGAATTTGCAGCAATACATTGAACACATCGTAGTGGGCTTTTTCGATTTCATCAAAGAGGATGACACAGTACGGCTTGCGGCGGACCGCTTCTGTCAGCTGGCCGCCCTCGTCATAGCCGACATACCCGGGAGGGGCTCCAATCAGGCGGGCAACAGTGTGCTTCTCCATATACTCACTCATATCAATACGGATCATATTTTCCTCCGTATCAAACAGGGCTTCCGCCAGCGTTCTGGCCAGTTCGGTTTTACCCACACCGGTGGGGCCAAGGAAAATAAATGAGCCAATGGGGCGCTTGGGGTCTTTGAGGCCTGAGCGGGCACGGAGCACCGCATCGGTAACGGCCTGCACCGCCTCATCCTGGCCGATGACGCGCCTGTGCAGGATCTCCTCCAGGCGCAGCAGTTTTTCCTTTTCTCCTTCCAGCAGCCTGGAGAGAGGAATGCCGGTCCAGCGTGAGACCACTTCCGCCACTTCTTCGGGTGTCACTTCTTCTTTAATCAGCTTGGATTCACTGACTTCAAGCCGGTCTTCGGCTTCCTGGAGCTTTCGTTCCAGCTCCGGGATTTTGCCGTACTGATACTCCGCCACTTTATTCAGGTTATACTCTCGCTGTGCCTGCTCCATTTCATGGCGGGCTTTCTCCAGTTCCTCCCGTAGTGTACCCAAACCGCCCAGGGTGCTTTTCTCAGCATCCCACTGGGCACGAAGAGAATCCCGTTCCGCCTTTACATCAGCCAGTTCTTTTTCCAGGGCGTCCAGCCGTTCACGGGAAGCCTGGTCTTTCTCCTTCAGCAGAGCTTCCCGTTCGATTTCCAGCTGCATAAGCCGGCGCTCCAGTGTCTCCAGTTCTTCGGGCATACTTTCAATTTCCGTGCGCAGCTTTGCGGCCGCTTCGTCAATTAAGTCAATGGCTTTGTCCGGCAGAAAGCGGTCGGATATATAGCGGTGGCTGAGCACGGCCGCCGAAACCAGGGCTGCATCCTGAATCCGCACGCCGTGATGCAGTTCGTAACGCTCACGCAGTCCTCTGAGAATGGAAATGGTGCTCTCCACAGCCGGTTCTTCCACAATCACAGGCTGGAAGCGCCTCTCCAGCGCCGCATCTTTTTCGATATATTTTCTGAATTCATCCATGGTGGTCGCACCGATGCAGTGCAGTTCGCCCCGGGCCAGCATGGGCTTGAGCATATTACCGGCATCCATGGAACCTTCTGCTTTGCCCGCCCCCACAACTGTATGCAGCTCATCAATAAAGAGGATTATCCGCCCCTGGGATTTAGTCACTTCCTGCAGGACGGCTTTCAGGCGTTCTTCAAACTCCCCACGAAATTTAGCGCCGGCTACCAGCGAGCCCATGTCCAGGGAGACAATCCGTTTGTCTTTTAGGCTCTCCGGCACATCACCGGCCACAATGCGGCGGGCCAGGCCTTCGGCGATGGCGGTTTTGCCCACACCGGGCTCACCGATGAGGACGGGGTTATTTTTTGTCCGGCGCGAAAGAACCTGAATAACCCGGCGGATTTCCATATCCCGGCCGATCACAGGGTCCAGTTTGTTGTTTTCCGCCATTTCTGTCAGGTCCCGGCCGTATTTTTCAAGCGCTTCATAGGTTTCTTCGGGGTTGGCGCTTGTCACGCGCTGATTTCCCCGTACATCTGTCATGGCTTTGAGAAAGTCCGGGCGAATGGCACCCACCTCAGAGAACAGTTTGTTAAGCGCCGCATCCTCAAACATGGCCAGAACAAGATGCTCCACGCTGACATATTCGTCCTTGAGACGCTTGGCTTCATCCTGTGCCCGGACCAGCAGCTGATTGACACGCTGTGTGATATATGTGGAGGTACCGCCTGTTACAGACGGGATTTTGGCCAGGGCCTCGTCAGCTTTGGCTGCCAATAGCTGTGTGTTAACACCTGCTTTGGTAAACAGCCGAGGCACCAGGCCGTTCTCCTGGTTCAACAGGGCTGACAAAAGATGCTCCGCGTCCACAGCCTGGTGGTTTTTCCGCACAGCCAGGTCCTGTGCCTCACTCAATGCCAATTGAGCCTTCTCTGTGAATTTACTGATATCCAAGCGCAACATCCTCCTTGAAAAACTCTTTTTTGCTTATGGTAAACAGTATTCCACGGGATGTCAATTAATAAAAAAAAACAATTTTAACGCAAAATTTGCAGGAAAAATAAAGATTTTGTGGAAAATTATCATTTGGGAAAAAAGAATTTGTGTATATGACCGGCAACCAGGGAGGAAAATGATGCAAAAAGCCGCTGTAATACTAATTATCCCAATTTTCATCCTGACATGCGCGCTAAGTGCCCTTGCAGAGGAAACAAATGGCCTGACTGTGGATATCGCCGTTTCCGATTCAGGGATACTGAGCGGGCTAAACAGTGATGTACGGTATGTATCCATTCTGGTTCTACCGGGAACGGATAATACATATATGATCTGGTATGAAGACCTGGATGCCGTTGATAACCGCCTTCTCTGGGCCCGGCTGGCAGCCGGCACCGACAGTGAGGGTAATACGGTGTTTACAAAAGAAGCGGAAGGAACGATACAGGGTTTTGCTAACGACGGCACTTTCGGCAGGCCGTCGGTGTTTCTGACCGATACAGGTTTCGGGATGTACCTCTGGCGAAACAATACACTCTATTATTCCCACAGTACGAACGGCCAAACAGACTGGAGTACGCCGACCGAAGTTTTCGGAATTACAAATGCCCTGGGTGTGGTTGACACCCTGCTTGTCGGCAGTGATACCTATCTTTACTGGGTTGACAGCAGTAATGCAATCCGGCTGTCCATTAATACAACCGGTGGATATACCAGTTTTACTACGTCACAGCTGCTGCTTGATTCCCTGAAATTTGCTCCCACCGGGCAGATACTGCGCCATGAACTCGAACCGGATAATAAAAAATTCTACCTGTTTTATGTAACGGAAACTGAAGTCCATGCAGGCCTGGCCGTCTCTGACGACGGCATAAACGGCTGGCAGATTGTCCGGGATGCCGATGACTACCTGCTTACGGGAAGCGACAGTACAATTAAGAGAAAAAGCCTGCGGGAATTAACCGTAAGTAACGGCGGCCCCACATTCAACATGTTTTATACTGCGGATTTTAACGAAACGGAAACGAAAAGTAATAATTCCGTAGGGTTTGCCAAAGGCCGCCCGGGGACGGTCCATGTCCGACCGGGCCATCCGGGGAATCACGCCCAGACGATTCAGGAAGGCGTGGACAGTGTGAAAGACGGCGGTAAAGTGATTGTCGGCCAGGCACAGTATGCCGAATCTGTCAGTGTGGGGAAACCTGTGTATCTTCTGGCCGGAGACGGCAGTAATCCACCGATTCTTGATTTCAGTGCATTTACGCAGGGAATTTATATTACCGCAGATGATGTAACTATAACCGACTTTATCATACAGGGCAATAATACAGGTGTCCCGGTCGTAGCGGAAGGCTCCGGCAAACTGGTATTAAACCGGATTCATTTTGACGGGTACGGCGAAAAAGCATTAATAGCCAGAAATACAAAAACCAGGGTTAACGCGAGGAGTAATATCTGGAACACGCTGCGTCCGGCAGATGTTGTGGAAGGTGACGTGGATTTCGGTTCCTTTACATACACTGCGAAACCGGTCGGTAACACGATTGACCTGGGAGAACTGGCCCTTAATTTTGGTGAGAACACCGCTAACACGACTCTGATTACCGCACTGGATAAAAATGAAATTCCCACGCCGCCCCCCGGCAAAAACAGTACGTCAGTAAACTGGAAAATCACACCGGAGACCAGACAATATGATACTCCCGTTACAGTCCGCCTGGCTTATGAGGGCGCCAAACCCGGTGCCCAACTTACTCTTTATCATTACGGTGAAAAAGGGGTATGGGAACCGCTCGACAATATCACAGTCGGAGACGGCTATGTAGAAGGCACAACTAAATCATTCTCCACATTCTCCGTTTTCAGCAATACATACAACAGTTACGGGATGAACACGAACCTGCTTTTGGTATTGGCCGGCCTCTTTACGACAGGAGGATTTAGCCTGCTTTATAAAGAAAAAAAATCCTGCAATGAATAAAATTATGATAGGCCGCACACTGTGCGGTCTTTCTTTATGTTTCGGCACAAAGTTGGAAAAACTGCACGACGGTATTCGCAGGATTTTTTACAACAACAGTGATAGGCTGGAAAGGGACAGGCTGTCTTAGAGGGGGAGGGTCCTTTTGCCGGCGATGAAACGAAAAGTTGTTCCTTTGATGATTATTTTTATCACACTTTGCGTACGCAGTACCCTGGCTGCCGAGTTAAGCACCAACCTGCATGTTTCCGACAGCGGGCGGCAGGAAATACCAAACAGTATTGTGCGTTATGTGTCTGTGCTTGGTGCCGGTACGGCCGCCGAACCTTTTGTTTTATGGTATGAGGACCAGTCTGTGGGGGAAGGTACCGTCAAATGTGCCAAGTCCCTGTCGGATGAAACCGCGTTTCAGCAGGGTGAGGCCATTCAGATTGCAAACCGACTCAACGAAGGGCAGAACATTCTCCGCCCGATGGTATTTCAGCTGGCGCAAGATAGATACGGCATGTATTTTATCGATGCTGCCAACGGTAACCGGCTCAGTTATACGGAAAGCGTGGACCAGGGAGACGGGCTTTTCGGGTTATCCTGGAGTGAACCTGTTTTCGTGCAGGGAATTGAAGGGACAAAAGGAGCCATCGATGCGTTGGTGGTGGACAACAGCATCTGGCTCTACTGGGTGGATGCCCAGAATACAGTTTGGCGCTCCGTGTCTACTGCGGGGAGCAGCACAGACTTTACAGGAAGCGGGTCCATGGTCATCAACGAACAGAAATTCCGGCCCACCGGAAAAGTGATTCCGTTTACCGACGGGTTTTACCTCTTCTTTACGGTTGATGCGCAGGGGGATATCCCGGCTTACGCGGGGCTTGCCCATTCAGCCGACGGCCTTAATGGTTGGCGGGTGGTACGGGATGCGGGCAATCCTTTGCTGACGGATCAGTCGGCAGAAAGGGAGGCGCTGCATGAGTTCGCTGTGGGAAACGGTTCGCATGCGTTTAAAATGTTTTACACCGCAAGGTTTGCGGCAGACAGTGTAACAGGAGTAGAAAGCTCTGTGGGATTTGCCAAAGGGCAGCCCACCACAGTCCAGGTACGCAAAGACGCAAACGGTTACGCACAGGTAGCAACATTTCAGGAAGCGATAGCCGTATCCTCTGATTCTGCCAAGTCTAAAATCATGGTCTTTCCGGGTACCTACCAGGAATCTGGCGTTTTGATTTCCAAACCGCTGACAATCTACGCTCACAACACAGATGAGCCGTTGCCGGTTCTGGATTTTTCGGGAGGCACAGCGGGATTGGTGATCGCAACAAACGACATCACTGTGGAAAGCCTGCAAATCACGGGAGCCGGGGGACAGGCTATTTTGGGTGACGGAAATTTTACAGGTGGGCTGACACTGCGGGATATTACGGTTCGCGCTGCAGAGACCGCACTGTGCCTGCAGGGGACTGCGGCCGTTCCCCTTGAAAATATTACTATCAAAAACCTAAAGGCAGAAGAACTAACGGGTTCTGCCGTCTGGCTGGAGTATACCGGCGGAAATGTAGTGATTGAGGACTGCTCTTTTATGGGTTATTCAGGGAAAGCGCTGACTGCTGTGGAGGCACAGGCGGAAATTGATGCTTCTCCCAACTGGTGGGGAACACTTTGTCCGGCCCTGGTGGTAGACGGGAATGTAAACTTCACCCCCTGGTATGCCGATGCCCTATTTAGCGGGCTAATGTCTGCAGCACCCAACTGCCAGGAAACAGAAACAGGGCAAAATATCATCGAAACGTTTACTGAACAAGATGTGACACTTCATTTTGAGGAAGTTACAACGGCCGGCACCACCTCGGTGTCTTATACGGAACCGCTGCTCCTGCCGCCTGCAGGCTACCGCTTTGTCAACGGTTACTATGAAATTACAACCACAGCAGAAACAGTGGGCGATGTGGCTGTGACGCTGCCGTATACAGGCGAAAAGGTACTGGGAAATGAAGAGAGACTTGAACTGTTTCATTATACAGACGGAAGCTGGCAGAAAATTACGGTGTCCCGTGACCCGGCAGCAGATCAGATTACCGGCCTGACGCAGTCATTCTCGCCCTTTGCCGTCTGTGAGCAGGAAAGTGCCCAACAGCCCGCCTATTCCAGTTTCGGAATGAATACGAATCTGCTGTGGCTGCTGGTCATGGCTTCGTGGTGCGGGGCACTCGTAGTGGGAAATAAAAAGTGACAAAGGGTGGCCCTTTGTCACAGTTTAGAGTGTATCCGATAGCTTGAAGTATGAACTGAGAAAGAGGAAGTCCGCGGACTTCCTTTTAGAGCCTGAAGAAGCATGATTCTCCGATGAACTCCCGTAGGATGGAGTTGGATGGTACATCGTGGGAGTCGAGGGGGACAAAGCCGGAGAGAAACAGAAGCAGGCGTTTGGCATCAATATATTCAGGTTCTGTCTGGGCTATTTTTGAGAGCAGGGGTTCTGCGTACTCTTTGAGGACGGCCAGTTCATAGACCAGGGAGGAATTAAACATGATATCCGCTTCTTCCTGGAGGTGGAAGATATTCCGGTCCTCGCCGCGGCGCACCGACGGCCAGCGCCTGATGGTGGTCAGGGCATCTGTACCTCTAAACTGGCTGTCACGGACAATACGGCGCAGAAGCCGGGTATCGGTGGTGTGGATGCGTGTATGGCGGTCCACATTAAGCGCAGTGAGAGCGGAGACGTAGATTTTAAATTTCCGGTTCCGCGGAATGGATTTTGTCAGCCGTTCATTGAGCCCGTGGATCCCTTCGATAATCAGCGGCTGGTTTTTCTCAAGCTGAATCCGTTCTCCGGTGTATTCCCGTGTGCCTGTTGTAAAGTTGAATGTGGGGATTTCTACTTCTTCGCCGTTAATCAGGTGGATCAGATGTTTATTAAAAAGATCCAGGTCAATGGCTTCAATATGCTCGAAGTCGGGCGTGTTTGATTCATCAAGCGGTGTGTGTTCCCGGTCGACAAAGTAATCATCCAGAGAAATCGGAAAGGGGCGCATACCGTTGACCAGAAGTTGTGTACGCAGCCGCTGGGCAAATGTGGTTTTGCCCGAGGATGATGGCCCGGCGATCAGAATAATGCAGATTTCTTCTTTCTTTTCCGCAATCATATCGGCAATCTGTGCGATTTTCTTTTCATGCAGTGCCTCATTGGTCCGAATGATATCCGCACCTTCACCGTCTGCAATTCGGTCGTTTAGGACACCGACCGTATCAAAGCCCAGAATTTTAGCCCAGTTTTCTGATTCACGGAAGATATCGAAGAGCTTGCTCTGGTCCACGAACGGAGGAATGGTGCAGGGATCCTTCTCATTGGGAAAGCGCATGACAAGCCCCGGCTTATGGTACTGCAGGGCAAACATCTGCAGCAGGCCGGTTCTGGGCACCAGATATCCGTGCAGTGCATCCTGCAGATCCCCCAGTGAATAAATGCTTAATTCGTCTTTGGGCCAGCGCTTATACAGGCGGACTTTATCGTCGAACCCTTCCTGTGCAAAAATCTCCAACGCTTTTTTTAGCGGTACCTTGCTTTTATGAATGGGAAGGTCCTGGTTGACTACCTGCCACATCTTTTTCTCCAGCGCTTCCACATCGGCCGGTGTAAGCTCGGGGTCTTTTTTTAGCTCAATATAAAGCCCCTTGCCAAGAGAATGCTCCACCTTCAGTGTTGCACCGGGGAAGAGAAGGTGCTTGGCATAAATTAATAAAAAGACGAGACTGCGCTGGTAAATTCGTGCCCCTTCTTTGGTGTGCAGGTCGAGAAACTTTACCACGGAGGCAGTCTCCACAACATTTTCCAGATCACGGACTTTCTCATCCACAAGTGCGCCGACAATGGGAGAGGGGTAATATTCTTCCACCTCTTTACTCATCTCAAATAGGCTGCGGTTTGCGGCCACTGTTTTAACTTTATTATCCGGCAGAATGATGTCTACAGTCACTTTTTTTTTCTGATCTGTCAATCGGATCCCTCTTTCAAATCAGTTTTCTTTCAATTTCGACCTTTCCCCTGTCTATTCCTGTCACATAAATCTATTATACCCTATTTAGTATATGACAAAGAAGCGCGAAATTCACAGGTTGCGGACGAAGTTATGGGAAAGGCGCGTTTGCGCGCGCCTTTAAAACTTTTCCGTCAGCAGACAGTCTGTTCTGCGGCGCAGGCAGCGTTCGGCACAGAAGAGGTCTGTAGACATATACTTGTCGCCCCTGTCCGGAATCAGTACAACCACACATCCGTCTGTCAGCCTTTGTGAAACGGTTATGGCAGCAAACATCGCTGCCCCGGCAGAGATACCGGCAAAAATTCCTTCCTCCCTGGCCAGACGGAATGCCGATTCAAATGCATCATCATCGGGCACCGGGACAATTTCATCAAGCCGCCGGGATTCATAGATGGCCGGGACAATCGCTTCTTGCATATTTTTCAGGCCCTGAATTTTATGGTTCATCAGCGGTTCTGCACCAATGATTCTCACTAAGGGATTGAGCTCTTTTAGCCGTCTTGATACGCCCATTAATGTACCCGTTGTCCCCATTCCTGCCACAAAATGAGTCACCTTACCATCGGTCTGACGCCAGATTTCTTCCGCGGTTGTTTCATAATGTGCCAGATAATTATTTTTGTTTGCGAACTGGTTGGGCATATAATACTTTTCCGGTTCTTTCTTAATCATTTCGCGGGCCTTCATGATGGCGCCGTCGGTCCCCAGTTCACCGGGGGTCAGGACGATTTGTGCTCCAAACACTTCCAGCATTTTGCGACGTTCACTGCTCATCTTCTCAGACATGGTCACCACAAGCCTGTAGCCCATAACAGAAGCTGCCAGGGCCAGGCCAATCCCTGTGTTGCCGCTTGTCGGTTCCAGAATCACTTTATCTGCTGTCAGTTCGCCCGCTTCCTCCGCTTTGCGCAGCATATAATAGGCAATTCTGTCCTTTACACTGCCGCCGGGGTTATTGCCCTCCAGTTTGGCCGCCAGAGTCACATGCTGATTGGTGTTTAAACGGTTAATGCGTACCAGAGGTGTCTCACCGATTGCCTCAAGAATATTGGCCTTCATACCGTAAACCTCCCCAAAGAGTTGCCATGCGGTTTAATTCGCTTTCAGGGAATCATTTCCTGCGCCCTGCCCAAAAAATCTGACTCGTAAGGTCGGAAATATTTTGCGAAGAAACGGGAATTAATATAATCTTAAGACATAACGTTTAGATCTGTGGTACGATGGGAAAAATTACAGATTACGAGGTGAGGCTTTTGAAGGAACTAGAGGTTTTGAAGACTGCCATACTCAATGAAGTGGAAGGCTACCAGTTTTATACGCTGGCGGCTATGAAAGCAGATGACCCGGAGGTCAAGGCAGCGTTTGAACATCTGGCACACGAAGAGCAGCAGCATGAGGCCTGGTTGCGGAGAATGGCTAAACAACTGACCGATCAACAAAATCCCACACTGGAGGGGGTGGACATCGCCCAAATTCCCTCCCCCAAGATTTTCCGTCACGACCAGGTTGGTCTGGAATCGGGATCGCTGGAGATTTCAGTGTATAAAATCGGTATCCTGATGGAGATGGCCTCGTTAAAGTTTTACAGAGAAGCCGCAGAGAGTGTGGAAACACCGGCACTCAAAAAGCTGCTGCAGCATTTGGCCGAATGGGAAGATACCCACCTGGAAGCGCTGCAGGGTATCTATGATAATCTTAAAGAAGAATGGTGGGATAAGCAGGGCTTTTCACCTGCTTAAGTCCGGAACAGACTTGAAAAAAAGCCGCGCAGTTTTGCCTGCGCGGCTTTTGATGTCAGATGACCAGTTCCACAATATCTTTGTCGTGGAGAATGTAGTCCTTGGGCACGGCCTGACCGTCAAAGCGAACAGAACCCCAGACCAGGGCACTTTTCAGCTTGCCGGGAAAATCCCTGTGAATCAGGTATGCCAAGTCCAGTATGGTGGACCCTGATTTCAGGATAAAGGGTTTTTCCATGTCTGCTTTTTTCCCGGGCGCTTTGCCGTAAATGCGAATGACGTCAAGCAAGTCATAAATACGTTTCCTTAGTGTATCCTGCTCCTTATTGTCTATGGAAACAGGCAAAATCTCTTGATTAGGATGCAGTTCATGCAAAATCTCCAGGTTTACCTCCGCATCGGGCAAATCCGCTTTCATGCCCAGAATCAGGTAGGGGAGGGCGACAGGGTTTTCTCCTGTGGAGTCAATAATGCCCCTCTCTTCCAGAATAAAGAGAGATGTCTCCAACTGTTCCAGGCAGTCGCCGGAGCCCAGGTCAATGACAACTAAAACGGCATCCCCGTTGCGGAATGTACCTGTCAGGCCCGGCGGGACATGCTCCTGTGTAAACGGCGGGGTATCCACAAGCTGCGCCAGGACATCCTCATACGGCATCATCCCTGTAGCCGGGAGGGATGTGGTGAACGGGAAGTCGGCCACTTTCACTTTGGCCCGGGTCAGCGCGGCCACCAGAGCAGATTTCCCTGTGTTGGGGCAGCCGGCAAGCACAATCTGTCCGGCCCCCTGTTTTTCCACATGAAACGGGTTGTAACCGCCTTTTTGCTTTTTTTTCTGCTGGCTTTCCTCCCGCATTTGTGCCAAACGCTTCTTCAGGTCGGCCTGCAGTTTTTCTGTTCCCTTATGCTTGGGTATCACAGAAAGCATTTCCTGCAGAGCTTCCATTTTGTCTTCGGGCGTACCTGCCTTGCGGTATTTTTCCTCCGCGGCGTAATACTGCGGTGTTAAATTGGCCGGCATCATATCACCATACTTTCCCTGTAGTGGCAGTATATTGTTTCGCGCTTGGGGGCCGGGAATCCTTCCGGCCGCCTTCGTTGACAGAAAACGAGTTTTTGTGATAAATTCAAGTGTAGACCAGACGGGAGGAGTCATTATGAGAGAAAATATAACCAAAAAAATTATCGCAGCGCACCTGGTTTCCGGCCAAATGGATGCGGGAAGCGAAATTGCGATCCAAATTGACCAGACGCTGACACAGGACGCTACAGGCACCATGGCTTACCTGCAGTTTGAGGCTATGGGTGTCCCGCGTGTGCGCACGGAGCTTTCCGTGTCCTATATTGACCACAACACGCTGCAGTCAGGGTTTGAGAATGCGGATGACCACCGCTTTCTACAGACTGTGGCGGCGAAGTACGGAATATATTTTTCACGCCCCGGCAACGGGATTTGCCACCAGGTCCATCTGGAGCGCTTTGGTGTTCCCGGGAAAACACTGTTAGGCTCTGACAGCCATACGCCCACCGGCGGCGGGATTGGTATGCTGGCCATCGGTGCAGGGGGGCTTGATGTGGCGGTTGCCATGGGTGGCGGCCCGTTTTATCTGACAATGCCTGAAGTGATTAAAATAGAATTGTTGGGGACTCTGCAGCCCTGGGTGTCTGCCAAGGATGTCATTCTCGAGGTACTGCGCCGTTTGAGTGTGAAAGGCGGCGTGGGCAAAGTGATTGAATATGCAGGGCCGGGTGTGGCCAGCCTGTCGGTACCTGAGCGCGCCACCATCACCAACATGGGAGCTGAACTGGGTGCCACTACATCGGTTTTCCCCAGTGACGACATTACACGCGTTTTCCTGGCCGCACAGGACAGAGAAGACCAGTGGAGGGAACTGTTGCCGGACCCGGATGCAGAGTATGATGAGGAGATTACCATTGACCTAAATGAACTGGAGCCCATGACCGCCTGCCCGCACAGTCCGGATGCCATTAAAAAGGTCAGTGAGCTGCAGGAAATCAAAGTGGATCAGGTCGCTATCGGCAGCTGCACCAACTCATCCTATGCGGATTTAATGCAGGTGGCCAATATCCTGCGCGGGCGTAAGGTCCATGACAATGTGAGCCTGGTTATTTCCCCCGGTTCACGCCAGGTTTTTGAAATGCTGGCCAGAAACGGTGCCCTTGCTGATCTAATTGCCTCGGGCGCAAGAATCCTTGAAGCCACGTGCGGCCCGTGTATTGGCATGGGGCAGTCGCCGCCATCAGGCGCCGTCTCTGTCCGTACTTTTAACCGCAATTTCCCCGGCCGTTCCGGGACGGCGGATGCCGGTGTCTATCTGGCAAGCCCTGAAGTGGCTGCCGCAGCCGCCATCACCGGCAAACTGACAGACCCGCGTTCTCTCGGTGAATACACACCGGTGGAACTTCCGGAAAAGTTCCTGATTGACGACGGTTTAATTATTCCGCCGGCAGACAACCCCGCTGAGATTGAGGTTGTGCGCGGGCCCAATATCAAGTCCCTGCCGGTCAACAGAGAGCTGCCGGAAAAACTGTCCCTTAAGGTCCTCCTCAAGGTGGAAGATAATATTACAACCGACCATATTATGCCCGCAGGGGGAAAGATTTTGCCTCTGCGCTCCAATATCCCCGCCATCAGTGAATATGTGTTTTCCGCCGTTGACCCGGAGTTTGCGGCAAGAGCCAAAAAAGCTAAAGACGGCATTGTGGTTGGCGGCCATAACTACGGACAGGGTTCAAGCCGCGAACATGCTGCTTTGGCACCGATGTATCTTGGTGTCCGTGCCGTTCTGGCCAAGTCATTTGCCAGAATCCACAGAGCCAATCTTGTTAACTTCGGTATCCTGCCGCTGACGTTTGCCTCGGAAGATGATTATGAGCTGATTGACCAGGAGGACATTCTGGAAATCAGCACAACCCGCCAGCAATTGCTGCAGGGAGAAGAAGTGACTGTCGTCAACCGGGCCAACGGAAAAGAAATCAAAGCCATCCACGGACTGACAAGCCGCCAGACGGCCATTATACTCGACGGCGGCCTCTTAAATCACACCAAAAAACAAAACGCCTGATAAAAAGCACCTGCAGTTATCTCACTGCAGGTGCTTTATTATAGGTATATGTAGCGTCTTTAGGGTCGGATGACACGTATTCCCTGAATATGTTCAAAACTCCGATCGGCTGTGATAATGTGCCGTATATTGTTATTCAGCATCACTGCTAGGTGGATTAGGTCTCGTGGTGAAAGGCCGGGATAATTTCCGGATTCGCTAAACTGGCGGGCAAGGCTGACATCACCATAGGACACAGGGTATACCGAGCCATGCATAACCATTGCGAACAAATCAAACACCCGATATCCGAGAGCAGGCTGTTTGATATGAAAAAACCTGTATAATATCTCCTGAAAGACCTCACTGTCAGTGCAGGCCGTTAATTTTCCTTCCGCCACAGATTCTAAGATTTCGAGGCAACTGCTTTTTAGTGGGTGTTCCTTCCCGGCAGCATACATCGGGATATTTGTATCCAGAAATACTTTCACGGTTTTCTATGCCTGGATTCAATTTCTTTTTTCATCGTTTCCCAGTCTGAGACAGGAGCATTAAGCGAAGCAATTTCTCTGACTGCTGCCAGTTTTTCCTCTTTTGACACCTGGTAACGTTGATCAATGGCTTCTCTTACCAGCTCTCCCACAGAACTGCCGGTTTCTTCTGCTTCTGATTTTAATTTATCTAATTGCCCGGGTGTCAGTCTGATTTCCAGCCGTGCTTCGAGTTTTTCCTTAGCCATACACCATCACCTTACGTAATTTATTTACGTACATTATACTGGATGAACTTTTTTTCTGCAAGAATATCTGATGCCTTGCCGAATGGGTGTGTGTACTTCTATTGTAATCAGGTAAGCATATACAGGGAAAGGGCGATATTACAAATTTATTAACAGTAAAAGAGCAGAGCAGGAAAACGATTTGTTACCGAGAATTACAAAGTGATGAAACAATGCAGAATACAGGAGGTGGAATCATGTTAAATCCGTATCGCTGTCAGATTTGCGGTGAAACGTATCTGGGCAGCACAACCCCTGACCGCTGCCCCTATTGCGGAGCGCACGCACGTTGGATGATGGGTGCTGCAGAATGGGAGAAGACAGGTAAGGTGGAGATGTCGGAGCAGAGTTTTGAGGATGTGATGACAGCCATCGACCTGGAAGTGGGCAATGCCGCCTTTTATAAATGTGCCCAGAAAAACGCACAGACACAGGTGACTGAAGCACTTTTTAAAAGACTGCGCAAGCAGGAGGAAGAGCATGCCGAGCTTTTGGCTGAAATGGCCGGTGTTCCGGAAAAGGAGATTCCTTCAGAAGACTGTGCGGGCAATGATGATGCACAGAACCTGGCGGATGCTCACGCACGGGAACAGCGTGCTATCCGGCTTTACCTGCAGTTTGCCGACCGGGCAACCGAAAAAAGAGTGCGCGAAGTATTTAGAGCACTGGCCGATATTGAATCAGAGCATTTAAAAATCTCAAATGTGTACCGCTAAACAAAAACGAGGCGCCGGGGTGATTCCCGCGCCTCGTTTGTTTTACTGTAGTTTCAAAAGTTCGTCGGAAAGCCTGTTTAATCTCTGAGATACTTCGGCCAGCGTTTCCAGGGCAGCCAACACTTCCTCCGTGGCGGCCGCCTGGCTCTGGGCAATTAGCCCCGCTTCTCTGATGCCGCCGTTGATTGACTGCATAGATTCTTTTACCGTTGTGGTAATGCTGCCGATTTTCTTGGTGGAGACGCTGGTGTTTTCCGCCAGTTTGCGAATTTCTGTTGCCACGACGGAAAATCCCTGCCCGGCTTTGCCGACACGGGCTGCTTCGATGGCGGCGTTTAAACCGATAATATTTGTCTGCTTGGCAATATCTTCAATAATCTTCAGAATATCCTGTGTTTTTTCCGCTTCTGTTGTAGCTGTCTCTGATGTGCCGGCCAATGTTTCACCGTAGTTGGCCAGCTTTTCCGCCTCACCCGCCAACTGCTCCATGCTGGTACGGATCTGGTCGGCCGACTCATTTAATTGCTCAATATAGCGCGCCAGTTCTTCGGCATTGGCATAAATTTTTTTAAACAATGTTTCCCGGCTTTCCACAATTGTAATTAACAGCCTGGCGGCGCCGGCGTCCATCACCGTTAAATCCTCTTTCATATTCTCACGGACCAGTTGGCGGACTTTATCCACACCGGTAACTTCGATGACCATGTCCAGCTGCGGGTCTTTTAGTTTCGGTACAAAATCGTTGATGGCAGCGATGCCCAGTTCCCTTGCCTTTGCCAGAGCCGGTGCATCGCTTTGTACATCGGCCACCCACCTGACCCGCATATCCCCGATTGTCATCAGCAGGCTCAGAACCGCCAAGCCGCCCTGTCCGCCGCCAATAATACCGACGTTCATTTAACCACCTCAAATGTGAAGCGTATTTACATTGTATAGATTCTTTTGTCGATGCAGGAGTCCTGCTGTCGTATAAAGAAAAATGAAAAAAATTCTATATGTTTGATTTATATCACATCCCCGGACAGGCGGTGGATGCTATACTGTGGATAACAAACAGACAGTTATGAGGAGGAAATAGATATGAAAAGAAACATTATCCGGATTGATGAAGATAAGTGCAACGGCTGCGGCCTGTGTATCCCCTCCTGTGCGGAGGGCGCACTGCAGATTGTAAACGGTAAAGCAAAGCTTATTGAAGACAAACTCTGTGACGGTCTGGGCGCCTGCCTGGGCGACTGCCCGCAGGACGCGCTGATTGTTGAGGTGCGGGATGCTGACCCGTTTGACGAAGAAGCTGTCCACGAGCACCTTCAGGCGCAAAAAGCCCAGGAAGAGCCCGAAACACACCCTCTGGGCTGCGGCTGCCCCGGCACCATGGCCCGTGTGCTGCCGGTCCAAAAGGAAGCGAAACCGGTTTCCGCCCAGGACGGTGTTTCTTCGGAACTGAGACAGTGGCCTGTCCAGCTCAAACTGCTTAACCCCACTGCCTCATACTTTAAAAACGCCGACCTGCTGGTTGCAGCCGACTGTGTTCCCTTTGCCTATGCCGGCTTCCACCAAACCCTGCTGCAGGGCCGTGCTGTTGCCATTGGCTGTCCCAAGCTTGATGAAACGATGTCTTATGTGGAAAAACTGACGGAAATTATTCGTAAAAATGACCTGAAAAGTATAACGGTTGCCCACATGGAAGTACCCTGCTGCAGCGGCTTAATCGGTATTGTCCGTGAAGCTGTGAAACGCAGCGGCAGCAATGTCCCTGTGCATACCGTCAAGATTTCCATGGACGGTTCTGTTAACGAACCACAAAAACTTTCGGCATAATAAAAAACCGGACGCAAACGCGTCCGGTTTTTGTTATGGGACAAGGGGACAGGTTATTTGTCCCAAAATAGCAGCATCATGTGGTATTAAGGTAAAAGATAATATTGGGTAATGTGGGACAAGTAACCTGTCCCCTTGTCCCTAGCTTTCAATGGATTCCAGGTATTGCCTCCCGCCACCCGGCAGGATAATAAAGAAACGGTTTTGCGGCACATCACAGATGACGGCCCGCATGCTGCCGTGTTCTGCAAACAGCGCCAGCAGTTCGTCTGTCCGGCCGCTGTCTGCGATGGCCCAGATATCAAAAGGAGCTTCGTACAGGGCAAGCTCATCTGTAAGGGGCACGCCGATAAAACTGCCGTCTTCGAGATAATAGAGTGCGTTATACGCCCGGAAAAAACGGGCTTCGGGGAAATGAGGATGATTGATTTCTTCATCACAGGGAGAAGCTGTGGTGCCAAAGACGCGACAGATCAGAGGGCGGTCTGCATAGACGGCGCAGTGCTCAGCTCCTTTGTCGTCGCGGACGAACGGGCAGAGCAGCTTTCCTTCTTCTTCAAGGGTGCCAAGGCGTGCAGCAAAAAGCTCTTTTAGTTCCCGGATGCCGCCGCGCTTGCGGATGGCCGTGATCATGTTGAGATATTCGAGATAGGACATCAGTATAGAACCGTGGCAGCAGCGGTTGCAGGATGCCGGACAGGTGTAGGTGGGCATTTCATGGAGCAGTTTACACATCTGGTCCATCTGCTGCCGAGCGTACGTTTCCATATCTTCCGGTTTTTCTGCCACCGATTCCGCAATCGCAGTAAAGTCGAATTGAAGTTTATCCATGTTTGACCCTCCTACACGTATTGTTCGCCCTTCTGTGACAAAAAACCTGCCTGTCAGTGCAGCCTATATTGCTGACGGTGCCGCGAAATCCGGCTAAAATTAATGTTATTAAGGAATAATAACTGATACATATTCCGGTTGCGGACATGTAATACTTTAACGTCTAGAGGTGTAAACATGACCACTGTCACAGAAAGCACAAGAGACCGGGCATTGATTTTGCCTTATGTTTACCGGATTCTGCCGCTAGTGGGGGAGGAACTGAATCACTGGCGCAAAGAAGCGGCTGCCATCCCCGATGAAACACTGCGGCACCAGGCTCTGGCAAGCATTGAACATAAACGGTTTCACTGCCAGGGAGGCAGTTTTTTCGCTCTGTACTCCACAGGTAAGAGCCGTAGTCTTGTCCGTTTTATTGTCGCCCTGCAGACAATCAGCGATTATCTGGACAATCTCTGCGACCGGGTTGACGGTGCCTGTGAAACCGGTTTTCGCACACTGCACGGCGCCATGCTTGCGGCAGTGGGCGCAGAGGCACCTTCAGGCGACTGGTATCGTGACTATCCTCTGCGGGATGACGGCGGTTATTTGGAGGGCCTTGTCCAAACCAGCCGGGAAACAGTTATGTCTTTTCCGGGATATGAAGGAATCCGGGGTGAACTTGTCCATCTGGTTGGCCTCTATTCCGATTTGCAGGTATATAAACACATGACCCGTTCCCGTCGGGAAGAGACTCTGCTGCGTTGGCACAGACGGCACAGCGACCTGGCTCCGGGCACAATGTGGTGGGAATTTGCTGCGGCTACCGGTTCCACGTTGGCCATGTTCGCATTGGCCGCCGCAGCCGCGGAAGGCAAAGTCGATCCGTTGGCGGCTGACCGGCTGGTAGCCTGTTATTTTCCATGGATTTGCGGTATACATATTTTACTTGATTATTTTATCGACCTGGATGAAGACAGCATTCACGGCGACCTGAACTTCGTGGCATATTATCCTTCAGAACAAAAGACCGAAGAGGGGCTGAGCCGGTTTCTCAGGGAGGCATACCGGAGTGCGGGCAGTCTGCCGCGTCCCGCATTTCACAAAACAGTGATCCACGGGCTGCTTGCTCTTTATCTTTCCGATCCCAAGGCAGGTCAGTCCGGTCGTAAAAAAATAACGCAGCACCTGCTGCGTACCGGCGGCGCCGCGTCTTTTGGACTGTATCATTTGTGCCTGCTTCTCCGGCGCAAAGGAACCATCTGATGACCTAGGATTCTCTTTGCACGATATAGTCCGCAAGCCTGGCCAGTACTGCACGTGCCGGTTTGCGGGGTAGGTTTTGCAGATTTTGCTTGGCCCGGAACACAAGCGTCCGGACTTTTTTGGATACTTCGTCCAGTATACCACTGTCATGCAGGGCGGTTTGCACATAGTGCAGGCTGTCCTGTGTAAAGCAGCGTTCTTTGATGATTTCTCTCACCGGATTCCCATACCGGGGATGACACAGCAATTTGATAACCGGCAGTGTCAGATAGCCTTCCCGCAGGTCATGCAGGACAGGTTTGCCGGTAATTTCCTGTGAGCCTTTAAAATCAAGAAGGTCGTCTGTCAGCTGAAATGCATAGCCCAACTGCAGGCCAAACGAGGCCAGCAATTTTCTCTGCACCGGTTCCATGCCGCTTGCTTCCGCACCTGCCAGGCAGCAGGATGACAGGAAAAAGGCGGTTTTTTTGTGGATGTAGGACATATATTCCGCTTCGGTTACACTGCAGTCGAACCGGCGCGCAAACTGCTCAATTTCTCCTTCGCACATCAGACTAATCGCCCGGGTCATATTCTCAAGAATGCCCGTATAGCCGTGTTTTGTCAGCAAAGAAAAAGAACGGGCAAACAGGAAGTCGCCGTAGAGTACCGCCTGGTGCGTCCCCCATCTCGCTGAGACAGTGGGCTGTCCCCTGCGGCTTTCAGCCTGGTCAATTACATCATCGTGCACCAGGGAAGCGGTATGAATCAGTTCGGCGGCAGTGGCCACATCCACAAGCTCATACCTGGGAGCAGGCTGAAAGGAGCCGCAAAGTAATACAAGAGCAGGGCGGAGACGTTTACCGCCCCGTGCCACAGACGATGAGAACAGAGGGGTCCATGAATCACTGCCGCTGGATAACTCCCGCAGTCGTGCTTCCACCTGTTTGAGCTCCGGCAGCGATTGCAATTCAAACAGAGGCATCTGGTAGATTGTCATTTTTAACTCACCCGCAGACCATAATAGGGTTAGCATTGCCGAAATACGACAAAATATCCCTGCGGGCGGCCCTGATATAAAGATAAACTGGAAAATCGTGCAGGAAACGTTTTCGTTTGTGCAGAATAGAAAAGGGCACGGAGGTGAAAGAGAATGCAGCATCCAATGGTTGTTGTGGGAGGCGTAGCCGCCGGGATGAGCGCCGCTTCCAAGGTACGGCGTCTGCAGCCGGACCTACCCATTCTTGTGTTTGAAAAAGGGAGTTTTGTCTCATACGGCGCCTGCGGTATGCCCTATTATCTTTCAGATGTGATTCCCGACCATAATAACATGGTCATCAGGACACCGGAGTATTACGGTGAAAAGATGAATATTCAGGTCAGGACCCGTCATGAAGTCACGGCGATAGACGCTGACAAAAAACTGGTTACGGTGAAAAACCTGGAGACGGGGGAATCCCTGCACCAGCCTTACAGTACCCTGATTTATGCCACAGGAGCCCGGCCTGTTGTTCCCAAACTGCCCGGCATTGAATTGCCGGGTGTCCATACACTGCGCACACTGGATGATGGGTTGGCAGTCAAAGCCGCTGTTGCAGACCCGGACATCAGGCGCGTAGTTATTGTCGGTGCGGGATACATCGGGCTGGAAGTGGCAGAAAACCTGCGTCTGCTGGACAAAGAAGTGCACCTTGTCGAAAAAGTGCCGCGCGTTCTCGTTAATTTTGACCCGGAATTTTCCGAGTATTGTCATGAGGAACTGGAAAAACACGGCGTACATACGCATTGCGGCGAGGGTATTGTGGCTTTTAAAGGCACAGACAAGGTAGAATCCGTAGTGACGGAAAAAGGGGAATATCCCTGCGACATGGTCATCCTCTGCATTGGGGTCTGCCCGAACAGTGAACTGGCCGGCCAAGCGGGAATCCGACTCGGCGTAAAAAATGCGGTGGCGGTAGACCGCCGGATGCGGACCAACCTGCCGGATATCCTGGCAGCGGGTGATTGTACCGAGACGTATCACAGGCTGCTAAAGCGAAATGTTTACCTTCCGCTGGGCACCACGGCAAACCGTCAGGGGCGCCTGGCCGGACAGACCGCCTGCGGCGACTCTGAGGCCTTTGCCGGTGTTTTGGGAACGGCAGTTGCCAAAGTATTTGATTTGT